>CAWDIY010000029.1:0-73889 GCA_963802455.1 uncultured Alphaproteobacteria bacterium | reverse complement strand
CGCCCCCCACTCCGCCGCCGGCGGCTGCGCGCCAAGGCCGAGAAAGCCAAGGCCGGCGGCCGTGAGAATGATGCCCGCCATGTCGAGCGTCAGGCGCACAATCAGCGACGACAGGCAGAGCGGCACAATGTGCTTGAACAGAATGCGCCAGGTTGACGCGCCCTGCATGATGACGGCGGCGATGAAATCGCTTTTGGCGATCGTCACTGTCTCGGCCCGCGCGATGCGGGCATAGGGCGGCCAGGCCGTCAGCGAAATGGCAATGACGGCGTTCTCAATGCCGGGTCCCAATGAGGCCGCGAAAGCCAGCGCCAGCACAAGGCGCGGAAACGCCAGAAAAATATCGGTGACGCGCATGAGGAGAGCGTCAACCCAGCCGCCGAGATAACCGGCGAGCGTCCCGACGGCGAGTCCGACCGGGGCGACGATGACCGACACGAGCGCGACAATGGTGAGCGTCACGCGCGCGCCGTGGAGCGTGCGCGCATAGATGTCGCGTCCAAGCTCATCCGTGCCAAACCAATGCGCCGCATCCGGCGCGGCAAGGCGGTTGGGCAGGTCCTGCGCCAGAGGCGAGATGCCGCCCGCAAGCAAAGGAGCGAATGCCGCCATGAGCACGAGCAGGATAATGATCACCAGGCCCGTCAGCGCCGCGGGGTTTGAGATGACGGCGCGGAACCCGCGGTAAACATTGCCCAGCAAAGCCTGCCGCGGCGAGGCAGGCGCTTCGCTGAGCAGCCATTGGCGAAAGCTCTGATTATCCATTTGTGTCATGCGCCGCGCAGCCTTGGGTCAAACACTTTGTAGAGAAAGTCGCAGAACAGATTGACGCCGATGAAAATGGTCCCGACCAGAACCGTTCCGCCCAGCACTGCGTTGAGGTCGCTGTTGAACAGCGCCCGCGTGATATATTGGCCAAGTCCGGGCCAGGCGAACACGGTTTCCGTCAACACCGCGCCTTCCAGCAGCGAGGCGTAGCTGAGGCCAATGACGGTGATGAGCGGCACCATGATATTGGGAAAGGCATGCCGCCAGACCGCCCCCCAGTATGAGCGGCCCTTGACGCGCGCGGCGGTGACATATTCCTGGCTGAGCTGGTCGATCATGAAGCTACGCGTCATCCGCGCGATATAGGCCAGCGAGAAATAGGCCAATATCCCGGCTGGCAAAATCAGATGGCTGAAGGCGTTCCAGAAAATATCCCATTCTCCCTCCACCGCCGCATCGATGAGAAGGACGCCGGTGCGGTTGGTCACGATGTCCTCAAAGGCGATGTCGAGACGCCCGGTGCCCGCAACCCAGCCCAGCTTGCCGTAAAACACAAACAGACCCACAAGGCCGAGCCAGAACACCGGAATGGAATAGCCGAACAGGCAGACGACCCGCACCACATGATCGGGCCATAAGCCCTTGCGCGCCGCCGCCCACACGCCCGCTGGAACACCGATCAGCACGCCGATCAAAGTCGCCAGAGTCGAAAGTTCGAATGTGGCGGGAAACACATGCAGGAGATCGGTCAGCACCGGCTGTGAGGTCAGCACCGACACGCCGAAGTCGCCGCTCAGGAGCTTTTTGAGGTAAGCACCGTATTGGATAATCAGCGGCTGGTCGAGGCCAAGCGCGATGAATGTCTTGTCATATACCTCCTGGCTCGCTTTGTCGCCGATAATGGCCAGCACTGGATCGATGCGTGTCAGCCGGCTAATTAAAAAAGTCACTCCCGTCAGACCGAGAAAGGTGAGAAACAGGCTGACGGCGAACCCCCCTGCCCGCTTTGCCGCAGTGCCAATGGCGCTTTCTCTTTCTGTGTGCTGTGCGCTCATTGTCTCTCTAACTGGCTTCACCCGACGCTTCCACGAGGAGCTCCGTCTCAAAACGCGCCGCCAGAGCGTAGCATAGTTTGCCGGGCAGCTTGAGTTTCGATTCAAGTTCGTCAATGCGCTCATCGGTGTAATAGTGTTCGGCGTTCAGAATATTGATTGTCGCGGCCAGCTCACCTTCCACGATGATTGGCAGGTTGAGCACCGACCCGCAGCCCAGCGAGCCGATAAGCTCAAAGTCCGGAAACACTTTGGCGATGTCGTCAAGTGTGTTGGCGACAAAACTGCGCCTCTGACCATGAACAATGTCGAACCAGCTGTCCCGGCGAATCGGCTTGGCGCCGGAGACGGGATATGCAGCCGGGTGATCGGAAAACACCCGGCGCGCCAGCCCGGCCCCCAAGTCAACCACCATCACCGTAAACAGCTTGTGGCCGGCGACCAAAGAGGCATAATCGCACAGCGCCGCCCACACTGCGTTTGCGCCCGCTGCTGCGCTTATCCTGCGGTCAAACTCAAAGAGACCCTGATCCATGTGAGACCTGAATTGCCCTGTGCGGCGGCGCAGTTGAAATAGCCTACGGCATGCGGGCCGCTTCGTCGAGAGGTCCGGCCGTCGCCCAATCCAGTGTCGCGCGGTTCATGAAATTTCATCCTGCAGAAACGGCGGCCCCGCACCGCAACCGGGACCTCGGCGCGAGCCATCCCTCTCCGGCAAACCCATTCTCTGGCCGCACAACCGCAACAATGGCGTCCTCGCTCCATTCCACAAACTCCGCGTCCAGCCGCAGCTCATCCAGCCCGCGCGGCGCGGGCGGCGTCCAATCCTCGAACGCAAAAGCGAGCACCGCCGCCGCCCGGCGCAATGCCTCGTCCAACGTGTCGGCGGCGGTGATTATGCCGGGGAGATCGGGGAAGGAGACGCCGTGGCTGGTGGGGGATTTGTGGATGAGGGCGATGTAGGGGCGGGCATGGCGGGCTGCCTTTCGGTTCATCTCAGTTGGACTGGATTGGCACAACTTTCTCGTAAGTTGTCTTGTATCCAAAAAACGCCCGCTTCCAAACTTTGACTGTGACGCGATCGCCATTCTTTGCTGGATAAGGAAATTCATGACCGAAGAGCAGCTCGCGGCCGGAATCGGTGCGCACTCTGATCTTAGGCGCCCTATGGGCATCCCATTTGCCGACTGGATAAAACTCCCCGCCAACGACGGTGCCATAGCTTTGCGAGACCAGCTTGAGTTGCTGGTTAAAAGTCGCCACGTACGGGATGCCAACGATAACGGCCATGCCGCAAACGGCCAGCAGCATTTTGTTTGCAATTGACTTCATGTTTGATTCGCCCAGCCCGGGGCAGTTCATTTGGGTGTTAGGGCGGGAGTTTGCAACTCACAAGTTGGAGCCCGCCGACCTCATCCTGAGGAGCCGCGAAGCGGCGTCTCGAAGGATCGGCCATGGAGCGCAAAACCTCGTCCTTCGAGATGCGCACGCTGGGGGCTCCTCAGGATGAGGGTTTCGGTGTGTGTTTCTAAATACTCAAGAAAAATCTTTGAACAAGGGCAGCTCACGAATTGGGCCCGAAACTGTTGGTTCCTTGCGAATCGCGGTCAAAGTGATTGTAGATTTTTGTATGAAATACGCCTCAACGAACTTGTCCAATTCTTGCCTCAACTCATCGTCGCCCAAGACTGGGAAATGTCCCTTTTTATAAACTCGCAAGCTACGCGCGCCCTTACCGTTCAGCGACGACATATCCAAAAATTCTAATTCCACGCCCGCGAAATCTGGCCTGGAAAAGAACACCCTGTCCAAAATCGTTCCGAATACCGCGCCCGGAACACCGTCCAATCGCCCAGGTGTTTTCCAAAAGCTTGGCCAAAGCAATTTAGGCCACTGTCCGTCAGAAAGCACAAACGGCGGGTTAACTGGCACCAGCAAGTTTCTGCCGATTGGATAGTATTTTCTCTCAACTGGGACAGCAAACTTGTTTGTGTTTGACCGCAAATATTGAGCCAAGGCATCAAGCGCACCAATATTTGCTTTTCGGTTTTTTTCAAATTTGATTTTGTCACAGCATTTTCGCACTTGCTCGACTGACGAACCCAAGTTAAAAATATCTGACAGATGCTTTTCTCTCAACTGAGTATAGCTAATGCCAAACCCGCCACCATTCTTAAATGCAATGCGTCCAACGATTTCTTCAACAGTGCCACCGCAAAAAGTTGAAAAATGCTGCAACGTTGGTAACTTAAGCTCGGCCAATTACGCCTCCTTTAGAGAGCCAAGGAGTTTGGAAAAAGCTCCTGATGGCAGAATCGGATATTAACATTCCGGGATTGGAAAGTGTATCATGATTCCATGCAACTTCCCAAGGCCCGCCGTCGATGTGTGACATTTCTACCAGCTTAGATGCAGGTATTCGCCCGTAAAAACCAATTAATTCGTGAAATACCGATGCCTCTAAATTTGAAAATTGGCATTTGGCTACCAATTTTTTCCCAGTCCTGAAGTCGAAAAATTCGGCTCTCGACGTAATTTGATCGTCTCCAGCAAATTTGAATGTGTGATATATGTCCGAAAGAACGGGTCCAAATTTCCAAGCTTCGAAGCTTTGATTGACAAGCGGCATGTCAAGCTTCGTCAAAAAATGTGCATGGGAAAAAAACACTACCTTGTTCAAAGATAGATTCGACAATCCAAGCCCCATCGCATCCGCAACATCAAGGGCGGCGTTTGCAACGGCTTTTGGATCGTAAGGCATCAAATTTCATGTACCTGATATGTTCTGCAATTGCTAGCCAGTCTCTTAATGAATTTTAACGGGATTGATGGACGGGAAGTTCCGGCCTCAAACATCCAAATTCGCCACATTCAGCGCATTGTCCTGGATAAACTCCCGCCGCGGCTCGACTTCCTCGCCCATCAGCCGCGAGAAGAGTTCGTCGGCGTCGGTGGCTTCGGTGTTTTTGACTTGCAGGAGCGAGCGGGCGGAGGGGTCGAGGGTGGTTTCCCAGAGCTGCGAGGCGTCCATTTCGCCGAGGCCTTTGTAGCGCTGCAGCGAGAGGCCCTTGCGGCCGGCGGCGAAGACGGCTTCCAACAAGGCGATGGGGCCGGAGATGCTTTCGCTCGCGTCGCGGCGCTTCAAGACGGGCGAGGCGGCGAAGACGTCGCGGAGTTTCTGCGCGGCGCGGTCTATGGCGCGGGCGTCGGCGGAGCCGAGAAGGCCCATGTCGAGATGCGCCAGCTCCTTGACGCCGCGCACCATGCGCTCGAAGCGTAAGCCGCCGCTTTCGGGAACCATGCCGGTCCAGCCTTTTTCGGACTCTTCAGCGATCGCGTCGAGGCGGCGGGAGACGTCCGCGATGGCGGGGGCGGCGCGGGCTTCGTCGCCGGTGACTTCCGGCGTCAGCGCGCCTGAAATAGCGGCCTGTTCGACAACGGCGCGGTTATAGCGGGTGTGCAATCCATTGATGAGCGAACGCAAAGTCAGCGACTCGTTCAGCAGTGCGCGCAGGTCGCGGCCGGTGCGCTGCTCGCCGGTGGACAGCGTCAGCACGGCGTCCTCAATGCCGGTCTCGATCAGGTAATCCTCAAGCGCCGCCTCGTTCTTGACATATTGGAAGCTCTTGCCGCGCGAGACTTTATAGAGCGGCGGCTGCGCGATGTAGAGATAGCCGCGCTCGATCACCTCCGGCATCTGGCGGAAGAAGAACGTCAAAAGCAGCGTGCGGATATGGGCGCCGTCGACGTCGGCATCGGTCATGATGATGATCTTGTGGTAGCGCATCTTTTCGATATTGAACTCGTCCTTGCCGATGCCCGCGCCCAAAGCCATGATCAGCGTGCCGATCTGCTCGGAGCCGAGCATGCGGTCAAAACGGGCGCGCTCGACATTGAGGATTTTGCCGCGCAGCGGCAGGATCGCCTGGTTCTGCCGCGAACGGCCGCCCTTGGCCGAGCCGCCGGCGGAATCACCTTCGACGATGAAGATTTCCGATTTGGCGGGATCGCGCTCCTGACAGTCGGCCAGCTTGCCGGGCAGCGAGGAAATGTCCAAGACACCCTTGCGGCGGGTCAGGTCGCGCGCCTTGCGGGCGGCCTCGCGCGCGGCGGCGGCTTCGATCACTTTGCCGACCAGCACTTTTGCCTCCGCGGGATGCTCCTCCAGCCAGGTGCCGAGCGCGTCGTTGACCAGGCTTTCGACGACGGGGCGCACTTCGGAGGAGACGAGCTTGTCCTTGGTCTGCGAGGAGAATTTCGGGTCCGGAACTTTCACCGAAAGAACGCAGGTCAGCCCCTCGCGGCAATCGTCGCCGGTCAGCGTCACCTTTTCCTTCTTGGTAAGTCCCGACTTATCCGCATAGCCGGTGATCTGCCGCGTCAGCCCGCCGCGGTAACCGGCCAGATGCGTGCCGCCGTCGCGCTGCGGGATGTTGTTGGTGAAGCAGAGGACGTTTTCATGGTAGCTGTCATTCCACCACATGGCGACTTCAACCGTGATGCCGTCCCTCTCGCTTTTCAGCGCGATCGGCGAGGAAACAAGCGGCTTTTTCGAGCGGTCGAGATAGCGCACGAAGGCTTCAAGCCCGCCTTCATACATCAGCTCGGTCTTCACTTCGTCGGCATGGCGCTTGTCGGTCAGAACGATGCGCACGCCGGAATTGAGAAACGCCAGTTCGCGCAGGCGGTGCTCGAGCGTCGCATAGTCGAACTCGACCTTGGTGAAGGTGTCGGTCGAGGGCAGGAACGTCACCTCGGTGCCGGTGTAATCGCCCGCCTTGCCAGTGACTTTCAGCGGCGCGTCGGCCACGCCGTGCGTGAAGCTCATCTCGTGCCAGTCGCCGCGCCGGGCGATTTTCAGCTTCAGCTGCACCGACAGCGCGTTGACCACTGAGACGCCGACGCCGTGCAGGCCGCCGGAGACCTTGTAGGAATTCTGGTCGAACTTGCCGCCCGCATGCAGCTGCGTCATGATGACTTCGGCGGCGGAGACGCCCTCCTCATGCATGTCGGTCGGAATGCCGCGGCCATTGTCGGTGACGGTGCAGGAGCCGTCTGAATTCAGCGTCACGGTGACCAGATCGGCGTGTCCCGCGAGCGCCTCGTCAATGGCGTTGTCCACGACCTCATAGACCATGTGGTGCAGGCCCGACCCGTCATCGGTGTCGCCGATATACATGCCGGGCCGCTTGCGCACCGCGTCGAGGCCCTTGAGCACCTTGATGGAATCCGCGCCATATTCCTCGGGATCGAAAGCGTCGTCCTGTGGGCCGTTTTGGGGAATGTCCGTCATGCAAAAATCTTTGAGTTCCTGTTGAATGGGCACGGAAAATCCATGCCCGAATCACTTGGATTGAAGGTCGATATCTCTAGCCTGAAACCATGCGTTTGACCAATTTCAGCGGGCCAAAACGCCGCATTTCGCCGATATTTCAGCGCTTCAATCTCGACGTTTGGGCATCGAAGCCCCTAAATAGCCGGATAACAGGGGCGCGATCATGGATGCCAAGCCGAAACCCTTCATTCCGCCCGCGCCGAAGCCGCGCGAAAAGCCGATCGGCACGCTGGATCTGATCTTCACCGCCTACCGCAATCCGCTCGAAATCTGGGGCGTGCCATCTTACAACGAGCCGCATATGACGGTGCGCTCGTTTGGCGTGGAGACGCTGATCGCCAATGATCCGGGGCTGGTGCGCCACATCATGGTGGACAATGTCAAAAACTACGTCATGGCCCCGATCCGCCAGCGGATACTGAGGCCGATCCTGCGCGACGGGCTGTTGACGGCGGAGGGCGACATCTGGAAGCGCTCGCGCAAGGCGATGGCGCCGGTGTTCACGCCGAGGCATATTTTCGGCTTTGCGCAGAATATGCGGCAGGCGACCGAAGATTTCATTCAGCGCTATGAGACGCCAAGCGATGCGCCGGTGGATATGGCGCATGAAATGACGCTGCTGACTTACGATATTCTGGCGCGCACGCTGTTTTCCGGCGAGATCGCCGGCGACCCGGCGGACTTTGCGCATCAGGTCGAGGTGCTGTTTGAAACGATGGGGCGGGTGGACCCGTTTGACCTGATCGGCGCGCCGGCCTTCCTGCCGCGCTTCACGCAGATCAGGGGCCGCAAGGCGCTGGCGTTTTTCCGGAAAATTGTGGCGGACACGGTGGAGATGCGCAAAGCTAAGCTGGCCAAAGACCCGGCTTCCGCGCCGAATGACTTCCTTTCCCTGCTCCTGAAAACCGAAGGCCCGGAAGGCCTGACGCGGGGCGAGATTGAGGACAATATCATCACCTTCATCGGCGCCGGCCACGAGACCACGGCGCGGGCGCTGGGCTGGACGCTGTATCTGCTGTCACAGGCCCCGGAGGAGCGCGCCAAGGTGGAGACCGAGATTGACCTTGCATGGGACACGCTTGGCGAAGCGCAGACATGGCTCGACAAGCTGCCCTTCACCCGCGCCGCCTTTGACGAGGCGATGCGGCTCTATCCGCCCGCCCCGGCGCTGCACCGGATGGCGATTGAGGATGATGCGTTTGGCGATCTGAAAATCAAGAAAGGCACGGTCTGCGTCATGCTGCCCTGGCTGATCCACCGGCACAATCTGCTGTGGGACGACCCCAACGCCTTCAAGCCGTCGCGCTTCCTGCCCGAAAACCGCGAGAAGCTTGACCGATATCAATATATCCCGTTCGGCCTTGGGCCGCGCATCTGCATCGGCATGAGCTTCGCCATGCAGGAAGGCGTCATCGCGCTGGCCTGCCTGATGAAGGCGCACCGGTTTGACCTGGTGGACGGGTTCCAGCCATGGCCGGTGCAGAAGCTGACGACGCAGCCGCAGGGCGGGCTGCCGATGCGGGTGACGAAACGCTGATTGTCATCCCGCTGTCATGAATTCCCTCTAGCGCCGCCTCACCTTTACTTGGAGGACGCCATGCCAAAGCGCGTTTACAATGTCCTGTTCCTGTGCACCGGCAATTCCGCCCGCTCGATCCTCGCGGAGGCGATCCTGAACGAGATTGGCGCGCCGAATTTCAGGGCATGGTCCGCCGGGTCGCAGCCGAAGGGCGTGGTGCATCCGATGTCGCTCGACCTGTTGCGGCATCTCGGTCATGATATTGGCGGGCTGCGCTCGAAGAGCTGGGACGAGTTCGCATTACCCGGCGCGCCGGAGTTCGATTTCATCTTCACGGTCTGCGACAATGCGGCGAACGAAGCCTGCCCGGTCTGGCTTGGCCATCCTGCGAGCGCGCACTGGGGCATTCCTGACCCGGCGGCGGAGGGGAATGAAGCAGAGAAGCGGCTCGCGTTTGACGAGGCTTACCGGCAGATGAAAAACCGCATCTTGGCGTTTATTGTGCTGCCGATTGCTGCGATGGATCATGCGGCCTTAAACGCCGAGTTAATCCGGATCGGAGCAACGCGGGACTGAGTGTCTGTTCAAGACGTTCAGGCTGCCGTTTCAACTATAGCTCACCACCTCAATCTCCAGCCCTTCAGGTCCATCAAAATAAAACCGCCGTCCCGGCTCATAGTCCGCGTGCGAATGCGGCGTGAAGCCTTCCGCCTTCACCTTCAGTTCGGCTGCCTCAAGATTCGCTCACCACAATGCCAAGATGGTTCAGTCCAAGCCGGGCTGAATAGCTGTCGGAAGGATCTGTCAGTATTGACGCCCGGCCGGCCGCCATAGATGGCGAGGTAGCTGTCCTTGCCGCCGACATGCACAGTGTGCCCGCCATGGATGGCGCTGCCCTGCCAGCGGATGGTCCAGTCAAAGACGCGGCAGAGGAAATCGGCCAGAACCTGTGGGTCGGCGACGGTCAGGTTCACATGTTCAAGGCGCGTTTCCATATCAGTCTCCTTGGTTGCTTTTGTCGGGAGACAAGTGTGTAATCCCTCAACCATACTTGAGGTCAAGGACATTTTTCATGCCGCTTCCGATGCTGATTTCGATTGGACAAGTGGCAGCAAGGACGGGCCTCGCCGTCTCGGCCATCCGCTACTATGAGGAGCAGGGGCTGGTCGCGCCCGAACGCAGCCGGGCGGGTCAGCGGCGGTTCGTCCGCACAGATATAAGGCGGCTGTCCTTCGTTTTGATCACGCAGCGGCTGGGCTTTTCGATTGCCGAAATCCGAAAGATGCTCGCATCGCTGCCGGAGGGGAGAACGCCTGACCAGGCTGACTGGACAAAGCTCAGCAAGAGCATCCGGACGGAGCTCGACCGCCGGATTGCGGTGATGACTAGGCTGCGCGACAATCTCGACGGCTGCATCGGCTGCGGCTGCCTGTCGCTGGCCAAGTGCAAACTCTACAATGAAGGCGACCGCAGGGCGGCGGAGGGGCCGGGGCCGCGCACGCTCGTCTAGGCCGCCGCCTTCTCCAGCCGCGCCATGCCGCTTTCGAGCGCGGCAAAACACCTGCCGTCTATCGCCGTCCCGACATCGGCGCGCATGATTTCCAGCGCCTTTCCGACATTCATCGCGCCCCGGTAGGGCCGCTCGGCGGTGAGCGCGTCGAAAATGTCGGCGCAGGTGATGATGCGGGTTTCGAGGCGAAATTTCATCGCCCGCTATGCCGCGCGGATAGCCTTTGCCGTCGAGCCGCTCGTGGTGGTCGCCCGCGATGCGGGCAAGTTCCTGAAAGGCTGATATGCGCGACAGGATCATCCGGCTCTGCGCCTGGATGGCGGCGCACCGACTGCCATTCCTCCTCGGTCAGCTTGCCCGGCTTGTCGAGGATCTGGTTGGAGACGCCGAGCTTGCCGAGATCATGCAGCAGCGCGGCGCGTTTGAGGAACCGGCGCTTGTCCGGTGAAAGCCCAAGCTCCTCGGCGATCATGTCGGTGAACAGCGCGACGCGGTCGGAATGGCCGGCGGTGTAAGGGCTTTTGGAATCGACCACCTGCGCGAAGGCGGCGGCGACTTCGTCGAGATAGTCCTCGTCCACTTGCTCGCCGCCCTGTTCGGGCGCGAGCTCAATTATGGTCTGCTGCAGGCCGCGCGAGGCGAGGACCCGCCAGAAGGCGGAGTTGGCGGCGGCGCGCTCAAAGGCCTGCGCGAGAAAGGGTTCGAACCAGGTGCCCGACCGGTCGCGCACTTCCTTCATCGCCGCCTCTTTGCCGGCGCCGGTGTGGAAGACATCGACCACCTGGGCGATCAGCGCGATGCGGGAAAAGGGCGAGATGGCCTCGCCCGCAAAGCCGACCGGCTTGCCGCTGCCGTCCCAATGTTCGTCAAGGTCCAGAATGCCGCGCGCCACTTCCTCCGGAAAGCGCATCTGCCGGACAATTTCGGCGCCGCGCTGGCAGCGGGTCTCGATCAGCTCACGCGAAATCTGGCCGCCTTGCGTGACAATGGTGAGCAGGGAGCGGAAGCGCTCGGACATGCCGGCCTTCATGCCGGTGTGCGACAGGACAAAGCGCAATATCTGCGGCAGCGAGTCGTTGACTGATTTGATGTCGCGCTTGAAGGTCAAATCATCGGCGAGATAGAGCTGGCAGATGCGCGCCGCGTTGGACGAGCAGCCAATGTCTTTGAGCAGCAGCGTGTAATAGAGGTCGGCAAGCTCCGCATCCTCCAAGCCGGCCTCGCGCCCGATGTTCAGCCCGATCCAGGCGCAGCGCACGCCATGGCCCTCCGGCTGGCCTTCGGTCATATCCAGCGCATGGCTGAGCGAGGAGACAAGTTCGGCGCGGGTGATTGATGTGAGTCTGTCGGCGTTTCCTGCATGTGCTTGGCCCTTATGGTTAGCGGAATCATAACGCCAATGAGTTGACGAATTCTGACCAGCCCGGCTCACAGGTGCTTCACAATCAATTGTGCTCAGCGCGCGGTTGACCCTCCGCGCCCTGCATGGTCAACCGGCGCAACAATCAAAACAGGAAATGGTCCGTGAAAAAACTCCTCATCGCCGCCGGGCTTCTCCTCGGCCTTCCCTCCAACTGCGCTCGCCGCCGACCCCGATCCGTCCAACTGGGCCGTCGGTGCTGGAGGACGCCAAGGGCGAGACGGTTTATTGGAACGCCTGGGGCGGGGCGGAGAATATCAACGCCTATATCGCCTGGGCCGGGAGCGAGCTGGAGAAGCGCTATGGCGTCAAGCTGGTGCATGTGAAGCTCGACGACACGGCCAATGCGGTCGCCAAAGTTGTCGCCGAGAAAGCCGCCGGCAAGAATGAGGGCGGGTCGGTTGACCTGATCTGGATCAATGGCGAAAACTTCGCCTCGATGAAGAAACAGAACCTCTTGTTCTCGCCGAACTGGGCCGAGAAGCTGCCGAACTGGCAGTTTGTCGACGCCGCCAACAAGCCGACCATCCGCACGGATTTCACCATTCCGGTTGAAGGATTGGAATCGCCGTGGGGCATGGCCAAGCTGGTGTTCTTTTACGACAGCGCCCGCACCAAGCCGGAGAGCCTGCCGAAATCATCGGCTGACCTGATTGAGTGGGCGGCGAAGAACCCCGGGCGCTTTTCCTATCCGCAGCCGCCGGATTTCATCGGCTCATCGTTTTTGAAGCAGGTGCTGAGCGAGACCATCGCCGACAAGAGCAAGCTGCTGCTGCCCGTCGATGAGGCCAAATTTGCGGAAGAGACCGCGCCGATGTTCGCGCTGCTCGACAAACTGCACCCAAACCTCTGGCGGCAGGGCAAGACATATCCGAAAAACTATCCGGATATGAAGCGGCTGATGAATGATGGCGAACTGGACATCACCTTCGCCTTCAACCCGGCGGACGCGACGGCGGGCATTGCGGCGGGCGAATTGCCGGACAGCGTACGCTCCTTCACCTTTCCGGGCGGCACGCTTGGCAACACGCATTTCGTCGGCATTCCCTACAATGCCAATGCCAAGGCGGGCGCGCTGGTCACAGCCGATTTCCTGATTTCGCCGGAAGCGCAGGCGCGCAAGCAGGACCCGAAAATCTGGGGCGACCCGACCGTCTTGAACATCAATGCCCTGCCGGATTCGGACAAGGCCGCCTTCGCTTCGCTCGACCTTGGCATCGCGACGCTGAAGCCCGAGGAGCTCGGCAAAGCGCTCGACGAGCCGCATCCGAGCTGGATGGAGCGGGTGGAGACCGAATGGAAGCGGCGCTACGGCGCGGCGAACTAAATGACCCGGCGGGACCGCGCGCTTCAACTCGCGTCCGCCGCGTCTCCCTCTATTGTTGTTCTTCTCTTGGCGGGCCCGATCGTTGCGGGCTTCGTCGGGACCCTCATCCCGGCCTTTGGCTATTTTCCAGCGCTCGGCGGCAGCCACTTAAATCTTGACGGCTTCCACATGCTGTTCGCCGAGCCCGGCATCTGGCCGTCAGTGTTCGTCTCGCTGTCCACCGGCATTGCGGCAACTTTATTTTCAATCGCCATCGTGATCGCCGCCATTGCCGTCGGCGGCGGCAGCAAAATGTTCACATGGCTGACGCGGCTCATCTCGCCGCTGCTTGCCGTGCCGCATGCGGCGGCGGCGTTTGGGTTTCTGTTTCTGTTTTCACCGTCCGGATTTCTGGTGCGGCTCGTCTCACCGGAGCTGACGGGCTGGATGCGGCCGCCGGATATTCTCATTCCGAATGATCCTTGGGGGCTGTCGCTGACAGCCGGGCTGGTTCTGAAGGAAGTGCCGTTCCTCTTGCTCATGGCGCTGGCGGCGCGGGGACAGGTGAAAGCTTTTGAAAGCCGGCAGCTGATCGCCTCGTTCGGCTATGGGCGTCTGGCGGGATTTCTGCTGGGCGTCTGGCCGCAGCTTTACCGGCGCATGCGGCTGCCGGTGTTCGCGGTGCTGGCCTTTTCGGTGAGCGTCGTCGATGTGGCGGCCATTCTCGGGCCGACCAATCCGGCGACGCTCGGGATGCGGCTGGTTGGCTGGATGAATGATCCGGACCTGTCGATGCGCTTTGCCGCGTCGGCGGGTGCGGTGCTGCTTGTGATCGTCACACTGGTTTCAGTGGCGCTGTGGCTCGGACTGGAGCGGCTCGGCGGCCTGTGTCTGCACGCCGAATGCGGCACCGGCAGGCGTTACGCGCGCGACGGTCTGGCACAGAAGCTGGCGCTTGGCGTTGCCGGACTTGTCGCGCTGTTTAATCTCGCGGGGCTGGCGCTTCTGGCGCTGTGGTCAGTCGCCGGGCTTTGGCAGTTTCCGGACGCCTTCCCGACAGGGCTCACACTGAAATCATGGTTGGCGGCGCTGCCGCAGCTGGGAGGGCCGCTGGCGACGAGCCTTGCCGCCGCAGTTCTCTCGGCCGTCATCTCGCTGGTTTTTGTCATTCTGGTCCTGCACCGTGCAGGCGAAAAGGGCCGGGAAATGAATGCGGGGCAATTCCTCCTCTACGCGCCGCTGATTGTGCCGCAGGCCTCTTTCCTGTTCGGACTGCAATTGCTTGTGCTCGGCTCGCAACTATCCATCACGCTGCCGCTGCTGGTCTTCAGCCATCTCATCTTTGTGCTGCCCTATGTTTTCCTGTCGCTCTCGGACCCGTGGCGCGGCTTTGACACGCGTTTGGAGAGCATTGCCTTCGGGCTTGGCCGCTCGCGCTGGGATGTGTTCTGGAAGGTGCGGCTCGCCATGCTTCTGAGGCCCATTCTGACGGCGCTGGCGGTTGGGTTTGCTGTGTCCATTGGGCTCTATCTGCCGACGGTTCTGATTGGCGCCGGCAGGCTCCCGACCATCACCACCGAGGCCGTCGCGCTGGCGTCCGGCGGCAACAGGCGTGTCATCGGCGTGTATGCGTTCCTGCAGACGCTGCTGCCGTTCATGATGTTCCTGATCGCATCGGCAATCCCCGCGTTGCTTTTTGCCAACCGCCGCGCCATGAGACATTAATCTCAGAAGGCGTGAAATGGCAGACGGTCTGATCCTCGAGAATGTGGAAATCGCGCTAAGTGGCAAGACGCTGCTGTCGGTGGATGCGCATGTGCCAAAAGGCGAAGTGCTGACCATCATGGGCCCGTCGGGTTCCGGCAAGTCGTCGCTGCTGGCATTCATCGGCGGATTTCTTGATCCGGTTTTCACCGTGTCCGGCCGGGTGATTTCTGATGGAAAAATCTTGACCGACCTTCCGCCGCAGGAGCGCCATGCGGGCATTCTGTTTCAGGACCCGCTGCTGTTCCCGCACATGTCGGTTGGCGGCAATCTGGCGTTTGCGCTGTCGGCGCAGTTCAGGGGCAGGCAGCCTCGGCGGCAGCGGTGTGAGTTCGCGTTGGAGAATATCGGGCTTGGCGGCTTTTACGACCGCGACCCGGATTCGCTTTCCGGCGGGCAGAAGGCGCGCGTGGCGCTGGCGCGGGTGCTGCTTTCCGAACCGCGCGCGCTCTTGCTCGACGAGCCATTTTCCAAACTCGACATGGAACTGCGCGGCCAGATGCGCGAGCTGGTGTTTGACAAGGCAAAGGTGCGCGGCCTGCCAATTATCCTCGTGACGCATGACCCATCGGACGCGGAGGCGGCGTGCGGCGAAGTTCTGCGGATCGGCTGATGACGCCCAACCTGCCAAAGCTTCCTGTCTCCGACCGGCTGGAAGCGCTGAAAGTTGCTCTTTCCGAAAGCGGCGGCGCTGTGCTGGTCGCGCCGCCAGGCGCTGGCAAGACGACGCTTGTGCCGCTGGCCTTGCTAGACGCGTCTTGGCGCGGCGACGGCATGATCGTGCTTTTGGAGCCGCGCCGCCTCGCCGCCCGCGCCGCAGCACGGCGGATGGCTGAGCTGCTCGGGGAGGAGGTCGGGCAGACTGTCGGCTACCGGATGCGGCTCGACACAAAAGTGTCTTCAAAGACGCGGATTCTCGTTGTCACCGAGGGCGTGTTTGCGCGCATGGCGCTGGATGATCCGGAGCTGAGAGGAATCGCCGCCGTCATTTTCGACGAGTTTCACGAGCGCAGCCTCGACGCGGATTTTGGGTTGGCGCTGGCGCTTGACATCAAATCCGGCCTGCGGCCAGATCTGCGGCTTCTGGTCATGTCGGCGACGCTGGACGGGGCGCGGGTGGCGCGGCTGTTGGACGGCGCGCCGGTGATCGAAAGCCTGGGCCGCGCGTTTCCTGTGGACGTGCGCCATCAGGAGCGGAGGGCGGAGGAGAAGACCGAGGACGCTGTGGCGCGGACAATCCGGGCTGCGCTGATGGATGATAGCGGCGATGTTCTGGCGTTTCTTCCGGGCACGCGTGAGATCAACCGCGTGGCAACGCTGCTCAAAGGCCGGGTTGCGGAGAATGTGCTTATCGCGCCGCTCTATGGCGCGCTGTCGATTCAGGAGCAGGATGCCGCCATCCGCCCGTCCAAACCCGGCCAACGCAAAGTGGTTCTTGCGACATCGGTAGCCGAGACGTCAATCACGATTGACGGCGTCACCATCGTCGTGGACAGCGGGCTGCAGCGCCTGCCGAAGTTTGAGCCCGCCTCCGGCCTGACACGGCTGGAGACGGTGCGTGTGTCGAAGGCTTCGGCGGACCAGCGCGCCGGGCGGGCGGGACGCACCGCGCCGGGAATCGCCATCCGCCTGTGGCGCAGGGAGCAGAACGCGGCGCTGCCGGATTTCACGCCGCCGGAAATATTGGAAGCGGATTTGAGCGGGCTGGTTCTGGACGCCGCCGAGTTTGGCGTCACGGATTTGAGCGTGCTGAAATTTCTCGATGCGCCGCCGGTTCCGGCGCTGAATGAAGCGCGCAACCTGCTGCTGGAACTGGACGCGCTGGACGGCGAAGGCCGCCTGACTGAGACAGGTAAGGCGATGCGGAAACTGGCGCTGCCGGTGCGGCTGGCGCATATGGTTGTCAAAGCGGGCAACACGGCGCAGGCGGCGGAGCTTGCGGTGCTTTTGAGCGAGCGCGGGCTGGGCGGCAATGACGCGGACCTTGATCTGCGCTGGGCGAACTTCCGCCGTGATCGCTCGCCCAATGCAAACGCAGCACGTGGTCTGTCGCGGCATATCGCGTCGAACCTTCCCAAGGGGCAATCGGAACAGACCAGCGCAGGAGAGCTTCTCCTGCTTGCCTATCCCGACCACGCCTCCAAAGCGCGCGGCAGGTTGGGCCAGTTTCTGCTCGCCAGCGGGCGCGGGGCAGAGATCGACCCGGCGCATCCGCTGGCGGGCAAGCCGTGGATCGTGGTCGCCGACATGCAGGGGACAGCGGACCGGATGCGGATATTGGCGGCGGCGGAAGTTTCCGAGGCCGCTGTCCTGGACGTGCTCACCGCAATGGTGGCAGCTGAGGAGACTATCAGCTTCGACACCGCCAAGCGCGCGCTGCGGCGGCGCAGGCATGTGCGGCTCGGCGCCATCAACATTCAAGAGCAAATGCTCGCCGCGCCGATGGGAGAGGCAGCGGACACCGCTATGATTGAGGCGGTCCGCGCGCACGGACTTGGCGTCATAGAGTGGCCGAAAGAGGCGCTCGTTTTGACGAAGCGTCTCGCTTGGCTGCGCAAGGGACTGGGCGACCCTTGGCCGGATGTCTCGGATGCGGCGCTCTTGGCCCGGCTGGACGAGTGGCTGAAGCCTTGGCTGAACGGCATCAGCGAGCTGTCGAAACTGTCGGCTCATTCCTTGGCGGAGGGCCTGCGTGCGCTTGTGCCTTATGATCTTCAGCGAAAGTTGGACGAATATGCGCCAACGCATTTCACTGTGCCGACTGGGTCGAACATTCCTATCCGCTATGAGGACGAGGACCTCATTCTTTCGGTGCGGGTGCAGGAGCTGTTTGGGTTGACCACCCATCCCTCCATTGCCAACGGCAAAGTGCCGCTGCTGCTCGAACTGCTCTCTCCCGCGCACCGGCCGATCCAGCTGACGCGCGACCTGCCCGGCTTCTGGCGCGGATCGTGGGCGGATGTGCGCGCCGACATGCGCGGGCGCTATCCGAAACATGTCTGGCCGGAGGATCCGGCAAACGCCGCGCCGACCGCGAGGGCCAAGCCGCGCGGCACGTGACAATGCGGCACTTGGAGCGCGGCGGACTTTGCCGCATAGAGGGTGAATGAGCACGGACCTCGAAATCCTTGACCGCACGCTGCCGCAGCGGCTGCGCCTGTCGACTTTGATCCGGCTGCGCTGGCTGGCGGTGGCGGGGCAGACGGCGGCGGTTTTGTTTGTCGCCTACTGGCTGGGTTTTCCGTTTCCGGTCAGCATCTGCCTGGCGCTGATCGCGGCGGCGGCCTGGCTTAACCTCTACCTTGGCTGGCACTATCCGCAGACGGCGCGGCTGACGCCGCTGGCGGCATTTGCGGTGTTGACCTTTGACGTTTTGCAGCTGGCGGGCCTGCTTTATCTGACGGGCGGGATGACCAATCCGTTCGCCATTCTGGTGATCGTTCCGGCGATCATCTCGGCCACCTCTTTGCCGATGCGGCTGACAGCGGCGCTCGCGGCCATTGTCATGATCTGCGTCAGTCTGCTGGCGTTCTTTCACTTGCCGCTGCCCTGGTATGAAGGATTATTGCTCGAAACGCCGTTTGTCCTGGTCGCGGGAACGCTTACATCGGTTATGGCGAGCCTCATTTTCACGTCGATCTATGTCTGGCGCGTCGCTGAGGAGGCCCGTCTGCTCGCAGGCGCTCTGGCGGCGACGGAGCTGGTGCTGCAGCGCGAGCAGCATATCAACACGCTGGATGGACTGGCGGCGGCGGCGGCGCATGAGCTGGGCACGCCGCTTGCGACGATTACGCTCGTCGCCAAAGAGCTGGACATCGCCATGCGCGACGGCGACGCGCACAAGGAGGATGTCGAGCTGATCCGCTCACAGGCGGCGCGCTGCCGCGAGATTTTGCAACGCCTCTCCAACCGCTCGATTGACAGTGAGAATCATCTGACGCGCCTGCCGCTGACCTCGCTGATCGAAGAGGTCGTCGACCCGCACCGGAACTTTGGCGTGGCTATCGATACGATCGCGGGCCTTCGCACCGGCGCGGAGCCGATCCTGCTGCGCAATCCGGGCATCACGTACGGGCTCGGCAATCTGGTCGAGAACGCGGTGGATTTCGCCAAGTTCAGGGTCTTCATAGAAACCAGCTGGAGCGCAGGGGAGATCGTTATCAGCATTCTTGACGATGGGCCGGGATTTCCACCGGATATTCTCGACCGGATTGGCGAGCCCTATGCTCAAAGCCGTTTCCGTCATGAGCGCAAGGGCGGCGGCGGGCTGGGGCTTGGCCTGTTCATCACCAAGACACTGCTGGAAAGGTCCGGCGCGCTGTTGAAATTCTCCAACAGCGGAAAACCCAACGAGGGCGCTTATATCCGCGTCACCTGGCCGCGCAAGCTGTTGGACGCTGCAAATAAATGAGCGCATTGGAAACTTTTGCCAAGTGTTCTATATCAAGTTATCATGACAGAAATCAGCACAATAGACCTTGAAAAAATCGGTTTGGACCGCAGCCTTTTGCTTGTGGACGACGACAAACCGTTTCTGACGCGCCTGTCGCGCGCCATGGAGGCGCGCGGCTTTGACGTGCGCGCCGCCGACAGCGTTGAGACCGGCGTCGCCTCGGCCCGCGCCGCGCCGCCGGCCTTTGCCGTGGTGGACCTTCGGCTTGGCGACGGCAACGGCTTAACCATCATCGAAGCCATCCGCGAAAAGCGTCCAGACGGTAAAATCATCGTTCTTACCGGCTATGGCAATATCGCAACCGCCGTGACGGCGGTGAAACTTGGAGCGGTGGATTACCTCGCCAAACCTGCCGATGCCGACGAAGTGTTCATTGCGCTGACGCGCAAGGGCGGCGAAAAGGCCGAAATGCCGGAAAATCCGATGTCGGCCGACCGCGTGCGCTGGGAGCATATACAGCGCGTCTATGAAATCTGCGAGCGTAACGTCTCGGAGACAGCGCGCCGCCTCAACATGCACCGGCGGACTCTGCAGCGGATATTGGCCAAGCGCGCGCCGAAATAATTACTCCCGCCCCTCCGGCACATCCGGTATCTCCACGCCCGCCAGCTCCGCCAGCGTCAGCCGGTTCGCGCCGAGTCTTGCATAGCGCAGGGTCAGCGCCTTGCGCGTCGCGCCGGCCAGCGGCTCGTGCGGGGCTTCGCGGATGATTTCCGCGCCATAGCCGTCGGAGAGAATGAAGCCGCATTCCTGCGGGAAGATATCGGCCGGCACATCGGGGAGCGTGGCGAAAAACAGCCGGTCGCAGTGCTGGCGGTAGTCCGGCCATTTATTGTCCACCCGGAAATCCTCAATCGAGGACTTGATTTCGACAATCCAGAACTCGCCTTTCGGCGTCAGCGCGATCAGGTCGGCCCGCCGCCCGCTGGTCAGCGGCATTTCGGCGAGCATGGAATGGCCAAACGACCATAACAGCCGCTGCACGCCGCGCCGCACGGTCAGAGCGCGCTCTGACTGGCGGCCGTCGATCAGGGGGTTGGGGCGCTCGGGGAGGATGATGGGCATGGCGCACCATTGCATCATTGCGCCAATTTTCAAGCCCGGGCAGTCCCTTACAACTCATTAACAAACATGCTTAATCGCCCGTTAACCGCCCGCGCGCTATCACATCCGTCATTCAATCTGACCGGACCATGCGGGGAAGACAATGCGCGGGAAACTGCTTTTTTCTGGAATATTGCTGGCCGCTGCGGCGCTGTCGGGCTGTTCGACCTCGGGGAGCCCCGGTTTCCTTGGCGCGAACTACGGCGCGCGTACGGATGCGGGGTATACTCTGCCCTCAATCCCGACGGGCAAGGTGCCGCTGAAATATCAGCGCCAGAAGGTTGATTACAGCAGCAAGGAAAAGCCCGGCACGATCATTGTCGACACCGGTGCGCGGCAGCTTTACTTCGTCATGCCGAACGGCAAGGCGATGCGCTACGGCATTGGCGTCGGCAAGCAGGGCTTCGAATGGCGCGGCACGGCGCGCATTGCCCTGAAACGCGAATGGCCAACCTGGACGCCGCCGAAGGAAATGATCGGACGCCGGCCGGATCTCGCAAAATTTGCCGGCGGCATGGAGCCGGGACTGAAAAACCCGCTTGGCGCGCGGGCCATGTATCTGTTCAACAAGAGCGGCGATTCAGGTTACCGGCTGCACGGCACGCCGGAATGGTGGTCGATCGGCAAGGCCATGTCGTCCGGCTGCATCCGCCTGCTCAATCAGGACATTATCGATCTTTACAGCCGCGCATCGGTTGGGGCGAAAGTGATCGTCAAATAGGACTAAACAGCCTCAACCTCGCGCACTTCCGGGACGAAATGCTTCAGCAGGTTCTGGATGCCGTGCTTCAGCGTCGCGGTGGAGGAAGGGCAGCCGGCGCATGAGCCTTTCATGTTGAGAAAGACCGTGCCGTCCTTGAAACCCTTGAACGTGATGTCGCCGCCGTCCTGAGCGACTGCGGGGCGGACGCGGGTTTCGAGCAGCTCTTTGATGGTGAGGACGATCTCCGTGTCGCCCTCGTCGAAGAACTCGGCGTCCGACGTCTTCGGCGTCATCACCGAGCCGGAGACCATGACCGGGTCGCCGGACATGAAATGCTCCATGATCGTGCCGAGCACGGCGGGCTTCAAATGCTGCCATTCCGGGCCGTCCGCTTTGGTGACGGTGATGAAATCATGGCCGAAGAAGACGCCGTTGACGGACGGGATGCCGAACAGTTTCGAGGCGAGCGGCGACTTGCCCTCAGCCTCATCCTCGTCACGGAAATCGGCGGTGCCCTCGTTCAGGACGAC
The DNA here is from genome assembly GCA_963802455.1 of uncultured Alphaproteobacteria bacterium. Taxonomy (GTDB): domain Bacteria; phylum Pseudomonadota; class Alphaproteobacteria; order Rhizobiales; family Rhizobiaceae; genus JANOYJ01. The sequence goes on along the minus strand of CAWDIY010000029.1, from coordinate 52,425 downwards.
CTTGCCGGGCAGGAATTTCAACGTCGCCGGATTGGGCGTGGCTTCGGTCTGGATGAACATGGATTTGCTCCAAAAGCTGGAATGTTTCTAAAGTATAGGCCTTTGGCGGGGCGCTCACAAGAGCGGCGTGAAGATTACGCCACTGCGTCGATGTCCTCATCGGACAGATCGAAGGGCACAACAGTCACCGGTATCGGAAACGACGGCCCGCGCCCGGCGAGCGACTGAACCAGCGGTCCCGGCCCCTCTTTGCCAGTGCCGGCCGCCAGCACCAGAATGGCGATGTCCTGGTCGGTGTCGATCAGCCTGTGGATTTCCTCGGTTTTGGCGCCCTCGCGGATCACCGGTTCGACGTCCAGCCCGGGAATTTCCCGCAGGGAAACGTTAAACCGCTCCAGCGCAGTCGCTGCCCGTTCCTGCGCTTCCGCCAGCATGATTTTTTCAACTCCCATGAACTGCTGGAAATCCGCCGTCTCGATCACATAAAGCAGCACCAGCAGTCCGCCTGTGGAGAGGGCGCGGCGCGAGGCATAGGCCACGGCGCGCTCGCATTCGGGCGTGTCGTCAACAATCGCCAGAAACTTGCGGCGGTGTCCGGATTCGCGGGAAAGGCGGCGTGATACCATGATGCCAATCTGCCATTAGCGCTGCGCGCGGTCAATCAACCAGCATGCCGAGAATTTGCTTCACCTCGCGCATGGTGACTTCCGCCTTGGCCCGCGCGCGCTGGCCACCGTCTTTCAATACCGAATCGACATAAGCAGCATCGGCGCTGATGCGGCGCATTTCGGCGGCGATGGGCGCGAGTTTGGCGACAGCAAGGTCGGCCAGCGCCGGTTTGAAAGTGGAAAATTGGCTGCCGCCGAATTCCTTGAGCACGTCATCGCGGCTCCTGTCGGCGAGCGCGGCGTAGATGCCGACGAGATTTTCGGCCTCCGGTCTTCCCTCAAGCCCCTTCGCTTCGGAAGGAAGCGCGTCCACATCGGTCTTGGCCTTGCGGATTTTCTTCGAGATCGCGTCCGCATCGTCCGTCAGATTGATGCGCGACAGGTCGGACGGGTCGGATTTTGACATTTTCTTCGTGCCATCGCGCAAAGACATGACGCGGGTCGCGGGGCCTTCAATGATGGGTTCGGTCAGCGGGAAATAACCGTTCACATTCTCCTGTCCCATCTGCATCTCAACGCCGAGGCCAAGCTCCTCGATGCGCGACGAGAAGTCGTTGTTGAACTTCTGCGCAATGTCGCGGGTCAGCTCCAGATGCTGCTTCTGGTCGTCGCCGACCGGCACATGGGTGGCGCGGTAGACGAGAATATCGGCGGCCATCAGGTTCGGATAGGAGTAGAGGCCGACGGAAGCATTCTCGCGGTCCTTGCCGGCCTTATCCTTGAACTGCGTCATGCGGTTCAGCCAGCCGAGCCGGGCAACGCAGTTGAATATCCAGGCAAGTTCGGCATGCTGCGGCACGCGGCTCTGGTTGAAGACGATGTGTTTTGCCGGATCAATGCCCGCCGCCAGAAACGCCGCCGTCACTTCGCGGGTGCTTTTGGCCAATTCCTTAGGGTCCTGCGGCAGCGTGATGGCGTGCATGTCCACGACGCAGTAGATGCAGGCGCTCGTCTCCTGAAGCGCGACAAATTTGCGGATCGCGCCGAGATAATTGCCCAGATGCAGATTGCCGGTCGGCTGGACGCCTGAAAAGACGAGCGGGGAGAACTGAGTCATGCTGATGCCGGTGCGCCGAATGATTTTGGAAGGTGCGTATGGACCAGCCGCTTCTGCGGGTCAACTTTTCACAGCGGCTCGACTGGCGGCGCGCCTTTGCTGCGCTCGATATTGCGGCGGATCATGGCGCGGTCCGCCCCGCCAATTGCAAAGGCCAGTCCAAAATAGATCGCAGCCGAGATCAGGATCAGCGCGAACAGCACAGAGGCCTGCAGCAGGAAAGTGCCGTCGGGCGTGAGCAGGGGCGAAAGCAGGCGGACGCCGAGATACAGGGCGCCGCCCATCAGAACCGCAGACAGAATGAGCCTCGGCACGCGTTTGAGCAGGCCCTCGTCCATCTTCCAGTGGCCGCGCCGCGACAGGGTGAAAAGCAGCAAGGCCGCATTTGACCAGCCGGCGGCGACTTCCGCCGTCGCAATGCCGCGCTCGGCGATGACGGGAAACAGGCTCAGTGCCAGCGACAGGTTGACCGCCGCCGAAACGCCGGCATAGCGCATTGGCGTCTTTGTGTCCTCGCGGGCGAAGAAGCCGGGCGTGAAGCATTTGATCAGCACGAAGGCAGGCAGGCCGAGGCCAAAGATGGCGAGCGTTCCTGCGACGACGGAGGTGGTTTGCGCCGAGAATGCGCCCCGCTCGTACAGGACGCGCACAATGGGTTCGGACATAACAAACAAAGCCGCCGCCGCAGGCAGAGTGAGAAACAGCGCGAACTCGACCGAGCGGTTCTGAATGTTGCCAGCCTCCACATTATGCCCGGCTTTCAGCGCCCGCGCCAGCTCCGGCAGCAGCACGACGCCGACGGCAATGCCGACAACGCCGAGCGGCAGCTGATAGACGCGGTCGGCATATTGCAGCACCGAAATCGCCCCAGCCTTGCCGGAGGCGATCATCTGGCCGATGACGAGATTGATCTGGGTGATGCCGCCCGCAACAGCGGCGGGGGCGGCGAGAATCAACAACCTTTTGACATCGGGCGTCATGACCGGCCGGCGGAACTGCAAATGAATGCCTGCCAGGCGGACGGAGACTGCGACGATCAGCAGCTGCAGAATGCCGGCGGCAAGAACGCCCCACGCCATCATGGTGCCGGCGAAATAGGGATCGCTGCCGCGCCACAACGCCATCGCCAAGATGCCGATCAGGATGACATTGAGAAAAACCGGCGCAATGGCGGCGGCGAAATAGCGGTGCAGGGAATTAAGTATCCCGCTCATCATCGCCGTCAGCGACATGCACATGAGATAGGGAAACATGATGAGCGCCATGGCGCGCGTCATTTCAAACTTCTGCGGATCAGATGCGAAGCCGGGCGCAATAATTGTGCGCACAAGGAACGGCATCGAAAGCTCCATCAGGATGGTCAGCGCCAGAAGAATGCTGAACAGAACGCCCATCACCTCTTCAGAGAATTTTTTCGCGCCCGCTATGCCGTTCGCCTCGATCTCTTTTGAGAACAGCGGCACAAAGGCGGCGTTGAACGCGCCTTCGGCGAAAAGGCGGCGGAACAGATTTGGAAAACGGAAGGCCGCATAGAACGCGTCCGCGACCGGCCCCGCGCCCAGCACCGCCGCCATCAACGCCTCGCGTCCGAATCCAAGCATGCGGCTGGCAAGGGTCGCGCCGCCGACTGTGGCGAATTTTTTTACTAGGCTCATGCTCTTACTTTCGTAGTTTTCATGACGAGGAAGCTGGCTCGGATTTTTCAAACAGGCCAAGCAACTTTCGGCGGATCGCCGTCTCGCGCGCCGCTTGGGTGATTTTGTGGCCGATCAGGTCCGTCACGTAAAATGAATCGATGATTTTTTCGCCAAATGTCGTGATATGGGCGGAGGCGATGTCAAGGTTCAGCGCCGATATCACAGCGGTGATTTCCGACAAGAGGCCGGGACGGTCGAGGCCTTCGATCTCGATGACGGTGAATTTGTTAGAGAGCGCGTTGTCGATGTCGACGCGCGGCGTGACCTTGAACGCCTTTGCGGTCTTACGGACGCGCACGCGCTTGGCCATCACATCCGGCAGATAGGTCTTGCCGGAGAGCATGTCCTCGATCAGCCTGGTGACGCTCTGGGCGCGGCGCAGCTCGTCGGCATCCATCTCGAACTCGCGGGAGATCAGGATCGTGTCAAGCGCGCGGCCGTCGGTGGTGGTGAAAATCTGCGCGCCGACAATGTTGGCCCCGGCGGAGGCGCAGGAGCCGGAAATGATGGCGAGGAGCTTGGGGTGGTCCTGCGCCATGACGGTGATTTCAGTGATCGCCTCAAAGGCATGGGTCTTGACCATCGTCGCCAGCTTTTTACCGTCCTTGTCGGCGGCGCGGATGAACTCGGCATGGCGCTTCTGGTCGTCGAGGCTGACGGTCAGAAGATAATTTTGATAGGGCAGCGCCAGATAGGCGTCGCGCTCCGCATCGCTCCAGCCCGTCAGCGTCCCGCGCAGCTGGGCGCGGGCCTGTTCCGTGCGGTCCTTGCGCGGCAGTTCTGAGAAGCCGCCGGTGAGAAAAAGTTCGGTCTCGGAAAAAAGCGTGCGCAGCAGCGCGCCTTTCCAGCCGTTCCACACGCCGGGGCCAACGGCGCGGATATCGCAGACGGTGAGAATCAGAGAGCAGTTTCAGCCGGTCCGGCGTCTGCACTCTTTCAGCAAAGTCGAGGATCGTTTTGCGGTCATTCAGGTCGCGCGACTGGGCGACCATGCTCATGGTCAGGTGTTCGCGGATGAGCCATGAGACAATCTCAGTTTCGCCCGGCGACAGGCCGAAGCGGGGTCCGAGCCGCTCCGCGATTTTCGCGCCTTCCTGCGAATGGTCCTCCGGGCGGCCCTTGGCGATGTCGTGCAGGAGCAGCGCCAGATAGAGAAGTTTCCGCTCCGGCTTCAGCCCGGGCAGCAGCTGATAGGTGAGCGGATGCTCAGCGGCGAGCGTGCCGTTTTCGATGCCGGACAGCACGCCGATGCAGCGGATCAGGTGCTCGTCCACGGTGAAGTGATGATACATGTTGAACTGCATCATCGCCACGACTTTGCCGAACTCCGGAATGAAACGGCCGAGCACGCCGGCCTCGTTCATCCGGCGCAGGTTCAGCTCGGGCTGGCGCGCCGAGCAGAGAATTTCCATGAAGAGACGGTTAGCCTCGGCATTTTCGCGCAGGCGCTGATCGATCAAAGTCAGCGAGCGCGTCGCCAGCTGCATCGCGTCGGGATGATATTCAAGCCCTGTGCTGTCTGCGATATGGAATAGGCGGATGAGATTGACCGGATCGCTCTTATAGACATTTTCATTGGCGATGTTGATCCGCTGATTGTCGACGATGAAGTCTTTCGTCCCGTCGATGGCGCGGCTGCGGCGGGTGAAAGTCTGGAATATCCGGTTCAGCCCCGGCACATATTTCGCCTGCTGCTCCTCAAGCGCCGCGCAGAAAATCCGCGTCAGGTCGCCGACCTCTTTGGCGACCAGAAAATAGTGTTTCATGAAGCGCTCGACCGGCGACAGGCCCGGCTGCGCCCGGTAGCCGAGGCGGGAGGCGATCTCGCGCTGGATGTCGAACGACAGCCGCTCCTCCGCCTTGCCGGTGGCGAAATGCATGTGACAGCGCACGGTCCAGAGAAAGTCCTCGGCTTTCAGGAACTGCCGGTATTCATCCTTGGAGAACACGCCCTTTCCGACCAATTCTTCCGTGGTCGCGACGCGGTAGTAGTATTTGGCGATCCAGAACAGCGTCTGCAGATCGCGCAGGCCGCCCTTGCCGTCCTTGATATTGGGCTCCACCAGGTAGCGCGACTGGCCGGACTTCTCGTGCCGCGCGTCGCGCTCCTGAAGCTTGGCCTGGATGAATTCAAGCCCGGTGCCCTTCACCACTTCCGGGTCGAAGCGCTTTTGTAATGTATCGAACAGGCTGCGCTCGCCATGGATGAAGCGCGCCTCAAGCACAGCGGTGCGGATGGTCAAGTCGGCGCGGGCGAGGCGGATGCACTCATCGACATTGCGGGTTGAATGGCCGACCTTCAGGCCGAGATCCCAGAGCACGTAGAGGATGTATTCAATGGTCTTTGTCGCGGCTGGGCTGGCCTTGTTCGGCAACAGGAACAGGAGGTCGATATCCGACCCCGGCGCTAGCGTAGTGCGTCCATAGCCGCCGACGGCGATGATGGCGATCGGCTCGTGCACCGCGCCTTTGCCGCTAAACTGCAGGCGCCCGCGGGCGAAATCAAACAGCAGGCTGATGATGACATCCATCAGCCGCGACAGGCGCATGGCGCAGCGCACGCCGCCGCCATCCTCTCTTAACAGCGCCTCGGCGCGGGCCCGTCCTTCCTCAAGCGTCTTGCGCAGAACATCGATAACCTGCGGGCGCAGGGCGGCGGCGCTTTCGGCGTCGCTGATTTTTTTACCGATGCCGTCAAGCTGCACGGCAAGCGCCATGACATCGATGATCTTGTCGAGCTGAAGGTCGGCCTGCGGCATCTAAAAGTGTTCGTTCCGGTGATTTGCGGCTCTATAGCCAGTTTTGCACACTGGCGATACGTCTATCGCGCCGCTGCAAGAAGCTTCAGCCGGTAAATGAGTTCCAGCGCCTCCTTGGGCGAAAGGTCGTCCGGGTTCACGGAACTTAGCGCCTCGCCCAGCGTATCCGCCTTCTTCACCGCCTTGGGCGCCTGCCGCACTTCGGCGGAAAACAGCGGCAGATCGTCAATCAGCTTGTGCGATTTGGAGGCGGAGCCGTCCGCCTCCAGCCGATGCAGCACCGCCTTGGCGCGCTCGATCACGGCAGGGGGAAGTCCGGCGAGTTTGGCGACCTGCACGCCATAGGACCGGTCCGCCGCGCCCTTGCCGACCTCGTGCAGGAAAATCACCTCGCCGTCCCATTCCTTCACCTTCATGGTCACATTGTGAAGCCGGCTGAGTTTCGACGAGAGCGCGGTCATTTCATGGAAATGCGTGGCGAACAGCGCGCGCGGCCTGTTGACCTCGTGCAGATGCTCCACGGCGGCCCAGGCGATGGACAGGCCGTCAAAGGTCGAGGTTCCCCGGCCGATCTCATCGAGAATCACCAGCGAGCGCTCGCTGGCCTGATTGAGGATCGCGGCGGTCTCGACCATTTCGACCATGAAGGTCGAGCGGCCGCGCGCCAGATCGTCTGACGCGCCGACGCGGGAGAACAGCCGGTCGACAATGCCGATATGGGCGGACCCGGCGGGCACGAAGGACCCCATCTGCGCCATGATGGCAATCAGCGCGTTCTGCCGCAGGAATGTCGATTTGCCGCCCATATTAGGCCCGGTGATCAGCCAGATCGCCCCGGCGTTGGCTTCGCCCTCCGGCGACAGGCTGCAGTCATTGGCGATGAAGGGCTGCGCGGCGGCTTTGCGCAGCGCCTGCTCGACGACCGGGTGGCGGCCCTGCACAATGTCGAACGAGAGCGAGCCATCCACCATCGGGCGGCAATAGCCCTGTTCACCCGCAAGCTCGGCCAGCCCGCGCGAGACATCCAGCACCGCCAGCGCCGCCGCGCCGCGCTGGATTGCGTCCGCGTTCGCGATCACTTCGGCGGCAAGCGCCTCGAAAACCGCCAGCTCGATCTCCAGCGCGCGCCCTGCGGCATTGGCGATCTTTTCCTCAAGCTTCGCCAGCTCCACCGTGGTGAAGCGCATGGCGTTGGCCATGGTCTGGCGGTGGATGAACCGCGCCTTCGCCGCGTCCGTGCCGTTCATCGTCTCGGCATGGTTGGCGGTGACTTCGATATAGTAGCCGAGAATATTGTTGTGGCGGATTTTCAGCGAGCGGATGCCGGTCTCGTTCTGAAACTCGCCCTCCATCTCGGCGATCACCCGCCGCGACTGGTCGCGCAGGGCTTTCAGCTCGTCGAGTTCGCCATTGTATCCGGCGCGGACAAACCCGCCGTCGCGTTTCAGCAGCGGCAGTTCTTCGGCGAGCGCCGAGGCGAGATGCGCTTCAATTTCTTTGGGCAAGTTCAAAACATCAGAAAGCGCCGAAGCAAGTTCCGCAGTCAGAATCTTGTCCACGAACAGTGCGGAAATCTGCGAAGCACGTTTGGATGCCCTGCCGCATCGCATCAAGGTCTCGCGGCCCGCCCCGCCCAAGGCCGATGCGCGACAGGGCGCGCGGCATGTCGGGCGCGCGCTTCAACAGCTCGCGCAGCCGGTCGGACAGACGGTCCTCGCTCATGAGAAACGAAACCGAATCCAGCCGCAGGTTCACCGCCTCCGCGTCCGTCAGCGGCGACATCAACCGCTCGCCGAGCAGGCGCGCGCCCCCGCCGGTCAGCGTGCGGTCGATGGCGCGGTAGAGGCTGCCATTGCGCTCGCCGGACAGGGTGCGGGTCAGTTCCAGATTGGCGCGGGTGGACGGGTCGATGAACAGGGCGGAATTCGCTGACTGGCGCTCCGGGCGCTGCAAAGGCGGGCGTTCGGAAAACTGTGTCTTTTCGACATAGGCGACGGCGCCGGAGATGGCGGCGGTTTCGGCGCGGGAGAATGTGCCGAACCCGTCCAGCGCCGCGACGCCGTAATAGCGCATGATGCGGTTTTCGGCCGTGGCGCTGTCGAACAGGCTGGGCGGCTCCGGGCGCACGATGCGGCCCAGAATGTCGAAGGCCTGTTTGAACTCCGGATCGTGGAACACCGGCTCGGCGACGATCAGTTCGCGCGGATCGATGCGCAGCACATCGGACACGAGGCGCTCCAGACTGGTTTCCGCCACGCGGAAAATGCCGGTGGAAATGTCGATCCACGCCAGCGCCATTCCGCCAGCGCCCCGAATCCGGCCCAGCGCCATGAAATAGCTGGCTTCGCCCGGCTCAAGCAGCTTCTCCTCAGTGATTGTGCCCGGGGTCACGAGGCGGACGACATCGCGCTTGACCACGGATTTGCCGCCGCGCTTGCGCGCCTCCGCCGGGTCCTCAATCTGCTCGCAGACGGCCACCCTGTGGCCGAGCGCGATGAGCTTGGACAGATAATCGTCCGCCGCGTGCACCGGCACGCCGCACATGGGAATGTCCTCACCCTGATGCTTGCCGCGCTTGGTCAGCGTGATGCCGAGCGCCCGCGAGGCGGTTTCCGCGTCGTCGAAAAACAGCTCGTAGAAATCGCCCATCCGGTAAAACAGCAGCGAATCCATGTTCGCCGATTTGATCTCGATGAACTGCTCCATCATCGGCGAGGGGCCTTTATCGCCGCTGGGTTCGATTCTGATCGCCACGCCTCTGACCGCCGGGTTTGATTCTTTAGAGATAATTGAAAGCTGTTTCCGCGATAAACGGGTTTACAGCCTGCCCGCCGCCTGTCTACCTTGGCATAAAATCAAAGACAAACGGGGAAACGCCATTATGCCCAGCCAGACGCCCGAAAGCGCCGCGCCTTCCGTCACAGCTGAAGAAGCGCTGGAGTTCCATTCCCGCGGCCGTCCCGGCAAGCTGGAGATCAACCCGACCAAGCCGATGGCGACGCAGCGCGACCTGTCGCTGGCCTATTCGCCCGGCGTCGCCGTGCCGGTTCAGGCCATCGCCGACGACCCGGCCAAGGCCTATGACTACACGGCCAAGGGCAACATGGTGGCCGTCATTTCCAACGGCACGGCGATCCTGGGCATGGGCAATCTCGGCGCGCTGGCCTCCAAGCCGGTGATGGAGGGCAAGGCGGTGCTGTTCAAGCGCTTCGCCGATGTTGATTCCATCGATCTTGAAGTGGACACGGAAGACGCGGACGAATTCATCAACTGCGTGCGCTATCTCGGCGCTTCGTTCGGCGGCATCAATCTTGAGGACATCAAGGCCCCCGAATGTTTCATCATCGAAAGCCGCCTGCGAGAGCTGATGGACATTCCGGTGTTCCACGACGACCAGCACGGCACGGCTATCATCGCGGCGGCGGGGCTTATCAACGCGCTGCATCTGACGGGCCGCGACATGAAGACGACGAAGCTCGTCTGCAACGGCGCGGGCGCGGCGGGCATCGCTTGCATCGAGCTGATCAAGGCGCTGGGGTTCAAAGCCGACAATGTGCTGCTCTGCGACACGAAAGGCGTGATTTATCAGGGCCGCACCGAGGGCATGAACCAGTGGAAGGCCGCCCACGCCGCACCGACGGATGCAAGGTCGTTGGCCGATGCGATGAATGGCGCGGATGTGGTGTTTGGCCTGTCGGCAAAGGGCGCATTTTCCAATGAGATGATCCGATCCATGGCGCCCAACCCGATCATCTTCGCCATGGCCAATCCCGACCCGGAAATAACGCCGGAAGAAGCCGCCGCCATCCGCAGCGACGCGATTGTCGCCACCGGACGCTCGGACTATCCGAACCAGGTCAACAACGTGCTGGGCTTCCCCTACATTTTCCGCGGCGCGCTGGATGTGCGGGCCGTCACAATCAATGAGGACATGAAAATCGCCGCCGCCAAGGCGATTGCGGAACTGGCGCGCGAGGACGTGCCTGATGAGGTCGCGGCGGCTTATCAAGGTAACCGGCCGAAGTTCGGACCCGGCTACATCATTCCGGTGCCGTTTGATCCAAGGCTGATTTCGGTGATCCCGGTTGCCGTTGCAAAGGCGGCGATGGCGTCGGGCGTGGCGCGCAAGCAAATCGCCGACCTCGAACTCTACGCCCGCGAGCTTTCCGCCAGGCGCGATCCCATCGCCTCGACCTTGCAGCGCATCTATGACCGGGTGCGCCGCCAGCCGAAGCGCATGGTGTTCGCGGAAGGCGAGGAGGAGCAGGTGATGCGCGCCGCAATGTCCTATGTCAATCAGGGGCTTGGGCGAGGCGATCCTTGTGGGCCGCGAGCAGCGCATTGCCGACACGGCGGCGAAGGCCGGACTGGACCTGAACCGCAAGGGTCTTTCAATCGTCAACGCGCAGCTGTCGCAGCAGAACATTGTCTATGCCGATCATCTGTATGAGCGGATGCAGCGCAAGGGCTTCCTGTTCCGCGACTGCCAGCGGCTCATCAACAATGACCGCAACCATTTCGCCGCCTGCATGGTGGCGCACGGCGACGCCGACGCCATGGTGACGGGCGTGACGCGAAATTATTCCACCGCGCTCGCAGACATAAGGCGCGCCATCGACCAGAAGCCGGGGCACACCGTCACGGGCATTTCGCTGGCGTTGTGCCGGGGCCGGACGGTGCTGGTCTCCGACACCGCCGTGCATGAAATGCCTACCTCAATTGAACTCGCCGACATCGCGGAAGAGTCGGCGCGCATGGCGCGGCGCATGGGTTATGAGCCGCGCGTCGCGCTGCTTGCCTATTCGACCTTCGGCAATCCGCCCGGTGAGCGCGCCGAGCGCGTGCAGGAGGCCGTGAAAATCCTCGACAAGCGCAAGGTGGATTTTGAATATGACGGGGAGATGGACGCCGACGTCGCGCTCAATCCGCGCGCCATGGAGCAATACCCGTTCTGCCGCCTCTCGGGTCCTGCCAATGTGCTGGTCATGCCGGCGCTGCATTCCGCGTCAATCTCGACCAAGATGCTGCAGGAGCTGGGCGGCTCGACCGTCATCGGCCCTCTGCTGGTTGGCCTCGACAAGCCGTGTCAGATCGTCTCGCTTGGAGCGAAGGATTCCGACATTGTGAATATGGCGGCGGTGGCGGCTTTTATGGCGAGCACTTAGACGAAGCGGTCAGCGTCCGCGCCGTAATGATTGAGATAGCGCTCTGAAATATCTTCTGTGCGCAGTATGACCAATATGTCGGTCGTGCCGAATTCGGGGTCTATGACGGCATGGCGGCTGAATTTCGCGCCGAGCCGCAGATATCCCTTGATTAGCGGCGGCATGGCGAAAAGCGCCTGTTTGGCATTGACCGCTTCGGCGGGAACGAGGTCGGCAAGAACCGCCAATTTTGAAACTGGCTCGGCCGCCCATTCCCCGATGGCGCGCGCATGATGGTAAAGGAATGACAGCGCCAAGGCATGCCGCGCCGGCACAGTTCCCGCAAAGGAAGCACAGCCGAACATGACGTCAATTGAGTGCGAGAGGCAATAGGCCCAGATACCCTGCCAGAGCAGTTCGGCGGTGCGCTTTGAGCGATATTGCGGCAGGACGCAGGAGCGGCCGAGTTCGAGGAAGTGTCGGTGCGGATGGCGTTTTATCAAGCTTTGAACATCAAACTCGCTTTGCGAACAATGGAAGCCAGCCCGGGCCGCCAAGTCTTGGCGGAGGAGCCGATAGGTGCCAACTATCCTTTGTTCCCCCGCCGCAGCCAACGAATCGTCTATGACCAGAAGGTGGTCGCAATACCCGTCGAAGCGATCTTCCTCGCAGGAATCAAAACCACATTCACCCAGCCCATCGGCGAAGAAAGTTTTATGGCGCAGCTCTTGTGCGGCGCGGACCTCGCGTTTTGTGCGCGCGAGGCGGACCATCAGCGAACCCAGCCTACCGAGCGGTTCTTCGTTGCCGCGTCGCAGGGCTTCAAGTATTTCGACTGGCCCCGAAAGCGCGCCCTGTTCAAGGCTTTGTGTGGCTGCGATGTTCATGCGCCGCTCCCGAAGCGTTTCTCATTGTTCTAATAGCACATGACTGCGACAAATGGGTGACGCTGGACGTGGATTTCGGCGCAGCTGATCCACCGGCGATGCCGGACGGCCGGACCGGATCGCCTGGTTTGACGATAAAGTCATTGTCGGCTTGGAGAAGTTATTTCGGCAGTCCTCAGACTTTCATCGGCCTGAGACTTTTTGCCTTGCAAGCCGCCAGTCCGCAGCCTCCTGCACGAGGATGAAGAAAGCGCCAAATGTGATCAGAGTGTCGGCGAGATTGAAGACGGCAAACGACCAGACAGGCGTGTGAAACAGAATATAATCAACGACATGGCCGAGGAGCACTCTGTCTATCAGATTGCCGATTGCGCCGCTGATGATGAGCGCGAATCCCAAGCGGGCGTAGCGCTTTTCGATGCCCGCGCGCGACCAGAGCCAGCCGACAAAAGCGATAATCGCAACAGTCATCACAATGAGCGCCAGCGGCCCAAGGTGCGAAAATTTTGAGAAGGCGACGCCAAAGTTCCATGTGCGGTATAAGCCGAGAAAGGGCAGAACCGGCACAAGTTCCTCAAACGCCAGCCGGGTTTCGACCAGCCATTTGACCGCTTGGTCGAGCACAATGCCTATGATGACGACAAGGGAGAGCGGCGGGAGCTTCATGCGGGGACTTTCAAGGCGTGGCGGCGGATTTCATAGAGCGCGACGGCGGTGGCGACGGCGAGATTAAGAGAATCGGCTCTGCCTTCCTGCGGGATGCGGATGAGCTTTTCGCACGCGGCTGCCAGACCTTCGGTCAGGCCCGCCTGCTCATTTCCCATGATGAGGAGGGTCGGTCTGCCGCGGTAATCAATAGAGCGGTAATCCACCGCGCCCATCAAATGCGTGCCGGTGACGAGGCCCTTGAAACTCTTTCTGAAACTCAGAAACTCGGGTTCGGTCGCGCGGGCGACTGGCATGGCGAAGATTGAGCCCATCGTGGCGCGCACAGTTTCGACGGCGAACGGGTCCACTGTCTCGCCAATGAGAATGATTCCCTTTGCGCCCGCCGCATCCGCCGTGCGCAGGATTGTGCCGAGATTGCCGGGGTCGCGGACGCGGTCGAGCGCTATCCAGACATCCTCGCCGCTTGGAAGAATATCGCGCAGATTATGCCATCTCTGCTCAAACACGCCGATGACGCCCTGCGGATTGTCGCGCCGCGTGATCGCGCCGATGACCTTTTCGTTCGCCTCCAGCACCAGCGCGCCGGATGCGACCGCGCGGGCGGTGGTCTTGACGGCGAGCGGCTTGTCGAGGGCCGCCTTGGCGATAACCAGAATTTTCAGCTTCCAGCCAAGATCCAATGCGTCGATGACGAGCTTCAGGCCCTCGGCCATGAAGGAGTTTGTCTCTTCACGGTGCTTCTTCAGCGCCAGCGCCTTGATGTCCTTGACCACGGGATTGGCGAGCGAGGTCACTTCTTTCACTTGGCCTGGACGCAGCACTTCGCTGTTTCGCATGTTCATGGCGTCGCCGCCCAGCGGGAGTAGAGCGACGTCGAAAGCGCTCTTCCCGCCTGTTTCTCGCGGATGATGAGTTCGCCTGAATCGATCCGCCCGCCAAGGCCGGTGAATGTGTCGCGCATCAATTCGTGGATCGCAAAGAACGAGGCTCGGATCGAATAGGCGGTGAGGATGACGGCGAGCGGGTTGGGCGAGACGATGGCGCGGCAGGCCTCGGCCATGGCGGGAAGATGGTCGAATAATTGCCAGACTTCGCCGTTGGGGCCGCGGCCAAACTGCGGAGGATCGAGGAGGATGATGTCGTATGAATTGCCGCGCCGCCCTTCGCGCAGGACGAATTTCATCGCGTCTTCGACGATCCAGCGGACCGGCTTGTCATTTAGACCGGCCAACGCCTGATTTTCGCGCGCCCAGCCGACGGCCTTTTTTGACGCGTCCACATGCGTGACTTCCGCCCCGGCGCGGGCGGCGAGCAGCGTTGCAACGCCGGTGTAGCCGAACAGGTTCAAGACCTTGACCGGGCGGTTCGCCGCGCGGATCAGCTCCTGCATATGGGCCCAGTGCGCCGCCTGCTCCGGAAAGACGCCGACATGGCGGAACGAGGTGAAGCGCCCGAGAAAAGCCATGCCGTCATGTTTGAGCGGCCAGGTTTCGGCGAGCGGCTTTTTCGGAAACTGCCAGCGCCCCATGCCCTCTTCTTCGGTGTTGCCGGTGAAGATCGCATCGGCTTTCGCCCATTCGGCGGCGGCAAGCGCGGGCTGCCAGATCGCCTGACCCTCCGGGCGCTCGATCAGATATTGACCGTAGCGCTCAAGTTTGCGGCCATTGCCGCTGTCGATCAGCGCATAGTCGGCTGTGGGAAGAGTTTCGAGAATGAGCGGAAGGTTCTCAGCCGGACGCGCGCCGGTGCGGCGGGTCTTCGTCTGGTTGTTTCGGCTGTTTTCGGCTTGATCGTTCATGGCGGCCTGTATTGCAGAAACGGCCTGTGATTGCCAAGCCTGTCCGCCCATTCAAAATGAGCGTTTGCTGGCCTGAAAGCGCTTCTCAATCAAAATGCCGGCCGCCAAATCCTCCAGCGCCGCGCCCACGGATTTGAACAGCGTGATCTCGTCCGCGCTGCGTCGGCCAACCGACTCGCCGCTGATCAGCATGGCGAGCTCGCCTTGAATATGCTCGGCGGAGATGATGCCGTCATTGATCGGCTGCACAAGGTCGCCGCCTTCTTTCAAGGCCCCCGCAAAAGTGTCGACAAAGACCCGCGCGCGCAGCACCGCCGTGTCATCGGTCTCGCGCATCTGCGCATTGAACGCGCCGACAAGGTCCAAATGCGCGCCATCCTTGACGAGATTGCCCTTGATCAGCGGCTCGGTTGACAGAGTCGCTGTTGAAATAATGTCGGCGCGGCGCACGGCCTCATCCAAATGTTCGACCGCCTCCGCATCGAAGCCAAAGGCGGCAAGCCGCTCCGCCGCAAGTCTCGCTCCAGCGAAGTTGCGATTCCAGAAAAGCGTCGTCTCAATCGGCCGCACGGCGCGATGGGCGCGGGCGAGATGGGTGGAAAGCGCGCCAGCGCCAATGACCAGATGCACCCTGCTGTCCTGGCGGGACAGAAACCGGCCCGCCAAGGCCGACGTCGCCGCCGTGCGGAACACAGTGAGCGCCTGCCCGTCGATAATGGCGCGCGGCTCACCGGTGTTGCCGTTTAACAGGATGTAGAGACCCATGATGGCGGGCTTGTTCATGGCGCCATTGTCGGGAGAAACAGTGACAATCTTGACGCCGATATGGCCGCTCTCGCCGTTCTTCAGCTGCTTGAAATCGGTCCAAGCCGGCATGAGAAGCAGGGTTGTCTGGCTGCCTGCCGGCCTTTCCACGGCATGGTGATGGCGAACTGGCGTGATGACGCCCGACCTAAAGGCGCTTTCGACGGCATCAATGATGGATGGATAGTCAACTAGCCGCTCAATATCGGCCGCGCCAATGTAATTCATCACGGACTAAGCCGCTGTCAGGGCATTTTGACCCGACCTGAGCGCAGCGTCGCGCTGTTTTGCCTGCGCCAGCAGCCGCTCGGCCTCAGCCTTGCCCTGCCGCGCGGCGCGGCGGTGGTGGCCCTGCGCCAGCCACGTGGCGAAACTTCCTATGAGAAGTCCCGCCGCCAATGCAATAAAAAGCAGCGCAAACAGGGGAACCTGCCATGTCAGTGACGTGCTTCCCGGATTGAACGCGTCAATCGTGAAGGCGACGGCGCCGCGGTTGGCAACAGCGAGCGCAATGAGCACAATGGCCAACGGCGCGAATATCAGTATCGATATGAAACGGCGCAGCATGCCTTGCCTTTCAGTGTTTGGAGAATCAGCCGCTATGCCGCTTGACTATTCAACCGGTCGCGCAGCTCTTTACCGGTCTTGAAGAACGGCACCCATTTTTCCTCAACGCTCACAGATTCGCCGGTGCGCGGGTTGCGACCGGCGCGCGCCGGGCGGTTCTTGACGGAAAACGCGCCGAAACCGCGCAATTCAACCCGATTGCCGACGGAAAGCGCCGATGTGATCTCGTCGAAAACCGCGTTGACAATATTTTCCACGTCCCGCTGGAAAAGATGCGGATTGTTTACGGATATCACTTGCACCAATTCAGATTTAATCATTCTGTCCCGCCTCCCAAGCCTTTTTATCATGCAAAACCGCGCCGCAAAGCTCACTTGCCTGCGGCGGCATTTAAGTCAACGTGCCAAAGTGAAAGCAATCCGTCAAGAAACATATGCTTATCAAGACCTTCCTGTAATTTTGCGCCGGTTCCCGCCGGGATGCCGAAGGCTTTTTCCATCAGCTGCGCCGACACGCTTGGCAGGAATCCCGAGACGCCCTTGTCGTCGGGTTTCCATTCAATCACTTCAAGCTTTTCGTCCACGCCTTTGCCGGTCAGCCATTTCAAGGCCTCGGCTTCGCCGCCGAGTTCATCGATCAGCTTGTTCTTCAGCGCCTGCCGGCCGGTGAAAACAGAACCGTCCGCAAGCGCCAGCGTCTGGGTCCGGTCAAACGGCCTGCGCTCGTCAACTATGCCGACAAACCAGTCGTAGGAATCCAAAATCATCTTGCGGATCATGGTCTTGGCTTCTTCGCTTGAGGGCGTGAAGAAGTTCGGCTCGGCTTTCAGCGGGCTGGATTTGATGCTCTCGACTTTGACTCCGACTTTGCCAAGCAGCTCCGAAATGTCCGGATATTGAAAAATCACGCCGATCGAGCCGACAATGGAGGATTGGCGCGCCACGACATGGTCCGCCGCGACGGCGATCATGTAGCCGGCGGATGCGCCCAAAGTGCCGATCTGCGCGGCAACCGGCTTCTTCGCGGCTATCTTGCGGATCGCCTCATAAATGGCCTCGCCGCCCGCAGTGGTGCCACCGGGCGAATCCACCAAGATGATCAGGCCTTTGGCCTTGTCGCTCTTTTCAATGTCGGCAAGCCGTCCGATCAGCTCTTCGTCCTCGGTGATCGGCCCGGCGATCCTGACTTTGGCGATGTGATCTTTGCCCATGCCGCCGCCAAAGTCTCCGCCTGCGGCAAAGTACGCTCCCAAGGCAGCCGCTGCCGCCAGCAGGAGCGCCATAATGCGCCAGAAGCCCAGCTTTCGCCGCAGCCGCCGCCGGTCGAGGATTTCGTCTGCGCCTGCCGCCATGTCATCGCCCAATCTTCAGCATGCCGTTCATTAAAATAAGCGACAGCGGCACGTTCTGTCACGCGGATAGATTTAATTCAGCAGCAAATGCTATGCCAAACCCAAAAATAACCATATTGGTCACCATATAGATATTTCAAATTGTTTGGATTGTCATGACTGTTCAGTCGTATGCAGGCTCCGGGGCGGCTCAGATTATAGGGAACAGCGTTTCCGGGGCGCGCCGGGGCAATTCAGCTCCTGCGAGGCAAACGCGCAGCGAGGCCGATTTTGCGGCAGCGAGCCGTCATTCAAAGCGTGTGAAGATGCTCAAATTCGGGCTGCCGCTCACCGCGCTGTTTGCCACAGGCTTTTTTACAGCTGCCACTTTTCTTTCCGACGCAAACACGCCTGCGGCCAGCGTCAGGCCGGTTTCCATGAGCGACGGAAGGATTGTGATGGCCAAGCCGAAGCTTGAAGGATTTGACGCAGACAAGCGGCCTTACACGATGACGGCTGAGCGGGCGATCCAGCAAAGCGCCTCGTCAAGTGTCATCGAGCTTGAGCAGATTTCCGCAGATCTGCCCTTCGGCAAGGCAGACACGGCGAAACTGACGGCGAACGCTGGCGTTTTTGACAATGCGTCCAACAAGCTTGACCTTAAGGACAATATCAGGTTCTTCACCGGCGGCGGGGTGCAGGCGGTTCTGACAAAGGCGAGCATCAACCTGTCCACCAATGAGATGACGAGCGATGCGCCTGTGGATGTCGTCACGAAAGGCTCGCACATCAACGCCGACCGGATGAGAATTGGCGAGGGCGGCAAAGTTTTTGTTTTCGAGGGCCGGGTGCGCTTGAAAATCGACGCAAACACGATGAAACAGGCTTCGGACGCCAGCGCCGAACCGGGGATCCAGCAAGAATGAGAGCAAGATTTCACAAAACTGCGGCCGCGCGGGCGATTGCAGCCATTTTGGTGGCCGCCTGCTTTTCTGCGCCAAGCACGGCCGCCGAAAAACTCACCGGCCTCAAACTGTCGGGTGACGGCCCGGTGCAGATTGAAAGCGACAAGCTGGAAGTGCGCGAAAAAGACAATATTGCGATTTTCACCGGCAATGTCGCGGTCATTCAAGACAAGTCCTTACTCAAGGCTGGAAAGCTGATCGTTTATTACGCCAATGACGGCGGGTCCGCCACGACCGGGACCGCCAAGATTGAGCGGCTGGAGGCATCCGAGAAAGTCTATATGAAGTCGGAAAACCAGATAGGGACAGGCGACGCCGCGACCTTCAACATGAAGTCAAACGTCCTGGTGCTGACCGGCAAGCAAGTGGTTTTGACCGAGGGCGAAAACATCGCCACAGGCTGCAAGCTGACGGTGCAGATGGGTTCCGGGCAGGCACAGCTGGATGGCTGCGGCCGTGTTTCCATGGTTGTTTCGCCAAAATCCGCCCCGAAAAACTAGGAGTCAAGCGTGAGCCTGCTTGACCGGTTTCAAAACAGCGGCGCTCCCGCAACGCTTTCGCCCGAGGACAGGGAAAGGCTGAAAGGCACGCTCGTCGCGCGCGGGCTGACCAAGAGCTATAAGGGCCGCCAAGTCGTCAACAGCGTGTCGTTTGGCCTGCGCGCGGGCGAAGCGGTTGGGCTGCTCGGCCCCAATGGCGCGGGAAAAACCACCTGCTTTTATATGGTCACAGGCCTGGTGCCGGTTGACAGCGGCACGATCGAAATCGACGGGCATGATGTGACGTCCATGCCGATGTACCGGCGGGCGCGGCTGGGAATCGGCTATCTGCCGCAGGAGGCCTCGATTTTCCGGGGTCTTTCGGTGGAAAACAACATCCGCGGCGTTTTGGAAGTGGTTGAGAAGGACAAAGCGAAGCGCGAGGCCGAGCTCACCGAGCTGCTGGACGAGTTCCACATCACGCATCTGCGCAAGGCGGCGTCCATCTCGCTGTCCGGCGGCGAGCGGCGCAGGCTGGAAATAGCGCGGGCGCTTGCCTCGCGGCCTAACTTCATGCTGCTCGACGAGCCGTTCGCCGGCGTTGACCCGATCGCCGTCGGCGACATCAAGGCGCTTGTGCGCCAATTGACCAAGCGCGGCATCGGCGTTCTGATCACCGACCACAATGTGCGCGAAACGCTTGGACTGGTCGACCGCGCCTACATTATCCATGCCGGCGAGCTGCTGACGCACGGGCGGCCGAGCGAAGTGGTGGCCAATCCGGATGTGCGGCGGCTTTATCTGGGCGAGCAGTTCACGCTGTAAACAAGGTTTTTTCTTAATCCAACTTCCGCTAAGGTTCCCCGGACGGCTTTGAAAGCAAGAGCCGGGCCAGTTTCGTTTGATTGCGGACAACAGGACCTTTCAATGGCGCTATCCGCCAAACTCATGATGCGCCAGTCACAGTCGCTGGTGATGACGCCGCAATTGCTGCAGTCGATCCGGCTATTGCAGATGACGCATATTGAGCTGACGAAATTTGTCGAAGAGGAGATGGAGAAGAACCCGCTGCTTGAGCGGGGCGATGTGGAGCCGCCCTCGCGGGAATCGCTGCCGACCGATCCTGCGCCGAGGCATGAAGCAGTGCAGTCCGAAGATGTCGGCAATGAGCCGGACTGGGTGCATGACGGACAGGCGATCAACGCCGAGAGCATGGCGGAGACATTTGACGCGCCGCTCGATAATCTGTTTCCCGACGACACTGGGTCGCACGAGCATCTGGCGCCGGACCTGACCTCGCAGTGGAAATCCGCGCCGGGGGGATCAGGCGGCGGCGATGGCGAGGGGTTTGACCTCGACGATTTCGCCGCCTCGGCCAAAACCCTGCGCGAACATGTGCGCGAACAGGTTTCCATGACATTCGCCGATCCCGCCGAACGTGTGATTGCCTGGGAGCTGGCGGACTGTCTGGATGAAAACGGCTATGTCAGCGCCGAATTGAAGGAGATCGGCGGCAGGCTGGGCGCGGCGCCGGAAACGATGGACAGCGTCCTGACGCGGCTCCAGGGCTTTGATCCTGCGGGGATTTTTGGCCGCGACCTTTCCGAGTGTCTCGCCATTCAGCTGAAGGTCAGAGACCGGCTTGATCCCGCCATGCAGGCGCTGCTTGACAATCTTAAACTCCTCGCGGCGCGCGATTTCGTCCAGCTGCGGCGCATCTGCGGCGTCGATCAGGCGGATCTGACCGACATGTTCGCCGAAATCCGCGCGCTCGACCCGAAGCCGGGCACTGCGTTCGCCGCCGGCGTCGCCGATTCGATCATTCCCGATGTCATCGTGCGGGCATCGCCGGACGGATCCTGGCTGGTCGAGCTCAATCCGGCGGCCCTGCCCAAGGTTCTGGTCAACCAGAGCTATTACAAGCGCGTTGTCGCCACGGCGCAGAAGGCCGAAGACAAGGAGTTCATGGCTGACTGTCTGCAGAGCGCCAACTGGCTGACCCGCAGCCTTGACCAGCGCGCACGGACAATTTTGAAAGTCGCCGAGGAGATTGTCCGCCGGCAGGACGGGTTTCTGTTGCACGGCGTGTCGCATCTGAAGCCGTTTAACCTGAAAATGGTCGCCGAAGCGATCAAAATGCACGAGTCCACCGTCAGCCGGGTGACGGCCAACAAATTCATGCTGACACCGCGCGGCGTGTTCGACCTGCGCTATTTCTTCACCCAGTCGATCGCCGACACGGAAGGCGGCGATTCTCATTCCGCCTCCGCTGTGCGGCATCAGATACAAAAAATGATCGAGACGGAAACTTCGGGCAATATTCTTTCCGACGACCAGATTGTCGAGGCGCTGAAAGCCTCCGGTGTTGAGCTGGCGCGGCGCACGGTGGCCAAGTACCGGGAATCCATGAACATTCAATCATCGGTGCAGCGGCGGCGTGAAAAACGGGCTTTGGGAGAGACCGGTTCTTCCTGACAGGTGACCCGTTTGCGCACAGGGCCGGTCATTGACAAAGCGCTTCTCCTTGCCTACCAGCCCGCAGGATTTTTTGGGGAAAGCTGCAAAGCAGGGGCTGTTAGTCCATTCCCGGTGGTTTTCCGCCGTTATTTTTGAAAAATCCGTCTGCTTTGCCACCTTGGAATTGCGTGTTTGGCACACACATATAGAGTGGGGCGGCGGTTCCATTGATTTGAGTCTTGAAAGGACGGCGAAATGACGCTGCGTGTTTCCGGCAAACATATGGACATCGGCGATGCCTTCCGCTCCCGGATCGAGGCCCGGATCAGCGAAGTGATGGAAAAGTATTTTGACCGGGGGTTTTCCGGCCATGTGACGGTCGAGAAACAGGGTTCGCGCTTTGCCGCCGACTGCAACCTGCATCTTGCCTCCGGCACGGACATTCAGGCGGCGGGACAGGCGCAGGACCCGCAGGGCGCATTCGAAATGGCGGCGGAGCGGATCGAAAACCGGCTGCGGCGCTACAAGAGCAAACTGAAGGCGCATGTGAACACTGCTGTCGCGCATGACATAACCTACCGGGTGGTGGAATCGCTGCCTGAGCATGACCACGAGGAGGTGGCGGCGGACTATGCGCCGGCCATTATAGCGGAAACATCCATGGCGCTTGCTGACATGACTGTGGCGGCGGCGGTGATGGAGCTGGATCTGAAGGACGGGCCGGTCTTTGTGTTCCGCAACGCAAAGGACGGGCATGTGAACATGGTCTACCGGCGCGCTGACGGGAATGTCGGCTGGATAGACCCCGCCGCAATCGGCGCAAATGCCAAAACCAACTGAGAAGCCGGACGGTTTTGGACAAAAGGACGACACGGTATGGACTTGAGTGACCTGTTAAGGCCCGACGCAATTATGTCCGGGCTGAAGGCGGCTTCGAAGAAGCAGCTCCTGCAAATGCTCGCGGAAAAAGCCTCCCAGCTGACCGGCCTTCCGGAGCGTGACGTGTTTGACACGATTTTGCAGCGTGAGCGGCTTGGCTCGACCGGGACCGGCAACGGCATCGCCATTCCGCACGGCAAACTGAAGGATGTGAAATCCATCACCGGCATATTCGCGAGGCTCGAAAAGCCGGTGGATTTTGAATCCTTCGACGAGGAGCCGGTGGACATTGTGTTCCTGCTGCTGGCGCCGGAACATGCGGGCGCGGATCATCTGAAGGCCCTTTCGCGCATCGCCCGGATATTGCGTGACCCTGACATGGTGGCCAAGCTGCGCGGCACGCCGGATGCAGCGGCGCTGTATTCGTTCCTGACCGTGCAGCCGACGTCAAACGCCGCCTGATCTCAGGCGGCGAAATTCAATTCAATTGATGCTTACCGGCCGCAGATCGCGGTTGACGGCGGCGCTTATGGCGACGGCCTGCTCATCGGCGACCATCATAGGCTGGCCATTGGCGCCGAAGACCGCCCAAAGATCAAGGCCGGACTGCATGTGCGGGAGGCCGGGAAAGCGCGCGACCAGGTCGTCCGACGTGATCCTGCGCACATAGGCGATCGTTCCTTCGCCAAGATGGGCAAGCTCATTGTCCGAGATCGGCTTGTATTGTGCGTTCATGACCTACTCCACGACATTAATATTGATGCGTCTGATGAGCTTTTCCGGTTCCGGCCGGTCGAGATCAACTGATAGCAGTCCGTTCTTCAGCTCAGCGCCGATTACACGCATCCCGTCCGCCAGCACGAAAGCGCGTTGAAACTGGCGCGCTGCGATGCCCCGGTGCAGATATTCGCGCGGCTCGTCGTCATTCTGCCGACCGCGGATAACCAGCTGATTGTCTTCCATCGCGACATCCAGCTCGCTTTCGGCAAAGCCTGCCACGGCCAAGATGATGCGCAGGCGCTCGCCTTTGTCGCCGGAGCTGACGCGCTCGATGTTGTAAGGGGGAAATCCGTCGCCGGACTTGGTGATCCGCTCCAGGGTTTTTTCCATGGCGTCAAAGCCAAGCAGAAGCGGGGAAGAAAAACTCGTCATGCGCGTCATACAATCAGCCCTTCGAAAGCGACCTTCTGCGGCGAACCCATATGGCATTACGCTGCATGATGCTGATATGGTTCTTGTTTTCCAAAGCTTCAAGTGAAAGTTTGAAAATCAGGAGTCTGACAAGACATGCCGCGCAAGATCATCATCGACACCGACCCCGGCCAGGACGACGCTGTGGCCATCCTTCTGGCGCTGGCGAGTCCGGAGCTGGAAGTGCTCGGAATTGTCGCGGTGGCGGGAAATGTGCCGCTGGCGCTGACGGAGAAAAACGCCCGCAAAATCTGCGAGCTGGCGGGACGGGCGGATCAGAAAGTCTATGCCGGCGCTTCGCGGCCTCTGATGCGCAAGCTTGTGACGGCAGAATATGTGCATGGAAAGACCGGGCTGGACGGGCCGGACCTGCCGGAGCCGACGATGGCGTTGCAAGCGCAGAACGGTGTGGATTTTATCGTTGAAACACTGATGGCTTCCAAGGACGGCGAAATCACGCTTTGCCCGCTTGGGCCGCTGACAAACGTCGCGCTGGCGCTGATCCGTGAGCCGCGCATCGCGCCGAAAGTGCGGGAAATCGTGCTTATGGGCGGGGGATTTTTTGAAGGCGGCAATGTGACGCCTGCCGCCGAGTTCAACATTTACGTTGATCCGGAAGCGGCGAAAGCGGTGTTTTCGTCCGGTATTCCAATTGTCATGCACCCGCTCGATGTCACCCACAAGGCGCTGACATCGCGCGTGCGCGTTGAACGCCTCCGCGCGCTTGGCACGAAAGCAGGAAAGGCGACGGCGCAGCTTCTGGATTTCTTTGAGCGCTTTGACGAAAAGAAATACGGCACCGATGGCGGGCCGCTGCATGATCCGAACGTGATCGCCTACCTGTTGAAGCCAGAACTCTATTCAGGCCGAAACTGCAATGTCGAAATCGAAACCGCTTCTGAGCTCACGCTCGGCATGACGGTGGTGGACTGGTGGGGCACGACAGGCCGCAAACCGAACGCGCTGGTGATCCGCGACATGGATCATGACGGGTTCTTTGAACTTTTGACGGAACGGATCGCCCGGTTAGGCTAAAGCTGCGTCCACTTCCGCCTTGCCAGGTATCGCCGGCTGCGCGCCGGGCTTCAGGCAGGCGAGTGAGCCTGCAGCCGAAGCGCGGCGCATGGCTGTCTCGAGGTCCAGTCCCGCGTCAAGCGCCGCGCCGAAATAGCCGCAGAACGTGTCGCCTGCGCCGACCGTGTCCACGGGCTTGATCTTCAATGCGGGCACGGAAATAGTCCCTGTTGGGGTCGCCGCGATTGCGCCGTCGCCACCAAGCGTGACGATGATGGTTTTGCCGCTGCGCCTGACAAACTCTGCCATGCGCGCTTTGCGGTCGCCGCCCGCAAGCCTGAGCGCTTCGCTGGCGAGATCAAATTCGGTTTCGTTGGCGACGGTGATGTCCGCATCCATCATCAGGCTGGCGGCGGCGGGATTGAAGGGGGCGGTATTGAGAATGGAGACCGCGCCGACGCCCTGCGCCTGCATGATGCCGGAGGCGACTGCCTCTACAGGGATTTCGAGCTGCAGCAATAGATGATCGCCCTGCGCCAGCGGCGCGGCGGTGGCCTGCTGCGAAGTGACGGTTGCGTTTGCGCCTTGCGAAATCACAATCATGTTCTCGCCTGTGCCGCCAACAAATATCAGCGCGATGCCGGTTGGCGAGTCATGCTCCTCGACCTTCGACAAATCAACGCCGCCGCTCTTCAGCAGTGCCAGTGCCTGTGGCGCGAACGCGTCCTTGCCCACCGCCCCGACCATGCGCGTCACCGCTCCCGCCCGCTTGGCGGCCAATGCCTGGTTCGCCCCTTTGCCGCCGGGCCCCGAGACAAAGCCGGTGCCGACCAGCGTTTCACCGGGCTGGGGCAGGCGGTCGGAGATGGTTGTGAGGTCGAAGCCGATGGAGCCGAGGACGGTGATCATTTTGTTCCTTCAATCGCATTTGCCTAGTTCTGCGATTGAAGCGCAAAATGGTCAAGTCCGCAGCACCTGCCCCGCCTCCCAGCCGAGCATCGCCCGCTTGCGCGTCAGCCCCCAATGGTAGCCGGTGAGCGCGCCCGTGGCACCGACGGCGCGGTGGCAGGGGACGACAAACGAGATCGGATTAGCTCCAACCGCGGCGCCGACGGCGCGGGAGGCTTTGGGCGAACCTATCTCCCGCGCGATGGTTCCATAGGTCGTGGCCTTGCCCATCGGCACGTCAAGCAGCGATTGCCAGACCTTGATTTGAAAATCCGTGCCGATCAGCACGATGCGCAGCGGCCGCTCCGCGCTCCAGCGCGATGGGTCAAACACCCGCGCCGCCTCGCCTGAAACCGCCGCATCGTCGCGTGTATAGGCGGCGTCCGGCCAGCGGCGGGTCATGTCAGCAAGCGCTGCGTCTTCGCCATGCTCATTTGCAAAGGCGAGGCCGCAAATGCCGCGCTCTGTGGTCATGATGAGCGCAAGGCCAAACTGCGACGGATGGAAGCCGTAGCGGATCGTCAGCCCGCCGCCGCGCGTTTTGAAATCTCCCGGCGACATGGCTTCATGCGTGACGAACAGGTCGTGCAGGCGGCTCGGACCCGACAGACCAACCTCGTAGGCGGTGTCCAGCAGCGGCAGACCGTCGTCTAAAAGCCGACGCGCATGGTCCATGGTCACAGCCTGCAGGAAGGCTTTGGGCGACAGGCCGGCCCAGCGGGTGAAGAGCTTCTGCAGTGCGGTGGCTTCAAGGCCGGTCAGATCTGAAAGAAATTCAAGCGACGGCTGACCGCGGTAATCGAGGCTGATGTGTTCGATGACCTTGCGGATAATGTCATAGTCACCTGCGGGAATGTCGTTTTGAAAGGCGCTCTCAGGCTTGATGTGCAACATGGTGTCTCTCCATTGCAGCGAAACTTAAGCGTTTGCCGGCGCGGACACCACCCGATTCTTGAACAAGGCTGGAGCGGAGAGTGTCCCGCTTCGCGCATTTTTCCCGGGCTTGGTGAGGGGCGGACAAGCCGCGCCCGGTAAGCAGCGTGAGGTTGCCGCCGGGCACACAGGAAAGACGGCATCCATCTTGCTGAGCAATACAGCGCCAAACATGTTCCACGGTCCAGCCAAGCGAATATTGGCCAAGTGTGACCTTATTGTTCTCGACTATCATGCCTGTGCGCCTGTAACAGAAGTCGCAATCGCCTCCCAACGATTCACGGAACCGAGTGTTATGTCCACTTGCCGCACGACGCTGGCTGTCCTTGCGCTTGCAATGACATTTTCGCCCGCTTTCGCCGCCACACTGGTGCCGGAAGGCAACCGGCATGAGGCGCAGCCGGAAATTCCCTACGGCTCGACCAAGCGGACCTCGGCGACAAAATCCTCATTTGAGGCGAAATACGAGAAAGTCTTCCGGCTTTTGCAGAACGATCCGAAGCTGCGCGGCAAAATCCGCAAGGTTTCGGCGAAATACGGCATTGACCCGCTGCACATGGTCGGCGCCATTGTCGGCGAGCACACCTATAATGTCGACGCCTATGACCGGCTGCAGACCTATTATGTCAAAGCGGTCTCCTATGTCGGCACTGACATCTCGTTTTCCTACGAAGGCCAGGCCATCGCCGATTTTGTGCAGAGACCGGAATTTGAGCCGTGCGCCGCCATGCAGGGCAGCTATGCGCTGTGGAACTGCCGGGAAAATGTCTGGAACTCCACATTCCGCGGCCAGACGGTGGACGGCGTTTCCTATCCGCGCAACCGGTTCAGCGCTGTTTTTTTCCAGCCGTTTTACGCCGGTCAGACATTTGGGCTCGGCCAATTGAACCCGCTGACGGCATTGCAGATGACCGACATGGTCAACCGCGTCTCGGGCCTGCCAAAGATCGATGCGAGTGACGGCAGGGAAGTTTACCGGACGATCATGGACCCAGACCTGACGCTGCCCTACATGGCGGCGACGCTGAAAAACTCGATTGACGCCTACAAGCGCATTGCCGGTTTCGACATTTCGGAGAATCCTGGCCTGACGGCGACACTCTATAACACCGGTGATCCGGAGATGCGGGCGCGGGCGCTGGCAACTGAGAACGAGACGCGGCTCGCTGCCGGCGAGGCGGAGAGGCTGCCGGAAGAAAACTATTATGGCTGGCTCATCAACGAGAAACTGGGCGAGCTGAAGACGTTGTTCTGACGTCAGTCCTGCCCGCTTTTGAGCGCCGAAAGCAGCTCCTCCACCTTTTCATTCGGCAGAGAAGCAATGCGGCGCGCCAGGAGATTGGCGAGCTCCGTCGCCTCAGGTGAAAGGCCGGATGTGTCGATGGAAGGCTTTGGATTTGATAAAGCAGCGAGTCGCTGCAATTCCTCCGCCTCATCCCAGATCACGTTGAAATAGCCGGTCACCCGCTGGACGAAATCAAATGACGGCGCGGCGCGGTGACCGTGTTCGAGCGCGGACAGATAGGCGGCGGAGACGTTGAGCGCGGCAGCCATCTGTTTCTGGGTCAGACTCCGGCTCTGGCGCAGCGCGCGCAGCCTGGCGCCAAACGGCGTCATGACTTCTTCACTTCGCTCAAGCGGCGCAGACGCACATAGATGGCGCCGTCGCCGCCATGCGACTGATGGGCAAATTCGTAGGCGCTGACCAGCGGGCGGAAGGACGGGGTGGCAAACCAGTGCGGCACCGCCTGCCGCAAAATGCCGTCGCTGCCAAGCGAGGAGCCCTTGCCCGTGATCACCAGGACATGGCGCAGTCCGTTGGCATGGGCGCGGTAGAGGAATGAATGCAGCAGACCGTGCGCCTCGCCCTGTGTCAGACCGTGCAGGTCAATACGCCCGGACAGCGCCAACCGGCCTTTGGCGAGCTTCCGGTGTGTCGTGTCGTCCAGCCGGTCAGGATGCGGCTTGGGTTTTTTCGGCGAGACAGCGCTCCTTAATGTTTCGGCTGGCGCAGCGGTGGCGGCGGCGGATTTTTCTGGCGCTCCCGCAGCCAATTCCGCGCCGAACGTCGGGAACATCCGGCCTTGCATCGGCTGGGTGCTGCGCGCGACCCTTTCCCACAGGATGCGGTCTTCGATTTTCAGCAGCGCGCCGCCGGCCGATTTCATGCGTCAGCCAACGGTTTTGGCACGAGCAGATAAAAGTCCGCCGCAGAGTTGATACGGCCCGCGATCTCCCCTGCGTCAAAGCCGGAGCCTGTGAACAGGTCGCCGCGCGCCGCGCCTGTGATGGCCGAGCCGGTGTCCTGCGCGATCATCAGGCGTTGAAACGGCTTGCCGTCGCCGCCGTCCACCCGAGGCGCGTCGATGAAGAAGGGCGAGCCGAAAACATGCATCAGCCGGTCCACAGCCATGGAGCGGCCGGCGGTCAGCTGAACTTTGGCGGCGGCGACAGGCCCAAGAGCAGGGTCGCCGATGGGGCCTTCCTCGAAAAAAATAAAGGAGCGGTTATGCCAGAGAATTTCATCCGTGCGCTGCGGGTTGGCCTTGAGCCATGCGCGGATGGACTGCATGGAAACCGTCTTTGGATCGATCTCGCCCTTGTCGATCAGAACTCTTCCCGGGCCAGTGAAGGGATGACCGCTCTTGGCGCTGTAGGTGACGCGGGTTTCAGTTCCATCTTCAAACTGGAGCCGCGCAGCGCCCTGAACATGGACAAAGAACGACTCGACACTATCTGTCAGCCAGACAAATTCCAGCCCGCGCCCGGCCAGAAAACCTCGCTCGATTTCGCCCCGGTCGGGATATACTTCAAGACCGGTGTCCATTTTGCGCGCGAAGCGGAAATAGGGGTCCATTGAGGCCGGACGCATGGCGTCGCTGATCTCAACCAGATCGCCAGGACGGTGATAGAGCGGCGCGGGGAAGGCCGCAGTTCTGGTGCGGCTCGCCTTGACCACCGGCTCATAGAAACCCGTGACATGTCCCTGCTTTCCCGGCTCCGGCCTCACCAGCGCGGGTGTGAACCAATGCTGGAAGAAGTTTCTGGCCTCCAACCCGGATTTGATTTGGACGCTCAGCGCCGCATCAAAGGCCGGTTTCAGATCGTCGAATGAAACGCCAAGCCCGCCGTCCTTGTACCGTTTTGTCTCAGCATGGCGCGCCGAGCGCAGGAATGCTTGGAAGGCGGCAATATGATTGTCATGCTCCCAGCCATTCAGGTTCGCAAATGAGCGAAGTTCAAAAGCGTCCCCCAGCACGGCATCAATCTTCAGCTTCGGTGGCGACGAGTTTCCAATTCGGATCTTTCGAGCGCATGTCACGTGCAAACGTCCAGACGTCCTTGACCTCGGTCACCGTCTCCGGATCGCCCTCGATCACTTTGCCTTCCTTGTCGAGCGTCGCCGAAATCAGCTGGCTGACGACGCGCAGCGTCAGGTGTGTGTCTGACCCCTTGACCTCGGCATCGACGAAATCGATCTTGTTGATGCCGACGAAAGATGACTGCATTTTCTCGCCGCGCTGGTCGCGGGCGGTGATTTCGGCTTCAAACCCGTCAAACACATCCTTCGCCAAAAGGCCACGCAGGGCTTTGCGGTCCCCTTCGGCAAAGGCGGTGACAATCATCTCATAGGCGATCTTCGCGCCATTGAGGAATTCCTTCGGGTCAAAGGCGGGATCGGCGGCGCGGACAGCACGCAGACCGCTGTTGACCTCCGATCCGGGCTTTGCGAGCGCATCAATGTCACTGAATTCCGCCTCGGCGGCGGATTTGCGCACCGGCAGGGACACGACATTGCCCTTGGCCTTTGCCTCGCCATCCTTCGACGCGCGCGCGGCATAGGGGTTGAGTGGCGGTTTTTCGCTGCCGGTGCGCTTTCCGAGCACCGAGCGCAGCTGCAGAAGCACCACAACTGCCGCCACAATGAAGAAAATCGTGCCGAAACTCAGAAATTCCATAAATATCTCGCCTTCACTCGCCGCGCGCCCGTCCGCTCATAAGCGGTTCTTACACAATGATATAGGCTGCGCCGCGCCATCATTCAAATTCAACCGTATGTTTCCTATATGAAGGATTCGATTCCTCCAACACTACGAAAAGGCAAGGCTTTGCCCTTCAGTCTCATTCCTTTCCTGTTTTTGTTCATACCGATCAGCGAGATCACGCTTTTTGTGCTGGTCGGCGGCCAGATCGGCGTCCTGCCGACCATCGGCTTGGTGATTCTCACAGCCGCCGCCGGGTCGATCCTGCTGCGCTGGCAGGGAATGAACGCGCTGGCGCGAATCCAGAAGGAGATTGCCGCGAACCGCGTGCCCGGCAAAGAGCTGGTGCAGGGCGTGATGATCCTTCTGGCGGGGCTTCTCCTGATGACGCCTGGTTTTCTGACGGATTTGCTGGGCCTGCTTCTGTTCATTCCGCCGGTGCGCGACGCAGTCTGGCGATTTCTGTCCTCACGCGTCAATGTGCAGACGTTCGGCGGCGGCTTTGCGCAGGATGGCGCGCGGAGGTCTGAGCCGGGTGTTGTAGACCTTGACGAGGATGAATACCAGCGCGAGGGCAATCCGGACTCGCCATGGTCGATTGGGGATGGGACGGACAAGAACCGGCGTTAGGCCAGCTTCAGCGGCACGCTCCATGGATCAGCGCCATCCGCCAGCATCTGTTCGATGACCGCCCGCAGGTTCTCACGGCGCACAGGATCGACAGAATCCAGGACGATGCGCTGCATCGCCCCGCTCGCCGGGCTGCGGGCCGTTTCGATGGACGCTTCGATCATCCGGGCGCGGGTGATGATGGTGAAATCCACCTCATGGCCGAAATGGCGGCCAAGCTCGGAGATTAACGCTTCCTGCGCCCTGCCATTGCCTTCCCCGAACGGGTGCACATAGTTGAGCTCAGCCAGAACTTTTCCGGCGACTTCAGCGAATCTCTGCGCGCTTGAACCTTTCAAAACGCCCAGGTCGCTTATCGGCTTGAACGCTTCATCCAGCCCCATTTCGATGCGCGAGCCGGGCAGGAAGGGCATGCCACCCTTGCTCATCATGCCAACAGGCCCGACGCGCCTTCCGTCGACCACGGGAGATTAATTGCGCGTGTGACCGGCCCATTCATAGACGTCTTGAAAAATATGGCGGTGAATCGCTTTCAGATGGGCTTTGTCGAATTTTCCGGCTGGGCCTTTGCCAAGAAAGATCTCTGTAAGGCGTCTATCAGTGGCAGCGTATTCAAAGTCTCGAAGCACTTGTTGGCTTTTGATGCCAAACTTGTTGCGGAGAACGTCAATTTTGTCGGGGTTGTTGTCTGTGTTCGGGTATGTGTATGGGCCGTCCACCTCAATTTCGCTCATTCAGGCGCCTCTTGCTCGGCTGATGGCGCGCTCAAACATTTCCGGTGGGCCGGAAACGGGCTAATGTTTCCTCGCCGAGCTCCTCCAACGTGATATCACCTGCCACAAACCGGGCCTTTGCAGCCTCCAAAACCGGGTCATGCACGTAGCCTTGCCGCATGTTGGCGGCGCGGGCGGAATCGCTGGCTTTTTTTCGCTCGGCAACAGCTTTGGCGGATCGGTCAGGGCGGGGGGAATGCAGGTTCATTGCGGGTCTCCAACGACGGTCTCCATTAGCAGAAAATGCACCCGAAATCCAGCGATCCGCCCTCGCCTTGCACGGTCCGGACCTTCATGCTAGCCAGCGCGTCGAATTTCACTGATTTTCAAAAATGGCACGCATTCAAAGGATTTTGGCATGGCCGAAGAAGACAAGACACCAGCAGCCGGCAACGGCGCATCGCCGAGCCTGAATGTGCTGATCCAGTATGTGAAGGACATGTCATTTGAGAGCCCCGGCGCGCCGCTTTCGCTGCAGGCGCGCGACAAGGCGCCAGCGATCAATGTCAATGTCAATGTGAATGCCAACCCGCTGTCGGAGACGGATTTTGATGTCAATCTGACGCTGGAAGCCAAGGCCGGCGTTGACAGCACGGTCCTGTTCAATATCGAGCTGACCTATGGCGGCGTGTTCCGCATCACCGGTTTTCCGAAGGAGCATGTGCTGCCGCTGCTGTTCATTGAATGCCCGCGGCTGCTGTTCCCGTTCGCCCGCCAGATTGTTGCCGACGCGTCGCGCAATGGCGGCTTCCCGCCGCTGATGATCGACCCGATCGACTTCGCCGGCATGTTCCAGCAGAAGATGGCGGAGGAGCAAGCGAAGGCCAAGGTTCAGGCCAGCTGATTTCTTCAAATGCGAAATGCTGAAAGCCCGGCCAAGCGCCGGGTTTTTCAGTTTTGCGCTGAGTAGTCGGCCTGCTTGAGCCAGAGCGCCTTGGCACCGAGTTTTTTGACCATTTCCGCATGCGCCGCAGCCTCCGCTGCGCTCAGGCGCGGCGGCAGCGGCGCAGGCCGGACCTTCACCTGAACCGCATGGACGCTCCGGTCAGTAGATTTGCCCTCACCAGGCTGCTCCGCGTCAAACCCCATCGCCGCCTGGCGGCCGCCGGTCAGCTCCAGATAGACTTCAGCCAGAAGCTCGGCATCGAGCAGCGCGCCATGCAGGGTGCGGTGCGAATTGTCGATATTGTAGCGCTTGCACAGGCCATCCAGCGAGTTCGGCCCCATCGGATGTTTGCGGCGCGCCAACAGCAGCGTGTCGATAACAATGCTCTGTTCGACAGGCGGCAGCTCGAGGCGGGTGAACTCGGCATTGATGAATTCGGTGTCAAAGCTCGCATTATGCGCAACCAGCTTGGCACCGTCGATAAAATCGAGAAAACCGTCGACAATGTCGCCGAAAACCGGCTTGTCTGCCAGCTGCGCATTGCTGATGCCATGGATCCGTTCGGCGTCGGGATGGACCTGTTTGCCCTGCGGGTTGATGAAAACGTGGAACGTGCGCCCGGTCGAAAAGCGGTTGACCAGCTCCACCGCGCCGATCTCGATAACGCGGTCGGAATTCTTGTCGAGGCCGGTTGTTTCAGTGTCGAAGACAATTTCGCGCATGGAGCCTATTTTCCGGTGAGAAGTGCGATCAGCTTTCGGACTTCTTCGCGGGCTCTGTCCAGCCCCAATCCAGTGTTGATCACATAATCCGCTTTGGCACGCTTTTGCGGGTCGGGCATCTGCTTGGCAAGGATCGTTTTGAGCTTGTCAGGCGTCATGCCAGGGCGGGCCAGCACACGTTGGCGCTGGGTTTCCACAGGCGCCGTGACCACAAGGATTTTATCGACGCGCAATTGTGCGTGGGTTTCAAACAGAAGCGGAATGTCGAGCACAACAAGGACGGCGCTAGACTGTTCGGCTTGTTTCAGAAAGGCCTCCTCCCTCAGCCGGACCAGGGGATGAATGATCGCCTCAAGTTTTGCCATCGCTTCCGGGTGATGGATGACCCGCGCTGAAAGCCGCTGCCGGTCAACCCTGCCATCCACCAGAACGCCCGGAAACGCTTCGTCAATCAGCTCCGCCGCTGGACCGGCATAAAGGTCATGCACGGTCTGATCCGCATCATGCACCGGAATGCCCTCGTCGCGGAACATTTGGGCGGTGACGGATTTGCCCATGCCGATGGAGCCGGTGAGGCCGAGGCGGATCATGTGTGCCGCTCCATGTCTGCGATAATGAGCTGCCGCAGCTCCGGCGTGACCTCCGGCGCGACGCCAAACCATTTCTCAAAGCCCGGCCGCGCCTGATGCAGCAGCATGCCGAGACCGTCCACCGTGCGCAGTCCGGCAAGCCGCGCCAATTTCAGCAAAGGCGTTTCGAGCGGCACATAGACAATGTCGGTCACCAGCGCTTCAGGATGCAGAAGCTGCATATTGAGTGGAGCCGCGCCGTCGCCCTCCATGCCGAGCGACGTCGTGTTGACAACAAGCCGCGCGCCTGCGGCGACTTCATCCAATGCCGCCAGCCCGTGCGCCGAGACTTTCGGGCCGAACCCGCGCTGCAGCTCTTGGGCACGCTCGACCGAGCGGTTGGCGACGCGGATGTCGGTGAAGCCGCGCGCCTTCAGCGCGTGAACGATGGCGCGGCTCGCGCCGCCCGCGCCAACAACGAGCGCCGGGCCGACTTTGTCCCAGCCAGGGGCGCGCTCGTCGAGATTTTGCGCAAAGCCGTAGGAGTCCGTGTTGGTGCCGCGCAGTTTTCCGTCCTCGAACCAGAGCGTGTTGACCGCGCCGATTTCCTCGGCAATCTCGTCGCGCACTGCGGCATGCGCAAAGGCGGCCTCCTTGTGTGGCACTGTCACATTGCCGCCGGCAAAGCCGCTTTCAGCAAGCGATGAAAAAAAAGCGCCGACATCCGCTTGTTTCACGTGAATCGCTTCATACGATCCATCAATCCCATGCACTGACAGCCAATGGCCATGGATCATCGGCGAGCGCGAATGGCTGATCGGGTCGCCGATGATAAAAGCCTTTCTAGCCATCGATCTCTCCCAAGCGGCGCAGCTCCGTCAGAAGCGGCAGCAGCGGCAGGCCGACAATGGTGAAGTAATCGCCGTCAATCGCCTCAAACAGCTGAATGCCCTCGCCTTCATATTGATAAGCGCCGACGCTCGACAAAGCCGCCTCGCCCACCCGCGCCAGATGCCGCCCAATGAATGCTGGAGACAATTCGCGCATGGTCAGCCGCGCCACGGAGACATGCCGCCAGATGGTTTCACCCTGCCGCGCCAGAACCAGCGCGCTCGACAGAATTTGTGTCTTGCCTGACAGTTTCAGAAGATGCCGCCGCGCGGCTTCCATGTCGGCGGGCTTGTGGAACAGCTCATCATCCAGAGACAGTGTCTGATCCGCGCCCAGCACTAATTCATCGGAAAACCTTTCGCTTACGTCCAGCGCCTTGGCTTCCGCAAGCACGGAAGCAATGTCTTCCCCAGATGCGCCGCTCTTCAACAGCGGCGCTTCAGCGGCGCGCTCGTCAATGCCGGCCGCTTCAGCGCGGAAACCGATTCCGGCGTGCCGCAGGATCGCAGCGCGGAACGGGCTTTTTGAGGCGAGGATCAGTGTCATGAAGAATTCTGTTGTTGAGCAGCCGCGATTGGCTGGCTTGTGTCATCAATTAATCGGCGGAACAATTCAAGGCGGCGGGGAACAGCCAATCAGCTGAGGGGCAAAAATGGCGTAATGCGGTCAGGGCCGCGCCAGGCTGTGCTTATCTGTGGATAAGCGGGCGGGCGGCGTATGGCGGGGCGGGGGCCTGTGGGCAAACGGACGATTCATCCACAGGCTCCGGGAGCGGGCGATCATTGGTTTCCAAAGTGTGAACAGCGGGTGAGAATCACTTTTCTCCTCATGTTCTTCACAGGTTGTTCCAACCAGACCTGACGTCAACTATCTGAGAAAATTGGACTATTTCAGGAAAATATTGTTTTGGACAAGTTCTGCGCCGCCGGATGAGACAATTGGCCTCTTTGGACAAAGCAGGGATTATGGCCTATCCCCGATTCCAACAGACTCTAAGAATCAAAAGAAGATAAAATCCATTTTCAGGATTTTTAGAGCCGACACTGGATAAGCTGAATTGACCAAGCCGGATGTTTTGAAAGTGCTCGATGGAGAGACCGTCTATCCGCCGCCGCTCTGGATGATGCGGCAAGCCGGACGTTATCTGCCGGAATATCGCGAAGTGCGGAAGAAGGCCGGGAGCTTTCTCGACCTTTGCTATTCGCCGGAGCTTGCAACTGAAGTCACCATGCAGCCGATCCGCCGTTTCGGCTTTGACGCGGCAATTATGTTTTCTGACATTCTGGTCGTGCCGCATGCGCTCGGACGCAAGCTGACTTTTTCGGAAGGACAGGGGCCGCTGCTGGACCCAATCCTGCCGGAGGAAGTGGCGGCGCTCTCGCCCGAAAAGTTTCACGTGAATCTGCGGCGGGTCTATGAGGCGGTGGAGAAGATTCGGACCGGGCTTGCTTCTGACAAGGCCCTACTCGGCTTCTGCGGCGCGCCGTGGACGGTGGCAACCTATATGATCGCCGGACATGGCACACCGGATCAGGCCCCTGCCCGCCTGTTTGCCTACCGCCATCCTGAGGCTTTTGAGGCGCTGCTCAATCTGCTGGCGGACGTGTCGGCGGAATATCTGACCGCGCAGCTTAAGGCGGGCGCAGATGCGGTGCAGATATTTGATTCCTGGTCCGGTGTGCTGGATGAGGACATGTTTCAACGGGCCTGTGTGCGCCCGGTGAAACGGCTTGTGGACAAGGTGCGGGCTGTCAGGCCCGATGCGAGGATAATAGGTTTTCCGAAAGGCGCTGGCTCGCTCTATGAACATTACCGCCGCGACACGGGCGTGACAGCGCTCGGACTGGATTGGTCCGTTCCGTTCAGTCAGGCACAGTCATTGCAGCTTCAGGGGCCGGTGCAGGGCAATCTCGATCCGATGCGGCTTGTGGCCGGCGGCAAGGCTTTGGATGAAGGTGTGGCGCGCATTCTTGAAACGCTTGGGCGCGGGCCGCTGATATTCAATCTCGGCCATGGCATCACGCCGGAGGCGCCGATTGCGCATGTGGAGCAGATGATTGCCAGAGTGCGTCAGGGATGAGCGGGCCGACGAAACGCGCCTTGGCGGGCCTCGGCATTTTTGCGCTGCTTAGCCTCGCGCTGTTCTGGCTTGACCCGGTCAACTTCTATCCATGGCTGAAGGCGCTGCATGTGATCGCCGTCATGTCATGGATGGCGGGCATGCTCTATCTGCCGCGCCTGTTCGTCTATCATGTGGATGCGGAGATCGGCTCGGTGCAGTCCGAAACATTCAAAGTGATGGAGCGTCGGCTTCTGCGGGCGATCATCAATCCTGCGATGGTGGTCACATGGGCGACCGGGCTGTGGCTCGCCTGGCGCGGCTTTCAGTTCATGGGAGGCTGGCTGCATGTGAAGATCGCCATGGTAATCCTGCTTTCGGCGGCGCACGGCTATTTTTCCGCCTCCGTCCGCCGGTTTGCCGCGGACAAAAATGAAAAACCGGCGCGCCATTGGCGCATCATGAACGAGGTGCCGACGGCGTTGATGATTGTCATCGTCACACTCGTCATTGTGAAGCCGTTTTGAGCTTCTTAACGCTCCTGAAAAGTTGAAGCGCGCAGCGCAAAAACGTGCTTGCGCTTATCCCCTCAAGCGACTAAAGCAGCTCATCTTCTTCCAGACTCTAGCAGATTCCATCGCCGACAAGGCTGAAACGCTGCTGTGTCACACCCTTCCCCGCCTTCCCTTCCAATGATGAGTTCCGCGCCGATGCAGGAAATGAAACTACAAGCCCTCAAGAGCAAAAGCCCGACGGATCTCTTGGCCTTCGCCGAATCGCTCGAAGTAGAAAACGCCTCGACCATGCGCAAACAGGAGCTGATGTTTGCGATCTTGAAACAGCTGGCGGCGCAAGAAGTGGAGATTATCGGCGAGGGCGTGGTCGAGCTTTTGATGGACGGGTTCGGATTTCTGCGTTCGGCCAATGTGAACTACCTGCCCGGCCCGGACGATATCTACATTTCGCCCTCTCAGATCCGCCGTTTCTCACTGAAAACCGGCGACACGGTTGAGGGGCCGATCCGCGGGCCGAAGGACGGGGAGCGTTATTTTGCGCTTCTCAAGGTCAACACGATCAATTTCGAAGACCCGGAGAAGATCAAGCACAAGACGCATTTCGACAATCTGACGCCGCTCTATCCGAATGAGCGGTTCAAGATGGAGATCGAAAACCCGACAACGAAGGATTTGTCGGCGCGCGTCATCGATCTTGTCGCGCCGCTCGGCAAGGGACAGCGCGGCCTGATTGTCGCGCCGCCGCGCACGGGTAAGACTGTGCTCCTGCAGAACATCGCGCATTCGATCACAGCCAACCATCCTGAATGCTATCTCATCGTGCTTCTGATCGACGAGCGGCCTGAGGAAGTCACCGACATGCAGCGTTCGGTGAAGGGCGAAGTCGTGTCCTCGACGTTTGACGAGCCGGCGCAGCGGCATGTGCAGGTGGCGGAAATGGTGATCGAAAAAGCCAAGCGCCTGGTCGAGCACGGCCGCGATGTGGTGATCCTCCTGGATTCGATCACGCGCCTCGGTCGCGCTTACAACACAGTCGTGCCGTCATCCGGCAAGGTGCTGACCGGCGGCGTTGACGCAAACGCCTTGCAGCGGCCGAAGCGCTTCTTTGGCGCGGCGCGCAACATCGAGGAAGGCGGCTCGCTGACGATTATCGCGACGGCGCTGATCGACACGGGCAGCCGCATGGACGAAGTGATCTTTGAAGAATTCAAAGGCACGGGCAATTCGGAAATAGTGCTCGACCGCAAGGTCGCAGACAAGCGCATCTTCCCGTCAATGGATATTCTGAAGTCCGGCACGCGCAAGGAAGACCTCCTGATTCCGAAGCAGGACCTGCAGAAAATCTATGTTCTGCGCCGCATTCTAGCTCCGATGGGCACAACGGACGCGATCGAATTCCTGATCGACAAGTTGAAGCAGACCAAGGGCAATTCGGACTTCTTTGATTCGATGAACACGTAAACTATTGATTCAATTGATTTATTTTATAGCATCGATTCGAAACTATTGACTTTAACTGCCTTGGATATTTTCATCAGCAAGGAGTTTTGATCTGCTGATGTTCACTGACACAATCTTTGCGCTTTCATCCGGCCGCCTGCCGTCCGGTGTGGCGGTGGTGCGCCTGTCCGGGCCGCAAGTCCGGGATAGTTTGACAACCATGCTTGGCGTCGTGCCAGCGCCTCGGACAGCAAAGCTCTGTTTCATACGCACACCCGCTGGCCATGTGATTGACCAGGGACTTGTTCTATACTTTCCAGCGCCCGCCAGTTTCACCGGCGAGGATTGCGCCGAGCTGCATCTGCATGGCGGCGTTGCCACAGTGTCAGCTTGCCTCGCAGCGCTTTCCTCTATCAGCGGCCTGCGCATGGCTGAGGCCGGAGAGTTCACGCGCCGCGCTTTTTTGATGGGAAAGGTCGATTTGACTGAAGCCGAAGGGCTGGCCGATCTTGTCGCGGCTGAGACTGAAGCGCAGCGCGTCCAGGCGCTCGCCAACGCGCGGGGCGGTCAGCGGGAGCTGTACGAAGGCTGGCGGCAGCGGCTCATTCACGCGCGGGCGATGATTGAGGCGGAGATTGATTTTGCCGACGAGGGCGATGTGCCGGGGTCTGTGGCCAGCGCAGTCTGGCAGGACATGGAAGCGCTGAGCCGTGACATTGAGCGGCACCTGTCTCGCGCGCGCGCCGGGGAGATTGTCCGCAACGGATTGAACGTCGTCATTCTCGGTGCGCCAAACGCCGGAAAGTCCAGCCTTTTGAACGCCTTGGCGGGCCGGGACGTCTCCATTGTCACCGAGGAGGCCGGCACGACAAGGGACCTTGTGGAGGCGCGGCTGGATATTGGCGGCTTTCGCGTCAATCTGGTGGACACAGCGGGAATCCGCGAAAATGCCGGGCGTATCGAGGCGCTTGGCATTGAAAGGGCGCTGGACCGCAGCGCTGAATCCGACCTGATCCTGCTGGTGGAAGATGTGATGAGGCCCGGCTCAGGTCCGGACGCAGCCGGGTCTGCGCCTATCCTTCGTGTGGGTTTGAAGTGTGACTTGAGGAGCGAGGTGCTCCCGGACAGCTATGATGCGGTGGTGTCGGCGCTTGACGGGTCAGGCATTAGCGAACTTTGTGCATTGATTGGCAAGTTTGCGGCAGAGACGCGCGGTAATATTGCCGAAGCCATACCTGTGCGGCAGAGGCAGGCGGAGCTGCTGCGCGAATGCGCCCTTCATCTCAAGACGGCGCTGGATTCACGTGAAACACCTTTGGAGATGAGAGCCGAGGATCTGCGTCTCTCAGGCGAGGCTCTCGGGCGGTTGACGGGCAGGATCGATGTTGAGGATTTGCTGGACGTGGTTTTCTCGCAATTCTGCATCGGCAAGTGATTCACGTGAAACAGAGAATTGCTCCTCTTTTAAGCTGATTCACGTGAAACATCGTATGCTCGCCCATGATGCCAGAACATGGTTGTTTCACGTGAAACAGAGTGGTAGATGCCCGGTGAATTCTTGAGAATTGGATTGCAAATGCAGTCTTTGGACAGTTTTGACGTGATAGTTGTGGGTGGTGGCCATGCGGGCTGCGAGGCCGCCGCCGCTTCCGCGCGCGTTGGCGCAAAGACGGCTTTGATCACACACCGCGCCGACACAATTGGCGTCATGTCCTGCAATCCGGCCATTGGCGGCCTCGGAAAGGGCCATCTGGTCCGGGAAATAGATGCGCTGGATGGTCTCATGGGCAGGGCTGCGGACATGGCCGGCATCCAGTTCCGGCTTCTTAACCGCAAGAAGGGACCGGCCGTGCGCGGCCCCCGCACCCAGGCGGACCGGGCGCTGTACCGCTCCGCCATTCAAGGCATGTTGCGCAAGCAGGACGGTCTGACCGTTGTCGAGGGTGAGGTCGAAGATCTCATTCTGGACGGCAAGCGCGTGACTGGTGTGGTCTTGGCGGATGGCAGGACACTTGGCTGCGCCTCAGTGGTGCTGACAACCGGCACGTTTCTGCGCGGGCTTATTCATATTGGGGAGACACGAATACCCGCCGGGCGGATGGCCGAGGCCCCTGCCCTCGGATTGAGCGCGACTTTGGAGCGGTTTGGCTTTGTCCTGGGCCGGCTGAAAACCGGCACGCCGGCGCGCCTTGACACGCGCACGATTGACTGGGCCAGCCTCGAAATGCAGGCGGCGGACGAGGATCCCTACTTCTTTTCGCTGATGACGGAAAGGGCGCATGCCAAGCAGATCGCCTGTGGCATCACACGCACGACGCCTGAAACCCACGATATTATCCGCACCAATCTGCATAAATCAGCGATGTATTCGGGTTCGATCAAGGGTGTCGGACCGCGTTATTGTCCGTCTATTGAAGATAAGATTGTTAAATTTGGCGACCGCGACGGGCATCAAATATTCCTTGAACCTGAGGGGTTGGACGACATTTCGGTCTATCCCAACGGGGTGTCCACCTCGCTGCCCGAAGAGGTTCAGGCGCAGATTTATGCGACGATTCCGGGGCTGGAAAAGTCGGTGATGTTACGCCCGGGCTACGCCATCGAATATGACCATGTGGACCCGCGCGAGCTCGACCAAAGCCTTGAAACAAAAAGGATTTCCGGTCTTTTCCTCGCTGGACAGATCAATGGCACGACGGGTTATGAAGAGGCGGGCGCACAGGGCCTTTGGGCGGGGTTGAACGCGGCGCGCAGGGCCTCCGGTGCCCCGTCAGTCACAATCAGCCGCGCGGACTCATACCTTGGCGTGATGATCGACGATTTGACATCCAACGGCGTCAGCGAGCCTTACCGCATGTTCACTTCGCGCGCCGAATTCCGCCTTTCGCTGCGCGCCGACAATGCTGATGCCCGGCTGACGCCATTGGGTGAGCGGCTTGGGCTGATTGGCAGCGAGCGTTCCGTGAGATACCGCGACGTTTCCACAAGCCTCGACGAAGCGAAGGCCCTCGCCTGTTCATTGTCTGTCACCCCGTCAGAGGCTGAAGCTTCTGGGCTCAGGGTCAACAAGGACGGCCAGCGCCGGTCGGCATTCGATCTCTTGGCTTATCCGGACGTCAATGTCCGCCGATTGGCCGAGATATGGCCGCAACTCATTGAAATTGATGCGAAAACGGCTGAACGGCTGGAAATTGAAGCGCAGTATGATGTCTATCTGCAGAGGCAGAGCGCCAGCGCCGCGCTGCTGCGGCGAGAGGAAGAGCGTCTGATTCCGGACGGTATGGATTTTTCCGAAGTCTCCGGCATTTCCAATGAGCTGAAGCAAAAACTTGCATCGCGGATGCCAAGGTCGTTGGCGGAGGCGCAAAAGATTGATGGCATGACGCCTGCGGCCATGTCGCTTGTGCTGCTTTCAATCCGCCAAAGGGCGAGAAACCAGCTTCGGGGCGCGGCTTGAGTCAGGAAAAATTCGATTCATTACGCGAAGTGCTGCCGGATGTTTCACGTGAAACGTTTGAACGGCTTCTGGCGTTTGAAGCGCTGTTCCGCGATTGGAATTCCCGGATCAATCTCGCGTCGGCGGCCTCGATTGAACACTTATGGCAGCGGCATATTGTGGACAGCGCTCAGATCGCCGCCATTGCGCCGATGCAGGGGATATGGCTTGATGTTGGCTCAGGCGGCGGTTTTCCCGGCATTGTGCTGGCTGTTTTGATGACAGGTCAGGCAAAAGGCGAGGGCGCAGGCCATCTCCATCTCGTTGAAAGCATTGGCAAAAAAGCCGCCTTCCTCAACGTTGCGCTACAGGAGACCGGCGCAAGCGGAAAGGTGCATGCGATGCGCATTGAAAACGCGGCGCAGCTCAATCTTGCGCCTCAGTACGTCACCGCGCGCGCTGTGGCCGCGCTTCCGGCGCTGTTAACGCTGACAATGCCGTGGCTGAAGTCCGGCGCTAAAGGGCTTTTCCACAAGGGAAGGCGGCACAGGGAAGAAATTGCCGCCGCACGTGGCGGATGGAACTTTGATCTGCTAGAGCATCAAAGCAAGACAGACACAGATTCGGTTATTTTGGAAATTTCC
The DNA here is from genome assembly GCA_963802455.1 of uncultured Alphaproteobacteria bacterium. Classification (GTDB taxonomy): domain Bacteria; phylum Pseudomonadota; class Alphaproteobacteria; order Rhizobiales; family Rhizobiaceae; genus JANOYJ01. Next base: position 9,631 of record CAWDIY010000029.1, on the reverse strand, counting down.
AATGTTTCACACCGTTTGTAAAAGCTGTTTCATGCTTTTGTTTGGGCAAAAATGACGCATTTGCGGATAATAACAGTGGCAAACCAGAAGGGCGGAGTGGGGAAAACCACGACGGCGATCAATCTTGCAACCGCTTTGGCGGCCATCGGCGAACGTGTGCTGCTTATTGATGTCGATCCGCAAGGCAATGCTTCCACCGGGCTCGGCATTGACCGCAGGGACCGCCAGCTCTCTTCGTATGACGTGATTATGGGCAGCGCGACTGTGGAGGATGCGGCGATTGAAACTGCGGTTCCAGGCCTGTCAATCATCGCGTCCACGCTTGATCTTCTCGGTCTTGAGATGGAAATTGCCGGTGAGGCTGACCGGGCGCACCGCTTGAAGCGCGCATTGCGGGCAAATGGTGCTGGAAAATTCACCTATGCTATCGTGGATTGTCCTCCGTCACTCAATCTCTTGACGCTGAACGCCATGGCGGCGGCGGATTCGGTGCTGGTGCCGCTGCAGTGCGAATTTTTTGCACTGGAAGGCCTCAGCCAGCTGCTGCAGACGGTCGAGGAAGTGCGGCAGTCGCTTAACCCGGCGCTGACCATCCAGGGCATTGTCCTGACCATGTATGACAGCCGCAACAATCTCGCCAATCAGGTCGTTGATGACGTGCGCAAGCATATGGGCGATCAAGTGTATCGCACGGTCATTCCGCGCAATGTGCGCGTCTCGGAAGCGCCGTCGCACGGCAAGCCGGCGATCCTTTACGACCTGCGCTGCTCTGGTAGCCAAGCCTATCTGCAGCTGGCGTCGGAACTGATTCAAAGAGAGCGGAAACTGCGTGCGGCGTAATTAATAAGCTGGCTAATTAAATGAATTCTTTAGCGGGAGAACAACATGAATGATGATCCTTCACGCAAACGGCTGGGGCGGGGCCTCGCGGCGCTGATCGGCGAAATGGACAAGCCGGCGCAGGCGGCTGCGTCTTCTGTCTCCGCCGACCGCCGGGTGGCGATTGAGCATATTGTGCGAAACCCGCGCAATCCGCGCCGCAGTTTCTCCGAGGCCGAGCTTGTGGACCTGTCGCAGTCCATCCGCACACATGGTGTGGTTCAGCCAATAATCGTGCGGAAAAAGCCCGAGAGCGCCGATCTTTATGAGATCGTCGCGGGCGAACGGCGCTGGCGCGCGGCGCAGATTGCCGGGCTGAACGAGATTCCGGTCATTGTCCGCGACATTGACGACCGGGCGGCGCTTGAAATCGCCATCGTCGAAAACGTGCAGCGTTCTGATCTCAACGCCATCGAAGAGGCGCTCGGCTATCAACAGTTAGTCGACGAACATTCCTATACCCAGCTGGATTTGGCTGGCATTATCGGCAAGAGCCGCAGCCATGTCGCCAACACGCTGCGGCTGTTGAAGCTACCGGAAAAAGTCCGCGACATGCTGATCAGCAACCAGCTGTCCGCCGGTCACGCGCGGGCGCTGATCGCGGTGGATGACCCGCTGGCGCTGGCCTTGAAGATTGTGGCCGGCGGTCTGTCCGTGCGGCAGGCCGAGCAGATGGCGCAGGCGGCGTCCGCCACCCCGGCGCTCGAAACCAAATCAATGAAAGGCGCGGCGCCAAAAGACGTGGACACGACGGCGCTGGAAAAGTTGATATCCGACCATCTCGGCATGAAGGTGACCATCAATCATTCCGGCGGCGGCGGCGCGCTGTCGGTCCGCTACCGTGATCTGGAGCAGCTGGACGAGCTGTGCCGCCGCTTAAAAGGCGGGTGAGTGCCGTTGCAATTTGCCGGATGAGCGCATAGAGGCTCCCGCAGATTTCCCCTCAAGAAGAGTACAGCATTATGACGACACGCTCCCTGTTTCTGCTGCCCGGCGATGGCATTGGTCCGGAAGCGATGGCCGAAGTGCGCCACATCATTTCGCACATGAATGCGGAAATGGGCGCGGGCTTCACAGTGGACGAGGGCCTTGTCGGCGGCTGCGCCTACGATGCGCATGGCGCGGCAATCTCAGAGAGCGACATGGCGAAGGCCATGGCGGCGGACGCGGTTCTGTTCGGCGCTGTGGGCGGGCCGAAATGGGACAAGGTTCCGTATGAGGCGCGGCCGGAGGCGGGGCTGCTGCGGCTGCGCAAGGACATGGAGCTGTTCGCCAATCTGCGCCCCGCCATCTGCTACCCCGCGCTCGCCGGCTCCTCGTCGCTGAAGCCGGAAGTGGTCGAGGGTCTCGACATTCTGATCGTGCGCGAGCTGACCGGCGGCGTCTATTTCGGAAGCCCAAAGGAGATCATCGATCTGGGCAACGGCCAGAAGCGCGGCATTGACACGCAGGTCTATGACACGTTCGAAATCGAGCGCATCGCCTGCGTCGCCTTTGACATGGCGCGCACGCGCAATAACCGCGTCACGTCGATGGAAAAGCGCAATGTGATGAAATCGGGCGTTTTGTGGAACGAGGTGGTCACCGCCACCCATGCGGCCAAATATCCTGACGTGAAGCTCGACCATATGCTGGCGGATGCGGGCGGCATGCAGCTGGTGCGCTGGCCGAAGCAGTTTGACGTGATCGTCACCGACAATCTGTTCGGCGACATGCTGTCGGATGTGGCGGCGATGCTGACCGGATCGCTCGGCATGCTGCCGTCCGCCTCGCTCGGCGCGCCGGACGCGCTCACCGGCAAGCGCAAGGCGCTGTATGAGCCGGTGCACGGCTCGGCGCCGGACATTGCGGGCAGGGGAATCGCCAACCCGATCGCCATGATCGCCTCCTTCGCCATGTGCCTGCGCTACTCGTTCAACATGACCGCCGAGGCGGACCAGCTTGAGGCGGCGGTTTCCGAGGTGCTGAACGCGGGTCTGCGCACCGGCGACATCATGTCGGACGGATGCAAGCAGGTGACGACGGTGGAGATGGGCGCGGCGATATTGGACGCGTTCAAGCGGCTGACGGCCTGAGGCATCAGACAAAGCCGAGGAAGCGGCCCGCAATCAAGATGGCGGGCCAGACCAGCAAAGACAGACGCAGAGATGCGCGCCATGCGTTGGAGTGAGGCGCATTCTCTGTCTGCCTGCGGTCAACGGCCATGAAGAACCCGAAATTGGCGGCGGCAAGCAGGAGAAGCCCCATCTTGACCCAGAACAGGCGGATTTCAGCATAATCGCCCGCGCGCACGGCAAACAGCGTCACGCCCGTCAGCGCCGCGATGGCAAAGGCGCTGAGCGCAATGCGGCGGAAAAGCCGGATGAACGGGAGCTCGGGCAGGCTGGCAAACCGGCCGAGGAGGCGCAGGTCCATAAGAATGACGCTCGTGACCAGCGCGCCAATGCTCAGAATATGCGCCGCGTTGATGAGCGGATATGCGAAGAATGACGTCCTCACCGCGCGGACAAGGCCTATTTGTTCAAGGGCGGCGAGAAAGCCTTCCACGGTCACAGCGGCGCGCTCAGTTGGCTGGCGGGACGCGCGCCGGATAGACGTCATAGGTCTTGCCGCCGACAATCAGGCGGACCGCCTTCATCCGCAGCTCCGCGTCGTCCTGCGACCGGTTGCCGATCGCCGTCACCTCGTCGCCCACCTTGGCCGACGCCTCGGTGAAGCCCGCGTTCGCCGTGCGTTCAGGCGGCGCGAGCTCAACCCGCCACACCGCGCCTTCAACGTCCACATCAAGAGTGGCATGCGGATTTCCAAGATAGATTTTCGCAATGCGGCCTTTCAACTCGAAAAATCCGTCCTTCGTCCACGACCAGCCGTGATGGGCGGCGGCGGGCGCTGCGGCGAGCAGAAAGGCGGCGGCAAGTACGTTGGCGAAACGCATGGCGGTGCTCCCTTGATATTTCCCCCGTGACGCCACTTTAGGCCGCTGCCACGCTAGGTCAAATCAAAAGCCAACGACGCCTCGTCTGTATGGTCAAGAAACCTTGTCGGAAAGATCGCAGCTGGATGGCTTAGCCTGATCCCAGCCGACCGAGTTCCAATGCGCGTCAGGCTCTGACTTGATCCCGTCCTGGCCCTCCGCCACGTAATATTCATAACAGTTCGCCCCGGTGCGCACGACTTTGAAACAGGCGCCCTGCAGGCTGACATAGAAGGTGCAGAACAGGCCGTCCTTCTCAAACCAGTTGCCGGTGTCGGAACCCCTGTCGTCCTGATACGCTGATCGTCTTTGTCCGGAGTGGTAAGTCTCGGTGAACTTCACGCCGTCGGCATAGCTGCCGGTCATGGTCATTCCCGGAAGGGCGGCGAGGATTTCCGCGCTGTTCATCTGCATGGCGCTCGGCGGAGCGGGCAGAGCCGCAAGTGAGTGAAAGCAGGAAACATGAGTGTGACGAGACGTGTATTCATGCGCGCAGCTTAGCCGCACTTGCGGCAAAGTAAAACCGGCGGAGCTGCCCCCGCCGGTTTTGTTGTCTGGGCTGAAAACAATCAATCCATGTCTTTGAGGAGATGATCCTTCTTGTTGTCCTTGACGAACAGGATGCCGATGACCAGCGTCATCGCAGCAATCACAATCGGATACCAGAGGCCGTAGTAGATGTCGCCCTTGGCCGCGCTCATGGCGAAGACGGTCGCCGGGAGCAGGCCGCCGAACCAGCCGTTGCCAATATGATAGGGCAGCGACATGCCGGTGTAGCGGATGCGGGTCGGGAACATTTCCACGAGCCATGCGGCGATCGGGCCGTAGACCATGGTGACGTAGACGACGAGCAGGGTCAGGATCGCGATGATCTTGGTCCAGTTCACCGCTGCGGCGTCGGCCACCATCTTGAACGCGCCTGCGCCCTTGACGGAATAGACCGGCACTTCCGCGTCGGTGATCGCCTTGGCTTCGTCAGCGGTGAGCAGCTTGGCTGTCACAGCGTCGGCGACCTTGGTCATCACCTTTTCGCCTCCTTCAATGGCCGCTTGGTCGAGCTTGGCTTCAGGATTGGCGGCAATCAAGGCCGTAAGCTTGGAGCCCGTGACCTTGACCGCATCGCGCACCAGCGGATAACCGCCGGCCTGCATGGCAAGGTTGACGCTCTTTTCGAACGCGCCCTTCATGCCGGCGGCTTTGTCACCTGCCTTGACGGCATCGTAGGATTCAACCGTCAAATCGCCCAGCTTGATCGAGGCCGCTGAGCCGGCCGCGCCGTCCACTACCGTATACGGCACCGAGTTGCGGGTCAGGAACGCAGTCGCGATATCGCATGACGTGGTGAACTTTGCCGTGCCTGTAGGATTGAACTGGAAGTTACAGTCCTTGGGATCGGCGGTCACTGTTGCGATAGAGCTTGTCTGCGCTGTGGCGAGCGCCGGGTTGGCGGCTTCCGTCAGCATTTTGAACAGCGGGAAGTAGGTCAGGATGGCAAGAAGGAGACCCGCCATGATGATCGGCTTGCGGCCGATTTTGTCAGACAGCCAGCCGAAGACGATGAAGAAGCCGGTGCCGAGAACGAGCGAAGCCGCGACCATCATGTTCACGGACGCTGGATCAACTTTCAGCACGTTCGTCAGGAAGAACAGCGCGTAGAACTGGCCCGTGTACCAGACAACGGCCTGACCGGCAGTCGCGCCGAGCAGCGCCAGAATGGCGATCTTGGCGTTTTTCCATTGGCCGAAGGCTTCCGACAAAGGCGCTTTTGACTGCTTGCCCTCATCCTTGATCTGCTGGAACACCGGCGATTCGTTCATCTGCAGGCGAATCCAGACCGAAACACCGAGCAGGATGGCCGAGAGCAGGAACGGGATGCGCCAGCCGTAGTCGGCAAAGGCTTCCTTGGACATGTTGGTCTGCAGCGCCAGGATGATGACCAGAGACAGGAACAGGCCGAGCGTCGCTGTGGTCTGAATGAACGAGGTGTAGTAACCGCGCTTGCCGGGAGGCGAATGCTCCGCAACATATGTCGCCGCGCCGCCATATTCACCGCCGAGCGCAAGACCCTGCAGCATGCGCAGGCCGATCAGGATGATCGGAGCCAGGATGCCGATGGTCGCCGAGCCGGGCAGGAGGCCGACAAGGAATGTCGACAGGCCCATGATGACGATGGTGACAAGGAACGTGTATTTGCGGCCGACGAGATCGCCGAGCCGGCCGAACACCAAAGCGCCGAACGGGCGCACCAGGAAGCCCGCCGCAAAGGCCAGAAGCGCGAAAATGTTGCGCGTGGCTTCCGGATATTGCGAGAAAAACGCCGCGCCGATGAAGGCGGCGAGTGATCCGTAAAGATAAAAATCGTACCATTCGAAAACGGTGCCGAGTGAGGAGGCGAAGATGACCTTCTTTTCCTCTCTCGTCATGCCGCGGGACGCCGTGCCCGCCATTACTGCGTCTGCCATGTTTCAAGTCCTCCACTTGCTATTTGGATTGCGGAACTCACATCCCGGGCGCCCCACCCGGCCAAATGCGAATTCGTCCATGGTCAAAATGCCAGAATTTGTCCCAAACTGACACCGCTGCTTTGGAACTAGGACGAAAGACTCATGCCCAAGCGGCAGGCGAGCGTCAGTTCCGCTTGGTTGACTCTCATGGATTTTCCCCTATGAGCAGCTGCGGAAAAGGAAAACACCATGCGCGGCTTCCGCCAAGCCATCGTTGAGCTGTTCGCAGCGGGCCTTGCCCGCGACGCCGCTCGCCTTTTCTCCGCAAAAACCACATCGAAAAAAACCACCAAACAGGTTTGACCGCCTTTGCCTTCCCGACACTCCCCCGGGCTGGCGGGGTGAGTGAAAGCCGCGCCATTTTGGCGGGTTTGGGTGGGGAGAGGCAAAAGGGACTGAACAAATGGGTTTCAAGGTAGCGATTGTCGGGGCCACGGGAAATGTGGGCCGTGAAATGCTGAACATTCTGGAGGAGCGCGGCTTTCCGGTTTCGGAAGTCGTGGCGCTCGCCTCGCGCCGCTCGCTCGGCACCGAGGTTTCCTATGGCGACCGGACGCTGAAGGTCAAAGTGCTCGACCAGTATGATTTCTCCGACACCGACATCTGCCTGATGTCGGCGGGCGGCGAGACGTCGAAAATCTGGTCGCCGAAGATCGCGGCGCAGGGCTGCGTCGTCATCGATAATTCCTCGGCGTTCCGCTATGATTCCAACGTGCCGCTGATCGTGCCGGAAGTGAACCCGGATGCGATTACCGGTTTTACGAAGCGCAACATCATCGCCAATCCGAACTGCTCGACGGCGCAGCTCGTCGTGGCGCTGAAGCCGCTGCATGACGCGGCTGTCATCAAGCGCGTCGTCGTCTCGACCTATCAATCGGTGTCGGGCGCGGGCAAGGAAGGCATGGACGAATTGTTCACGCAGACCCGCGCCGTGTTTGTCGCCGATCCCGTCGTGACCAAGAAGTTCACCAAGCGCATCGCCTTCAACGTCATCCCGCATATCGATGTGTTCATGGAGGACGGCTTCACCAAGGAAGAGTGGAAGATGGTCGCCGAGACCAAGAAGATGCTCGATCCGAAGATCAAGCTGACGGCGACCTGCGTGCGCGTGCCGGTGTTCATCGGCCATTCGGAGGCGGTGAACATCGAGTTCGAAAAGCCGATCTCGCCGGAGGAGGCGCGGGCGCTGCTGGAGAACGCGCCGGGGTGCCTGGTCATCGACCGGCATGAGGACGGCGGCTATGCGACCCCGGTCGAAAGCGCCGGCGAGGACGCCACCTATATCAGCCGCATCCGCGAGGACATCACGGTGGAGAACGGGCTCGCGATGTGGATCGTCTCGGACAATCTGCGCAAGGGCGCGGCGCTGAACGCGGTGCAGATCGCGGAGCTGCTGGTGGCGAGAGGGCTGATTAAGCCGAAGCTGAAGGCGGCCTGATCCACACTTCTTGCCCCAATGGTAGGAAACCTGCCTACCATTGGGGCAAGGAGAAATGCCATGGCAAATGTCGAAAAACTCAGTGTCGCCGTCACGCCCGAAATGGCGGCGATGCTGCGCGAGGTTGTTGGATCGGGCGAGTATGCGTCTTCGAGCGAAGTGATGCGCGAGGCGCTGCGGGAATGGAAGTTCCGCCGGGGGCAGCGGGAGCGGGCGGTTGAGGAGCTGAAGAAGCTTCTGGACGAAGGCAGGAACAGCGGCCGTTAATCGACAGCGACGAGGTGTTTGACGAAATATTCGCCGAACTCGATGCGATGGACGCTGAGTGAAAGTCCGGTTTAATCCGAAGGCCAAAGCGGATTTGCAGTCGGCGATCCGGTATATTGCCGCCTACAGCCGTAAAACGGCGCGGCGCTGGGCGGCGTCAATCCGCGAAAATTGCGCCAAGCTCGGAGAAACGCCGGGACTTTGCGTTCCCAAGGCCGAACTTGGGGCAAATGTCAGAATGCTAGTTGTGGGGAGCTATCTGGTTTTCTATGAAACCGGCACAAAAGGCGTCGAAATCCTCAGGATATTTCATGGCGCGCGGGATTGGCAGGGAATTTTGTCTCCGGGGAAATATTCGAATTAGGGACGGAGCGCGAACTTTATTGTCCAGTCGCTTCGAGTTCCCAACGCTGCGCGTCTCCTGTCAGTTGGCAGAGATTGCCGCTCAAACCAAGGAGGCGCTCGCCCATAACGCAACACGCGGCGGGGCCGCTAATCTCATGCCGAAACGAAATTACGACGGCGAGATCCAAATGAACACTTTCGAAACTTCCATTGGCTCATTCACAATCAAGGCGACGGGCCCATTGGGAGTGCTGGTCGCCTTGGCGGCATTGGCATTGGTTTTCTATCTTAGCGCTTAGGAACGCAACATGGCTGGTGTTCTCAGAGTCGGCCAATCGATTGGTGCGATTATCTGCTGTCGCGAGATGGATAGCAGCTTGCCACCTCCCGCCCATTATGTCTAAAATGTCCACAACCCAACGCACGAGTGCCCGCCATGAAAGCCATGACCGCCGCTGACGCCAAGAACTCGTTCGGGACATTCCTCGATGCTGTGCAGCGCGAGCCGGTGATCGTCACCAAGAAGAACCGGCCGGTCGGGATGATGCTCTCCATGCAGGATGTGAAAACGCTGTTTGGTGATAATGAGGATGGAGTTGCTCGGGCGCTTGAGGAGGCTCGCATTGACGAGAACATCGCGATCGCGCGCCAGCAAGTGAAAGAGGGCAAGGTCACGCTGGCCAACAGCGCATTCTTTGAAGGAATGCGCGAACGAATCCGCGCGAAACACATGCCTGAGTAAGCCGAAATGGCTTACTCAGTGTATTTCTCTGATAAGGCAAAAGCCGACCTTGAACAAATATCCGACTACATTGCCTTGGACAGCCCTGTTCGAGCCCAGACCTTCTTTGATGAGCTGGAGAGCCGCGCAATTGATATGCTCTCGGCTTTTCCACTCTCAGGGCGAAAGTTCAAGGACGAGACCCGCTATTTTCCAATCGAGAGGTATGTGGTGATTTATGATGTGGATGAAGCGAGCGAAATAGTAAACGTGCTTCATATCGTCAGCAGCCGGATGGACTGGAAGAAATAGGAGGCGAGGCGACAGCGATGGAACGCAACTGACGAAATCAACATCCTCCCCATCGCCCCCGAACACATTCCCGGCTTCTGGCGCGCGCTCGATGTCGTCGCCCGCGAGCGCAAATATCTGGCCTCCGCCGAAGCGCAGCCGATAGAGAGCACGCGCGAATTTGTGATGAACAACATCGCCGCGCGCAATCC
>CAWDIY010000028.1:0-37175 GCA_963802455.1 uncultured Alphaproteobacteria bacterium | reverse complement strand
TCCAGAGATGGGATGCTGGCAAGTGGACTGAAACGGGTGGTTTGGCTGGCTGAAACCCGGTCTGCGCAGGAGCGAAACTTCGCTCTTCGCCACTCTGGATTCCGGGTTCCGCTTCGCGGCCCCGGAATGACGTATTTGTGTCGGCGACCGCAAAAGTGATTCCATTTAAACAACTGGTGCTCTAACCGGCACAGCAGCCTGTTGATTTCGCCGTTTTCTTCTTTGCCTGGACCTGATCCAGCCGCGCCTGGCTGACCGTGAACGCCTTGGGCACGCTCACAGCAAACTCATCCGGCGCGAGGGACCGGGGCGCACTTGGAGCGGCCGGCTTGTCGAAATTGCCCGCCTGATAGTCGTTCAGGAGATGCTTGTTCTTCACGACGAAGGCCAGAAGCTCCTTGTAGGTGCCGCAGATGACATCCGGCTGCTTCTTCACATAGCGGGCGATGCGCTGCATGGCCCGCCAGTAGGCGCCGCCGTTCATCTGCGAGAAATGGTGCCCGATATGCACCGGCGCGCGGTTGCCATGGTAGTTGCTGTTGAAATACTGGACGTAGCTCTGGACCATCTGGTCCTCGTATTCCTTCCATTTCTCCTTGGGTCCGTCCTTGCCGCCCGACTGCGAGACAAGGAAATTGTAATCCATGCTGAGCGTGGTCTTGGCTGTTCCCGCCACCTTGATCATCGCGAGCGGAAAGTTCCAGACGCCGTCGATCTGCCGCGGCCAATAGTTCATGTTGTTGACGAGGCTCGTGTCATAATCCATGCCGTGCTTGGCGAATGTCTTCCACAGCGCCTTGCGGTCGCCGACCGCCAGGTACGGCGCGCGGAAGCCCGACACCTCCTTGGCGAAATAGTTTTTCCATCCGGCGGGCTCGGCCGCCTTGTTGTATCTTTGCCAGACGTTCGACAGGATGTGCGTGAACTGTGCGAACTCCTTGTCCCATTGGGCAAAGGTGTATTTCGCGCCGTCGAAGTGCCCGATGGCGTGAGAGCCGATCTCATGGCCCTCCTTCATCGCCAGCCGCACCTGCTCGAGCCGCTGTTTCATCATGTCCATAGTGCCGCCGAAGCCGATATTGCTCTTGCCGGGCCGGCCGAGCGCATCGATGTAATCGTTCTTGTCGGCGGTGAGCAGGAAATAGACGCCGCTGACGAAATAGGTGAAGCGCACGCCCGCGCTTGCCGCGAACGTCCGGGTTGTGTTCCAGAATTCGGGCTCATTGGAACCATCGAATGCAAGACAGACAAATTGCGGAGGGGTTGGGACTTTGGCCATGAACGAACTCCCTGAAGGGGTTGCAATGAACATCAAATCTCTGCGCCCGAATTGAGTTTACGCACAACCGGGCAAATGGAGCAAGGGTGCAAATTCAACTGCGGCATCGCCGAGGCAGTGGGAAGAAGTTGCCATTGGGCATTCATCAAGCGTCCGGGCCTGCAGAAGCCTTGACTGCACTCCGCGGCGGGACGAATATTCGGCGCGCATATCCATTGGTCGCACCATCCTTTAGCAATCAGCGGCAAGGCCGGCGTCGGGCAGGCCTCCTCAGTAAAGCGGTTCCTCATATAGAGAAACGCCCGCATCCAGCAGCCGCTTCATCTGCGCCTTGCCGCTGGCATTGACCATGATGACGGCGTCGATGCGTCTTTCGTTGCGCTCCACTTCAATGGCCCCGCCCTCGCCTTCCGGCACATAGAAGCGCTCTATGCCGTAGTTAACCCGCAGTCCGTCGGTGCTCCCCCTCGAGAACCGTAACTGTGTGCGTCCCTTGATCAAAACTTCATCCGCCCGCAAATCAGTGAATGGCGCGGCTGAGATGCGGCTCTTGCCCCAGATGCCGTCCGCACCTTTTTTCAACGCCACGTAAACCTGCGCTGATTTGTCCAGTTCAGAGCTGATGCCCGCTCCAAGTTCAGCCGCCGTAAAGCTGGAAATCGAATAGCCAAGCGTCACATAGTCGCCGCGCAAAAGGTCGCGCGGGTCGACGGGTTCGGTTTTCAGAACCACCTCCGTGCCGCTGCGCAGGATCGAGGCGCGGCTCTGGATCATATAGACAAGGACGCCGCATTGAATCAGTGCTGCAAGAATTGCTGCCGACATTTTATGAGCGCGCAGGAAGTCAATCATGACGCTTCTCCCGTCTGCGGCGCATTGAACCGCTTTTCGAGCTGCACCACGAGAAAGGCGATGATGATGACAAAAATGCCGATCAGGAAGAAGAACAACGCTGTATCCATGATCGAGCCGATGGTGACAAAGGCAAGGAAAAGCACCTGACCGGCAAAAGCGAGATAGGCGATCGCGCGCACTTGCCCGTTCTCGCGCCCCTTCAGGGCCAATGCTGCGATGGAAAGACAGATTACCGCGATGCCCAGAATGATCTTCAAACTCATGCTTTCTCCATAGGAATCGGCCTGCAGCGCGGCAAAACCGGCGAGCGCCACCAACAAGGCATAGAACTGCAGGGCGTGAACGAAATGGGTAAACTTCTCAACGAGATCGTCAAACCAGGCAAACGCCAGAAACAGCGCCGTGCCCGCGAGCGCAAACATCAGGTCCAGATCTTCAACATCTCTCTCAATGCGCAGCACCACGAACATGCCCAGGAACAGCCATGTCGCGGCATGAAGTCCAAACCGCGTATGTGTCAGCCGCGCAATGAGAGCCGCGCCAGCTGCAATCAGCGGCGTGATCCAGACATAGTGCGCGCTGTGAAATGACGCTTCGGAAAGCGCGGCAATCACATAGGTCAATCCGACAATGGCGGCCATGGCGGCAAGATTGCCGGACAGAAGCAGAAATCCCGCCGCAAGCGTCGCAGCGCTCCAGACCAGCGCCGCGCTCGCCATATCGCCGGACAAATGATACATCTGCCCGACCAGCGCGATGCCGCCGCCATAGGCAATGGCGGCGATAAGATAGAGCGTCGCTGAAAAGACCGTGTCGCCCCTGCCCTCCCGCCACGCGCCGCCGATATACCCGGCGGCGATTGTGACAAGAATTAGAAACACGCGCGCCAGCCGAGGTATCTCCTGCCAGTTGGCGGCGACAAAGCTTAACAGCGCCGCGCCAAGCAGGATCGCGCCGAATACGCCAAGCACAGCGCCCAGTCCGAATCTGCCAGGACGGTTCGCAAGTTCCATGCCGAGCCGGTCTGCGGTTGCGCGGTCAATCAGTCCCCCTGCCACCCAGCGCTCAATATCCTTGTTCACAGAGACGAAGAGCCCCATCTCACCGCACTCCAAAGATGCTCGCCCGCATATTCTGCGCCGCCATCCGGCGCGTTGCAACGGTGAACAGCGCGAAAGCGAGTTCGTGGCCTGGGCAAGTTGACGACCATCCTGGCGTCAACACCAAATGCGAATCAGGGTTGCAACTGAGTATGCTGCGTAGCGAAAGAACCCTAATGACCCAAAGGAAACCACACTTGCCTAAATATTTAGCAAAAACAATGCGTAATTGGGCAACACGAAGGCGAATCGCGCCGAATTGGGGCACTTGTGCGGCGCAATAATTAACAGCCGTTAATTGTGCGTTGCACAATTCGCATTGCAGCCATGCAAAATCTCACCCTGCAAAATTCGAGGTATTTGTCTTACGTATTGGTCAACGGTCGATGCAGGCCGAAACAGATTCGAAGTCAAAGGAAAACCAAAGTGAACATCGTACGTGCATACAATAACTGGCGCCGCTACCGTGAAACAGTCGCTGAGCTCGGACGCCTTAACTCTCGTGAGCTGAACGATCTCGGCATCAGCCGCGGCGACATCCCCTTCATCGCCATGAAGTCGGCCGCCCGCTAAGCTCACACATCAAGGCGGTTCAAAATCCGCCAAAGTCCAGCCCGCTGAAATCCTCCCATTTCAAAAGGCGCCCTCGAAAGGAAAAACAAAATGAACATTGCACGCAGCTACAAGAATTGGCGCACATACCGCAACACGCTGTCCGAACTCGACCGTCTGTCGAACCGCGACCTCGCCGACCTCGGCATCAATCGCGCCGACATCCGCAGCGTAGCCCGCTCAGCGGTCAAGTAAGAATTCGCGGGGACGTCCTCCTCCCAGGTTCCCCGCGTCTAACGGCTGAAAACACTCCTCCTCCCAGTTTTCAGCCAAAGCATAAAGCGCCTGCAGCTCCTCCCGCTGCAGGCGCTTTTTTTCGTTCTCCAACTTTGTCACGGCGTGCTCACAGTAAATTGACAGCTCCCGCCACAGAATCGACGCGGGCAGCATGATCATCTCAGACATCCGTATTGGAGATCTGACATGCTCAAGTTCATTCTTGCGGCGGCTTTTACGCTTGCTGCCCACACTGCATTTGCCGGCGATTGGATAGTTAAAGACAGCGCGAATGACACAAACAAGACCGCTGACCAATTGGTCGCCGCCATCGAAAAGGCGGGCGCAAAAGTTATGGCGCGGGTGGATCATGCCGCAGGCGCAGAGGCCGTCGGGATGACGCTGGAGCCAACAATTCTGGTCATGTTTGGCAACCCGAAAATCGGCACGCCGATCATCACCGCAGACCGCCGAGCCGGCCTTGACCTGCCGATCCGCGTATTGATTTGGGAGGAAGCTGGCAAAACCAAGCTTGGCTATGAAAACCCTGCGGACCTCAAAGCTCGATATGGCATCGCGGGCGCAGACAAAGCGTTTGAGGCGATGACCGGCGCGCTCGACAAACTCACAGGGATGGCAATCGTTCGATAGCGCGCAGCGCTGAATTTCGAAACCCGCGCCGGAGAGTTGCGCCATGCCCCTTTCCGGTCTGCCGTCGCGTTGCTATAGCCGCGCGCATGAAACACAGCCCCATCCACATCATCGGCGGCGGCCTCGCCGGGTCGGAAGCCGCATGGCAGATCGCCAGCGCTGGAATCCCGGTCATCCTGCACGAAATGCGCGGTGTGCGCGGCACGGATGCGCACAAGACCGACCAACTGGCCGAACTGGTCTGCTCCAATTCGTTCCGCTCGGACGATGCCGAAACAAATGCCGTCGGCCTGCTGCACGCCGAAATGCGGCTCGGCAATTCCCTCATCATGGCCTGCGGCGATGCGCATCAGGTGCCTGCCGGATCAGCGCTGGCGGTGGACCGGGATGGTTTTGCCGAGGCTGTCACCGCAAAACTTGCCGCGCATCCGCTCGTGTCCATTGTGCGGGAAGAGATAGCAGGCCTGCCGCCGCGCGAATGGGGCAGGACCATTATCGCCACCGGGCCTTTGACCGCGCCGGACCTTGCAGAATCCATCCGCCGCGAGACCGGCGCGGACGCGCTGGCCTTCTTCGACGCCATCGCGCCGATTGTGCATTTCGAAAGCATCGACATGGACAAAGCCTGGTTCCAGTCGCGCTACGACAAAGTCGGCCCCGGCGGCACCGGCAAAGACTATATCAACTGCCCCATGGACAAGGACAAGTATTTTGCCTTTGTCGATGCGGTTGTTGCCGGCGGCAAAACCGAGTTCAAGGAATGGGAGGGCACACCCTATTTCGACGGCTGCCTGCCCATCGAAGTGATGGCCGAGCGCGGCGTTGAGACACTCCGCCATGGCCCGATGAAGCCCATGGGCCTGACCAACGCGCACAATCCAACCGTCAAAGCCTATGCCGTTGCCCAGCTGCGGCAGGACAATGCGCTCGGCACGCTCTACAATATGGTCGGCTTTCAGACGAAGCTGAAATATGCCGAGCAGACCCGCGTCTTTAAAATGATACCCGGCCTCGAAAACGCCGAATTCGCACGGCTCGGAGGACTGCACCGCAACACCTATCTCAACTCGCCGACGCTGCTGGATGCGACACTTCGGCTGAAGATCCCGAGCCGACATCCGCTTCGCCGGCCAGATCACCGGCTGCGAAGGCTATGTCGAAAGCGCAGCCATTGGACTTCTGGCCGGACGGTTTGCCGCGGCGGAAATATTGGGAAGAGAGCTTGCACCGCCGCCTGCGACAACTGCATTCGGCGCTATTCTTGGCCACATAACCGGCGGGCATCTTGTTTCAGACGATGAACCGGGAAAACGCTCGTTTCAACCGATGAATGTCAATTTCGGCCTGTTTCCCGCCAGTCGAAGCGCCGAAATCTGAAGGCAAACGGCTTCGTGGCGCGGAGAAGGCGCAGGCTAGGAAACGCGTGATGACGGCGCGGGCGCTGCTGATGTGAGGGTATGGCTGAGTTCTGAATGAACCTTGCTTTCTACCAGTAGGATTTTATACTACCGCTGAGACAAGGAGCCCCCATGGAACCCGCAGAAAAACTCTCGATCACCCTTACCCCCCACTTTGCCAAACTCGTGCGCGACAGCGTTGACAGCGGCCGTTTTGCCTCGGCCAGCGAAGTCATCCGCGACGCGATGCGCGTCTGGCAGCAGAGAGAGAAGGAGCACGACGAGGTGATCGCCTCGATCCGGGCGCGGGTGCAGGCGTCGCTGGATGACAAGCGGCCGCTCTTGTCTGGTGATGAAGTTGACGCCTACCTCGACCAGCTTGATGCAGAAGCCGAAGCAGCATGAGCATCAAGACGCTGCCGGTCTCGTACGCCGATGCTGCGAAATTCGATTTGGGCGAAATTCAGCGTTATCTGCGGTCACAAGGCGCAAGTTTCACCACCGCGCGCGGCTTCACGGGCAGAATCAAAGCCCGCTGCGATAAAATCGGCAATGTCCCTTACATCGGCACGGCGCGCGACGACATTCTTGCCGACTTGCGCATGGTTCCTTTCGAACGTTCTGCTGTCATTTTGTATGTGGTTGAATCTGACCGCATCCGAATTACGAACATCTTCTACGGCGGGCGCGATTACGAAGCCTTGATGCGTCAATTTCCCTGACGCGGTCCCTAAAGCGCCGCCCAGAAAACATCCCAGGTGACCGCCAGCGGCGAAGGATCAGATGAGCGGCTGAGCGGGTCCTGTTGTTTTTCTAAAGCTTTGAGTCGCCGGGCAATGCTCGCGGCTGGCAGGAAGGCTGCACGGACCGGCATGGCTGATGTGAGGGCATGGCTTGCGGGCGCTGGCTTTTGATTTCTGTCAACGCAGAAATCCAAGTGCTAAAGCCGAGACATCCCAGGTCAGCGCGAGCGCCGAAACTTCGGATGGACGGTTGAGCGGGTCAACTTGTTTTTCTAGAGCTCTAAGCCGCCGCGCCAGAGGAGCCGCTGGCAGAAATGCCAGACGGAGCGGTTTTGGAAGCGAGGGCTCAAGTGTCCGAAATTTTGCCAAATGGCTCTGCGCCAGCGCCGCAAGCGCGCCGCACAGCCGCTTCCCGGCTGCCTTGTCGCCGCCGCTCAGAAACTCTTCAGATGTCATGCCCGCCGCCGCAAATATCGTCTGAGGCACAAACCCCTGCCCGCGCCGCCGGATCAGCGGCAGCTGCCGCAATATCTTCACCAGACCCAGCGCCACGCCAGCATGACCCGCAGGTTCGCTGACCTGGCGCGCCGCATCGTTGTCCAGCACCATCGCCGCCAGCTGGATAATGGCGGACTGCGTTGCGCCGAGATAGGCTTCCAGCGCCGTCTGATCCGGCATCACATCGTGGTAAAAATCAAAAATCCGCGCCTCGCAATAAGCGTCGAAGGCGGCGCGCGGCAGGTCGTGCGCGGAAATGGCTTGCAGAAGCGCCGATGCGACGGGATGCCCTCCCGCCTCGCCGTCCCTCTCTCCGTTCGCCACATCGCGCCACCATTGCAGCCGGATTTCGCCGGGCAGCGGGTCGTGAACGAGATCGCGGATGCGGTCCACCTCGGCGTCGAAAGCATACAGCGCAAACAACGCCTCACGCTTTGCTTCAGGGGCGAACAGCGTGGCGATATAGCGCTCGCGGCTCGCCGCCCGGACAATATCGCCCGCTGCGCTCATTCAACAGCAATCAGCGCCGCCGCGACGCGGCGCTCTTCGGCCAGCAGCACATTGTAGGTGCGCACCGCAGCGCCCGTGCTCATCGGGTCTGAAGCAATGCGCCGCCCGCGCAGCGCTTCCTTGAGGGTCTTGGGAATGGGCCGCAGGTCATTGCCCATGCCAAACAGCAGCACCTCAATATCGCCCGCCTCGGCCAAAATGCGCTCAATGTCGTCGAGACAGAGCGTCGCCTGATCCTTCGGCGCCCAGCCATGAATGCCGGACGGAAGGCACAGGATCGACCCGATATGCGACATGTCGGCAAAGCGGAACCCGCCATTGCCATAGGCGTCTATCGGTGCGCGTCCCGGAAAATGCGCGGCGCGCAGTTCAATACCCTTCATCGCGACTTGGAAAGCGCCGCCGATCCGACGCTTGTCTCCGATTCATTGCCGCCCGGACGCAGCTTGAACAGGATCAACAGCGGACCCGCCACAAAGATCGACGAATAGGTACCGACCAGAATGCCGAATATCATCGCAATCGTGAAGGATCGGATGACTTCGCCGCCAAAAAGGCACAGCGCGCCGAGCGCCAGAAGCGTGGTGACGCCGGTCAGCACGGTGCGCGACAGTGTCTGGTTCATAGACAGGTCGAGCAATTCAGGAATCGGCATTTTCTTGTAGCGCCGCAGGTTTTCCCGCACTCGGTCATAGACCACGACCGTGTCGTTCAGCGAATAGCCCATGATGGTCAGGATCGCCGCGATGGAGGTCAGGTTGAACTCCATGCCTGTCACCACGAACAGCCCGATCGTCAGAACGATATCGTGGCCGGTTGCGATAATCGCGCCAAGGCCGAACTGCCACTCGAACCGGAACCAGACATAGGCCAGAATGGCGAGCAGCGCGGCCCCGACGCCGAGAAAACCGTTGCGCACCAGTTCACCTGAAACTGTGGCGCCAACAACTTCGACCCGGCGGAATTCGTAATCCGCTTTCAACTCTTCGCGAACTTGGGCAACCACCGTCTGCTCCGCGCTTTCACCCAAATCCAGCGATTCCACCCTGATCATGGCGTCACGCTGCGTGCCAAATGTCTGAACCTGCACGTCGCCGATATTGAGCTCGCCAAGCCGGGCCCTGATGTCGGCGACATTGGCTGATTCTCCCTTAGCCTGCACTTCGATCAAAGATCCGCCCTTGAAATCAATGCCGTAATTCATGTTGATCGCGCCAAACAGGCCGAGCGCGATCAGCGAGGTGATGATGGAGAATGCGAACGCATAGTTGCGGAACTTCATGAACGGAATTTTCGTCACATCCGGAACAAAGCGCACAAAGCCCTTCGGGATTTCCTTTGGCTTGCTCCGCTTTATCCAGATCGCCACCATCCAGCGGGTCAGCGTGAAGGCGGTGAAAACAGTCGTGATAATGCCGATGGCGAGCGTGACGGCGAACCCCTTGACCGGCCCGGAGCCGAGGAAGAACAGCACCGCCGCCGCAATAAATGTCGTAAGGTTGGAATCGACAATCGTCGCCAGCGCGCGGGAAAAACCCTGATCCATCGACTGGATGAAGGACTTGCCCTGCAGCCGCTCCTCGCGCACGCGCTCATAAATCAAAACGTTCGAATCCACCGCCATGCCGACTGTCAGCACGATGCCGGCGATGCCGGGCAGCGTCAGTGTCGCGCCAAGTACGGACAGCACAGCGATCACCATGGCGACGTTCGCCGCCAGCGCAATATTGGCGATGACGCCGAGGAAGCCGTAGGCAACCAGCATAAAGATCACGACGAGAATGCCGGCGATGACGCTCGCAATCGCGCCGGCGCGGATCGAATCAGCGCCAAGTCCAGGGCCAACCGTGCGCTCCTCGATCACCGTCAAGGTCGCTGGCAGCGCGCCCGCTCTGAGCAGTACAGCCAGGTCGTTTGCGCCCTCAACCGAGAAATTGCCGGAAATCTGTCCCGTCCCCTGCAGGATCGGCTCGCGGATCACTGGGGCGGAAATGACTTCCTTGTCGAGGACAATGGCGAAGGGCTTGCCGACATTCTGCTGCGTCGCCTGTCCAAAGCGCTGCGCGCCCTTGGTGTCAAAGCGGAACGAGACCAGCGGCTCATTGGTCTGCTGGTCAAACGCCGCCTGTGCATCTACGAGGTTCTCGCCGGAGACAATGACGCGGGTTTCAATCAGATAGGGCGCTGGCGGGTCGTCCTGCGAATACAGGACCTCCGAGCCTGACGGCGGCCTGCCGTTCAGCGCGTCCTCGGCGGACATGCTTTCATCGACCATCTGGAAAGTCAGTTTCGCCGTCTGGCCAAGAATGTCCTTCAGGCGCTGTGGGTCCTGCAGACCGGGTACCTGCACAAGAATGCGGTCATTGCCCTGCTTCTGGATCAGCGGCTCGGTCGTGCCCAGCTCATTGACGCGCCGGCCCACCACTTCGATCGACTGCGACGCCGCCGAAGCGATGCGGTAGTCAATGCCCTGTTCCGTCAGTTTGAGATCAAGCTGGCCATCGGCGGCATCGGCAATCTCAACTTCAATCACGTTGCCGCTGCCAAGCAGCGTCGCATTCGCGGGCCGCAACAGTTCCGCCATGGCGGTCTTGGCGTCTGAAACTTTCGCCGGATCATTGATCTTCACACGAACATTCTGCGGTCCCGCACCAAGCCCGGAATATTCGATCTTGGCGTCGCGCAACAGCCGGCGCACATCGTCCCGCACTGTGTTGACGCGGTCTTTGATCAGGTCGTCCCGCTCGACCTGCAAGAGAATGTGCGAACCGCCCTGAAGGTCCAGCCCAAGCGGCATGGTGCGCTTTGGCAGCCAGTCAGGCATGGCGGCGAGCTGTTCCTTCGAAAAGAAGTTTGGAACGCTGAAAATCACGGCCAAGGCGACCGTGAGCCAGATCATCACTGTTTTCCAGCGGGCGAAGTGCAGCATGTCGTCTTGTCTTTCAAATGCAGCGCATCTCTGCGCCGCTCAAATTCTCAGCTGTTCTTGTTGTCGGCGACCGGCGCGCCCTTAATGCGCACATCGGCAATGAGCGAGCGCACAACGCGCACTTTCACGCCGTTGGCAATTTCGACCTCGGCTTCCTTGTCGTCAAATATCTTGGTGACCTTGCCGATCACGCCGCCGCCGATGACCACCGTGTCGCCGCGCTGCACATTGGCGAGCATCTGCTCGCGCTGCTTCATCTGGGTGCGCTGCGGGCGGATGATTAGGAAATACATGATGATGAAGATCAGGATGAACGGAAGAACGCTCATCAGCATGTCCACGCCGCCGCCCGCCCCTGTCGCCTGCGCATAAGCTGGTGTCACTAGCATCCCGTTCTCCATAAATCTGATGCGGCCGATTTGCCCTTTGGCAATTGGCCGGAATATAATGTCCGGCGCAGCCAATACAACGCTGCGCATTGAGTTACCATACCCTTTGCCCCGGCTTTTCGCGGGTTAAAGCGCCAGAAGAAAGACGCTGAATGAGCGAAGATGCCGTCAAAGCCCTGAATGAGAAGCTCGAACGGCTGATTGAGGCGGTTTCGCGGCTTTCATCCCCCCCGTCCGCGCCGCCGGATTTTGATTCTGCCGGATGCTTCGTCTGGGAGCCGGAAGGCACACGGCTTGCGCCGGTTCACAAGGTCAACCGTGTCGAACTGAAGCTGATCCGCGGCGTCGATCATGTGCGCGACATTCTTGTGGAAAACACCTGCCGCTTCGCAAGAGGCCTGCCCGCCAACAACACGCTGCTCTGGGGCGCGCGCGGCATGGGGAAATCCTCACTGGTCAAGGCCGTGCATGCCGATATTTCAGAAGCTTTGGAAAATGGCGCGCAGGCCCTAAAGCTGATCGAAATCCACCGCGAGGACATTAACACGCTTCCCAAGCTCATGAGCCTCCTGCGCGGCGCGCCGCACCGCTTCATCCTGTTCTGCGACGACCTGTCGTTCGATGCGGGCGACACAAGCTACAAATCGCTGAAAGCCGCGCTCGAGGGCGGCGTCGAGGGCCGTCCGGACAATGTCATCTTCTACGCCACCTCCAACCGCCGACACCTCCTGCCGCGCGACATGATCGAAAACGAGCGGTCAACCTCGATCAACCCGTATGAGACGGTGGAGGAAAAAGTCTCGCTCTCCGACCGTTTCGGCCTGTGGCTCGGTTTCCACAAATGCAGCCAGGACGACTATCTCGACATGGTGGCGAGCTACGCCGCGCATTACGGCCTCAGAGCCGCGCCGGAAACGCTGCAGGCTGAGGCGCTGGAATGGGCGACGACGCGCGGCAGCCGGTCGGGGCGCGTGGCGTTTCAGTTCATTCAGGATTTGGCGGGAAGGATGGCCAAATCCCTTTCGGATTGAGTTAAAAGTGAGTCCCTGAACCAGCAAAGACCGCGGCGGCCGATACCGTGATCAAACACCTCAAATTCACGCAATCTCTGCCAAAAACACCTTTCCAAATTCGCCCAGCTTCGCCGCCCCGACGCCATGCACTTCGCCGAACTCGTCCAGAGTCTTCGGCCGCTTCACCGCCATGTCAATCAGCGAGCGGTCGGAGAAGATGACAAAGGCCGGCACACGCCGTTCCCCGGCAAGTTTGCTGCGCAGGATCTTAAGGCGCGCAAGCAGCGCTTCCATGGCTGGATCTGCTCCTGCCGCCACCATTGCTGCGGCGCGCTGCATTTTTTTCGTGGTCCGGATAATATCGCGGCGGTAGCGGAAACTGCCCTCTCCGCGCATCAGCGCCCTGCCCCTGTCGCCAATGGACAGGCCGCCATATCCGCCCGCGTCAAGCTGCAGAAAGCCGGACGCCGCCATTTGCCGGATCAGCGACTGCCATTCCGAGCGCTGCCGGTCTTTTCCCGCGCCGAATATGGTGAGCTCGTCATGGCCGAATGAGGCCGCGCGGCCGTTCGCCTTGCCGGTCAAGACTTCAACCAGATGCACCGCACCGAAGCGCTCGCCTGTCGCCCGCGCCGCCTCGATGATCTTCAGCGCGTCCTTCGTTCCATCCAGCGTCTCACCCGGATTGAGGCACAAGTCGCAGTTGCCGCAAGGCTCTGACGCTTCGCCGAAATACGACAAGAGCGTCTGCCGCCGGCAGCCGGGCGCTTCGCAATATCCCACCAGCGCGTCGAGCCGCTTGTGCTCGCGGCGCTTGTGCAGGTCGTCGGCGTCCGTCTCGGCGATGAAATTGCGCCGCATCCTGATGTCGCCAAGACCGAACACCATATGCGCCGCCGCTGGCTCCCCGTCCCGCCCGGCGCGGCCGATTTCCTGATAATAGGCGTCGAGCGAGGACGGCAGGTCGGCATGGAAAACGAAACGCACGTCCGGCTTGTCGATGCCCATGCCAAAAGCGATGGTGGCGCAGACAATGATGCCCGTCTCAGTCATGAACAGGTCCTGCGCCCGCGACCGGGCCTCGGGCGTCAGCCCGGCGTGATAGGCGACTGCGCGGAATCCATGCGCGTTCAGATGCGCCGCCCATTCCTCCGTGCTCTTACGCGAAAGCGCATAGACAATCCCACTTTCGCCCACGTGATCCTTCATAAAGGCCAGAAGCTGTTTTCCGGCTGTTGCCTTTGGCTCTACCGTCAAACTGATATTGGGCCGGTCAAAGCCTGAAACATAGACCTCAGCCTGTCCCCCAAACAGTTTGGCGACAATGTCCCGCCGCGCTGCCTCGTCGGCAGTGGCGGTGAATGCCCCGATGGGAATGCCGGGAAAGGCGTGCTGCAAATCTTTCAGCGCCTCATATTCCGGCCGGAACGACGCGCCCCACTGCGAAATGCAGTGCGCTTCATCCACGGCGATCAGGCTGACGGGCAGCTTCTGCAGCGCCGAAATCATCCGTTCAGTCATCAGCCGCTCCGGCGCGAGATAGAGAACGCGCAATTCGCCCCTCGCCGCCCGCTGCCAGATGCCGACATTCGTCTCGCGCGATGCGGCGGAGTTGATTGTTTCAGCCGCCACGCCGGCCAGCTTCAGCGCCGCCACCTGATCCTGCATCAGGGCGACCAGCGGCGAAACAACGATGGCTATCCCGCCTTTGACCAGCGCCGGAACTTGATAACATAGCGATTTGCCGGACCCGGTCGGCATCACCGCCAGCACATGCCGGTCCGCCAGCAGTGAATCGACGATGTCCTCCTGGCCGGGACGGAAGGAATTGAAGCCGAAAACATCGCGCAATATTTCTGATTTTGCCGTCATGGACCCTCGCGCAGCACTGGCGGGACAATGCATTCATCGCCCGCGCCGTCAAGCTGGTGCCAAAGCGCGTGGCTGCGGAATTTGACGTTCAAGCGCATATTCCCGTTGAACTGCCTTGTGATAACCCGCTAGCATCAGTCAACCTCAACTGGATACCCGCCATGAAGCTGCGCGCGCTCTTTCTCACTGCCGCCCTGACATCTGTTTCGCCCATCGCGATTGCCGCCCCCGCCACACAGCAGGAGGCGGAGCGGCTTACTGCGCTCTTCAAGCCCTTTATGGGCGAAGCTGCGGATCTTTTGAGCATCACCGCCAACGGCGGGCATTATGATGTTAAGCTTGATCTGACCGCGCTGCAGAAGCGCACCGAGCCAAAGTCGCCGATTGTCGTTCCGCCGCTCTTGATGAAGCTTGAGGACCAGGGCGGCGGCAAATGGCAGGCGGCGCTGGCGCAGCCCTTTGAATTCAGCGGCAAAGAAACAAAAGACGGAAAGCAAACCGAAGGCGCAGCGCGCATCGGCGGCATTTCCCTTAGCGGAACATTCGACCAGTCGCTCGGCACATTCGCCGCCATGACCGGCAGCATTTCGGACGTGTCTTTTTCGATCAAAGAGACGGGCACCGGCAGCAAGCTGAACAATTTCAGCTTCGCATTGAAGGACGTGGCGCTCGACCTGAATTCCGGACTGACGCAGCCGCTCGCTGATGTGGCGGACGCCCGTTTTCATATGAAACTCATCGGCATCAGCGGCGATGCTGATCTTCCGCCCGACGGGAAAATGCCGGATGGCATCAAGTTTTCCTTCGCGCTCGACAGCGCCAGCCGCACGCTGGACCTTAAAGGCATGCGCACCGGCGC
Source organism: uncultured Alphaproteobacteria bacterium (assembly GCA_963802455.1). Lineage (GTDB taxonomy): Bacteria > Pseudomonadota > Alphaproteobacteria > Rhizobiales > Rhizobiaceae > JANOYJ01. Next base: position 22,252 of record CAWDIY010000028.1, on the reverse strand, counting down.
CCTGACGAAGTTCATTGCATTGGTTAAAAAGATGGAGGGAAAGCCGGAGACGGATGCAAGCCGTGTCGAAGCAGCGCAGATACTGAAACAAAGCGTGCCCTTGTTCGACACCGCCTCTTTCAACTCAACCATGTATGGGCTTTCCGTCGTCACCCCCTTCGGCAAGGCCGGGCTTGAGAGCATGGTGTCTGACCTGTCCGTCAACGGCATTGTCGCGCAAGGCCGGGCTCAGTTGATCGCAGCCATCAGCGGGCTGACGCTGCCGGACGGCATTCCACAGGAACTCCTGCCGAAACTTGCCATTGAGCTGATGCCGAAATCCATGGCCATCGACATTTCCGTCTCCGACTATGATTTTGCCGCGCCGATGGCCATGCTTCTGGACCATATGGAAAAGTCTGGCGATGAGCCGCCGCCGGAAATGGAAAAGCAGGCGCTCGCCGCGCTTCTGCCCAAGGGTGAAGTGACAATCACGCTCGCGCCCGGCCTCTATGTCAGCCCGGCGCTGACAGTCGGCTATGAAGGCTCAATGGTGGCGGGACCGGAAAAGATGCCTTACGGCCAGTCCGTTATCAGCGCCAAGGGCCTCGATCAAGTGATCGAGCTGATCAAAGCCGCGCCAAAGGAACTGGAACTCGAGAACGGCATCTACGGCATTCTGGCCGCAAAAGGCTTCGGCAAGGTGGCGGAAGACGGCACGGTGACCTGGAAGATCGAGACCACCCGCGAAGGCGAAGTGAAAGTGAACGGCGTGAAGATGCCGGGAACCGGGCCAAGCGCGCAATGATCCGCCGCGCAAGTGGATAAGGAGCCGCCGCAAAGGCTCGCTGAAGTCGTGCTGGTGACGGCAGAGGGCAAGGTGATCGGCGCTCTGCCTGCCGTTCCAGTGGAAACGCCCTGGTGGCAGGATGGTGAGCCGGTTCTACAGGCTGTGCGGAAACATTTTGGCATAGAGATCACGCTGCTCAGACTGTTGTACACAGAGCTGCCAGAACCAGCAGGCGGGCGCGTCACCTATCTGGCGGAAGGCAGTGAACCGGTGGATGCTTTGCCTTGGCACGGCGTTCTCGACGATCATCTGCTGCGGCTGCCCTATGCGCGCCCCGGCGGACCCAAAGCCGAACTTGAATGGGCATTGTCGGAACTCTCCCGGCTTGGCATCGCCGTGACCGGCAGGCCGCAGCAGGTTCGGACATGGAACTTGTCCAGCGTCTGGCGCATTCCGGCGGACGGGCAGACCGTGTGGCTGAAATCCGTGCCGCCATTCTTCGCGCATGAAGGCAAGATGATCGCCGCCATGCAAGGGGAAAACACCCCCCGGCTGCTGGCAAACCACGGCGGAAAGTCGCTGCTCGCCGAAATCCCGGGCGTGGACCTGCATGAGCCAACGCCTCAGCAGCGGCTGGAGATGGTTTCCATTCTGGTTGGCCTGCAAGCCGGCTGGGCATTGCGCACAGGCGAGCTTCTGGGCACCGGAGCGCCCGATTGGCGCGCTCCTGCGCTGGAAACTGCCATCAATGATGTTATTTCCCGCACGGCAGCCGAACTCTCAGTCGAAGTGCGCGCCATGTTGGAGAGATTTTCACAGCACCTTCCTCAGCGCATTGCCGCCGTTGCCGATTGCGGCATTCCCGACACGCTTGTGCATGGTGATTTCCATCCGGGTAATTTCCGGGGAAATGGAGGCGAGCTGACTTTGCTTGACTGGGGCGACAGCGGCTTGGGTCACCCGCTGCTCGACCAGCCTGCGTTTCTGGAGCGCGCGCCGGGCAGCCAACTTGTATCGGTTCAAGAGCATTGGAACAGCCGGATGCTCGCGGCCTGGCCAGGAACCGACCCTGCCCGCGCGGCAACCCTGCTCACCCCCATAGCCGCCGCGCGGCAGGCGGTGATCTATCGGAAGTTTCTCGACAACATCGAACCCTCAGAGCGCATCTATCACCGCAGCGATCCGGCAAAGTGGCTTGAACGCGCTGCAGCGGTCTTGCGGAACGAAGCGGCAAACCTCCTGTGAAACAAGAAACCCGCCTCCTTGCGGAAGCGGGTTTTGCATTGGCTGGAGGCCCTTGCAGAAACTATTCGAGGTATGATGCCGGGTTGACGGGCGCGGAGTTCTTGCGCACTTCAAAATGCAGCTTTGGCGCTTTGGCGTTGCCGGTCATGCCGGTGGTCGCCAGCTCTTCGCCGCGCTTGATCGTCTGGCCGCGCTTGACCTTCAGCTCGCTGGCATGGCCATAGACCGTGACAAGCCCGTCGGCGTGGCGCACCAGAACCGTGTTGCCAAACTCTTTCAGTCCGTTGCCGGCATAGATGACCACGCCGTTTTCGGCGGCCTTGATTGGCGTTCCCGCAGGCACAGAAATGTCGATGCCGTCATTGACTGAGCCTGAGTCACGCTGGCCGTAGCTTGCCACCGTGCGACCGCGCACGGGCCAGCGCAGCTTGGAAATGCCCGTCGCGTTGGGTGCGGCGCTCTTGTCCTGATCAGCTTCAGCGGTCACCACATCATTCTTTGGCGCGGCCGGTTCTGTCTTGGCCTCCTGCGCAACCGCAGGCTTGATTGGCTTTGAGGCCTGACCGGCCGCGCTGGTCTGAATCGGGTCCACCTTCGGCGCTGCGGCGACGGCTGCTCCCGCTGCAGGAATTTTGAGCGGCTGGCCAATTTTCAAATTGCCATCGGCAAGTCCGTTCGCCTCCTTCAGAGCAGCGACGGAGACACCGTGTTTCTTGGCAATTTTGTAGAGCGAGTCACCCTGCGCCACCGCATAGCCGTCTGAAGAAGCAGTTGGCTTCTTCGGCGCTTCGATTTTGGCGGTCTCAACCCTTTCAGGTGCAGGTTTCGCAACAACTTCTGGGGCCTTAGCTGCAAGCTCAATCTGCCTTGGCGCTTTCTCAACCGGCGCGGATGCCAGCTCTGCATTGGGAGCGGCGGGCTTCAGGCGGTCGGTCTTTTCAGTGACCTTCGGCTCAGCGGCTGCCACCTGCGCGGGCGCGGCGGATTTCTGCCGCACTTGCGGAACTGTTGGCAGCACAGCGACATTTTCACGCGATGGCTGCTTTTTCGGCAGCGGAACTTTGTCCTGCGCCACATCATAGAGTGTGCCGGTCGACGACTTGGCCGCCGCAGTGTCCGAGTTTGAATCCGGCGCGGAAACTTCAGTGTCATGAGAATAGCGGAAAGCCGGAACAAGGAATTTCTGGCCGACCTTGACCTGGCTCGCATCCGTCAGCCCATTGGCTTTCAGCAGCGAAGCGACCGGCACGCCGAAGCGCTTGGAATAGTTATACAGCGTCTCGCCTTCGCGGACCGTAATCTCAGTGCCGCCATCGCGGGTCCAGCCGCCCCTGTCCACACCTGTTTTGGCAGCGGCGACGGCAACTGGCTTCTTCGCCTTTGGCTCGGCATCGGCCTCCTCAGACACGCTGAGCGGCTCTGCCTTTTGCTTGACCGTCTCCAACTTGCGGACCTTTGGCGCAACAGTTCCTGTTGCCTCAGTATCGAGCGGGGTCTGCGTCGGGACAAGCTTTTTCTTCAAAAGTTTTGGCGCGGCAAGCGCAGGCGCCATGTCTTCGTTTGAAGCAAGATCGACCGGCGTCACCGTCTGACGCGCAGGGGTCACGGGAGCAATGACAGACTTGGCAGCGTCAACCACAGGAGCGGTGATGCGCTTAGTCGTCGCGGCAACCGCGCTTCCCGCAGCGGCGACAGGCGCAAGCACGCCTCGGGAGACTTTGCCAGGGGCAGCAGGCGCGTCGAACGTGTCGCCGGAAACTTCTTCCTGACTAGTCTGCTGGCTGATCTGCGGGGCATCCGGGAACGGCTGCGGTTTAGGCGCTCTTCGGAAAATGTTCGGACGGCTCACCGAGCCGGTGAAGTCCTTGTAGGTGAAACGGGAAAGATCGGAGGAACAGCCGGTGGCAAGCCCCGCCACAACGACAATTGCCGCACTCCGCAAAAGGAGACGGGATTTTTCAGCCAGAACGCAATTGCGCATTACACCAACCCACACAAACGCAAGAAACACACGATGACCAATTAAACGCCGTCAAGGTTACTGTTGCGTTAAAGTTGCAGGTCTGTTTGCGAAATATTCACCATGGAGGAAAATGAGGGGGAGCTAATGTGGAGGGAACGCCTGAACCACCGGACGGGCGCTCAGTCCAGCACTGAAAGCCCGTGCTTTTGAACAACGGCGAGCAGCTTCATAGCTGCGCCGCCCGGCCGTTTTGCGCCAGTCTCCCATTTCTGAATTGTCGACTCGGACGTGCCAAGATAATTCGCGAACACAGGCTGGCTCACTTGATTCTTCTCACGCAGCAGCCTGATTTCTTCGGCGTCTAGATCGGGCTTCACAATGCAAGAGTCATCGAAGTTGCGCATGGTGACTTTGTCAATTGCTCCGACTTTGAAAAGCGCTCTCGCCGAAGAGTGAATTGCCTCATACGCTCCGGGCTTAAATTCTGCAGGCTTATTCATTGCATATCTCCATAAAATCTCTGTCTTTCAGCAACTCATCCAGCTGGTGGCCCGTGAGGCTGGCATAGCCTTTGGCAAGAACGCGATAGTCAATCAGTTCGCCGCCACTGATATTTGCGCGGTCCTTCTTCGCGAAAAGATATTCATAGACCCAGAAACTGCCCGCCTTCGCCAAAATAATTGACCGGTGCCGGTTCTTGTCCAGACGCTTCTTGAACACGCCGCCGCCCAGATCGTCCGCCTGCCCCAGCTCAACCTGTTTGATGGCGTCACACAGTTCAGCGTCCGAGATCCGCGCTTTCGCCGCAGCCTTTGAAAACCAAGCCGTTTTGAAGACGCGGGATGGCATGACGTTATGTAGCACTGAGTGCTACCGAAATCAAGGCGTGAGTAGCGAGTAGGAAAGTCATCCCTCCAGCGAATGCAACGTCTTCCTCACTATTCGCTTCTCGCTGCTCGCGTCTTCGTCAAAGCGCCCCCGCCACCGCCTCCGCCAGCGGCTGAAAGCGCACGGGGAACAGGTCCTGCCGCTCAAAGCGCGAGCCGATCTTGGTGAGTTTGGCGACCACCTGCTCCTCAGCGCCCTCGCCGATCGCGCCGATCATCATGCCGCCGGAGGCCAGCACTTCGAGGAAGCCGCGCGGCAGGCTTGGAAACGCGGCCCAGACGATGATCCGGTCATAGGTGCCCTCGCCCGGATAGCCGTTTTTGCCGTCAGCATGGCGGAATTGAACGTTTTCAATCCTCAGCGCCTGCATCTTGTGGCGCGCCTGTTCAAGCAGCGAGCGGAAGCGGTCCACCGTGGTGACGCGCTGCGCAATTCTTGACATGACAGCGGCGGAATAGCCGGAGCCGGTGCCGATCTCCAATACGCGGTGGCTGGGATCAATCTCAAGCTCGGAAATCATCCGCGCCTGAAGATCAAGCCCTTCAATCACCTCACCGCATTCAATCGGCACGCAGCGGTCGGAGAAGGCCGCGTCCTGCCACTGGCTCGGCACGAAGCCGCGCCTTGGCGTCGCCTCGATGGCGTCGAGCACATTCTGCTCCACGCCGCCCTTTTTGCGCATGCGCATCAGGAACGAGGCGAAGTTCTCGCGGTCTGTCATCCGGTAGTTCAAGATAAAGCCTCTTCCAGAGCTTTCTTCACTTCATGCGCGGTGAAATCAAGTTTCAGCGGCGTCACTGAGATTTGACGAGCACGCAGCGCGTGAAGATCGGTGCCCTCGGCCGGCTCCTCCGCCCCGCGTCCAAAGCGCAGCCAGTAATAGGGAAAGCCGCGTCCGTCCTGCCGCTCCTCGATGAACAGGCCATGCGCCAGCTTGCCTTGCGCGGTGACGATTGTGCCTTCGACTTCGGAAGGCGCGCAGTTCGGAAAATTCACATTGAGGAACACGCCTTCAGGCAGGTTTAGGGCGATCAGCTTTTTCAGAAGCGCCGGGGCGAGCTCCTCGCAGGTCTCCCATGGCACGACGCGGCCATTGTTCCAGTTATAGGCCTGGCTCACCGCGATGGAGCGGATGCCGAGCAAGGTGCCCTCCATCGCGCCGGCGACCGTGCCGGAATAAGTGACGTCATCGGCGACGTTCTGGCCGGAATTGACGCCGGACAGGATCAGGTCCGGCGGCTCCGGCAGCACTTCGCGCACGCCCATGATGACGCAGTCGGTCGGCGTGCCGCGCAGGGCGAAATGCCGCTCGTCAATCTTGCGCAGACGCAATGGCTCGGACAGGGTCAGGGAATGGGCGAGGCCCGACTGGTCCGTCTCCGGCGCGACGACCCAGACATCGTCCGAAATCGTCCGCGCGATCCGCTCCAGAACGGCGAGGCCCTCGGCATGGATGCCGTCATCATTGGTGAGGAGTATGCGCATCAGGCGGCCTTCCCGATTGTGCGCAGTCCGCCCATATAGGGAACCAGCACGTCCGGCACCGTGACCGTGCCGTCCTCATTCTGGTAATTCTCCAACACCGCCACCAGCGCCCGCCCGACCGCGACGCCGGAGCCGTTCAGCGTATGGACAAACCGCGTGCCCTTTTCGCCCTCGGGCCGGTAGCGCGCATTCATCCGCCGCGCCTGAAAATCGCCGCAGACCGAGCAGGAGGAAATCTCGCGGTACTTCCCCTGCCCCGGCAGCCAGACTTCAATGTCATGCGTCTTCTGCGCCCCGAACCCCATATCGCCGGTGCACAGAACCATGGTGCGGAACGGCAGGCCGAGCTTTTCCAAGCACCGCCTCGGCGCATTTCGTCATGCGCTCATGCTCTTCCGAGGACTGTTCCGGCGTGGTGATGGAGACCAGCTCGACCTTGAAAAACTGATGCTGCCGGATCATCCCCCGTGTATCGCGCCCGGCGGACCCGGCTTCGGAGCGGAAGCAATGCGTGCCGGCGGTCATGCGCATCGGCAGGCGTTTTTCGTCGAGGATTTCCTCGCGAACGAGGTTGGTGAGGGAGACTTCGGCGGTGGGGATGAGCCAGAGGTTTTTGGGCCCTGAGGCTATTTTCGCCTTGAGCTCGACCATGTAAGCTCTGATTGAATTGATTTCGCTGTCAATAACTTCCACGTGGGCATCAAAGGGGTTGTGCTGACCAGCGGCTGTCTTTTGCGCGGAGTGTTTCTCAACGAGCTCACCCCGGTACGCAAGACGCCCGGCCAACCACTTTTCCTCGGCGGCAAGTAACGCGCTAAAATGACTGGAAGAAAGAAAAAGGTCTTCCTCAAACTTCGGCAGTTGCCCTGTCCCAAACAGCGCCTCATCCCGCACCAGCAACGGCGGGCTGAACTCTTCATAGCCATGCACATCCGTGTGCAAATCCAGCATGAACTGCGCCAGCGCCCGCTCGAGCCGCGCCAATTGGCCCTTCAACACAACAAACCGCGCGCCGGACATTTTCGCCGCCGCCTCGAAATCCATAAGCCCAAGCTTTTCGCCAAGGTCGAAATGCTCAACGGGAGCAAAGTCAAACTTGCGCGGCTCACCGACGCGGCGGAGTTCGCGGTTGTCATTCTCGTCCTTGCCGTCCGGCACTTCGTTCAGCCCGAGCGGCACATTGGGAATGGCGGCGAGGATGGCGTCAAGCTCGGCGGCGAGCTTCTTCTCCTCCGCCTCCAGCGCCGTCATCGACTCCTTCAGCGCCGCGACTTCGGCCTTGAGGCTGTCCGCCAGCGCCATGTCCTTCGCGCCCATCGCCCTTCCGATCTCCTTGGAGGCGGCGTTGCGGCGCTCCTGCGCTTCCTGAAGTTTGGTGAGCGACGCGCGGCGGGCGGCGTCGAGTTTGACGATTTCAGATGAAAGCGGGGCGGCATTGCGGCGCGCCAAGGCGGCGTCGAGCGCCTGCGGATTTTCGCGGATCCATTTGATGTCGAGCATGGGAGGCTACCTAGGGAAACTTGCGAGCCTAATGGCCTGATTTGCGGCGGTTCTCAAGCCCCAACAGCGCGTCAGCTTTGCGGCGTCTCCGCCACCGCACCCTCAGTCTTCTCCGCCGCAATGCTCTCCGCCTTGCGCCCCTTCTCAATCATCCGCGCCAGCCAGATCGACACCTCGTAGAGCAGGATCGTCGGCAAAGCCAAGCCGATCTGGCTCACCGGGTCCGGCGGGGTCAGGATGGCGGCGGCGACGAAGGCGATGACGATGGCCCATTTTCGCTTGTCTTTAAGGCCCTGCTCGGTCAAGAGCCCGGCCCGCACCAAGAGCGAGGTGACCACAGGCAGCTGGAAGACGAGGCCGAACGAAAAGATCAGCGTCATGATGAGGCTCAGATATTCCGAGACTTTCGGCAGCAGGGAGATCTGCACTTCCGAATCCGGCCCGGTCTGCTGCATGGCGAGGAAAAACCACATGACCATCGGCGTGAAGAAGAAATAAACCAGCGCGCCGCCGATGAGAAACAGCAGCGGCGAGGCGAAGAGAAACGGCAGGAACGCCTTGCGCTCGTTGCGGTAAAGGCCGGGCGCGACAAATTTGTAGATCTGCGTCGCGATCACCGGAAAGGCGAGCAGCATGCCGCCGAACATGGCGACCTTGACCTGCGTGAAGAAGAATTCCTGCGGCGCCGTGTAAATCAGCTCCACCTTGTCATGAGGCAGCCCCGCCCATTGCACCGCCCATTTGAACGGGATGACAAGAATGTTGAACAATTCCTTGGCGAAAAAGAAGCAGAGCAAAAACGCCGCGAAGAACGCCACGATGGCCCAGATCAGCCGCTTGCCGCAGCTCGATCAGATGCTCCATCAGCGGCGCCTGGCTTTCCTCGACTTCCTTGTCGTCCGGATTGCTCACTTGGCCGCCGCCTTTTTCTTCGGCTTGGCGGCAGGGGCGGGAACGGGCTTGGCAACAGGATTTTTCACAGTTGTTTTCTCAGTCTTTTCAGCGACTTTTGAAGAAGTCTTCACAAGCGCTTTCGCCTTGGCTTTGGCCTTGACCGGCTCAGCCACCGGAGCTGGCGCGGGGGCCGGCATGGGCGCGATGTCGGCGATTTTGGGAATGATCTGCCCCGCCTGCATCACATCGCGCTTCACGTCGTTGACCGCCGAGGTCAGCGGGTTCAGCGCGTTGCGCAGCTGCACGCGCGGATCGAGGCTGCGGGCGGAATCGATGGCTTTCTTGACCTCGCCCAGCTCCGACTCTTTCAAGGCTTCGTCGAACTGGCGGCGGAAATCGCCGGACACCTGGCGGAAGCGCGTCATCGCCTTGCCAAATGCGCGCAGCATTTTGGGCAGGTCCTTCGGCCCGATCACCACGATCAAGACGATCGCGATGACAAGGAGCTCTGAATAGCCAACGTCGAACATTTTTCCTCGCGCCGGAGCTTAAGTCCGCACCGTCTGTGAAGCGCTCACGCCTTCTTCTTGGCCTTGACGGCTTTGACAGGGGCGACAGTTTCGGCGGCGGAATGCTCGACCGTCTTGGCCGCCTCTTCCGCATCCGCCACAGCCGTCTCGTCCTCGGCCATGCCCGACTTGAAATTCTTGATGCCCTTGGCGACATCGCCCATAAGTTCCGGGATCTTACCGCGCCCGAACAGCAGGAGCACGACGGCTAGAACTATCAGCCAGTGCCAGATCGAAAAACTTCCCATAACCAAATCTCCAAACTCGATGGACTGTATCTAGACGTTCGCCGCCGATCTTTCAAACACCAAGACGTCACTTTTGCGCGTTGAGAGAAAAACTTCTCTCGCGCCAGCCGAAAGCGCGCCGCTTTTGATCCGCGCCCGCACATGCGCCTCGCTGTTCGGCACGGCAAACTCCACCAGCTCCAAGTCGCCGAGAAACCGCCGCGACATGACGCGGGCCTGCACATCGCCTGATTTCTCCGACGCCTCGATACTGCCGATGCGCACGGCGGCGGTCACTTCCGCGCCATTTGGAAAGCTGGCCGCCACATCGCCGAACGGCGTCTGGGCGATGCCGCCCTCCGCCACAGAGTCGAAAACGTTCAGTTCGGAAAAGAACCCTGCGGCAAACAGACTGACGGGTTTTTGGAACAGTTCCTGCGCCGTGCCCGTCTGCACCAGCCTGCCATCCTTCAACAGCGCGATCCGGTCCGCCATGCGCATCGCCTCTTCGGCGTCATGTGTGACGACGATGGCGGTGGCGCGGCTCTGGCGCAGCACGGCGAGCGTTTCGGCGCGCACGGCATCCTTCAGCCGCGAATCCAGCCCGGAGAACGGCTCGTCCATCAACAGCACCTCCGGGCGCGGCGCGAGCGAACGCGCCAGCGCCACGCGCTGCTGCTCGCCGCCGGAAAGGACGTGCGGATAGCTTTTCGCATGGCTCTGCAGCCCGACGCGGCCAAGCGCGGTGAAGGCCTCGAGCTTGGCGTCCTCGCTGGACAGGGCCGTTAGTCCGAAGCGGACATTGTCGAGGATGCTCATGTGCGGAAACAGCGCGAAATCCTGGAACATCAGCCCAATGGAGCGCTTTTCCGGCGGCAGAAACACATTCGGCCCGGCAATCTCGCGGTCATTCAAAAGCACGCGCCCGGATGTCTGCGGCTCAATGCCGGCGGCAATTCTCAGAAGCGTGGTTTTTCCCGAGCCAGAGGGCCCGAGCAGGCAGAGAACCTCCCCCGGTTCAGCCGTCAGGCTGATGTCACACAGAGTTTCCCGGTGCGCGTCATAACGGTGCGAGATATTCTCAAAGCCAAGCCGCGCCGCAAAGCTGACGCCGACTGGTCCCCGTTTCGCTGAATTTACCGCCATTTATCGAGCCGTCAGGGTGAAAATCCCCTGCGGGGTGTCAATCATTCCCGCCCTTGGGTGTCAACAGACCTAGCTCTTCAAGGTCAATGTCGGTCAAGGGGTCCTCGTCTTCCGCAAGCTCATCCAGATTGTCCGGCGCGCTTGGCATGGAGAAGTTCGACGGCAGGCGGGCGGAGAGAAGCCCGGAGCCTTTCAGCTCCTCAATGCCCGGCAGATCACGCACATCCTCAAGGCCGAAATGGTCGAGAAACTCGGCAGTCGTGCCATAGGTCACCGGACGGCCCGGCGATTTGCGCCTGACCCCTGATCTTGATCCAGCCGGTCTCCATCAACAGGTCCAGCGTGCCCTTGGCGGTCTCGACGCCGCGCACGTCCTCAAGCTCGGCGCGCGTCACCGGCTGGTGGTAGGCGATGATCGCCAGCACTTCGAGCGCGGCGCGCGACAGTTTCTTCTGCTGCACCTGGTCGCGGTTCAAGCAGCCATGACAGGTCCGCAGCCGTGCGGAAGGCCCACGCCTCGCCGACCCGCACAAGATTGACGCCGCGCATGGCATATTCGGCGCGCAGTTGGCCGAGACGGCGGAAATGTCAGTGCCATCCGGCAGCCGGTCTGCCAGCGCCTTTTCCGTCACCGGCTCGGCGGAGGCGAACAGCAGCGCCTCCGCCATGCGCACCGGCTCCGGCACGGCAAGGCCGAACGGCATGTTCTTCTGCCCGCTGCGCTCGGCAAACTGCACCACTTTCGCCTGTCCGCCCTCAGCCATTTCCCGCCGCCTTCAGTTCTGCAATCATTCTTCCTGCGCATGTAAAGCGGTTCAAACGCCGCGTCCTGCCTGATTTCGATCTCGCCCTCGCGCGCCATTTCAAGGCTGGCGGCAAAGGAGCTGGCCATCGCTGTGGCGCGCTCATTTTGGGGAATGAAGGCGAGCAGATATTGGTCGAGCGCCGTCCAGTCGCGGATTTCGCCGATCATGCGCATCAGCATGGAGCGCGCCTCTTTCAGCGACCAGACAAAGCGCCCGCCAACGCTGACATGCGACACAGCTTTCTTCTGGCGCTGCGAAGCATAGGCGGTCAGCAGGTCGTATAAGGTCGCGGAATATTTGCTGCTGCGGTCCACGATCACAGCCTCCGGCATGCCGCGCGCATAGAAATCGCGGCCGAGCCGGTTGCGGTTGATGAGGCGTGACGCGGCCTCGCGCATCGCCTCAAGCCGTTTCAGCCGGAAGGCCAGCACCGCCGCCAGCTCCTCGCCGCTCTCCCCGCCGTCCGCATCGGTCTTTGGAAACAGGAGCTTGGACTTAAGGAAAGCGAGCCAAGCCGCCATGACGAGATAGTCCGCCGCCAGCTCAATGCGCAGCCCCTGCGCCGTGCGGACAAATTCCAGATATTGCTCGGCGAGCGCCCGGATGGATATGCGGGCGAGATCGACTTTCTGGCCGCGCGCCAGATGCAGCAGCAGGTCTAGCGGGCCTTCAAAGCCGCTGACATCCACTAGCAGAGACACGTCGGAGCTGGTGCGGTCCTCCTCCCAAAGCGCGTCGAACGGCGCATCGCCGCCGCCCGCCGCTTTGCCCACTGCCATCATCTTGCCATTCCCACTTACGCGACTGCGGAAAGCAGCCCGTCAAACTCAGTCCTCAGCGCAACCTCGTCATGGTCGTCCATGGCCTCAATCCGAGCCATGGCCGCCTCGGCCCTTTGCAGCGGCTTGCCGGCAAGAACCGGCGCCTGCGCCGCCACGGCGAGCATCTCGTCCATGATGCCGTGGCAATGCAGCGCCATATCGCACCCCGCATCGAAAATAGCACGGGCGCGCTGGCTCATATCCCCAGAAAGCGCGTTCATCGACAGATCATCGGTCATCAAGAGGCCGTCATATTTCAGATAGCCGCGGATGATCTCATGGATGACGACCGGCGAAGCGGTGGCGGGCCGCTCGGCGTCAATCGCCGTGAAGATCACATGCCCCGTCATCGCCAGCGGCAGATCAGCCATTGCGGCGAAGGGCACAAAATCATGCGCTTTCAGCTCCTCAAGGCTTGCCGTGACCACCGGCACATTGTGATGGCTGTCGGCCATGCCGCGCCCATGCCCCGGCATATGTTTCATCACCGGCAGCACGCCGCCATCCATCAGCCCCAGCGCCGCCTCGCGGCCCATCTCGGTCACCGTCTTCGGATCAAACCCGTAGGCCCGGTCGCCAATGACATTGTTTGCGCCCTCCACCGGCACGTCCAGAACCGGCAGACAGTCGACATTGATGCCAAGTTTGCGCAAATCCATCGCATGCAGCCGCGACAGAATGCGCGCCGCCTGACGGCCCGCTGACGGACTTTGGCGGTAGATGGCGCCGAGCGCCGAGCCGGACGGATAGTTGGGGGCCAAAGGAGGCCGCAGCCGCTGCACCCTGCCGCCCTCCTGATCGATCAGCACCGGCGCATTCGGCCTTCCGACAATGTCGCGGAACGAGGCGGTGAGATCGGCGATCTGGTTCGTCTCTTTCAGATTGCGGGCAAACAGGATGAAGCCCCAAGGCCGCCTGTCACTGAAAAAGGCTTTCTCCTCGGCGCTGAGTTCAGTGCCAAGACAGCCGGATATCATTGCAATTGATTCGCTCATGGCAAAATCCTAGCGAAAATCACGCGGTTCTGCACACCCAAAAGCAAAAGGCGGCACGAAGGCCGCCTTCCAGTTTTTCCATCCGAAAAGCTTACCGCGCCACGAGGCACTGGCCGCCGGCGGACTTATACTTGGCGCAGAGCGCAGCGGCTTCCTTCTTCGATCCAGCGGCGATGCGGACGCGGTAAAACGTCCCCTTGCCGGGAATGTCCGCCTTTTGGATTTTCATGTTCTTTCCGCCGATGACATTGCCGAACTTGCGGTTCAGCGATGCATAGGTCGCCTGTGCCGCGTCAGGCGATGGCGCGGAGGCGATCTGGATCACATAGCCGCCCCCAGCCGCCGCTGGCTCCGGCGCAAGAGCCGCAGCTTCTTCCGCTGCCTGAGGCGTCTTGCCGGTCTTGGCGACGATGGTGACTGGCTGATCCGAAGGGCGGCCATCGACCAGCGGTATGTTGGCGGCGGCGACTTCCCGCAGGGCCTCAGCCTTCGCCGCCTTTTGCGTTATCTTTTTCACCTTCACCGATTTCACAACAGGTTTTGCCTCTGCAGCTGCCGGCGGCGCTTCTGCCGCAGGAGCGGCGGCGGCAACCGCTTGGGTGGCGGCAATATCCTCCGGCGCGGCAGGCGCTGTTTCGTCAGCCTTGGCGACGGTGCCAACCGCTTCCTCGGGCAGCACAGCGGAAGTCTGAACTGTCTTCGCGGGAACTGCGGACTCAGTTGGCGCGGCCATCACCGGCTCCACCGGTGCTGGCGCTGCAACAGGAGCAGCGCGCTCTTCAAGCGAACCGTCGGACTTGACGACCATTGTGCGCACTTTCTTCGGCGAAACGCTGGCGACTTCCGTTTTGATCAAAGACGCGTCGTCCGCAGATTGTTCGGCGACGCGCTCTTCGGATTTCGCCCCGGAATCTGCTGGCGCAAGCGCCGCTGTTTCGGTCTCCATCGCCGTATCCGCCTTTGCGGGACCTGGCAGAACCACACGCGGCGCGGCCTTTTCAGCCAGATCGAGAGGCGCCTCTGTCTTGGAGACCAGCTCAGTCTGCATGGTCTCTGGCGGGTTGGCTCCTGCCGCATTGTCGAAAACCGCGATGTCCTGATTGGGAACCACTTTGCCGCCCGGCGTTTCCGGCACGATCTTAACCGGCGCCGGATCGGCCTTGAGAACGACGGGCGCCTTTGCCGCCGTCTGCGATGAGTCGCCCGGCCGTGTCAGCGCAAACGCGCCAATGCCGCCGACAAGCGCCAGTGCCCCGAGGCCCGCCGCAATCAGATAGGAGCGGCCGGAGCCGTTCCTTGACGCCATCGGCGCGTTGGGCACATCAAGGCTTGCACCAAAATTGTCATCGTCATCCAAAACAAAATCGCGCCGCCCCTGCCCGTGATGAAGGGTGCCGGCGGCGACTGCCGCCGCGCTGCCCAAGCCCACAGAGCTGAAGCCGCGCTCCTGCTCAAGCTCGTCAACAGCTTCGTTTATCTGGTCGTAGTCGTCATCTGTGTAACGCGCTGCCTGCTCTGGGGGAGCGCCATCCGCGCGAGGGATCGACGGCGCGAAGCCGTCATAACCGTCGTCAATCGCGGAGGTCGCCATGGACCTTTCCTCCGCCGCATACTCAAACTCCGGCACGACGAGTTCACCCGTCATCTCGACGCCGCGCGCCTCATGCGCAATGGCGTCCACGACAGGCTCAATCTCAGGCGCCGGCGCGGCTGCAACCGCCTCCTCTGTCTCCCCGTGAAGCGGCACTTTCTCGAACTGGAGCTCTTCGGGATCAAACTGAGGCTCCTTCGGCGCGGCGGCCTGCTCAAAATCGCCGCCGGCGGGCGCCTCGCTGCCATCCCGACTTGCCGGACGGCGCCAATAGTCGGACTCTTCCGCGCGCAGCGCCTCTGGTTCGGCTTCCGCCTCAAACACCGGTGCAGCGTCGAAGCCGGCGTCCAGATGGGCTTCGCCGGCGGCGGGCTCGGTCTCTTCCTCAAAATTTGAATCTTCCCAGGCCTGCGCCGGCAGCGCGTGATGCTCATAGGTCTCCAGCTGGACATCCGCCTCCGGCGTCCCCGCCTCAGCTTCGTCGTCCATCGGATGCAGGCTGAACGGCGCCGGGCGGGAAACGGATGGGTTCAGAATGGATTCGAGCTCGGCTTCCAGCGAGCCGGGCTGCGGCGCTGACATGGAAAGCGGCGCTGACATGGAAATATGAGGAACGGATTCGTCGGCAGCAACAGGGTGGGAGCCGGCCTGCGCCGCGCCTTCCGCTTCGTCGGCGGCATTGAGGCCAGCCGGCGCCAAATCATCCACCACCGCCGCGCTGTCCGAAAAATCATCGTCGGATCCGAGGCTTGCGATCAATTCCTCCGCCAGATCCTGCTGAAGAACGTCGGAAATCTCCTGCGCGGCGGGCACTTCGACGGCGTCTGTCTCAATTTCGGGATCGACGCGCGGCGAAGGCGCGTAGCGTGAAACGGTCTCGCGCCTCGGCTCCAGACCGATGATCCTGGAAAGCTCCATCAGGGGATCATCTTCGTCGAGAGCTGATGAAGAATTTTCCCGGTTGTCTGTCATTCCGTTGTCAGCCATGCCAATTTCCCGCATAACATGCCGCACAACTCGCGTTGAACCGCAATTTTCGCCGCCTTACCAGTCCAATGTGGGCAAAAGGTGACGGTTTCCCTGAATGCGTTAACGCATTTGTTCGGGCGCGTCTGCACCAATTATGGCCAATCCGGACGCCAAAACACAGGAAACCGCCGCGACCAACCCCAGTCTGGCAAGGGTCAATTGTGAATGTTCAGGCTTAACAAAACGTAAGGCCGGGTTTTCCGAGCCCTTGTTCCAGTGCGCATGGAACAGCGAGGCGAGGTCAAAGAGGTAGAACGCCACCCGGTGCGGCTCGCGCGCCAGCGCCGCGCTTTCAATGAGGCGCGGATATTCGGCCAGCTTGCGGATCAGCGCCAGTTCGCTCGCATCCGTGAGCAATGCAACATGCACAGCGGCGGTTTTCCGCTCTTTTGGCCCGATCTGCGCCTGCTCCTGCGCCATTCTGAACACCGAATGGCAGCGCGCCGAGGCGTATTGCACGTAGAATACCGGATTGTCCTTCGACTGCTCGGTGACCTTGGCAAAGTCGAAATCAATAGGCGCGTCATTCTTGCGGTAGAGCATCATGAAGCGCACCGCATCGCGCCCGACCTCGTCCACCACCTCCCGGAGCGTAACAAACTCGCCCGAGCGCTTCGACATGCGCACCGGCTCGCCGTCACGGAACAATTTCACCATTTGCACCAGATAGATGGAGCACTTTGCCGAACCGCCGGAAATAGCCTTGGTCAGCGCCTCCATGCGCTTGACATAGCCGCCATGGTCCGCGCCGAGAATGAAAATCATCTCGTCGAACGCCCGGTCAAACTTGTCCTTCATATAGGCCGCGTCGGCGGCAAAATAGGTGAACGAGCCATCCGACTTCATCAACGCCCGGTCCAAGTCGTCGCCCATGTCGGTGGAGCGGAACAGCAGCTGCTCGCGGTCCTCCCAGTCTTCGGCCAATTCGCCCTTCGGCGGCGGCAGCTTGCCGCGGTACACATAACCTTTCAGCGTTAAATCATTGATAACGCTGCGGATTTTCTGTTCACCGTTGGCATGCAGCGAGCGTTCGGAGAAGAACAGGTCGTGACGCACGTTCAGCGCCTCAAGATCATTGCGTATCATCACCATCATGGCGTCGATGGCCCTGCCCCGCACAATATCCAGCGCCTCATTCTCAGGCTTCTGGTTCAGGGCGCGGCCAAATTCGGCGGCCAGCGCCTTTCCGAGCGGCACGAGATAGTCACCCGGATAGAGGCCGGAAGGGATTTCGCCAATGTCCTCGCCCAGCGCCTCGCGGTATCTGAGCAACACTGATTTCGCCAGAACATCAATCTGCGCGCCGGCGTCGTTGATGTAATATTCCTTGGTCACTTCATAGCCGGCCGCGCTCAAGAGGTTCGCCAGCGCGTCGCCGAACACGGCCCCCCGGCAATGGCCTACATGCATCGGGCCGGTCGGATTGGCCGAGACATATTCCAGATTGACCTTTTTCCCGGCCCCGATCCCGGACTTTCCATAGACTGCGGCCGCTTTGAGAATGTCCGCCAGGTGCCGCTGCCAGAAAATGGGGGCGAGCTTAAGGTTGATGAAGCCGGGTCCGGCGATTTCGAGGCTCTCAATATCCTTGTCGCCGCGCAGCGCCTCAACCAGCTTCTCCGCCACCGCGCGCGGATTCATGCCGAGCGGCTTTGCCAAAACCATGGCCGCGTTGCAGGCCAGATCCCCATGCGCCGCGTCGCGCGGCGGCTCGACCGCGATGCGCGAGAAATCCAGCGCGCCGCCGTCCAGTGACTGTAAATTCAAGGAATGCAGCGCTTTTGCTATTCTTTCCGAGAAGTCGGTGAAAATATTCATGTCAATACCCGTCCGCCGGAGGCCCCGGCAAGCGCCGCTGCGCTAGCGCAATTCAATTGTGCGGTCAAACAGGCGGGCATGTTCGGCAAGCGCGAAATTGTCGGTCATGCCGGAAATATAGTCCGAGACATGGCGCGCCCGGTGCGCCTTGTCAGCATCTTCCATACTTTCGCGCCACCCCTCGCTCATCTCCTGCGGCGCGCCCATGTAAGCGTCGAACAATTCCTCCACCGCCCGTTCAGCGGCGTTCATCTTGTCCATGATCGATTTGTGCCGGTAAAGATGGGCATAGAGCCAGGTTTTCAGGGCTCTTTCGCTCTGCGCCATGGCTTTGGAAAAAGTGATGACGGCATCCGGCGCGAGGCGCACATCCTGCGCCGACTGTGGCTTCAGCCCCTCCAGCCTCCGCGCCGTCTCACGACCTACATCCTCCACCATCACAGTGATCTGCCGCCGCACCACTTCGCCGATCACCCTGCCCTTCTCCAGCTTCGGATAAGCCAACCGCACCTGCCTCAGCAGAGCGCCGACCAGCGGCGCCTCCTCCAGCTGCTCCAGCGTCAGAATTCCCGCCCTCAAGCCATCGTCAATGTCATGCGCGTCATACGCCACGTCGTCGGCAATGGCGGCGGCCTGCGCCTCCAGCGAGGCAAAAGTCGACAATTCCAGCGGATAGAGCCTGTCAAAATCCAAAATGGTCTGCGGCATGCTCCCCTCTTTCCCGGCCCCTTTGGCATCCAGAAGCGGCCCGTTATGCTTGACCAGCCCTTCCAGCACCTCCCAGGTCAGGTTCAGCCCGTCAAACTCCGCATAGCGGTGCTCCAGCACTGTCACGATCCTGAGCGACTGCGCGTTATGGTCAAACCCGCCAAAGCCGCTCATCTTCCGGTCCAGCGCCCGCTCGCCCGCGTGGCCGAACGGCGTGTGGCCAAAATCATGCACAAGCGCCACCGCCTCGGCCAGATCCTCGTCCAGCCGGAAGGCGCGGGCCAAGGCGCGGGCGATCTGCGCCACCTCGATCGTGTGCGTCAGCCGCGTGCGGTAATGATCGCCCTCGTCCGAGACAAACACCTGCGTCTTGTGCTTGAGGCGGCGGAAGGCGGTTGAATGCACGATCCGGTCGCGGTCGCGCTGATATTCAGTGCGCGTCGCGCTCGGCGCCTGCGGATAAAGCCGCCCGCGCGATTCGTCCGGATGGCACGCAAACGAAGCGCGCGGCTGATAACCGAAGCCGATCCCCTCAAATGACATCGCTCATCCCCAAAAGATTGACTTCGCCGCCCGCCCTTCTTACCTGTCATCACAAGCCCAGCGCAACGCTTGGAGAAAACCATGCCCGCCATCACCGTCTCCGAAGCCGCCGCCAGCCGCATCGCCAAAATCCTGTCAAAGGAACCCGGCAAATCGGCGCTCAGAGTGTCCGTCGAAGGCGGCGGCTGCTCCGGCTTTTCTTACAAGTTCGACCTTGCCGAAGCCGCAAGCGCGGACGACATCATCATCGAAAAAAACAGCGCCATGGTGCTGATCGACCCGGTGTCGGTCGAATATATGGACGGGTCGGAGATTGATTTTGTCGATAATCTGATGGGGCAGAGTTTTCAGATCAGAAACCCGCTGGCGACGGCGAGCTGCGGCTGCGGGACGAGTTTTTCGGTGTGAGGGGGGTGCGGAAGGGTATGGCAAGCGACGCGACACGGCCTGTACAGACGAACTGACTAGGGCAGTACTACGGATGTTTGAACGCCCAATTTTGATTTTGGCCATTTCGTACCAAAAACAGTCTTGTAAATCTCATCAACGGCTTCAACTAATGAATTTAAAAATAACTCAGAGTCTTTCAGAAGAACTGGTGAAGAATTCTTAGGGTGTAGTATATTATTTCGTTTCTGAATAGACTGCATCAATCCTTGCCACCAACTTTTATCGAAGTCAAATTGATTGGCAGAAAAATGGCAAAGCAAAAATTGAATTCTCTCTTCGATTGATCTGTATTTAGTTCCAAATGTTTTGGGAATTCCTTTTTCAATTTTTACGTCTTTTTCTTCTAAAATTGATCTTTCAAAGACATTAAAGTTTTCGTTTCGATCAAAGTGTTCAAATATATATGACAAGGTGCCCTCAAGAAAAGAGAATCCAAGCAAAAAACTAATTTCAAGAAAAGTTTTTTGTTGATCACCATCTGAGGTAATTAGGGCTTTTTGATAGAAAGCTTTCGCATATTCTACCATTATATTCAGATAATCGCCGAGATCAAGGGCAGTCATTGGATGGCCTTCTTCTTGACTTCGGCGTCGATCAGCGCTTGCTTGGCATGGTATGCGGCAATACCTGCGGTGATCATCGAAATGGAAATGCCGCCACCCTTCTCGGCCTGCAGCCAGAACAGCTCAACAAACCTGCCGCGCTCCTTCGGGTCCGTTCGATAGCCAAGCCCACGATAATTTTCCGGGTCAGTTTGGTGCCTAGCTTTTGCAAGAGAAGCAGACCGCAGGGGATCGGGCTTCCCGGTGTCTACTAACTCATAGTGACGCTTGAGTTGGGTTGGATTGTCCTGTAGCAATCCAGCAACATAGGCCCAAGAGGACAGGACGGCGTCGTTCATAGCTTTTTCAGCGAAATCAGGATTGCTTGCCTTTCCACTCGCTTTCTTTCCAAAACTACTTCGTTGGCTGTCGAGGAGCTTGGTGAAATTACGGCCAGCCTCTAGCAGGGCCTCATCTTCCCACATAGTTGGGTGGTCTTTCTTGGTCTGCGCCCAATCCGGTGCGTTTGAAAAACCTGATTTCGGAACGACGGGAGTGGTATCAACTTTTGGGAAATCCTCAGCTTTGTTCTCAACCCCTTTGTAGTAATTTATGATAAATGAACGCGCTGATCTAACAGAAATTGGACTACCTCTTTTTCTTTTGTCAGTAAAATCTTCATTCTTACTCAGTAACCCAACCTTCTGGCACCATTCACGCAAATCCGCTCCCGCAAGAGTTTCATACATTCTATCAAGCAAATCACGTGAAACTGATATGTTTGTGTTTGAAATAACTTGAACATCAAGCCTTTGGTCTGAGTCAAGATTAAAGTAAATTTTTAGGCCATGTTCTTTATCGACGCTGGGAAGAGCTTCCTTTATTGCTGTAAATCTATGTTGACCACCAATAATTTTCAACGGTTTTTCGTCGTTCAAGACAAATTCCGTCACAATGTTACTAAACATTCTCCCTAGGAATGCATCGGACTTCATTTGAGCAAACGCAGAGTGATCTTCCACAATGTCGCGATTGGCGCGGTAGTCAGGCTGCCCGTCTGGATCTAAGGCAGTGTCAATGGTGCTGCTTTCGACGAGTTTAGAAGCCAAAATGTGGCACTCGGAAAACACTGCTCCGGTCCTATCATCTGCAAATACATGCAGCGTCTCCTCAATAGGAGTAAACTTGTCCTGGAAGGCAGAAATTAGGGTCTCAAGGTGGTCCGTGTCGTAAACTGAGGAGTCAACATGAAATTTGATCATCGCCATTCCAGTGAAGGTCTCCATCCATAAGTAGCTGACTAACTTAGCCTACGCCTATCCAAATATGCCGTTAATTAAAAGCCTTTCATGGAAATCCCAAGACGGCCACCGAATTTCGCTACAAGAATAGCGTGTCCTAAAGGAATTCCGCCGATTGGAGAATATCGGTGACAGCTCCCGATTTTCGAATATCGCCGCCGGCTGCCGAGTTTCCTAAGCCGCGCCCGCTTTCACCACCCGCTCCACCGTCTCCGGCGCAAGATCAATCACCCGCAGCAGCGTGGCGGCGATGCGGTCGGGGCGGCGGCGGTTTTGTTCCCAGTCGCGGACCGTGGCGGCGGAAAGGCCGAAGCGCGCGGCAAATTTCCCCTGACTCAAATTCAGCCGCTTGCGGATGGCGGCGACGTCAATGGGTTCCAGCGCAATAACCCGCGCGGGGGCAAGCCTGCCCCCGGCAATGGCCAACGCCTCATGGGCGCTGTCAATCAAGTCCTTGCCAAATTCACTCATTTCAATTCCTCGCTTTGTAAGCTGCGGCGATCTTTGGAAGCGTGGCCGGTCACCCGCAGGAGCGCGGTGGCAGGTTTGCTTGGAGGCGCGAACCGTGATGCTGGGACCAGCTGGGTGCGTCCTTCGAGACGCGCCCAAGGGGGCGCTCCTCAGGATGAGGGAATTTGTTAGGCCCCGCCGACAAAGTGGTCAGAGTTCAAGTCTCCAACGGCTAAGTCAAATCGGATCATAGCGCGCCGCTCTCCCTCATCCTGAGGAGGCCCCTCTTGGGGCCGTCTCGAAGGACGCACACTCTTCCCCACTGGGCCAAGCCGCCGCGCGCGCAGCCCCGTTCCCCAAACCCCAATCTTCCGCTATTCTCCCTCCAAAGGAGCTTCTCCACGCATGAAAATCGCCACCTGGAACATAAACGGCGTGCGCGCCCGGATCGAAAACCTTGTCGCGTGGCTGAAAAAATCCGCGCCGGACATTGTCTGCCTGCAGGAAATCAA
>CAWDIY010000027.1:0-28216 GCA_963802455.1 uncultured Alphaproteobacteria bacterium | reverse complement strand
AACAACGGGGTTTGCCACTTTGATTTTATGCATGAATGTCGCCTTGGAAATGAACTGCGCTGGATGTGCCTATAGCATCGGATATTTGCAAGGCAAAGACGGGTTGTCGGCGCAGACAGCCCCGACGAACATGGATCGCAGTCTGCAATTCACAACCCGAAGGCGCGATCCTTACCAACGCGTTGGACAAATCTCAAATTCCCCGCCGCAGCCGCCGCGCTTTCATGGCTTCGTGCGCTTCAGGTGTGCCATCGTGGAAGGAGCCGAACCATTTGTCGAGCGGCACCATGCCATCGGAATAGTTCACCTCGAAATATTTGTGATGCAGATAATGCGCGTAGTAAGACACATCAATCGTCCGCTCGCCATCCACCACCATCCGGTCAAATCCCGTATGTCCCTGCGCTGGCCCGACGCCAAGGCGTGATGCGAGGTTGATCATGTGAATGGGATGAGCGGGAATGATGAAAAACAGAAGGATTGTTGAGAAATAGATCAGATGCTCAATCGGGTGCATCGAAAGGCCGGACCAAGGTCCCGGATTGATGTTGCGGTGGTGCAACTTGTGGGCCACAGCGTAAAGCGCGGGGACGTGCAACAGGCGATGGGCAAAATAAAAGCCAACTTCGTGAATGAAGGGCACCAAAAAGAACAGCGCGATAAACCCAACAGGATGTTCATCGAAGCTGATCATCGGGGCGATGTTGTTTGCATAGGCCCATAGCAACAGCACTTCGTACGCCGTCCAGATCGGCACGCCGCTGACCAGCGTGTGAAACATGTTATCATGGGTCTGGTTGTTGAAAAGAAATCCCGCAGCCTCGTCCTTAGGCCATTGCCGATTGTATTTGAATGCCGTTCCCTGTTTGCGCCAGCTGTAAAGCCATAGATGCCATGCCCCGTAAACTATGATCGCCAAAGCGATATTGCGCAGCAAAATCAGAAGCATCCAGCCCGGCGCGAAATTTGTCATGGTCGCCGGCGAAGGCGTGAGAAACCGCCAAATGAGAAGCGCAAAGACGGCGTAGAAAACATTCCAGGGAAACAGATAACCGGGAAATCCAAAAAACCATTTGAACAGCGCCTTTGGATCGGGCGGCCAGCTGAAGGCAGGCCCATAGCTGACCGGCTTTTCCGGCGCCCAATTGCCGCGTGAATCCTCATTGCCGAATGTTGAATCGTCCATGGCCGGATACTTCACTGAAATTCACCATCGTTCTTGCACCAAGCCGACGGAAAATCAATTCGTTGCCCGCCTACGGCAGCAACACCGCGCGGATCGAATAGGCCACAAGACCCAGGGCCGCCACACTTGCGAACCAGATCACAGCGAACCAGAAAAGGCGCGCGTGCAGTGGTGCTTCCAGCTTCAATGGTAGCCGCCTTCCGCCGAGACCTTGCCGCGGAACACCCAGTAAGACCATGCCGTGTAGGCAAGGATCAGGGGAACCAGCACCAGCGTTCCAACCAGCAGGAATTTCAGCGAATTGTCCGGCGCCGCCGCCTGCCAGATGGTCAACGCGTCCGGCACGATGAAGGGATAGAACGAGATGCCAAGGCCGATGAAGCAGAGAACGAAGAGGCCGAGAGAGGCGAGAAACGGCTGCAGATCGCGCTCCTCTTCAATGCCTTTGTAAAGCAGGTAACCGCAGGCAAGGACAAGCAGCGGCACTGGCGCGGTGAAGATCATGCGCGGGAAGGAGAGCCATTTGTTCATATAGGCCTCGTTCAGGAACGGGGTCCAAAGACTGACCGCGCCGATCAAGGCAAACGTCATGACACCGGCAATTTTCGCATACCGGAATGCCGCGTTCTGCAATTCACCCTCGGTTTTGTAGATCAGCCAGCCCGCGCCGAGCAGCGCGTAGCCGATGACCAGCGCAATGCCGGTCAGCAGGCTGAAAGGCGTCAGCCAGTCCCACCAGCCGCCGACATATTGCCTGCCGACAACCGGTATGCCCTGCACCAGCGCGCCGAGCGCCACGCCCTGGGCAAAGGCAGCGAGCGTGGACCCGCCCGCGAAGGCCCAGTCCCAGAGGAACTGCCCGCGCCGCGTTTTCCAGCGGAACTCGAAGGCGACGCCCCGGAAGACCAGCGCCAAGAGCATCACAATGATTGGCGTGTAGAGCGCGGGCATGATGACCGCATAGGCGAGGGGAAACACCGCGAACAGCCCGCCGCCGCCCAGCACCAGCCAAGTCTCGTTGCCGTCCCAGACCGGCGCGACGGAATTCATCATCGCATCCCGGTTTTTCTCGCCCTTGACGAAGGGAAACAGGATGCCGATGCCAAGGTCGAAACCATCGAGCACGACATAGGCCAGAACCGCAAAGGCAATCAGTCCAGCCCAGACCAGGGGATAATCAATGACCAAGCTGGCCTCCTGCAGTTTCCGCCGCCAGCGCCGGAGCGGGCATGATGCCCGAGGCGCGGATCGGCTCGTCAGTTGGAAGGTCCGCATCACCTGCGCCGGGCACTTTGGCGAATTGGCGGAAGATGTAGAAAATGCCAGCACCGAACAGCGTGAAATACACCACAATGAATGCGATGAGCGATGCGCCCACGGCGGCGGCGTCAACAGCGGAGGCCGAATCCACCGTCTTCAAAAGCCCATAGACCGTATATGGCTGCCGTCCGACTTCGGTCACCGTCCAACCGGCCAGCAAAGCGACGAAGCCGGACGGGCCCAAGAGAATGGCGGCGCGGTGCATCCAGGGCGCTGCGAACAGCTGCCCCCTGGCGCGCAGCCACAGGCTCCACAGGCCGAGGCCAAGCATGGCAAAGCCGATGCCCACCATGATGCGGAAGGCGAAGAAGACCGGTGCGACCGGCGGGCGCTCGTCCTTTGGCCATTCCTTCAGGCCCTTGATCTCGCCATCCGAGCTCATGGGTGAGAATGAGGCTTCCAACCTTTGGCAGCTCAAGCGCATAGTCCATCCGCTCCTCCGCCTCATTGGGAATGCCGAACAGGATCAGCGGCGCGCCGCGCTGGGTTTCGAAGTGACCCTCCATGGCGGCAACCTTGCGCGGCTGGTATTCCAGCGTGTTGAGGCCATGCATGTCTCCTGCGAAAATCTGAACCGGCGCTACCAGAGCCGCCATCCACATGGCCATTGAGAACATGGTCCGGGCGGCGGGATTTTTTTGTTCCTTCAGCAGATGCCAAGCGCCAACCGCGCCGACCACGAAGGCTGTTGTCAGATAGGCGGCCAGCACCATATGGGCGAGCCGGTAGGGGAAAGAAGGATTGAAGATCACCTGCAGCCAGTCGGTGACGATGAACTGCCCCGCCTCGTTCATCGCATAGCCCGCAGGCGTCTGCATCCAGCTGTTGACCGCCAAAATCCAGAAGGATGAGATGAACGTGCCAATGGCAACCATCGCCGTCGCGAGAAAGTGCAGTCCCGGCCCGACGCGGGAGCGTCCAAACAGCATGACGCCGAGAAACCCCGCCTCAAGGAAAAACGCTGTCAGCACCTCATAACCCATCAGGGGCCCCAGCACCGGCCCGGTCTTGTCGGCAAACACGCTCCAGTTTGTGCCGAACTGGTAGCTCATCACGATGCCGGAAACGACGCCCATGCCGAATGTGATGGCGAAGACCTTTTTCCAGTAGTCGAACAGATCGAGGTAAGTCTTTGATTGTGTGTAGAGATGCAGGCCATTCAGCACCGCCAGATAGCTGGCGAGGCCGATGGTGAAGGCCGGGAAAATGATGTGGAAGCCGATTGTGAAGGCAAATTGCATCCGGGCGAGGAAGACGGCGTCAAACAGATCCATTCAGGTCTCCTGTTTTGGCGGCGATCCTCCTAAACCGCTGATGCGATCTGAGATAGGACATGGGGCGGTGGAGTGACAGAAGGCAAGACGCCGCAGCGCCGGAGCTGGGCTATTTCGGCGGCAGCGTCTTGTTATAGGCGAGCGCCGCGTCCATCCAGAATTCAAAGGCCTTGCCGTCAATGCCGTCCTTGACAAACCAATAGCCAAACATCGGCCGCCCGGTCATATCCATGACTTCGCAGTCGTCCCGCCCGTCCGCGCCGTGCAAATTCCTTGCCGGTGCGCACCAGAAGGCCGCGTTTTGAGGTCCCGGCCACCATATTGCCGTTCAGCATGAAACAGACGCCGCCGAACATTTTCTTGCTCACCGCGCCCAGCGGGTCAAGCCTTGCATGCAGACGCGCCAGCATATCGGCCATGATGAAAGCCCTTCCTTATTTGCCGGGAAATAAGCTAATCCCGACGACGAAAAGCGGCAATGAAAATGATTCAGCCGCGCCGGAACCGATGCATGGCGAGAACCAGGGCCTCTGACAATCAAATGACCGGCGGCCCCGCCGTGATCCTTGTCGAGCCGCAGCTCGGCGAGAATATCGGCATGGTGGCGCGGGCCATGGCGAATTTCGGCTTGTCAGAGCTGCGCATCGTCAATCCGCGCGACGGCTGGCCGAACGAAAAGGCGCGCTCGGCGGCGGCGAATGCGCAGCATGTCATTGCCGACACAAAAGTCTATGAAGACCTTGCCGCCGCCATTTCTGATCTCAACTTCGTCTTCGCCACCACCGCGCGACAGCGCGAGGCGCTGAAGCCTGTGCGCGGGCCGGTCGAGGCGGCAAAGACGCTTAGGAAGAAAGAAGCGGCCGGTCTTCGCACCGGCGTCCTGTTTGGCCGCGAGAAATGGGGGCTGAACAATGACGAGATCAGCCTCGCCGACGAGATTGTCACCTTCCCCGTCAATCCGGCTTTCGCCTCGCTGAACATCGCGCAAGCCGTGCTGCTCATGTCGTATGAATGGATGAAGACCGGGCTGGAAGACGAGCACGACACCGCCTTTCCCGGGCCGGACATGTCGCCCGCCGCCAAAGAGCACACTATCGGCCTGTTCGGCCAGCTTGAGGAAGCGCTTGCCGCGCGCGGCTATTTCCGCCCGAAGGAAAAGACCGAAGTCATGACCCACAATCTGCGCGCCATCCTGACCCGCGCCGCCTTCACCATCACCGAAATCCGCCTGCTGCGCGGCGTCGTCAACTCGCTCGACAATTATTCACGGCAGAAGCCGAAAGGATCGGGGGCGCCGGAGGGCAGGGCGAGGGTGAAGGAAGTGAGAAGTGATAAGGAAGATGTGTGATGGAAGAAGGAAGAAGGGCGGAGTGGTTGGCGCACAACTTTTCTTTCCTTCACTTCATCCTTCTTCCATCACACATCTTCCATTCCAAGGAAGCCTGAATGACCAGCCCGGCCCATAAACCCATCCTCTTCTTCGACTCCGGCATTGGCGGCCTCACCGTCCTGCGCGAGGCGCGCATCCTCATGCCGGACCGGCGGTTTATCTATGTCGCCGACGATGCCGGCTTTCCCTATGGCCGCTGGGAGGAGGGCGCGCTGAAGGCGCACGTCGTCGCCCTGTTCGCCGGTCTCATCGCCCGGCACGACCCGATCCTCTGCGTCATCGCCTGCAACACCGCCTCCACCATCGTCATGGCCGAGCTGCGCGCCGCATTCCCCGCCATGCCCTTCGTCGGCACGGTCCCGGCCATCAAGCCCGCCGCCGAGCGCACCCGCTCCGGCCTCGTCTCGGTCCTCGCCACACCCGGCACCGTCAAGCGCCAATATACGCGCGACCTCATCGGCAAATATGCCGCCAAGTGCCATGTGCGGCTCGTCGGATCTGAAAATCTGGCGGGACTGGCGGAGGAATATATGCGCAGCGGTTTTGTTGATGAGGAAGCCGTAAAAGCCGAAATCGCCCCCTGTTTCATCGAAAAAGACGGCAGGCGCACCGACATCGTGGTGCTGGCCTGCACGCACTACCCGTTCCTCGTCAACCGCATGCGCAAAACCGCGCCCTGGCCGGTGGACTGGATCGACCCGGCCGAGGCGATTGCGCGGCGCGCGCTGGCGCTCCTGTCAGAGCTCGCGCCTTCCGAACCGGCTGAGGAGCCGGTGCTGGAGGAGGATGTGGCGATCTTCACATCGGGCGCGCCGCATTTTTCGACGAAGCGGCTGATGGGCGGGTTTGGGCTTTCGGTGTAGGACGTGCGGGATTCCGGCGTCTGCTGTCAAAAATACTTCTTGAGTCCGGCCTGCTTCAGCGATTCATTGGCCGTGTGCCGGGACTTGGTGCCACGGTCCACCGTGAAATAAGCATTGTTGACCGGGCTGAACCAAATCTCATGATCTCCCTTGCCGTTCCTGTGAAAATGACAGCCTGCTGCTTTGAGCCGATCCTTCAATTCCTTGAGAAAACTGGCCATTTCCTGTCTTACATGCGTGGATTGGCGACTTTGGATATCTGCTCAGAGAAAATATGGACTGGAATGTCCGGAAGGTCAAAGTTCAAGCCATTCAATTCGACGAGATCAGAAATAGCCGCCAAGACCTTCGGCTCCAGCGCTTCAATCGTATCGGCCTCAATGGCAAGCCCGGCAATGTCATTGCTGCTCGCGACCCAAACCCGCGCTTCATCGTCCCAGAACGCCCGGACTAAGATGGATTGGTTTTTCATCGCTTAACTCCGGGCTTCTGCCTCGAGGTGATCATTACGCCGTGCGGCAGCAATTTGATAGAGCCGCGTTCGAATTACTAACCCAGCGCCTTCCGCACCTGCGGCGCCACCTTCGTGGCAAACAGCTCAATCGCCTTCAGCGTCTTTGAGTGCGGCAATGATCCCATATCGATCTGCATGAGGAACCGGTCATTCTTGAAGAAAGTATGCTCCAGAAGAATCTTCTCCGCCACCTCGTTCGGATCGCCGACCAAGAGCGCGCCTCGCGGGCCGCGCCCGCCTCATATTGCGGGCGGGTCACCGGCGGCCAGCCGCGCTCGCGGCCGATGCGGCCGAACATGTCGGCATAGGGCGGAAAATAGGTGTCCGCCGCAAGCTGCGAGGTCTCGGCGATGAAGCCGTGCGAATTGATCGCCACTTTCAGCGTCTCCGGCGCGTGCCCCGCCTGCGCCCCCGCCTGCCGGTAAAGATCGACCAGCGGCGCAAACCGCTCCGGCTCGCCGCCGATGATGGCCAGCGCCAGCGGCAGGCCGAGCGTTCCGGCGCGGATGACCGACTGCGGCGTGCCGCCGACGGCGATCCAGACGGGCAGGGGGTTCTGCACCGGGCGCGGCCAGATGCCGACATTGTCCAGCGGCGCGCGCATTGTTCCCGACCAGGTGACCGGATTGTCGGTCCGCAGCTTCAGAAGCAATTGCAGCTTCTCGGCAAACAGGCGGTCATAATCATTCAGGTCAAAGCCGAACACCGGATAGCTCTCAATAAACGACCCGCGCCCCGCCATGATCTCGGCGCGGCCATGCGAAATGAGGTCCACGGTCGAAAATTCCTGAAACACCCGCACCGGATCATCCGAGGACAGCACCGTCACGGCGCTGGTCAGCCGTATGTTCTTCGTGCGCGCCGCAATCGCCGCCAGCACGACGGCGGGCGTTGAAATGGCGAAATCCGGCCGGTGATGCTCGCCGACGCCAAACACATCCAGCCCCGCCTGATCCGCCAGCTCCGCCTCTTCGATGAGATTTTGCAGCCGCTGTTCCGGCGAGATGACCTGGCCGGAGACGGTGTCGGCGGCGACGGAGGCGAAGGTGTAGAGGCCGAGCTGCATGAGGCGATCCTATTTGCGGCTGCCTACATCTTTCCGCCAATTGCTGCCACGAAAAAGCGCCGTGCGAACTGTCCGGCGCAACGCCATTGCATCTCTTTTTTGCATCCCCACATGTCGCCTGACACGTGAGCCGCTGCTGCTGGCCCGGCGCGAAAGGACTGAACATGACAGAGGCAACGCCGCAAACCATGAAAGCCTGGCTCTGCCGCCGCTATGGCGGGCCGGAGGTGCTCGAACTTGCCGACCTGCCCAAGCCTGTCGCCGGACCCGGCGAGGTCCTGGTGAAAATTCATGCGGCCACCGTGACGTCCGGCGATTCGCGCATCCGGGGCTACCGCCTGCCGCGCGGATTCGGGCTGATCGGCCGCCTCGCTCTCGGCTTCACCGGCCCGCGCAAACCTTTGCTGGGGCCTGATCTTGCCGGAACAGTTGAGGCCGTGGGCGGGGGTGTCACGCGCTTTGCCCCGGGCGATGCGGTGGTCGCCTATCCCGGCATCGCGCAGGGCTGCCACGCCGAGTACCGCGTGGTTCGCCTCACCATGCCGATTGAGCGCAAGCCGCAGAACCTGTCGTTTGAGGAGGCCGCCAGCCTCCTCTTCGGCGGCATGGCGGCGCTGCATTTTATTGAAAAGTCCGGGCTGAAGGCTGGCGAGAAAATTCTGGTCATCGGCGCGTCCGGCGCGGTTGGCGGTGCCATGGTCCAGCTTGCGCGCCACAGGAGCGCGGAGGTGACTGCCGTCACCAGCGCCGCCAACGCCGGTCTCGTCTCCTCGCTCGGCGCGGCCAAAGTGATCGACTATGCGCGCGAAGACTTCACCAAAGGTTCCGAAACCTATGACCTGATCGCCGACACGGTCGGCGCCAGTTCATTTGCAAAGTGTGTTCCGGCGCTCAAGGAGCATGGCCGCTATCTGTCCATCGCAGGCGGCCTGGCGGACATGTTCTCCCGCCGCGCCGGCACAAAGCGCTCACTCGGTGGCGTGGCGGCGGAAAAGCCGGAATATCTGGCCGAGCTTGTGAAGCTGGCGGAAGCGGGCGCGTTGAAACCAGTCATCGACAGCGCGTTAAGCTTTGAGCGCCTGCCCGACGCCCACGCCCGCGTCGACAGCGGGCGCAAGCGGGGGAGTGTTGTTGTGACAGTTGCGCAGTGAGGGGTCGGCCTTGGGAATGCAGGTCACACCCCTTCCGGCGCTTATTCCACCAATTGCCGGTTTCATGCTATCGAAAGGCTGGCTGATTTTATGGAGAGCGCCATGTCCATCCCCGCCGCCGCCAAGCCCATGGCCTTCATCCTCGTGCGCGACCGCGCCAAGGCAAAAAACTTCTACAAAGACGTCCTCGGCCTCACGCTTGTGTCCGAAGACGAATATGCCGACAGCTATGACCTGAACGGCACCCCGCTGCGCCTCACAACGGTCGAGGACTGGACGGCCCATCCTCACACAGTCGTCGGCTGGGAAGTCCCCGACATCGCCGCCACATCGGCAGCGCTGGCGGCGAAGGGCGTGAAGTTCAGCGTCTATGACGGCTTCGGCCAAGGCGAGCACGGCATCTGGACCGCGCCGGACGGGAAGCGCAAGATCAATTGGTTCAATGATCCCGAAGGGAATGTGCTGAGTCTGATGGAGGGGTAGCGTTGCAGGCATTGGGGTATGGATTCAGACGTTCAAAATTTTTATTTCATTAAATATCAGTACTTTAACGAGAAAATTCAACACACTTTGTCCAATGCTCCGAGCCTTGGCGCATATTTCACCCGCTGCTCTCATGGGACCGGATGATCACCGGCATTCGGGAGAGCGGGCGGCCTATGGCGGTCGGTGGGAGCGGTTCCTTCCGGCGGGCGGAGTCCCTAAGCCATGTCCCTCCTGGCCTTCGCACGCTCTCAAAAGGAGCGTTACATGCGCCAGCCCGGGCAAAAAGCCGTGACAGGGCGTGTGGCGAGCCACACCCGACCATAGGTTAGCTCCATTCGGCAGGACTGCACGCCCTGGACTTCCCTTCAATGACCGGACCGGAAACGGGGCGCGGTGAAGCGGAGGCTTGTCCCGAATTACGGAGACAGCGCGCCCAATTGCCTGCACGGCGTCTGCCAATTTTCCGGCGGCGCAGCGGGCAATTGGCCGCACAGTCACCGCAATTCTACCCGTGCAGCCCTCGTCTCACTGCTTTGCGCATCATCCCGATGATGGTGAGGCTGGCGGCGCCGCTGACAGAATTGCGGTGACTGTGCGGCTAATTGCCTGCGCTGCGGCTGGAAATTGACCGCGCCGCTGACGCAATTGGGCGCACTGTCTCCGGAATTCGTTTGAGCGCAGATGGACCTATTTCCCAATCGTTTCATAGCCTTATCATTATTCTGAAAGAACCTGTCCCCCACAGCCAATCCTCCCGCATAATCCCGCCTGTTTGAAACGTGCCACAAGGAAGGCGCATGGACTGGGACAACATCATCGAACGCAACCGCGAACGCATTCTGCTCGCCATCGCGCCGCTGCTCGCCGTCCTTGGTTTTGACCAGCGGCGCAGGGAGGAGGTGCCCCGGCATTTCCACCGAATGCTCATTAGCCTGCTGCGCCCCGCAGAATCTGCCGTGCGCCGCCTCATCATCATCGCCGCGATTGGCATCGTGGTGAAGCTGCGGCTCGGAGCCTCCCGGGCTTTCCCGGCGGGGCTCGGCGCGAGGCTGAAAATGGCTTTGGAAAAAGAAGAGGAGCGCTTCCCGGCATTTCCGCTCATCGACCCGCTGAAGCGTTTTGCGCCGCAGGATTTTGGCTGGGCGCAGGAATGGAGCGAGAGCTGGGGCAAGGAGCAGGTTCTGCCGCGCATTTCGGTTCCCGGCCTGTTTGATCCGGTGTTTCCGCAGGCGGTCCCCGTTCCGATCCGGGACGATCCCATCGACACAGCAAGTCTGCTGCGCCGCATCCGCTCCCTGAAATCAGCGCTCGACAATCTTCCCCGCCATGCCAGACGGCTGGCCCGCTGGAAGGCGAAGAATGAGCTGGCGCTGAAGGCCGAAATCCAAAAACCCGGCCGCCTGTCGCCGTTCCGTCCCGGCCTTGCGCCGGGCAAACACCGGCATGAGGAGCGGGAGATCGACCGCATTCTTGGCGACTGCCACTATTTCGCGCGCAAGGCTTGGGCGGACTCGTCTTGAAACAGAACGGACATTTCATTGCCGTCAGGCCAGTGCGCGCCTATTCATGCAAGGGCGCGGCGCGCAGGCGCGGCCGCGTGTTGACTTCGCGGACAGCTTCCCCTAAACGCCCACCCAATTCCGCCGGGCAGCTTGCGGTATTATCAACGTGTCCCGTGATTTTCCCTTGCAAAGCGTGCGCGGGAAATTCTGTCAGAAAGCGGAAAAGGCTTTCAGAGGAGGGCGCGTTTCCCAGACGCCGTGCGGATTGGCTGCGCGGCGCAAACTTTTGAGGAAATGCGATGAGCAAGCGCGAGTCAGCGAAGCATAAACTAGACCGCCGCATGGGCGAGAATATCTGGGGCCGTCCGAAGTCCCCGGTCAATAAGCGCGAATACGGCCCCGGCCAGCACGGCCAGCGCCGCAAGGGCAAAATGTCGGATTTCGGCGTTCAGCTGCGTGCAAAGCAGAAGTTGAAGGGCCATTACGGCGACATCTCCGAGAAGCAGTTCAAGAAGATTTACACCGAGGCCGGCCGCCGCAAGGGCGACACGGGCGAGAACCTGATTGGTCTGCTCGAGTCGCGGCTTGATGCGATTGTCTACCGCGCCAAGTTTGTGCCGACGATTTTCGCGGCGCGCCAGTTCGTCAACCATGGCCATGTCAAGGTCAATGGCCGCCGCACCAATATCGGCTCCTACACCTGTAAGGTCGGCGATGTGATCGAGGTTAAGGACGCTTCGAAGCAGCTCGCCATCGTGCTGGAATCCGTGACGCTGGCCGAGCGCGATGTGCCGGATTATGTGCAGGCGGACCATAACAAGATGGTCGCGACGTTCGCCCGCGTGCCGGTTCTGTCGGATGTGCCCTACGCAGTGCAGATGGAGCCGAACCTGGTCGTCGAATTCTATTCGCGCTAAGATTTGAAGTGAGATACGAAAAGCCGCCCGGAGAAATCCGCGGCGGCTTTTTCTTTGGCGGCAATCCTCATGCTTGATCTTCAGGAAATCCTCGACAGCATCGCCCGCGATGTCGCGCCGCATGTCGGCGAGGGAAAGGTCGCTTCGTATATTCCCGAGCTTGCCAAAGTCGATCCGAAGCAGTTTGCCATCAGCGCCGCCACAATTGACGGGCAGGTGTTCTCGGCGGGCGATGCGGGCGAAGCCTTTTCCATCCAGAGCATTTCGAAAGTGTTTTCGCTCACCCTCGCGCTCGGCATCGCCGGCGACAGTCTGTGGACCAAAGTCGGGCGCGAACCGTCGGGCTCGGCCTTTAACTCGATTGTCCAACTGGAGAGCGAAAAAGGCAGGCCGCGCAATCCGTTCATCAACGCCGGGGCCATTGCCGTGGCCGACATAATTCTCGGCGGCCACAGGCCGAAGGAAGCCATCGGCGAAATCGTGCAGTTTGTCCGCTATCTGGCGGATGACGATACGATTTCAATTGATCCGGATGTGGCGAAATCCGAGACCTTGACCGGGTTCCGTAATGTGGCGCTGGCAAATTTCCTCCGCTCATTCGGCATTATCGATCATCCGGCCGAGCTGGTGCTCGGCGTCTATTTTCACCAGTGCGCGCTGGCCATGAACTGCCGCCAGCTCGCCAAAGCCGGGCTGTATCTCGCCAATTCCGGTCGCAATCCTCTCTCAGGCCGCACCGTTGTTTCGCGTGACCGGGCGCGGCGGATTAACGCGCTGATGATGATGTGCGGCCATTATGACGGGTCAGGCGATTTCGCCTACCGCGTCGGACTGCCGGGGAAATCAGGCGTCGGCGGCGGCATTCTGCTGATCGCGCCGGGCAAGGCGTCGATCGCCGTCTGGTCGCCCGGACTGAATGCGAATGGCAATTCGCTGGCCGGCGCGATGGCGCTGGAAATGCTGGCGCAGCGCACTGGCTGGTCAGTGTTTGGGAGCTGACGCTCCGACGCTGAACAGCTTGCCTTTCTCCGCAATTATCACACTCACCAAAGCCAGCGCGCCGACGCAGAAAAAGCCAAGCGACAGCGGCAGGACCGTTCCGTCAAACAACTGCCCGATGCCCGCGCCGACAAGCGCGCCGCCGACGGTCTGGAAGAAGCCCTGAACCGACGAGGCGGTCCCGGCCAGAGCCCCGAGCGGCTCCATTCCGATGGCGTTGAAGTTCGATCCGATGGCACCGAAGAAGACCATGACTGTGGCGAACAAGCCAAGAAACAGCGGGAAGGGCACCGGACCAATTGCGGCCAGCAAAGTCATCAGCGCAGAGACAGCGGTGAAGCCGATCAGCGCGCTATGCGACAGGCGGCGCATGCCAAAGCGCACAACGAGTTTGGAGTTCATGAAAGAGGCGACTGACATCAGCCCGGCGACCGCAGCAAACATAACCGGAAACCAGACGCCGAGCCCATAAATGCCGACATAGACCTGTTGGGCCGAATTGATGAAGCCGAACAGCGCGCCGAAAATGACCGACGTCGCCAGCGTGTACCAGAGCGACAGGCGGTTGGTCATGACGATCCGGAAGCCATCCGCCACCGAGGCCAGCGTGAAGGGGCGGCGTTTCTCCACCGCCAGCGTCTCGGGCAGGCGCATATAAGCCCAGAGCGTGATCGCGGCGGCCACGGCGGCCATGAAGATGAAGATGGCATGCCAGTCGGCGAACAGCAGGATGATCTGCCCGGCGTTCGGCGCGATGATCGGCATGACCATGAAGACGGTGAACACCAGCGACATCACTTCCGCCATCTGCCGCCCGCCGAACACGTCGCGCACCACGGCAA
This sequence comes from uncultured Alphaproteobacteria bacterium, assembly GCA_963802455.1. Lineage (GTDB taxonomy): Bacteria > Pseudomonadota > Alphaproteobacteria > Rhizobiales > Rhizobiaceae > JANOYJ01. The sequence goes on along the minus strand of CAWDIY010000027.1, from coordinate 14,706 downwards.
CCGCAATCACCCTTGTCGCCGCAGCGCCCGCGCCCTGGATGAAACGTAACATCAGAAGCTGGCTGAAGCTTGGCACGAAGATGGCGACAAGCGCGGCCAGAACATAGACAGTCAGCCCTGCAAACAGCGGCCCACGCCGCCCAAACCGGTCGGAGATTGGACCGAAAGCCAGCTGCATCACGCCGAAGCCAATGAGATAGGCCGACAGGACCAGCTGACGCGTGTTCGGATCGGCCACCCCAAGGCTCTCGCCGATTTCCTGCATGCCGGGCAGCATGATGTCGATGGCCAGCGCATTGATGGCCATGAGCAAGGCGATCAGGGAAATGAATTCGAACCGGCCAATGGACAATGGAAAGGCGGCTTGGTCCTTGACTTGGGCGTCCATGGGAGGGTGCTTTCAAATGGGAGCGCCCGCATGATTGGTGCGGTGCACAACGAAACTATGCTTGCTCAGCGCAATGCACAAGCCCGTCAGCTTGGATTTTTAACCATTTGGCAAAAGGTGCTTCTCCGACTCGTCCCGGTGCTTCTTCAGATATTTCATGAAAGGCGTGCCGCCGGTCCCGACGTCTGTGTCGTTGCCCGCTGAATCCTTCGCCTGCTTGTGGATATAGCTCGCGGCATATTCGAGGTGGCGGGTGCGGAAGCGGGCGACCTGGCGGACGTTGGCATTGTAGCCTTCGATCAGGGCCGAGCCGCCCAGCTCTTTGACCGTTGCGCGCAGATGGCTTGCGGCGCGCACGGCGTCGATGAAACTGCGGTTCGACACGGGCCGGTAGGCGTGAAGGTCGTCGAGAAATGCTTTCAGCGGATCGTCCTCATGCCCAATGCCAAACAGCGCGTCCATCGAGGGAACAATGGAAGACTGTGAGCCGGTCTGGCCCCGGAACGCCTGCGGCCTGCCGCCCGTTTCTGCGACGCCTTCGTAGACGATGCCGTCCGGCAGCGCCGGATTGTCCTTCCAGCCATGAATGTAAGGACGGACACGGTTGAAATAGATGTAAGGATCGCAACTTTCAGGCATGCGGTCGAAGATGGCGTTGATATCGTCCCAGTGCCTGTTCATCAGGGAAAACAGCATTTCCAGACTGCCGCTGTCTTTTTCGGACGCGGCTTTCAAAATGTCCGGGAAGAGCGCCAGCACGCCGCCGGCCTTGGCTTCAATCGCCACATGCACCAGCACAAACCACGCCTCGTCGCGCCCGCCGAGAAACTTCTGTTTAAGTTAACTTCATCCTTGTTGGACGCGTCGATATAGCCCTGCGGCGTCAACCCATGTGCCCAGCTCACACGCTCGGCTTCGGAATAAAATTCGTCAGACGTTGCGAGAATGGCCCGCGTGTGAAGATCGCGCAGCGCGGGCGCGTCTTCCGGCTGGAACGGGCGGATGGAAAATGTATCCTGCGCAGTCAAGACAGGCGCTATTCCGGCGCGCTCGTCTGCAGCGCCAGCGCATGCAGGACGCCGCCCATATTACCCTTGAGTGCCTGATAAACCATCTGATGCTGCGCCACGCGGCTTTTGCCGCGAAAGCTTTCGGCGACGACTTCGGCGGCGTAGTGGTCGCCATCGCCGGCGAGATCGCGGATGGTGACTTTGGCGTCGGGAATGCCCTCCTTGATCAGCTTTTCAATGTCTTTGGCGTCCATGGCCATGGCGCGCGCCTTTCAGGAATTCATGTAGCTTGGAAACCACGACTCGTGCGCTTCCTTCAGCTCTGAGACTGTTATGGGCCGCGCCTGCCCAAGTTTCAATTCTTTCCCGCCGGTCGTACCGATCCATGGCGCAAATATTTCGGCGGCTTTTGCAGTATCAAGCGCCGCGTCGAGCGCATCGCGTCTGATGGTCACGATGTAGCGGCCTTGGTCTTCGCCGAAGAAAACGGCTTGGGAAGAATTGCCGTTCAGCTCGCTGATCGTTGCGCCGATGCCGGAGGCCATGGCCATTTCCGCCAGCGCCACGCCGAGACCGCCGTCGGAACAGTCGTGCACAGCGGTGGCGATGCCACCGCGGATAAGGGCGCGGACGAACAGGCCGGAGACTTTTTCATGCACGAGATCGACCTGCGGGGCAGGGCCGTCGGTGCGGCTAAAGAGGTCGCGCATGTAAATGGATTGAGCGAGGTGGGTTCCCCACTGCGCTGGAGCGCCGACGAGCAGGATGCATTCGTCCTCGGCGGCGAAGGCCATGCGCGCCATTTTCGACCAGTCCGGCAACAGCCCGACACCGCCAATGGTCGGTGTCGGCAGGATGCCCGTGCCGTTCGTCTCGTTGTAAAGCGAGACATTGCCCGACACGATGGGGAAATCCAGCGCCCGGCAGGCTTCGCCGATGCCTTTGATGGCGAAGACCAGCTGGCCCATGATTTCCGGGCGCTCGGGATTGCCGAAATTCAGATTGTCGGTGGCGGCCAGCGGCTCCGCGCCGACCGCGTTCAGATTGCGCCAGCATTCCGCCACCGCCTGCTTGCCGCCCTCGAATGGGTCGGCTTGGCAATAACGCGGCGTCACATCGGACGAGAAGGCGAGGGCTTTTGAAGCATGGCCTTCGACCCGGACAACGCCCGCATCGCCGCCGGGGAGCTGGAGCGAGTTGCCTTGGATCAGCGTGTCATACTGTTCCCAGACCCAGCGGCGGGACGACTGGTTGGCCGAGCCGACGAGCTTCAAAAGCGCGTCCGCGACGTCCATTTCGGGAATGTCGTCAGCGCTCAGCGCCGGCTGTTTCCTTGGCTCGACCCAGGGCCGGTCATATTCCGGCGCTTCATCGCCCAGCTCTTTGATCGGCAGATTGGCAACTTCCTCGCCGTGATGGATGACCCGGAAGCGCAGATCGTCGGTGGTCTCGCCGACAATGGCGAAGTCGAGGCCCCACTTGCGGAAAATCGCCTCAGCTTCTTCTTCCTGCTCGGGCCGCAGCACCATGAGCATGCGCTCCTGGCTTTCCGACAGCATCATCTCATAGGCGGTCATGTTCTCTTCGCGCACCGGCACCTTGTCGAGGTCGAGCCGTATGCCGAGACCTCCCTTTGCGCCCATTTCCACCGCCGAGCAGGTCAGCCCCGCCGCGCCCATATCCTGAATGGCGATGACCGCGCCGGAGGCCATCAGCTCAAGGCAGGCTTCGAGCAGGCACTTTTCGGTGAACGGATCGCCGACCTGCACAGTCGGACGCTTCTCTTCGATCGAGTCATCAAACTCCGCCGACGCCATGGTCGCGCCGCCGACACCGTCGCGGCCGGTTTTCGCGCCGAGATAGACCACGGGAAGCCCGACGCCAGAGGCGATGGAAAGGAAAATGGCGTTGGACTTTGCAAGTCCGGCCGCGAAAGCGTTGACGAGGCAATTGCCATTATAGCTCGGGTCAAACTCGACCTCGCCGCCAACCACCGGCACGCCAAAGGCATTGCCATAACCGCCGACGCCCGCGACGACGCCATTGACCAGATGTTTTGTCTTGGCATGGCCCGGCTCGCCGAAACGCAGCGCGTTCATTGCAGCGATCGGCCGCGCCCCCATGGTGAAAACATCACGAAGAATGCCGCCGACGCCCGTTGCCGCGCCCTGGTAGGGCTCAATGTAAGACGGATGGTTATGGCTCTCCATCTTGAACACCACGCAGTCGCCGTCGCCGATGTCCACAACGCCCGCATTCTCGCCCGGCCCCTGCAAAACGCGCGGGCCGGTGACCGGCAGCGTCTTCAGCCATTTCTTTGAACTCTTGTAAGAGCAATGCTCGTTCCACATGGCCGAGAAAATGCCGAGCTCGGTGTAAGTCGGCCCACGGCCGATCAGATCGAGAATGCGCTGATATTCATCCGGTTTCAGGCCATGCGCGGCGATGAGATCCGGTGTGATGGGGTGCGTGTTGCGGATGGTCATCTTGTTTTTCAAGCCGTGCAGCCCGCGCCGCCGGCGGCCCAGCGGGCGACGTCAGAGTTGATGCGCGGGGCGAGGGGGGATTGGGCGAGAGGTCCGAATGTCTGGACCGACTTGCCTTGGGCCGTGATCACCAGCTTCGGCAGCGACTGCGGCTTACCTTTTGGAATGATCAAAATGCGCGGCGTGCCTGTTGTGTCGAGTTCGGGGATGATACCGTAGGCCTTGAACGCCTTGTCGCCGCGCCAGCACTCATAGGCGCTGGCATTGATGCGCTGCAGTGTCGCGACAGCGCCTGTGGATGGCGTCGGAACCGATGGCCGGTTCGGCTTGCTCTGGCACGATGTGAGGGTAAGGGCTGCAGTGAACAGGACCAGTAACTGTTTCATGCGGCCATCCCCAGCGCGCTCTCAAACAGCCCGCGTCCGTCCGCGCCGCCATGCGCGGCTTCGATCAGGTTTTCCGGATGCGGCATTAGGCCGAGCACATTGCCTTTCTCGTTGATGATCCCGGCAATGTCGTTGACCGAGCCGTTCGGGTTGGTGCCCTCGGCGTAACGGAACACGACCTGCCCATTGCCCTCAAGGCGCGCCAGGGTGTCCGCGTCGGCGAAATAATTGCCGTCATGATGCGCCACCGGGCAGCGGATGATTTGGCCCGGCGCATAGGCCCGCGTAAAGGCCGTGTTCGCGTTTGCCACCGACAGCTTCACCTCCCGGCAGACAAATTTCAGCGAGGCATTGCGCATCAGCGCCCCCGGCAGCATCCCTGCCTCAAGCATGATCTGGAACCCGTTGCATACGCCGATGACCATGACGCCTTTGTCCGCTTGTCTCTTCACCGCCCGCATCACCGGTGAGCGCGCCGCGATCGCGCCGCAGCGCAGATAGTCGCCATAGGAGAAGCCGCCGGGGATGACGATGAGGTCGACATCGGGAATGCTTGTGTCGGTCTGCCAGGCGGTGACCGGCGCCTTGCCGGAAATCTTCGTCAGCGCCGCAATCATGTCGCGGTCGCGGTTGAGGCCGGGCAGGAGAATGACGGCTGATTTCATGGGGCGGCCTTCGCGTATGACTCGTCTGCCCGTGCCGTAAAGAGGCGGGTGGCGGGGGTCAAGCGCGAAGGACGGGGATTAACGGGAATCAGACGGCGGGGCGTGCTCGAACCGGGACTTGGCTTCGGCTAGCTCGCGCAGTTCGAGGCGGTTTTCAATGCGGTCAAGCTGGGTGTCGTGGCGGGCGAGCTTGGTGTAGATGTTGTTGATGTCGCCGCTCATGTTGTGAAGATAGCCGCGAAAGCTGTTCATTTCCGCCTTGATCTCGCCAAGCGCCGTGTCAAGTTTGTCGAAGCGCTGGTGCATCTTCTTCAGCGTCTCATACATCAGTTCGTTTGTGACATCAGCCAAGACTACCTCCATGCAACTCCGGATACAAAAGGAATATAGTCCCTAGCAGTTCTGGTTGCCAACAAAATCTATCAAATGGCGCGTAATCTGAGCCTTCACTTCCTCCGGTGGCAACCCTCAGTCGGTTTTGACCGTTGGCAACACAAGATTGAAGTTTCGCCTTGCAATCGCTGCCGTCTGGGCTGCTCCGCCAATCATGATTGCTTTACTGTCCGTAATGCGCAGCTGCGCCACCATATAGGCATTCGCCTTGGCATTAATAAGCGTGAAATTGAAGCCGGCATAGCTTGCATTCTGGAAGTAGGACGTGGTGATGCGGGAACCTTTATTTGGGCCGTGCCGGCCCAGTTGCTGAAGCATCGCGCCAAGAATGCGGCGCACTTCCGGCCTGCGGCGGAATTCTGCTTCAAGGTTGGAACCTGCGGGAATCCCCAATTCCGGCGCGCCGCTGAATCCGCCCAAGTTCGTGACCACCATGAGGCTTTTCGGCCCGCCGCAGCTGGGCTGCCTGCATTTGTAGGTGATGTTGCTGCCAAATCCCGACTTGGACCACTCTTTGCCCAGTGCTGCGGAACTCTCGGCAAGGGCGCTTGGGACCCCGCCCAAAGCAATAAACAGCGCCATAAATAAGAGCTTTGCCGCGGACGCTTTCATGTCACTTGCCCCCTGCTTGCTGCAATACCACTTAAACGGGCGCAGGAGATTGTCAATGTTGTATTCCGGCAGCCGTGGCCGCCCTGCCGACCGTTGTGCCGGATGCGCCGCTGAGCAGATAAGTTGGGAGTCGCTGAGGCGCGAGGGAAGATAGATTTATCTGACAGCGCAAACTGCCTGTTAGACCAACTCCACCGAAAAATCCTCAATCACCATATTCGCCAGCAGCTTCTCGCCCATCGCCTTAAGCTCGCCTTCCGCCTTGCCCCGGTCATCATGCCCTAGCACAAGGTCAAACACCTTCCCCTGCCGCACAGAGCTGACGCCCTCAAAGCCAAGCGTTCCCAGCGCGCCTTCGATGGCTTTGCCTTGCGGGTCGAGGACGCCTTTTTTGAGCGTGACTGTGACGCGGGCTTTGATCATGCTGTCCGTCCGATAGCCTATTTCTTCACCAGCACCGGCCCGGTCGGGCGCGGGGGCTCGTTTTCGTTCATGATGCCAAGGCGGCGGGCGACTTCCTGATAGGCTTCGACCAGCCCGCCCATGTCGCGGCGGAAGCGGTCCTTGTCCATCTTTTCCTTTGTGTTGACGTCCCAGAGGCGGCATGAGTTGGGAGAGATTTCATCGGCGACGACAATGCGCATCATGTCGCCTTCGAAGAGACGGCCGCATTCCATCTTGAAATCGATCAGCTGGATGCCCGCGCCCAAAAACAGGCCGGAGAGGAAATCATTGACGCGGATGGCGAGCGCCATGATGTCGTCAATCTCCTGCGGCGCTGCCCATCCGAATGCGGTGATATGCTCTTCTGAGACCATCGGGTCATGCAGCGCGTCATTCTTGTAGTAAAACTCGATGATCGAGCGCGGCAGAACCGTGCCTTCCTCGATGCCGAGCCGCTTGGCGATCGAACCGGCGGCGACATTGCGCACCACGACTTCAAGGGGAATGATCTCGACTTCCTTGATGAGCTGCTCGCGCATATTGAGGCGCTTGATGAAATGAGTGGGAATGCCCATTTTGTTCAAATTTAGGAAAATATGCTCGGAAATCCGGTTGTTAATGACGCCCTTGCCGTCAATGATCTCATGCTTCTGCTTGTCAAAGGCAGTCGTGTCGTCCTTGAAAAACTGGATAAGCGTCCCCGGCTCAGGGCCCTCATAAAGGATTTTACCCTTGCCCTCATAAATGCGACGGCGACGGCTCATGAAATTTCCTGTCATTATGTTGTGGGAGTGTGTGATCGAAAGACCCTGTCTGATGGCCCGTGCTACGCCAAAGAAGCTGAGTCCTCAATTGCCAAACGGATGAAGGCAGGGCTTATGCACGTTGTTCTGACCATTGCAAGCAAACAAAAGCGGCAATATGGCCGCCATGGCCCCTTTTGTTTTGAACTGGGGACGCATAAATGAGACACCGAAGCAGAAGAACGCCGGGAGCTTGACATGACCAATCTGAACGACCGCAAAGACGCTTTTGAAAACAAGTTCGCCCATGACGAGCAGCTGAAATTCAAGGCCGAGGCACGGCGCAACAAACTGCTCGGCCTCTGGGCGGCGGAGCTGATGGGCAAAAGCGGCGACGCGGCGGCGGAATATGCCAAGGAAGTGGTGATGGCGGATTTTGAGGAAGCGGGCGATGAAGATGTCTTCCGCAAGGTGCGCGCTGATCTTGATGCAGCGAAAGTTGAGCAGTCTGACCATCAGATACGCCGGACCATGGATGATCTGATGTCAGTGGCCGTGGAGCAGATACAGAACGGCTGAGGCGGGCTTGGCAGATTGAGAAACGTGCTGTTCGTTTGCAGCCAAAACCGGCTGCGAAGCCCGACGGCCGAGCAGGTGTTCTCAAGTCACCCAGATATCGAAGTCGATTTGCCGGCACGAACAATGACGCCATAAATCCGCTGACGAATGAACTGGTTGAATGGGCAGACATCATATTCGTCATGGAAAAGGCACATAGAAGCAAGGTGCAGAAACGATTTCGCGCATTGCTTGGCAGCAAGCGATTGATAACTCTCGAAATTCCGGATGATTTCGAATTTATGGATCCAATTCTGGTGCGGCTTCTGGAAGCGAGGGTGAGCCGTCATCTGCCATGACAAGCCGTGTGTTTTGTTGTTCCAAAACAAGGATCTGCCCATGAGTTTGAAGAAACGCATTCAAGCGGGAGAGACCCTCTTCACTGCATGGTCCTCCATTCCTGACCCGCTGACCGCAGGCGTGCTGGCCGCGACGGACTTCGACGCGGTGACGCTCGACATGCAGCATGGCGGGCATTCGGAGGATTCCATCCTGCGCTCATCGGACCAGTCATCCAGAACGGCGCGCAGCCGGTGGTGCGCATCCCGGTCGGGCGGTTCGACATGGCGAGCCGGGCGCTGGATTTTGGCGCGGAGGCTGTGATTGCGCCGATGATCAACACGCGTCGCCGACGCGAAGGCGTTTGCGGATTCCATGAAATATCCGCCGCTCGGCGAACGCTCATGGGGGCCGGGCAGGGCGATGGCCTTTCATGGGTTTTCCGACTTCAACACTTATCTGAAGGAAGCCAATGACATGTGTCTTTCCATCGCCATGGTGGAGACGCTGGAGGCGTTGGAAAATCTCGACGCCTTCCTCGCTTTGGATGGAATTGACGGCATTTTTGTTGGGCCGGGCGACTTTTCCATCGCCTGGAGCAAGGGCGCGCGACATGATCCGAAAAATGGCGACATGACGGAGATTTTCCGCGATGTCGCCAGCCGCTGCCGCAAGGCCGGCAAGTTTGCCGGCAATTTTGGCTCTGACGCAGAGCATGCGCGCTTCCTGGCCGGACTCGGCTACCAGTTTGTCGCCATCAGCACGGATGTCGGGTGCATCAAGGGCGGAGCGAACGCGCTGGTGGCGGGGGCGAGGGCATAAGGTTTCCCCGCTAACTCCTTGGAATGCGGCGCAGTTTCGATCAATTCTTCAGAAATGTTAAGAGCAGCGGCTTCAAAAACGTCAGACCAATGCGGCCAATCTTGGAATCAGGCTTCAGGTAAAACGACTTGCCAACAATGTCAGTGTTGTATTCCTCGAGAATGATCCAGAGCCTCTTGTCTGCGTCTCGGCCCCCGCGCCTTTTTTCGTTATCTGGAATTTCTGCCGCAGCTTGGTCTGATGCTGGTTCCTTGCTTGTGATAGGAAAGAGCACCAAGATGTCCCCGCCGCGCTTTTGCGGCATCCTAATGCCCACGGCGGTCGGGCGATCTTTGCGGCCTTCGGTCTCTCCCTGTTCATGCTGGCGCGCCCAGAGGTACGGGTAAATCACTACCGAGCCAGACGCGATGCCATCGAAGCCCGTCACAAATCGTCATCCTCCAACTCGTCCAGCGCCTCGACCGCCGCTTTGAGCTGCTCAAACAGTTCGTCGTCCATAGTCTCGATTGTGCCAACGCGGCGCGGGTCAGCCTGTCTCCGGAGTTGAGCGTAGTGCTCTGCGTTCAGAAGAACGAGGCGAGGCTTGTTGCGCTGGGTGATTGTGACAGGGCGGCGCAGCGCGTCGGCGATGATGTCGCCGGACTTTCTCGATAAGTCACTCGTCGTATAAGTGGGGTTCTGCATCACGGTCTCCAGTAAATGCTGTGTATGCTGTATATACTGGAAAGACCGAACTTTTCAAGAGTGCGCTTGCCAACGCTACAGCAGACAATCCCCAAACATCTCCCGCAGCCTGTTCTTCAAAATCTTCCCTGTGGCGTTGCGCGGGATGGCGTCGGTGAAGACGACCTTGTCCGGTATCTGCCATTTGGCGATCTTGCCCTCGTAGAAGGCCAAGAGGCTCTTCTCGTCCGGCTCCCTGCCCGCCGCCTTGACCGCGACCAGCACGGGGCGCTCGTCCCATTTGGGGTGTTTTGCGCCGATGACGGCGGCGTCGGCGAGGTCGGGATTGCCGATGGCGATGCCTTCGAGCTCGACCGAGGATATCCATTCGCCGCCGGACTTGATGACGTCTTTCGAGCGGTCGCGGATGACGACGAAGCCGTCCTGGTCAATCGTGGCGACGTCGCCGGTGAGGAACCAGTCCCCGGTCTTGGCCGAGCCGGGTTCGGCCTTGAAGTAGGAATCGACCACCCAGTGGCCGCGTATGCCGAGGTCGCCCTGCGCCGCGCCGTCTTCCGCCAGCTGCATTCCGTCATCGCCGGTCAGGCGCAGTTCGACGCCGAAGGGCGGGCGGCCCTGGCTGGTGCGCAGCTTGTTTTTGTCCTCAACCGGCAGGTCGACATGCTTCTGCTTCAGCGCATTGACCGAGCCTATCGGGCTGGTTTCCGTCATGCCCCAGGCATGGGTGGTTTCAACGCCGTAGCGGTCGCGGAACGCGTTGATGGTGGAAGGCGGGCAGGCCGAGCCGCCGACGACGGTGCGTTGAAGGCTGGCAAGCTTTGTGTCGCTCTTGGCGGCGGCGTTGAGCAGGCCCTGCCAGATCGTCGGCACGCCGAGCGCCACGCGTGACCTTTTCGCCGTCGATCAGCTTGATCAGGCTGTCGCCGTCGAGGCCCGGTCCCGGCATGACGAGCTTTGCGCCCGGTCATCGCCGCCGCGTAGGGCACGCCCCAGGCGTTAACATGGAACATCGGCACGACCGGCAGGACCGTGTCGGACGCGGAAATCGCCAACGCGTCCGTCGCTGCAGACCGCAAACGAGTGCAAGAGCGTCGAGCGGTGAGAATACAGCACGCCCTTCGGATTACCCGTGGTGCCGGACGTGTAGCAGAGGCTGGAGGCCGTTAGCTCATCAAATTCCGGCCACTGGTAACTCTCATCGCCCGTTGCAACGAACTCGTCGTAGAAAAGCAGGCCGGGAAGCTGGCTTGCCGCCTCCTCGTCGCGGCCACTCAGCATGATGTAGGCGCGGATGGTCGGCAGATGGTCCTTCAGCTTGACCACGAGCGGCAGGAAAGTCTTGTCGAAGAACAGGACCTGATCCTCGGCATGGTTGATGATGTAGACCATCTGCTCGGGAAACAGTCGCGGATTGATCGTGTGGCAGACATGCCCGGCGCCCGCAACACCGAAATAGATCTGCAGATGCCGGTAATTGTTCCATGCAAGCGTCGCGCAGCGGTCACCTTGCTTTATGCCGAATTTTTGCAGCGCCGAAGCGAGGCGCTTTGCGCCCGCATTGACCCCGGCCCAGTCGGTCCGGACCATGCCGCCGCCGGTCTCCACCGAGACAATTTCCGTATCGCCGTGATAGCGCGCGGCATGTTCAATCAGCGCGCTGATCAACAGCGGCTGCGTCATCATCTGTCCAAGCATGATCACCCTCCCAAGGCTCCGCTTCCGCCAGCCTCCCAGCCAGCGCTGGAATTCTAACGAACTTTTGCTGAACGCGATACGGGGAGAGAAGGTTTCGGCCAGACGCCCAATGGCTTTATGTCAGCGGTGGGCGCGGCGCTTTTCCGGGTGCAACGTCTTGCCGAGAATGTGCTCATCGCGCCCGATCACGTGGGCGCTGGTCCCGACGATCAGCGGGTCAGCGTGACCTATGAGGCTCATATCCTTGTCGGGATAGGGGAGCGAGGCGAGAAAATGGCGCATGCAGTTGAGCACGCGCGCGCTTTTTGTCGTCCGATTTGATGATGGTCCAAGGCGCGTCCGCCGTGTCGGTGAAGAAGAACATCGACTCCTTGGCCTCCGTGTATTCATCCCATTTGTTCAATGACGCTTTGTCGATGGGCGACAATTTCCATTGCTTCAACGGGTCGGTTTCCCGCTGGGCGAAGCGCCGCGCCTGCTCCTCCCTTGTCACAGAGAACCAGTATTTGAACAGGTAAATGCCCGAGCGCACGATCATCCGTTCCAGCTCGGGGCATTCGCGCATGAATTCCAGATAATCGTTTGGCGTGGAAAAGCCCATGACGCGCTCAACGCCGGCGCGGTTGTACCAGGAGCGGTCGAAGAAGACCATCTCGCCGCCGGCGGGCAGATGCTCGAGATAGCGCTGGAAATACCAGAGCGTCCGCTCACGCTCGGTCGGCTTTTCAAGCGCGACGATCTTGGCGCCGCGCGGATTGAGATGCTCCATGAAGCGCTTGATCGTGCCGCCCTTGCCGGCGGCATCGCGGCCTTCGAACAGGACAACAATCTTTTGTCCTGTCGCCTTGATCCAGTTCTGCGCCTTCAACAGCTCCACCTGCAGCTGGCTCATCGTCCTGAGATATTTTCCCTCCGCCAGCCGGGCCTTGTAGGGATATTCTCCCGTCTCAAACGCGTGGCGGATGGCTTCTGGATTCTGGCGCATGTCATGGAGATTGAGCTGCGGCACAGGATCGGATTTGACACTGCCGTTCGGCAGCGCATCCGGCGCAATCTCAAGGGCCAACGCGTCAAGCGCGCTAGCCTTGTCCGAAGGTGCCATGCTGTCCCCCAAAGCTGTTTGGGAGGTTATCACAATCGAAGCGCCGGCTTATCTTTGACTCAGATCAAATGGCCCGCCTCAACCCGAGACGCCGGCACGGGTGTCATTTGCCGCTGAGCGCCGACAGGCTTGTGTCGAAGGAGAGTGACGCGCCGAACTTGTGCGTCGTTTCTACATCGTCATTGTAGCCGTAATAGCGCAGGTCGAGCGTTGCGACATCGGCAAACGTCTTGGAGACGCCGACATCCCAATCATGCTGCCTGAACTGGGCATACGTTCCAAACCCGCCGGACAGTTCGAAGTCCTGCGGCAGCGCGTAGGAGGCTTTGGCGCGCAGATAGGTGGTTTTCGCCGTGAAGTCCTGGAAGACCTCGCCGCCGACGGTGAATGAATCGGTGGCGGCGAAATCCGCTTTCACATAGGCCTCGCCGCAGCAGTCGCCATCGGCTGTGTAGTAATAGCGCGCATATCCTATATCCAGCGACAGCTTGCCAAATTCCGGGCGGATGCCTGCGGAAAGGTCGATCTCGGCCTTGTTGTCATCGCCAAAATCGACGGTGGAACCCCAGACACCTGCGTAGAAAATGCCGTATGTGGCTTCCATATAGGCTTGGAAGGCAGGCTTGTTGTCGGACTGGGTGACGCCCCGGAAAATGTAGTTTGAGGTGACCGCCGCGCCGAAGGCGACGTCGATGGCGCTTTGGATGGCTTCCGGCGAGGCGTCCGCCGCGCTGATCACCTCGTCAGCGGCATGGACTGGAAAGGAAAGCGCTACGGCAACAATTGCTGCAAGCGGGAATGTGAAACGGTGGTTCATGGCGCGCCTCGGTCGGATTTTATGGTTAACCAATAGTGCACAAGTGCGAACGATTCGTAAATGACCGGGGATCAGCGCAGCTTTGACAGGAAGTTTGCGAACACCATTGTGCCTTCCGGCCAAGGGCCATGACCGGAGTCCGAGTTCAAGTGCCCGCTCTCGCCGCCGTCGACAAAGTGCGAACCCCACGCCGCCGCCAGGTCCTCCGCCGTCTCGAAGCTGCAATAGTGATCATTGCGGCTGCCGACCAGAATGGAGGGAAAGGGCAGCGGATCGCGCGGGTAGGGGCCGAATGTCATGAGGTGCTTTGGACGGATTTTCGGATTGGCGACGTCCGGTGGCGCGACCAGAAATGCGCCGACGATCTTTGCCCTGAAAAAAGGAATTGCATGCAAAACTGTCGGTATTCCGAGCGAATGGGCGACCAGCAGCACCGGTTTTTCGGCCCTGTTCACCGTCTCGGCGACCCGCGCCACCCAGTCCTCGCGCACCGGCTTTGACCAGGCATCCTGCTCCACCCGCCGCGCGGTGGACAGCTTCTGCTGCCAGCGGCTCTGCCAATGGTCCGGGCCGGAGTTTTCATAGCCGGGAATGATGATAATATCGGTGTCGGCGACTTTCATGGCGCTGACATAGGTGAGCCTGTCACGCAGCGCAAGATTTTGCATCGTTCATTTATTAAGAACGAGTTGTTCGGAATAAGCAGTATTGATGTGAACAATAATCCGCCCCATATGCGGCGCAGTCATTCATCACAGGAGGCCGTCATGGCCGAAGTCTCATTTGCGGCCACCACACCAGTTTCAGTCGCCAAAGTCGGCATCAGGGCGCGCGACGGGCAGGCGCTGGCGGACTATTACAAGAGCGTTGTCGGCCTGAAAGAAGTCAGCCGCCGCCCGGGCGTTATCGTGCTTGGTGCGGGCGGTGACGGGTTTTTTGAGATTGAAGAAGTCAAAAGCCTCAAGCAGGACGATCCGCGCAGCGCCGGCCTGTTCCACACCGCATTTCTTTTGCCCAAGCGCGTTGACCTCGCCCGCTGGACGCAGCATGCCATGGACAAGCAGATCCAGATCGACGGCGCGTCGGACCATCTCGTCTCGGAAGCCATCTATCTGACCGACCCCGAGGGCAACGGCATTGAAATCTATGCCGACCGCAAGCCGATCGGCTGGAAGTGGGACGGGTCAAATGTGCGCATGGCGACCGAGCGCCTCGACTTCCAGAACCTTTTGACCGAAATCGCCGACGGCCAGTCCGGCTGGGACGGCGCGCCGGATGGCTCAATGATCGGCCATGTGCACCTGCGCGTCGGTGACGCCAAGGATGCCGAGAGCTGGTGGCACGAAGAGATGAAGTTCGACACGGTCGCCCACTATGGTGGGCAGGCCGTGTTCCTCTCCACCGGCGGCTACCATCACCATATCGGCGCCAATGTCTGGCATTCGCGCGGCGCGGGCAAGCGGGATCTGGACCGGACAGGGCTTGGCTGGGTGGAGATGAAGTCGAAGGCCGGGCAGGCGAAGACGGTCAGCGATCCGTGGGGGACGGAGATACGGGTGGTG
>CAWDIY010000026.1:0-67981 GCA_963802455.1 uncultured Alphaproteobacteria bacterium | reverse complement strand
CGTCAACATGGTCGCCCTTTTGACTCGAGCCGTCGACGGGTGACTTGAACTTGTAAGTCAGCTTCGTGCGCTGGTGGATATCCGACTTATCGTAGCCAAACTCTTTGGCGGCGAATGGCGCCAGTCCGCAATCCATATAGGCCAGTTTGTCGGTCTTCTTCTCGACGAGTTTGCGCTTGCCAGCCTTGACGTAGCAGTCGATGTCGGCGGACGTGACAACAGCGTCAGTCTCTATGTAGTTCATAGTCTTGTCGGCTTGTGAAACCCCAACCGCTGTTGCAATCAGTCCAACAACACCAAGCTTTGCATATGCTACGACGCCCATTTCACTATACTCCCCTCGTTTTGACGAAAGCGAGCTTGTCATAGGGAAGTTAATCCGATCACACCGGACGCGCGAAACATACAATTTGAGTAAACGACTGATTTATAGAATTAGTGGATATTGCGACACGGTCAATCTCATTGGGGCCTTCTGTACGCGCCACCTTCTGAGCGGTGGTATAATTGTGCAACGTGGGGCGCGGTTGTGTGCATGAGGCAAGGTTAAAGCGGGTGCTTCAAGCGCCGCTTAAACCGCCGTAAACCCGTTATCGACAAACAAATGCGTGCCGTTGATAAAGCTCGCCTCGTCGCTCGCCAGGAACAGCGCGGCGCGCGCCACTTCCTCCGGCTCGCAGATGCGCCCCTGCGCGGCGGCGATGGCGGCGTCTGAGATATCGACGCCAAGCCTTTGCAAATCCTCAACTTCCCTTATTCCATGCGGCGTGCGCACAAAGCCGGGGCACACCGCGTTGCAGCGGATGTTGCGGTCGCGGAACTCGACGGCGATGGCGCGGGCGAACATGTGCACCGCGCCTTTCGTTGTGTCGTAAAGCACCTCCATGGGCGTTGCCGCCACCGCCGAGATCGACGAGGTGCAGACGATGGACCCGCCTCCGCAAGCGATCATGCCGGGCAGCACCGCCTTGGTCATCAGGAACATCGACTTCACATTCACATCATGCAGCCAGTCCCATTCCTCTTCGGTGGTGTCGAGGAAGGGTTTGATCACGATAGTTCCCGCATGGTTGAACAGAACATTCACCGGCCCCCATGCCGCCTCGACCGAGGCAACGGCGGCGCTGACCTCATCCGCCTTGGAAACATCCGCCACCGCAAACATAGCCTGCCCGCCCGCCGCCTTGATCTCGGCGACCATCGCGGCGGAAGCCTCCGCATTCCGGTCAATAATCCCCACTTTCGCGCCCTCGGCGGCGAAGAGCTTCGAGGCCGCGCCGCCCATCCCGGTGGCGCCGCCGGAGATGATGGCGATTTTGTTTGCGAGGCGGTTTGGCATGGCACATTCCGATTGCAGGCCGAGGCTAATTTCTGGCACGAACCGGACGCATTGACAAATGCAGTATTGTGAACCACAATTCACACATGCCTGAGGTCCGCCAAACCCCTGAATTCAGACAATGGCTGATCGGGCTTCGGGACGGGCAGGCCAGGGCGCGAATTCAAGTCCGCATCGACCGTCTGGGCTTGGCCTTTTGGGTGATGTAAAACCGGTTGGAGAGGGCTTGAGCGAGCTGCGGGTGGACTTCGGTCCCGGATACCGCCTCTATCTCATTCAGCGCGGCGGAGTTTTGATCATACTGCTGTGCGGAGGGGACAAGCGGTCGCAGCAGTCTGACATTGGCAGGGCAAAAACATTGGCGAAGGAGCTGAAAGATGGCGCTTGAAACAACGCTCTACGACACTGCGGATTATCTGGACAGTCCGGAGGCCATTGCAGCCTATATTGAGGCGGCCTTCGAAGACGGCGATCCTGCGCTCATCACCCATGCGCTCGGCGTCGTGGCGCGCGCAAAAGGCATGTCGCAGCTCGCCCGCGACGCAGGCGTGACGCGCGAGGCGCTGTATAAGGCGCTGACTGCGGACGGCGACCCGAAGCTGTCGACTTTTGTCGGCGTGATGAAGGCGCTCGGCATGCGGCTGACGGCGCGGGCGGCTTGACAGTCATTCATGACGCCGGGCGGGTCTGACGAAGCGTTCCGTTCACTTTGGAGACCGCTCCCAATTCAACCAAGCCGCCCCCGCCGTCGCCGAAGCGCCCAGCAAAATGACGCCTGCAAAGGCGAAGGCGCTCCACCAGCCCGCCCAGTCAAACAGCAGGCCGCCCACCGCCGCGCCCAATGTGATGGCGAACTGGATGATCGCGACCAGTAGGCCGCCCCCGGCCTCGGCGTCATCCGGCAAAACGCGGCTCAGCCATGTGCCCCATCCGACGGGCGCGGCTGTGCCGAAGAAGCCCCATGCGCCAAGCAGGACAGCGACGGGAAGCTGCGCGGACCCCAAGGCGATCAAAAGCGCGGCGAGCGCGGCCAGGATGAGCGGAATGCCGGTGACAACGAGATAGAGGTGCGAACCGAGCAATCGGCTGGCGCACAATGTGCCGACAACGCCTGCAATTCCCATCAGCAGAAACACGGATGACAGCGCCGGAACCGAATAACCCGAAACCGTTTCGAGAAATGGCCTCAGATAGGTGAAAAGCGCAAACTGCCCCATAAAAAGCAGGAAAACCGCCGACATTCCGAGCGCCACTTGGCGGTGACGCAGCAGCCTGAACACGTTTCCCCGTCCCGCGCGGTGGCGCGGGGGGAGCGGCGGCATGCTGATCCATTGCCAGACCAGCGCAAGCAGCGCCAGCGGCACAACAAAAAAGAATGCGCCCCGCCAGCCGATCATGCCGCCGATATAGCTGCCAAGCGGGGCCGAAATGGTCGTCGCCACTGCATTGCCCGCATTGAGCAAGGCAAGTCCCTTCGGCACCGCCTGCTCCGGCAGCAGCCGCATGACCATGGCCGTGGACATGGACCAGAAGCCGCCGATCGCCACGCCAAGCAGGGCGCGGCCGATCATCAGCACCGCGTAATTGGGCGCAATTGTCACGATGACGCCGGAGACCAGGAGCGTCAGCGAGAAGAACAAGAGCACGTTTTTGCGGTCATAATCGCGCGTGAATCCTGTCACGGTCAGACTTGTGATCACGGCGAACAGTCCCGAGATCGAGATTGCCTGCCCGGCCCGCCCTTCGGTCACGGCAAGATCCGCCGCCAGCGGCGTCAACAGGCTGACCGGCATGAATTCCGATGCGATGAGCACGGCAACGCAGAGTGTCATAGACATGACCGCGCCCCAGGCGGCTGAACTGGCACGGCTGCGGCGCTGAGTTCACCAGCGTTGGACAGGTCCGCCATGGGCTTGTTGATGAGGCGGTTGGGCATGGCGGGGCTCCGGTGCTGAGAGATAGGGGACAGTTTACTTGGCCTTGACTGCCGCGCGCATACTTATCAACGGCAGAGCAGGCCAAGTAAACTGTCCCCGATCTTGGCGGCTTGCCTTTTCCAGCTAATTCAGCTATATCCCCTGAATCAGCTGGATCAAAACCATGCCATCCTTCACCCTCACCGAACTCGGCAACAAATCCGGCGAAATTGTCGAGGCCGCTTTTCGCGGACCAGTCGAAATCACCAGCCGGGGCAAGCGCAAGTTCGTGCTTTTGACAGCCGATCAGTTTGACAGGCTCAGAACCGGGACAGCCTCTCAGCGCGCACATAAAGTTGATGATTTGACCGCTGCGGAACGGAGCCATTTCCTTAGCGGTCTGGACGAAATCGCCGCCGCGGGAGCGGCTTGGATGAGTAGCGCCAAGACCGGCGATGTGGTGCTTTATTCCTATCTTTGGGCGCGTGAACATGAGCGCGGCGAGGAGAGCGGCCGCAAACAGCCTCGAATCCCCCCCCCCATCCCGGTCGCGCCGCCGGAGATGATGGCGGTTTTGCGTGCGTGGCGGTGGGGGCACGATGAGGGGTCTTGACGATTGCTTGGTTGCAACCTTGAAGAGAAAGTAAGATAGTCCTACATATTGGCCTCAACCTAACTTGACTGGCCAATTAAGAAGGCTCTGGATGAAAGCCTTTAGTTGGGGTAAGATGCTAAAAGCAACTTGTCAGTCAATGTTGGACTGAAAGAACGGCAAATCAAAAATGCACCTTTTGCGCCTAAAAGTTAGGAATGTTCGCTCAATCTCAGAGCTAGAGCTTAAGTTTGATCCTAGGCACGCTGCGGGATGGCACGTGCTGCTTGGCGACAATGGCGCTGGCAAGTCCACAGTCATCCGCTCAATCGCCTTGGCATTAGTAGGACCAAAGGAAGCTGCGGCTCTCAGGCAAGTATGGGCGAAATGGTTGAACCATGATTCTTCGGATGCTCAAATCGAGGCGTCAATTCACGCGGACTCCAAATTCGATACTTGGACGGGGAAGGGTAATACTGGTACGAAGGACATAGTTTTTGGCTTGGATTTTAAGCGAGTGGAGGAAACTAGAGAACAGGAAGTGGAACTTAGTGCCCCGCCAAAGTCTTCGGCATTTCGGACCGTCTGGGGTGGTGGCAGCGGATGGTTCTCCGCATCATTTGGTCCATTCAGGAGATTTTCTGGAGGAGACAAAGAGTATGATAGGTTTTATTCGAGCAACCCCCGTCTTGCACCTCACCTATCTGCCTTTGGCGAAGATGTCGCACTCACAGAAAGTTTAAGGTGGTTGCAAGAACTCCATATTGGAAAGCTTGAGGGAAGCTTGTCACAAGAATCTGTTACCTTGGACTCTGTAAAGAATTTCTTAAATAAATCAAAATTATTGCCTCACGGAGCAGCAATCGGAGATATTAATTCAAAGAGAGTTGTGGTAGTTGATGGAAACAAAAAAGAGATTTCTATTGAAAATATGAGTGATGGTTATCGCTCAATTTTAAGTATGACTTTTGAAATTATTAGACAAATGTTTAAAGTATACGGTGCCGAATTAGTTATCAAAAAAATGGATTCGGGTGCAGGAACAATATCTCTGCCGGGAGTTGTTGTTATTGATGAGGTTGATGCGCACTTGCATCCAGCGTGGCAGAAAAATATCGGAGAATGGTTTGTCAGTCATTTTCCAAAAATACAGTTTATAGTCTCGACGCACAGCCCTATCATTTGTAGAGCAGTTGGGGAGACTGGTAACATTTGGCGACTACCTTCCCCAGGCACTTCACAGTTAGCTACCAAGGTGCAGGGGACAGAGCGAGCACGTCTTGTTTATGGTGACTTGCTCGATGCCTACGGCACAGAGTTTTTCGGAGCGAATGTGACACGGTCGCGAGACTCACAAGGGTATCTAGAGGAACTTGCACGTCTAAACTTAAAGAGCGCGCGGGGGCGTACGACAGAGGCTGAAAAGAAGCGCATCGGAGAATTGCGCAGCATGCTTCCAAGTTCCGCACCAGTGCAGCTTTCAAGGGAAAATGTGGCTGTAAATGCTAAGGCTAAGAGATAGCAGTCTTCCGGATATCGCAATCAAACAGCTGCGACGCTGGCAGGAGGCGATTGATGTCGACCCAGACTTTTTCAGCAGGGTCGCCAAGGGTAAGAAGGCGTTTTCTGAAAGAAACAAAGGATCAAACAAAACTTTCGGCTTGGTTCGCTCAACAATCCGAATGATGGCACCGGGCGCATCGCGATGCGCCTACTGTGAGGACTCCTTCGGCGACGAGGTTGAACATATATTTCCAAAGGATTTTTACCCAAACCGAGTTTTCTCATTTGAGAACTATCTTGGCGCTTGCGGGCCATGCAATGGCCCAAAAGGAAACGACTTTGCAATTTTCTTTGACGAAACGTCAAAATAGTTAGATTGAGCGGAGAATTAAAGCTTAATCATCAGGATTGGATCGATTGCGAAGCAGTTTTGATAAATCCCAAAAAAGAGAATCCAAGTGATTTTTTGGAGTTAGATATTTGGGGTACGTTTCACTATTTACCTAAGGAGAATTTGAACAAAAAAAGCAGATCAAGAGCGGAATATACATTAGAAATACTTAAACTGAACACTCGAGATTACCTTGTCAGGGCGCGAAGGGCCGCGTTTCAGTCCTTTGTAGATGGCATTTTGCAATACGACTCGCGCAAGAGAAGCGGAGCGCCGAAACAGGAGTTGATCGAGAGGATTGAGGGGCTTTTGTCGATGCCTCACCCAACTGTATTGGAACAGATTTCGAAGAAACTCTGCCCACTTGCCAGAGCTAGCTCCGGTTTTTGATGCAAACGTTGAATTTAGGTCACTTTTTTGGTTCGACTGATTGACGCCGCTTTACCCAAACACCCGCGCAAATATCGTCCCCACATGCTTGGTATGATACCCCAGATCAAACTTCTCCCGTATCTCCGCCTCGCTCAAATGCTTCCTCACATCATTGTCCCCGAGCAATTCCTCAAGGAAATCAGCGTCATGCTCCCAAACCCTCATGGCGTTGCGCTGCACCAGCGCATAGCTCTCCTCGCGTGAGCAGCCGGCCTGCGTCAGCGCCAGCAGCACGCGCTGGGAGTGGACGAGGCCTTTGAACTTGTTGAGGTTTTTCAGCATATTGTCCGGATAGACCAGAAGCTTGTCGATCACCGAGGTGAGGCGGGACAGCGCGAAGTCGAGCGTGATGGTGGCGTCCGGGCCGATCATGCGCTCGACGGAGGAGTGCGAAATGTCGCGCTCGTGCCAGAGCGCCACGTTTTCCATCGCGGGCAGGGCCATGGAGCGGACCATGCGGGCAAGGCCGGTGAGGTTTTCGGTCAGCACCGGGTTGCGCTTGTGCGGCATGGCGCTGGAGCCTTTCTGGCCGGGCGAGAAAAACTCCTCGGCTTCCAGAACTTCCGTGCGCTGCAGATGGCGGATTTCCGTGGCGAGGCGCTCGACGCAGGAGGCGATCACGCCCAGTGTGGCGAAATACATGGCGTGCCGGTCGCGCGGGATGACCTGCGTGGAGACCGGCTCGGCTTTCAGGCCCAGCGCCTTGGCGACATGCTCCTCGACGCGCGGGTCGATATTGGCGAATGTGCCGACCGCGCCTGATATGGCGCAGGTGGCGATCTCGGCGCGGGCGTTGACCAGCCGCTCGCGGCAGCGGGAGAATTCCGCATAGGCCAGCGCCAGCTTGACGCCGAACGTCGTCGGCTCGGCATGGATGCCATGGCTGCGGCCGATGGTGATTGTGTCTCTTATGCTCAAAAGCCCTTTTCTTCAGCGCGGCCAGCAGCTTGTCGAGATCAGCCAGCAGAAGGTCCGAGGCGCGGGCGAGCTGGATGGCAAAGCATGTGTCGAGCACGTCGGACGAGGTCATGCCCTGATGGATGAAGCGCGAATCCTCGCCGACAAATTCGGCCAAGTGTGTGAGGAAGGCGATGACGTCATGTTTCGTCACCGCTTCAATTGCATCGATCTTCGCCACATCAAACTGCGCCGCGCCGCCCTTTTCCCAGATGGTCTTCGCCGCCGATTTCGGAATGACGCCAATTTGAGCCAGCGCGTCGCAGGCGTGCGCCTCGATCTCGAACCAGATGCGGAAGCGGGTTTCCGGCGACCAGATGGCGACCATTTCGGGGCGGGAATAGCGGGGGATCATCGGCGGCAACCTTGTGGCAGGACAGAGCGGCGCTCTAACAATATTGACGTAAAACTCAAACAGGCTTTTTGGAAATCAGCCAGCTGGCGAAAAACAGCGCGCCGAGACCCAGCGGCAGGAACGAGCGCAGGCCAAGCACCGCGAATTGGTAGCCTGCGGACGCCGTTGTGAAAAACTGCTCGCGGAACCAGTCGCCGGTGAGAACTTCGTCATGCCATTGGGCGTAGTAGGATCGGAAGGCAAGCAGGTAAAACGTGTAGGTGCACCCGGAAGTCGCTGCGGCGAGCGACAGAAAGATGAGGGCAAACCGCTGGCTGCTGCTCTTTTGCGCGCCCTTCAGCCGGTAGGCCGTGAGCGCTGGCACAAAGCCTGTCAGTCCGCCAAGCGCAAACGTCAAAACAACCGCTTCCAAGCTGCCGCCAAACGCCTTGGCCTTGACCGCGCCCGCAAGCCAGGCGCTCGCGCCCATGGAAGCGGACCAGCCAAGGCTGCCGAAAATCGCTGCCGCCCTTCCGGGCAGCGCATGCATGAGCCGAGAGGCGCGGGATTCGGGCGTGTCTGTGTCAGCCACGGCTCAGCGGTGCGATTCTGCGACGAGTCGCATGCCTGAAATGCGCTGGCGGTAGGCGTCCTGCGTGCCGCCGCTGAAGATGGCCGAGCCTGCGACCAGAACATTGGCGCCCGCATTGGTGCAGAGGCCCGCGGTCTCCAGCGTCACGCCGCCGTCCACTTCAATGTCAATCGGCCGCTTGCCGACAAGCTGGCGGATTTTGGCGATCTTCTCGAGCATTGCGGGTATCATGTGCTGCCCGCCAAAGCCGGGATTGACGGTCATGACGTTGATGAGATCCACCATGTCCAAGACGTAAGGCAGCCCGCTGATCGGCGTCGCCGGATTGATGGCGATGCCCGCTTTCTTTCCGAGTGCCTTGATTGACTGCAGCGAGCGGTGGACATTGGGGCCGGATTCCATGTGCACCGTTATGATGTCGGCACCGGCCTTGGCGAAGCTGTCGATATACGGATCACAAGGCGCGATCATCAGATGGCAGTCGAACACCGCGCTGGTGTGCGGCCGCAACGCGCGGATGACGTCGGCGCCAAACGTGATGTTCGGCACAAAGTGCCCGTCCATCACATCCAGATGCACCCAGTCCGCCCCGGCGGACACCACATGGTCCACTTCGTCGCCCAGCTTGGAAAAGTTGGCGGCAAGCACGGAGGCGGCGATGATCAGAGGGCGGGACATGGGTGGCTCCGGGAGGCGATTCTTTCGCCAGCATAACTTGAAGTCTATCTAAAATCCTCAAAATTGCCGGACTTTGACACAAGCAGCCGGTACGGATTGCCGCTCTGTCCGCCGTTCTTGTCAAACGCGACGCTGCCCAAGGCTGTTTCATGTGGCCCTGAGCCGATTGCCTGCGCGACCGCGCCCGTTTTGAAAAGGATTTCCAATGCCGCATAGGCGCTGGCGAAATAGCCTTCGCCAGCTGCGGCTCCCGAAGACCGCGGGATGCCGATCATCAGCACATTGTCGGCGAGCGGCACATCGTCTGGCGCGGCGCTCAGCGTTTCGCCGCCCGCAATTGTCAGCGGCACTTTGCGCGCTGCCGCATCCCGCGCCAGTATAGCGATGTCACTGCGGTCGCCGCCGACAAAAACATGTGTCGCGCCGGATTTTTTGAGGCGGTTGACCAGAGACAGCTGATTGTCGAGTGCCGGACGGAAAGTTTCGACGAACACCGGTTTCAGTCCGCGCGCCTCGGCGGCGATACGCAGGGATTCGGCCAGCTCGCGTGCATGAATTGTGCCGTCATCGATGATCGCGAAGTTCGTGCCGCGCCAAAGCGGCAGAAGCAGATCCGCAAGCGCATCCTCTTCCTCGCCGCTGTCGGGGCCGAGCCGGAACAAGGCGTCGCCGTTTTTCTGCGCATCCTCCAGAATTTTCACAGGCCTGACGCCGAGCGTGACGATCGGAACCCCGCTTTCGCGAAAAACAGGCAGGGCGCTTTGCAGCGCGGGTGTGCACAAATAGCCGATGACCGCGCTGACTTTTGCCGCCGCCAGCACAGAAGCCGCTTCCGTGCCGCCATCAGCGTCGCATCGGTCGTCAGCAATGACGAATTTGATTTTTGCTTCACCGCCCAGCGCCGCCTGCGCCGCCGCAGCGCCTTCGGCGATCTGCTTTCCTAAAATGGCGAACGGCCCGGAAAGCGGCGCGGAAACACCGATGGTCAACGGCTCGGCGCTGACGGCGGCATTTGACGCGGTTAGGAACAGGCAGAGGAGAACTGGCAATTTTGGCATGGTTGTACCATATGCATCGAATTGCCGCCCCGGCAAATGGAATTCAGCGCTGGATGCGGCATATACTTTGAGGACAAATGCCCTATGCTCCCGCCGCTCTGCCCTGACTGGAAACCGGATAAGTGCTGAAATTGAACAAGATTGAAGCGGCGGACTACCGTCAGGCCATGAGCCATTTCGCTGGCGCCGTGCATGTTGTGACGACCGACGGCTTGGCCGGTCGGCGCGGAGTGACTGTGACTGCCGCCTGCTCCGTGTCGGATAATCCGGCAACGCTGCTTGTATGCCTCAACCACAACAATCCGCTCAATGCCGTTTTCGATGACAACGGCGTGTTCTGCCTGAACACGCTGGCCTTGGAGCATGAGCATGTCTCCGTCGCTTTTTCCGGCAAGGGGCATCTGCCCCAGGATGAGCGCTTTGCGATGGCGGAATGGGACACACTGGAAACCGGCGCGCCAGTGCTGCAGGGAGCGGCCGCCGCATTCGACTGCAGGATTGTGGGCGCACAGGATGTGGCGACGCACCGGGTTCTGTTTGGCGAGGTGCTTGGCCTAAGGTCGGGTGGAAATTCGAAGCCGCTGATCTATCATAGCCGTGGATATCATTCGCTTGGCTAGCGCGGGACAGAATTCTTTCATGGCAGGCATCACCCCCAATCCCGTTCCAGTCTCAATTGACGCGACACAGGCGCTCTTGGAAAGCGCGGACTATGTCGCCAGCCGGGCGCTGGCGACGGTGCTGTTTCTGGCGCTGAAGATGAAGCGGCCTCTGTTTCTCGAAGGCGAAGCGGGCGTCGGCAAAACCGAGATCGCCAAGGTTTTGGCGCAGACACTCGGCAGGCCGCTGATCCGGCTTCAGTGTTATGAGGGGCTGGATGTCTCGTCGGCTGTTTACGAGTGGAACTACGCCGCGCAGATGATTGAAATCCGCATGGCCGAGGCCTCTGGCGTCAAAGACCGCAAGGCGCTGGAAGGCGGGGTGTTTTCCGAAAAGCACCTGATCCGCCGTCCCGTTCTTCAAGCGCTGGGCGGCAAGAAGGGCGCAGCGCCGGTGTTCCTGATCGATGAGTTGGATCGCACGGATGAGGCGTTCGAGGCATTCCTTCTCGAAGTGCTTTCGGACTTTCAGGTCACCGTTCCGGAGCTTGGAACGATCAAGGCCGAGGAACCGCCAATTGTCATCATCACCACCAACCGCACCCGCGAAATCCATGACGCCATAAAGCGCCGCTGCCTGTATCACTGGGTTGATTATCCGAGTGCTGAAAGCGAGCTTTCGATCATTCACCGCAAGGTGCCGAAGGCGAATGAAATCCTGTCGCGTGAGGTCGTCGCATACGTTCATAAGCTTCGGCAGATTGAGCTTTTTAAAGTGCCGGGCGTCGCCGAAACCATCGACTGGGCCAGCGCGTTGCTGGAACTGGACAAGGTGGCGCTCGATCCGGAAACTGTCTCGGACACAATTGGCGTTCTGCTCAAGTATCAGGACGACATTTCCCGCATTGCCTCCGGCGAAGGGCAGCGCATTCTGAAAGAAGTGAAGGCCGAGCTTCTGGCGGCGGAATGAAATGAACGGCGCGCGCACCCTTCAAGCTGCAAAAACGGACGGCCGCGTCGCCGACAATATTCTGTTCTTCGGCCGCGTCCTGCGTAAAGCCGGGATGAAGGTCGGGCCCGCTTCCGTTCGGGACGCCATTGACGCGGTGATCGCCACGGGCATCGGCTCACGCGACGATTTTTACTGGACGCTGCATGCCGTGTTTGTGAAGCGGCACGAGGATCATCCGGTCTTCGACGACGCCTTCCGCCTCTATTGGAAATCGCGTGAGCTGATCGAGAAAATGATTGCCATGTTCTCGCCCGTCGCGATGGACCGCAGCGAGAAGGCGAAGAAAAAGGCCGGTGAAACCCGCGTCAGCCAGGCTTTGTTTGAGGGCCATCACAAGAACCAGCGCGAAACTCAGTTTGACGAGGTAGAGGTCGATGCCCGCTTTTCCGCGTCGGGCAAGGAAATTCTGCGGGAGAAAGACTTTGGCCAGATGACGGCGGCGGAGATTTCCGAAGCCAAACGCGAGATCGCGCGGCTTTCTCCATCGTTTGAGTGGGTGAAGACGCGGCGGTTTGCGCCCGTGAACGCCGGCCCTCAGATTGATCCGCGCCGCATGATGCGCGAGGCGATGCGCAGCGGCGGCGGACTGATCCTGCCAAAGTTCCGCGAGCCGAAACTCGTGCATCCGCCGCTGGTGGTGCTGGCCGACATTTCAGGCTCCATGAGCCAATATTCGCGCATCTTTCTGCACTTCCTGCATGTTTTGACCGAAGAGAGGCGCAAGGTGCAGACATTCGTCTTCGGCACGCGGCTCACCAACATCACGCGCCAGATGCGATACCGCGATCCGGACGAGGCGCTGGCGCTCTGTTCGGCGGCGGTGAAAGACTGGTCCGGTGGCACCCGCATCGGTGACACTTTGGCGGAGTTTAACCGCAAATGGTCGCGCCGGGTCCTGGGGCAGGGGGCTGAGGTGCTGCTGATCACTGACGGGCTGGAGCGGGACGAAGTCGCCAATCTGTCGGTCGAGATGGAGCGGCTGTCCAAATCCTGCCGCCGCCTGATCTGGCTCAATCCGCTGCTGCGTTTCGACGGGTTTGAGGCGAAGGCCCGCGGCGTGCGGGCCATGCTGCCCTTTGTTGACGAATTCCGCGCCGTGCATAATCTCAACGCCTTGTCCGATGTCTGCGCGGCCTTGTCGGGCAAGGGCGGGCGCATGAGTGATCCGAAAACTTGGCTCGCTAATGCGCGCGAAGCGGCTTAGTAAGAGATGATGGAACAGACGCTCGCAGACCTCGATCCGCTCGCCCAGGCCGAAGCCTGGATGGGCGAGGGCAGGGAAGTCGCCATCGCCACGGTGGTTGAGACCTGGGGCTCCGCCCCGCGCCCCGCCGGTAGTCAACTTGTGATTGACGACAAAGGTAATTTCTTCGGCTCCGTCTCGGGCGGCTGTGTCGAGGGCGCGGTGATTTCGGAGGCGGCGGACATTATCCAATCGGGCAATCCGAAAATGCTGGAATTCGGCGTCGCGGATAAAACCGCATGGCAGGTGGGCCTGTCCTGCGGCGGCAAAATCCGCGTCTATGTCGAGCGGCTGGGCTAGATGGAGCCGGTCAATCTCAAAAAGCTGAACGCGGCGCGGCGGGAGCGCGTTGCCGCTGTGTTGGTCACGGATTTTTCGGAAGTGCGCGACCGCGTGGTGCGCGAAGGCGATCTGCTGGCAGGAGAGCTTGGGGCGGTGATCGAAAAGTCTTTCCGCTCCGGAAAATCGGGCATCGCCTCCGTGGACGGCAAGGAGTTCTTCCTCAATGTCCACCTGCCGCCGCCGCGCATCGTTGTCATTGGCGCAGTTCATATTTCCCAGGCCCTTGCGCCGATTGCCAAGATCAGCGGCTATGACCTTGAGATCATCGACCCGCGCACCGCCTTTGCCACGCCGGAGCGGTTCGCGGGCGTGACGCTCAGCGCCGTGTGGCCGCAGGATGTGTTGAAGACAAAGCCGTTGGACGCCTACACCGCGCTCGTTGCGGTGACGCATGATCCGAAGATTGACGATTTGCCGATCATCTCGGCACTCAGGTCCAAATGCTTCTTCGTCGGCGCACTCGGCAGCCGCAAGACCCATGCCAAGCGCGTTGACCGGCTGAAGGAAGCGGGCATTGGTGACGCCGACATCGCCCGCATCCACGCGCCTATCGGCCTCGACATCGGCGCCTCAAGCCCCGCCGAAATCGCCGTCGCCACAATGGCGCAGATTATATCGGCTTTCCGCAAGCGGGAAATCTCCAATTGAAATTCGGGCCGGTATCAGTCGAAGAGGCTGAAGGCTGCATTCTGGCGCACGGCACGCTCGCGGGGGCCGGGAAGATCAAGAAGGGCACGCGGCTGGGCGCAGAGCATATCGTGGCGCTGAAGGCGCATGGCATTGCACAAGTGATTGCGGCGCGGCTTGATCCGGGTGACCTGAGCGAGGACGAAGCGGCGGCGCGGCTTGCGAATGCAATATGCGCTGACAACATCGAATGCGCCGCCGCCGCGACAGGCCGCGTCAATCTCTATGCCAAGGCGAACGGGCTGCTTGTCGTGGACAAAGCCAGCATCGACCATCTGAACCGGCTTGATCCCGGCATCACCTTTGCCACGCTGCCTGAATATGCGCCGGTGGCAAAGGGGCAGATGGCGGCAACGGTGAAGATCATACCCTTTGCCGTTAGTGGGGTATTGATCGCAAAGGTCGAGACTGAGTTTGCCGTGCTGGCGTTGAGGAAGATCAAGATCGCCGCGTTCTCGCCGCGCAAGCTATCAGTCATCTCCACACTCCTTCCCGGCCTGAAGCCGAGCGTCATCGACAAAACGCTTGACGTGCTCAAGGCGCGCTTGTCGCCATCCGGCTCGGAACTTCTCAGTGACGCGCGTGTGCGCCATGACGGGAAGGCGGTTGCGGATGCCATTCTTCAAGAGCGGGACAAGGGGAGCGAACTTATCATCGTGTTCGGCGCGTCGGCGGTGGTGGACGCCAATGACGTCATCCCTGCCGCCATCCGTCTTGCCGGCGGCGTTGTCGAGCATGTCGGCATGCCGGTTGATCCGGGCAATCTGCTTCGTCCTCGGCCATCTCGGCGATGTGCCGGTGATCGGCGCGCCGGGCTGCGCGCGCAGCCCGAAAGAAAACGGATTTGACTATGTTTTGAATCGCTTGCTGGCCAACATTCCAGTGACGCCGCAGGACATTACCGGCATGGGCGTCGGCGGGCTGTTGATGGAAATCCAGAGCCGTCCGCAGCCGCGCGAGGCCGGATCATCCGCGAAGAAGAGCAAAGTGGCAGCGCTGATCCTCGCCGCCGGACAATCCCGCCGCTCGGGCGCTTCGCACAAACTGCGCGCCACCTTTGACGGTGTGCCGCTGCTGCGGCGCACATGCGAAACGGTGCTGGAGGCGGGCTTTTCCAAAGCCCTTGTTGTGCTCGGCTTTGAAAAAGAGAGCTTCGCGTCTCAGATCAAATCTTTGCCAGTGGAAACCGTCAAAAATCCGCGCTTCGCGGAAGGCCTGTCAACTTCTCTTCAAACGGGCATTCAGGCGTTAAACGCAGATGCGGACGGCGTGCTTGTTATGTTGGCTGACATGCCCGCGTTGACCGCCGCAGATATTGTCAAGCTTGTCGAGGCATTCAAGCGCGCCGGAGGCGCCGCCGTGGTGCGCGCCACGGACAATGGCAAGCGCGGCAATCCGGTGATCTTGCCACGCATGGTTTTCCCGGAAATCATGAAACTGCGCGGCGATGTCGGGGCAAAACCTATCGTCGAAGGCTTTGAGGGCAGGGTGATTGATGTCGAGATCGGCGCTGCGGCCAGTCAGGATGTGGACACTGAGTTGGCGATCAAAGCGGCGGGCGGCGTCCTAGGCGCCTGAGCGCCGCGCGGCCTTTGCTTCGCCCGCGCAGCGCTCCGAACAATATTTCACCTCGTTCCAGTTCTTCGCCCACTTTTTGCGCCAAGCCATCGGCCTGCCGCAATAGGCGCAGGACTTGGAGGGGAGATCGGCCTTCTTC
This sequence comes from uncultured Alphaproteobacteria bacterium, assembly GCA_963802455.1. Lineage (GTDB taxonomy): Bacteria > Pseudomonadota > Alphaproteobacteria > Rhizobiales > Rhizobiaceae > JANOYJ01. The sequence continues at coordinate 52,589 of CAWDIY010000026.1, read as the reverse complement.
GGCTTTGCAGACATTTTAAGAGCATAGCGGGCCGCGCGCCGAAAACAACAAAGGCCGCCCCTTTGGGCGGCCCTTGCAGCTTCCTTCTTCTTGGTCTTGCTTAGAAGATGAAGTCGTCGGCGAGGAGGCTGGCGGCATGTACGCCATCGAGCTTGATGTCGCCGTTGGCAAAGTGAAGCACAACGCCTGAGCCGTCATCAGTGGCCGTAGACATGAGCGTGGCAAAGTCTGAGACACCCTGGCTTTGCAGCCAAACCCGGTCGGTGCGGCCAAGGCCTGATTCAAAACCGTAGATCGTGTCCGATCCGGTCGATCCGGCGAAGACAAACACGTCCTGGCCCGCATCGCCCCAGAGCCTGTCATTGCCGCCCTGGCCGAGCAGATAGTCATTGCCGTTGCCGCCGTGAAGTTCGTCGCTGCCATCAAAGCCCTCAAGGCGGTTCACATCATCATTGCCGAAAATGACATCTTTGAAGTTGGAACCGTACACGAACTCAACGCCGCTGAATGTGTCGCCTGCGGCTTCGCCGCCGATACCGCCCGTGAGGAGCGAAAGCGTCACGCCTGCCTGCGCGTCACGATATTCCGCAATGTCATATTCACCCTCGCCGCCATCCAGGATGTCCGCACCAGCGCCGCCAATGAGATAATCATTGCCAAGTCCGCCAAGGAGCTCGTCATTGCCTGCGTCGCCGACAAGGCGGTTAACCGCGTCATTGCCGGTGATTATATCGTCGAACTTTGTGCCATAGACATATTCGACGTTTTTGTACGTATCGCCTTTGGCGTCGCCTTCGGCGCCGCCGGTGACGAGAGACAGGACAACACGCTCAACCGCAGTCTGGTAGTCAGCCGCATCGGCTATGCCGAGGCCGCCATCCAGAACGTCCGCGCCCGCGCCGCCGACCAGAATGTCATTGCCTTCGTGGCCTGACAGAACATCGTCGCCCTTGCTGCCGTTCAGGCGGTTTGCGCCGGCGTCGCCGGTGAGTTTGTCGCTAAAGTCGGAGCCGAGCAGATTTTCGATGCTGACAAGTGTGTCACCCTGAGCTTCGCCGCCGAGGCCGACGCCGAGCTTCAGGTTTACGGTGACGCCATAGTCGGACCAGGAATAGTCCGCCGTGTCCACGCCGTCGCCGCCGTCAGATATGGTCCGCGCCATAATCCGCCGAGCAGAATGTCATTGCCGCCAAGGCCATAAAGCTTGTCATTGCCCGAGCGCCCGACAATGCGGTTCGCGGCATTGTCGCCTGTCAGCATATCGGCAGACGTTGAGCCATGCAGATGCTCAAGATTGACCAGCGTGTCGCCCTGAGCAGTTCCGCCAAGGCCGGTTCCGGCCAAAAGGCTGACCGAGACGCCGGTCTTTGAGTGGACATATTCGGCCACATCGCTGTCGCCCGCGCCGCCATCGAGATGGTCCGCGCCGTCGCCGCCGGTCAGGTAATCCTTGTCCGCGCCGCCATACAGCTTGTCGTCGCCCGCGCCGCCCTTCAGCGTATCGGAGCCCGCGTCGCCATTGAGCTGGTCATTGCCTGCGTCGCCGTTCAGCGCGTCATTGCCGAGGCCGCCGTAAAGAACGTCCGCGCCGTCGCCGCCATTGACGATGTCATTGCCACCGTCGCCCCAGATCGTGTTTGAGGCAGCGTTGCCCGTCAGCGTGTCTGCAAAGACCGAGCCGAACAGGTTCTCGATTGAAGTGAATTTGTCGCCCGCCGCATGGCCGCCAGAGGCGGCGCCGGTCAGGAGGTTGACGGTCACAGCTGCGTCAGAGGCCAGATATTTCGCCGTGTCAGCTCCCGCGCCGCCGTCGAGCTGGTCATTGCCCGCGCCGCCTTCCAGCACGTCGTCGCCGTCATTGCCGTTGAGCTTGTCATTGTCCGCGCCGCCTTCGAGCACATCATTGCCCGCGCCGCCGTTCAAAACGTCCGTGCCCGCCGCGCCGCGCAGAATGTCGCTGCCCGCGTCACCATTCACCGTGTCGTGACCGTCTCCGGCATCGGCGACATCGTTGCCGTCTCCACCGTTGAGTATGTCACTTCCCGCATCGCCAGTCAGGGTGTCCGCGCCCGCGCCGCCAAACACATCGTCATTGCCGTCGCCGCCGGAAACAAGGTCATCGCCGTCACCGCCATAGACTTTGTCGTTGCCGGTATCGCCGAAAATATCGTCGTTGCCGCCGCGCCCATCGAGCACGTCATTACCGCCGCGGCCCCAGAACTGGTTGCGGCCGGCATCGCCCAGGAATTCGTCATTGGCATTGCCGCCGATGAGATTTTCGATGCTGATGAATGTGTCACGATATTGCGAAGTGCCCGTGACGAGGTCAATCTTCAACGCATAATTCTGAACAGCAGTGCCGTCCACCTTGTAAGTGTCGATGCCAGCGCCGCCCTCATAGTAGTCGCCATTGCCTTCGTCCCATTCGGCAAGAAAAATGTCATTGCCATCGCCGCCATACATTTTGTCGGTGCCATAGTTGCCCGTCAGAATATCGTCTCCGAGGCCGCCGTAGATCACATCATTGCCAACGCCGCCGTCGATCGCATCATTGCCGTCGAGGCCGCTGATCGTGTCGGCGAGCGCCGTCCCCAAAATAGTGTCATGGACATTTGTGCCATTTATAACGGGCATTCTTTTTTCAACCTCTGTTTAGACTTGTGCACTCATATGTGCCCAATCCTATACAGGGGAAGTTTGAAAACCGTGTTGAGCGAATGTCTAAAATTGCAATGAATTCAGTATGTTGAAGACAGAGTTGAAAACTAGGATTCAATTTTATGCAATTCGGGAAAATCCTTGAAAGTGCTGGTATGGCGCCGTTGCCGACATGAGAGCGGCCTATTGATTGACGGCGCCGGCCAGTTCCGCGTTTTCATTGAGTGAGGCAAGCGTCGCGTCAATGGCTGCGAGTTCGCCTGTCAGGCTGATAACGTCAACTTCGGCAATCAGCCGTGTTGAGGCCAGCTCTATGCGGTCGGTGCCGCGCAGCTCCTGCAGTGTGCCGCGCGCGCTGGAAAGGGCCGATGAGATGGCGACGCGCGATGCGCGCAGGCTCTTGAGATTGGATTTAATGTTGTCTTCACCCTGTGCTGCCTGCCAGACAATGCCGGTATAGGGCTCGCTCAGCGCCTCAATGCGGGCCTGCTGGGCCGCTTCTTCATAGCGCCGCCGGGCTGGGCCAAGCGCTCCCAAGCGGACGCCGACCGAAACTTTCCCGTAGTAGTTGGGCGTTCCGGATGAAACCGTCAGAAGCGCATCGTCCTTGCGGGTCCAGCCCGTCTCGACATTGACGCTGAGCGCGTTCAGCGAGCGCATCTTAGCGTTCGAGGCCTGCAATTCTTCTTCGGCCCGCTGCAGCTTGTTGGCCGCCTCCGCGATCACCAGCGCCTTTCCGCCATCGATGGATTCAATTTTCAGCGCGTCCGCCTTTGCCGCTGACTGCTCCTGCCGCACCCTTGCGATGCGTGCAATGATGAGGGAATGCTCCGGCGCGGTGATGACGCCTTCCGCCAGCCGCGCCCGGCTCTGCGCGGCAATTGCGTCCAGCTTTCCAAGCGCCTGGCCGAGATAGGCCGCCTTGGCGGATGCGCCAAGAGCGGTGACCGACTGGCCGGCGATCAACAGCGAGGCCTGCAGGCTGCCTTCCGACAGTTTCTGCTCGCAGCGCAGCTTGGCGGCCTTCTGCACTTCGTCGGCCTTGGCGAAATCCACGAGGTTCATGCCAAGGCTGACGGACTTGGAGCCGCCGTCAGATGCCGAAGCGCTCAGCGTCGGGGAACGGAGAATGGACGCCTCCGCTCCGGCATCTGCGGCGAGATAACGGCACCATGCGGGATCGGACTGGGGAAGCTCCGGCACCGACGCTGTCGTTATTTTCGTGTCGATCGCCATTTTCTGCTCCTTGCGCTGCGCGTCAGCGGGCAGGGGCACATTGGTAATCGCAATATCTGAATAGGCAAAATCCTCCGCGATAACGGGCGTGGCCGCTGAAGGCTCGGCCAGCGTCAGCGCGCTTGTCGTGTTGCAGCCGGATGCAAAGCCGCAGGCCAGTGCGGCGGCAATCCCGGCGAAAGCGCGCTTAGAAAAAGAGCGGGCGGCGTTTGACATGGAGGATCTCTTTCCTGGCGGCGTCCTGATCGGTCAGCTCTGCCTCGACAAAGGAGCCGCGGACCGGCTTGTTGAAGAATGGGTGGGTGGCGACGGTTTCGCCCTCGATGGTCTTGCCGACCTTTCCGGCCTCTGCGCAGAAGAAAATGCCGATGGTGCAGGAATAGAGGCTGTTGCCCTTTTCGTACTGCCCGGCGTTTTCATAGGGAACGAAGAGCACGGTGATATTTTCATTGATGGCGCGGGCAAGCGGCGTTGACACAATCCGGGCAACGGAGGCTTCCACAGTTTCCAGCGAGTTTGACAGGAGCGCGCCCCGGCTTTCGGCTGCCTTCAGCTCGCTTGCCGCCTCTGCCGATCCCTTGCGCACTTCAATGACTTGATTAAGCAGCGGCACAAGGTCTGCGCCGCCCACGCCTGCGATAGGCGCAGACGTGCCCTCGACATGGCCAGAAAGCGCGTTCAGCGCTGCAAGCGTTGAATTCAGCCGGCTTATCTCGACTTCGTTTGCTGCGATCTCGTTGCGGATCAGCGCCGTGCGGTGCGCCGCTTCAAGCTGAGCCAGTTTTCCTGCCTCAAAGGTGTTGCGGTTAATGAGGCGGCGGTCGAATTCGCGCGCCAAATTGCCCTTTAAATCCGGATTTAGCGTGTTGTTGCCATACTGCGACGCGACTCTGCGCAGGGATTCGGTGTGCTTTTCAATCTCCGCCTTCAGCTCGCTGCGGTTCTTGATCTCGGCGCTGATTGTGCCCTCAATCATCCCGGCGAGCGAACGGGCGCGGCCGAGCTCGTCCTGCGAGGACTTCAAATTCTTCTTGGCGTCGTCAATCTGCTCATTGATCTGGTTCTTGCGCACATTCAAGTCGCCGAGTTCGCGCTCAACCTTGATGACCAGCTCATGGCCGCGCGACAGGGTGATCGGGGCGGACCATTTGTTGGAGGTGAGGAAGAAGACGATCATAACGCCAAAGGCGACAAAGGCGGTGAACAGCGCGCCCAGAATTGCCAGCGCCAGGTTTTTGTAAATCAGCGAATAGACCGGCGTCAGGCGCGGCAGAAGGTGCGCGAGCCAGCTTGTCGAGCGCAGCAGCGAGGTTTTCGCTGTTGGCTGAGCCAATCCGTCGATCTTTGGCGGCGGAATGTGCGGCGGGCTCTCAGCGGCAGTTTTCCCTTCGTGCGGAAGGGCGGTTTCTGGGCTTTCCACGCGCGCCACTGGTTCAACAAACGCGGCTTCGGCTTCAAAGGCTGGCAGTGTTTCAGGATGGACCTGGGAAAGCTGAATCGCCTTCAGCTCGGATCTGACGGCAGCGAAGAAATCCAGTCCGTCCGGGGTCTTCGGCGCAGAAGCCTGTACATCGAACAGATCGGGCTGGCTGGAGGCAGATTCGTGCTCCAACACTTCGCTTTCAAGCGTAAGCCCTGGGCCTGAGAGCGGCGTTTCGTCCCGCTCGGCAATCAGAATGCCAAAAAGGTCACGATTTTCAAGGCTTTCAGGCTTTTGCGCAGCAGGCGAGGGCTTCGGTGCCTGCGACGCTTCTGGCACATATCTGAACAGGTCGATGTCGACAGCGGCATCCGCCTGTTCCACAGCGAGCGCGACGTGATGCGGCAGCTCAGCTTCGCCCGGTTCTGCGGCTGGATTGCCAAAAAGGTCCAGATTGCCGCACAAAGCCGGCTTCTCGGAAAGATCCCCAGCGCCGTCTTCCGGCGCGGGAGGCGCGGCTTCGCTAAGCAGCGCTTCCTCCAGATCCGAGGTCAGTCCCATCAGGAAGTCCGGCTCTTCATCATCAAGAGATTGCGCTGTGTTTTCAATGCTTTCAGCATGAATATTCAATGAGTGAGCGAAAATCTGACATTCGATTTTCTCAGGAGCGGTCGCTGATGCCGCCATGGCGGGTTCCACCGCCGCGCTGGTTTTCCTTTCAAGCGCCGGCCGGCTTTGTCCTGCACTTTTGTGAAGCTCTTCCAGCTCAGCCGTCAGCGCCGCCTCAAAGTCCGGGCGTTCCAGCAGGGCTTTTTTGACTTCCGGCGCTTTCGCCTTGAGCCGCAGCGAAGCGAGAAGCATCGAGCTGTCATCGTGACTGCCGAAAATGTCGAGATTGTCGAGAACAGCTGTGTCGTCGGGAAGGAAATGGTCCGAGGCCAGAAGGGCCACACGGCCTTCCTTGAATTGCCGGGCTGCCACGACGGCCAGGCGGTGAAAGCGCTCATCGTCCCGGCAGTCCACCAGCGTCGCGTCAAAATGGCCGGACGCCATTGCCAGAACAGCACGATCGGCGCGCGTGGCGGCTTCGATGTGGCAATTGGGCATAAGCCGTGAAAACGCCGCGGCAATCTGTCCGGCCTTTACGCCAATGATAAGAAAGCGTTTTTGCCGCGCGCCGGTTTCCGGGTCGATGTTAGCCCGGCGCTCGACCCATTCAGGTTGGATTTTCGCGCTCATGTCGCGACCGCCTTGGCGGGAGCCGGCACCGCCTTTGCGGGCAGTTTCTTGCCATGGCCGCGCGTTTCCCACGATGTCGTGGCAAGTGTCGCCAGCGCCAGCGGCGTCATGGTCATGTAAAGGACCGGAAAGACGATGGCCATGGCAAGGAACCAGATGCCCGACGTCTGGGCGAATTCCGGCAGCTTGCGCTTGTTGAGCTCATAGGCCAGCGCGAAGAATGTCGTGACGAGCCCATGCACGAGCATCGGCATCACAAAGCCGAGCTGGAACACTTCCGCCGCCAGGAACAGCGGGTAAAAGAACAGAAGCATGCCCATGGAAAGGTAGTGCACCAGCACATAGGGATTGAACTTGGCGTGATGGGGCAGGGCGGAAATCTGATCGATCAGGTTCGACCGGCGCCAGCGCAGCTGCTGCGACAGATAGTGCGTCATTGTCGCCGGAGCTTTGGTGAAGCAACGCGCCTCAAAGCACAGGCGCGTGCGGAAGCCACGCTCGATCAGCTTGCGTGTCAGGAACCGGTCCTCGCCATATTTGACTTCCTCGCCGAGAAACCGGCGGTCAGCGACATCCTCGTCCACAGCCAGCAGGGCTTCGCGCTTGTACAGTGTCAGGCAGCCCGACAGGCACATGACATGGTCAAAGGCGTTCTCGACATTTTTCAGGAACTGGTAGCCGACCCAGTATTTCACCGCCTGCATCCGCGTAAGCCAATTTTCCTCGGCGTTTGAGACGAAAACACAGCCGCCGACGCCGTCAGCGCCGGTCGAGTGCATATGGCGCACCAGCTGCTTCAGCGCATCGGCATCGACGATCACATCGCTGTCGACCGAAAGCACCATCTCGCTTGTCACTTCCTGCACGACACGCTTGATGCCGAGCCGCTTTCCCATGTTGCGTGGATTTCTGGAGACGCGCATGTGCGGGTAGGAGGCTTCGACCATCTGCAGATATTCAAATGTGTTGTCGGTCGAGCAATCGTCGATGAAAACGATCTCAAGCCGGTCGGTTGGATAGTCGAGCTGGTCAAAGGAAAGGGCAGTGGCAAGCACATGCCTGCCTTCATTGAACACCGGCACAATGATCGACACGCGTGGCCAGACTGCGGGGTCTGCGCCAAATCCCTTTTCGGTTCTGTGGTCGAGCAAACGGGCGATCGAGCCGAAAATGTACCGATTGCAAAACACAATCAGAACAAGCACGGCAAACAGCCACGAAATTGCATTCAGACCCATCATTCCACTGTTCCCCAACAGCGTCCCCGGCCGGTTCCCCCGGCTCCGTCATTTGACTATAGGCAGGCGTGCTTTAGGGGCGTTTAAGAAGCGTGGTTAACAGGGGCTGAATCAGGCACGCGCCATTGACGCTGCCGCTTATCGATTGCTTTACCCTGTGTTTTTACGGTTCCCAGACGAGTTTGTGAGATGATCCGCCCAACGACAAAAAAAGCACGGGGCGCGCAAAATGACTTTCCAGCAGGCGGGGGCCGCATCAAGAACGGCGGCGATCAGACTTGTCTCAGACCTTTCAGTTTTGCCAGATCCGGCAACCGCCAGCGTCGCGGTGATCGGGCTAGGCTATGTTGGACTGCCGCTTCTGGCGGGCTTTGCCATGGGCGGCCAAGCCATCGGCTTTGACATTGACGAGCGCAAGCTCAAGGCGCTGCGCCAAGGCGAGGATACGACGGGCCAGGTGAGCGGCGCGGACCTTGCGCACAAGAATATCGAATTCACCAGCGCGGCAAGCGCGCTCAAGAACGCCGATGTGGTTGTGGTCTGCGTGCCGACCCCGGTCAATCACGCCAACAAGCCGGACTACGGCCCGCTGATCGCGGCGTCACGGTCAATTGGCCAGAATCTGAAGCGCGGCGCGGTGGTGATTTTTGAATCCACCGTTGATCCGGGCACCACCGAAGACCGCTGCCTGCCTGTCATGGTGCAGGCCTCGGGTATGATTGAGGGCGTGGATTTCCACATTGCCTATTCGCCCGAGCGCGTTTCTCCGGGAGAGTTTTCGCGCCGCGTCACAGACATCAAGAAAATAATATCAGCGCGCTCCGAGCATGTGCTGGACTTCATGGAGGGCCTCTACGCCCGCATCGTTAAGGTCGGGTTGTTCCGCGCCTCCTCGATCCGCGTGGCGGAAGCGGCGAAGATTCTGGAAAACACCCAGCGCGACGTCAACATTGCGCTGGTTAATGAAATGATGCAGCTATTCGACGCGCAGGGCATCCGCGTGTCGGAAGTGCTGGCCGCCGCTGGCTCCAAATGGAACTTTCACGCGTATTTTCCGGGGCTTGTCGGCGGACATTGCATCTCGGTTGACCCTTTCTATCTCCTGAACGCCGGGCGCTCTGTCGGCCTGTCGATGGAAGTCGTCGCCGCCGCGCGCGCCACCAATGAGCGCACCGCCTATTTCCTCGCCGACAAGGTGACGGAAATGCTGGCCGAAGGCCGGAAGAACCTGCGCGGCGCCAAGGTTCTGGTGCTTGGGCGCGCGTTCAAAGACAATTGCCCTGACATCCGCAATTCCAAGGCGTTCTCGCTGATGGACACGCTGTGGAACCGCGGCGCGGATGTCTATTCATTCGATCCAATCGCTGAAGACGACCATTTCGAAGGTGGCCGCGGCGCGGTCATTCTGGACGACATTGAAGCCGGCGGCCCCTACGACGCAGTCATTGTGACGGCGGCGCATGATATATTCAAGGAACAGATCGACCTCGGATGCCTCGAAGCCGTCGCCAAGCGCGGCGCGCCGCTGGTGGATCTGCGACGGATGTATGATGTGGATGGGTCGGGGGAACACTTCCAATATTGGGCGCCTTGAGAGCTATCGGCCCTGCCCAATTTTCATGAAAGGCCGCGTTGCTACCTGTCTATGCTCATCCGATAGAACGCAGGATACGAATAGCCGCAGACCGAGGCGGCGACCTGGCTGTCGATCATCGGGGAGGGGATCAGGCCGCCGAGCTTGTGGACAATTTCCACGGCCTGCCGCGCCGCGTGGAAGACTTTGACAATACTTTCATCCGCCATCAGCGCGGAGAACGGCGCAGGATCAATGCCGGGCGCGAGCGGGTCCACCAGCGCGGAATAATCGGCGTTTGCCATCTGAATAAGGCTCAGCTCCGGCCAGAATGTCGTTTCGTGGATGAATTCGGTGTCAACGGCGACAAAATCTGATTTGGAAAGCTCGGATACGGCGGCGGCGGTTGTCGTGATCAGGTTCATAAATGCCAATGAGGCGAACCAAACGCGAGAGTCTTGCCCGAATTTCTGCGAAAGTTGATTGCTTCAGCAATTTTTACCTGCCCGCAATGACTTTATGGTTTCCCTCAATTCAGAGTGGCAACATGACAGGATGGCGCGATGAACCAGCACATTACCGCTTTTTTGATTGTTTATCTGGTCTTCATGAATATTGCTGCCGCCACATTGTTCTGGCGCGACAAACGCAGCTCCGTCAGCGGCGGATGGAGAACGCCGGAAAGCACCTTGCTGGGCATTGCGTTTTGGGGCGGCAGCGTCGGGGCGCTGGCCGCGCAGCAAGTCCTGCGCCACAAGACCCGGAAGCAGCCGTTCCGCTCCCGGCTCATCATGATTTCTGTTTTTCACCTTCTATGTCTGGCGGCGTTGGCGGTGCCGCAGTCCCGCGCTTTTATTTTCGGCCATGTTTCGCAATTGATCGCCGGGGCGGCAGCGGAAATTCAGTCAAACTATTGACTTTTTGGCTTCGGAGTGCGCTTGGTCCGCCCGATTTCCAATCAGACCCTGTTCGTCCGGTCCGTTCCAAAATGTGACGCGAAGACGATTGAGCGGCCAAAATACCAAGGAACTGAAGATGATTATGCACCGCTACCGCTCCCACACCTGCGTTCAGCTGCGCAAGAGCGATGTCGGCAATAATGTGCGCCTTTCCGGCTGGGTGCACCGGGTGCGCGACCATGGCGGGCTGTTGTTCATCGACATGCGCGACCATTACGGCATGACGCAGATTGTCGCCGATCCGGATTCGCCCTGCTTTAAAGTGGCAGAGACGGTGCGCGGCGAATGGGTGATCTGCGTGGACGGAACGGTGGTGGCGCGCTCGGCGGAGACCATCAATCCGAACCTTGCGACCGGCGAGATCGAGATCAAGGCGGTGAAGATGGAAGTGCTGTCGGCGGCGAAAGAGCTGCCGCTGCCGGTGTTTGGCGAGCCGGAATATCCCGGAGGACATCCGCCTCAAATACCGTTTTCTCGACCTGCGCCGCGAGACGCTGCACAGGAACATTGTCAAGCGCACGCAGATCATCGCCGCCATGCGACGCCGCATGGGCGAGGAGGGATTTGCCGAATATTCGACGCCGATCCTCACCGCTTCCAGCCCTGAAGGCGCGCGGGATTTTCTGGTGCCGAGCCGCATTCATCCGGGCAAGTTCTACGCGCTGCCGCAGGCGCCGCAGCAGTATAAGCAGCTCTTGATGATGTCGGGCTTTGACCGGTATTTCCAGATTGCGCCATGCTTCCGCGACGAGGACCCACGCGCCGACCGGCTGCCGGGCGAGTTCTATCAGCTCGATTTGGAAATGAGCTTTGTCGAGCAGGACGATGTGCTCGGCACGATGGAGCCCGTCATGCGCGGGATTTTCGAGGAGTTCGGCGAAGGAAAGCCGGTGACGAAAGAGTTTCCGCGCATCGCCTATGACGAGGCCATGCGCCGCTACGGCTCGGACAAGCCGGACCTGCGCAACCCGATTGTGATGCAGAAAGTCTCGGAGCATTTTGCCGGTTCCGGCTTCAAAGTCTTCGCCAACATTCTGGCCAATGATCCGAAGGCGGAAGTCTGGGCGATCCCGGCCAAAACCGGCGGCTCGCGCGCCTTCTGCGACCGGATGAATTCCTGGGCGCAGGGCGAGGGGCAGCCGGGGCTGGGCTATATTTTCTGGCGCAAAGAGGGCGACAAGCTTGAAGGCGCGGGGCCGCTGGCCAAGAATATCGGCGAGGAGCGCACGGAAGCCGTGCGTCAGCAGCTTGGCCTTGAGGATGGCGACGCCGCCTTCTTCGTCGCGGGCGATCCGAAGAAATTCGTCTCCTTCGCCGGCGCGGCGCGCACGCGGGCGGGCGAGGAGCTGAACCTTGTGGACCGCGAGCGGTTTGAACTGTGCTGGATTGTCGATTTCCCGTTCTTTGAATGGAGCGAGGAGGAGAAGCGCGTTGATTTCGGCCATAACCCGTTCTCCATGCCGCAAGGCGGCATTGAGGCGCTGGAGGGCCAGGACCCGCTGACGATCAAGGCGTTCCAGTATGATCTTGTCTGCAACGGCTTCGAAATCGCCTCCGGCGGCATCCGCAACCATCTGCCGGAAACCATGGTCAAGGCGTTCGAGATTGTCGGGCTGTCCCGCGAAACGGTGGAAGAGCGCTTCGGCGGCCTCTACCGCGCCTTCCAATACGGCGCGCCGCCGCATGGCGGCATGGGCGCGGGCGTGGACCGGATCGTCATGCTGCTCGTCGGCGCGAAGAATTTGCGCGAGGTGACGCTGTTCCCGATGAACCAGCAGGCGCAGGACCTGTTGATGGGCTCGCCAAGCGAGGCGACGCCGACGCAGATGCGGGAACTGCACATGCGGGTGAACCTGCCGAAGAAGGAATGATCGAGGTCAATTGAAAATTTTGTTATTATAAACAAAGACTTAAGTATTCGACTTTTTATCAAAGGGATTCAAGAAATATTTGACCGTTTTGATTTTTGTGTTAAATTAGCTTTGTAGTGGGGAAGGGTCATGGCCACTCGCCTATTTTATCTAGTTTTTATCGCTTCTTTCCTAAGCATTTCGGGATGTGCGTCGTTGACTGCCATACCTGTGAAGCCCGGTGACTCTGTAAGCGGCATAAGAGTTTACGGATCAAGGCCTATACTTGTAGTCACTGCCCAAAAAGCTGATATCATTATGGTGCCAAACCACAATGAGCAGTATGCAATCCAATTCAACGCATTTTTGTCAAAAAATAAATCAAAATTGACTATAAAAAACGGAATGTTAGAAGGTGACGTTGAAGCAGATTTGGACTCAACGGCGGCAATTGAGCTGTTACGAGACATAGCAAAAGGGCTAATTGACAAAATCGTATCGCTGAGCAAGCCAGCAGCAGGAGACAATAAAGGTGTTGGAGCCCCTCAGCGATTTGCTGTGTTTGCATTTGTCTTTGATGAGGCCGGTGAAATAAAGGAACTTAGACCACTAGTTGCAGGAGATGATCTAATTCATGTCCCCGCAAACAGCGAAGTCAAGAGTGATTTATTTGGTGATTCCCAAACTCCCAAAGCTGCAGAAAGCCAAGCCGACGTAGACAACTTGGGCTAGATGGCAAACCATTGGAGCGGCCAAATGCTGACTCTGTCGAACTCTTCGTGCCACTGTTCGCCGTCGACGAAACGAACTTCTAAAGAAGAATGTTCGCTATCTTACGATTGGGTACAAGACGGTGGGTGGGAAGCGGACAAGTGAGAGAGTAATTGTCGCTGTTGTCAGCAGGAAAGAAAGAGCATTTGGACGAGATCAGATTCCCTCAATCGTAGAGGGATTTTCCGTTCAGGGTGAGTCAATTGGGCCTGTACTGACGGATGTGGTGGAGACGACCGGAGATGTCTACGCTTTCGGACTTAGGTCGGGTTATTTGATTGTTTCGCCAGACGACGAATTTGGATCTGTTTTCCTCACAAGCGGCGTAAGCAGCGGGAAACACTATTTGATTACAAACTCCCATGTAGTTTCTGACGTAGATCAGTCGATGCCCATTGGTGTTGTTTCCGCCATTGATTCCGCGACTGGCCAGCAGGTTCCCATCGGACGACCGGTCTTTGCAACGCCGCTGAGAACAGGTGTAATAAATTCGATGGACGCTGCCTTGGTTCTCGTTGCTCCGGGCGTCAACTTCGAACCACTTGGAGTGTTGGGTGAATCCGTACCAATTTCGGCCTATGCAAATTTCTTGACTGACGACCCTTCCATTTATCTCTGTCGGAGCGGCGACGAATTAATTGAATTGGTTTTGCCGCGTCCAATTCTTACTCCTGCCGAAGTTACTGTCGACGATATTCCTATATTATTTCAAGGTTGCTGGCGCCTTGGCGTGCAATCTGGAAACGTTGCTCCTGGCATCTCGGGATCACTCATTTACAGGCGCGGCGCTGGAGGTCTGCGTGCTGTGGGAATAGTGTTTGCTGGAATACCCGGTAAAGAAGTTTGGGCTTTTCCAGCAAGGTCCGTGGTTGCTTCTGTGAGAAGCTTTATGATTTAGCTTCGCGAGCGGCATGGCGGTAAACGCCTTATCTCATCTGCTCACAATTTTTTACCTGTTAGACTGGAAGTCCGGCCAATAGAACCCGGCGCAATGGCCGGGCTCGCGCTTTTGCAGGGCCAGCAGCCTACTGGTTCGCCGTCACCGTCACATTCAGCTGCTTGATCAGCGCCTCCGGCGTGGTTGAACCGGTCGCCGCCAGAATTGCAAACGGGACTGGCGCGGCGGGCATGGCCTTGATCTCAAGGCTCTTTGGATTGTCGAGATAGGCGGAGGCCGCTTCTGTGACCTTCGCGGCGAAGTCGGGGTCTTTCAACTGGGCAAGCGCGAAGGGCAGCACGCCCTTGGTCTGCGCGATGATGGCGGCTTTTTCCTGTCCGGCCTGCTTGGCGGCATAATCGAGCGCCTTGCCGGTGATCGAGGAATTGTCGAAGCGGACGGTCATCGAGATGAAGTTCAGCTGCTGAAGGAGGCCGAGCATGGCGAGGCCCTTGGCCGATTCGTCCTGGCCTTCCATGTTCTTGGTCATTTCCTGCAGGCCTTTGACCAGCTCCGGCGTATAGCCGGAAATGTCGAACAGGACGTTCAGCTTGCCGACATTGTCGATATTGTAGAGGCCTTCCGTGACGGTCATTTTTCCGTCCGACGGGTTCCATGCTCCCTTCATGGAGATGCTGCCGGTCAGTTCCTTGTAGCCGAAGGCGGTGAAGGCCTCTTGGGCTTTTGGATCTTCGATCTTTGACAGGTCGCCCCAAATGCCTTTGAACGCCGCGTCGAATGTCAGCGGCTTGCCTTCCTCGTAGGCGCTCATGGTCGCCGAAGCGCCGTCCATGCGGAACACTTCCGCACCTTTGCTGGAGACTTTGATGGGCTCGACATTCATCGATTCATACAGGCCCAGCAGCGCAATCGGATCGGTCTCGTCCACGGCTGGAATCGTGTAGCCATTAATCGACGCGCCGCCGAACTCGACCTTGACGCCGTCCTTGTCGATTGTCGTGGCGGGCGCCGCGACTGTGCCGATGGTGAAGCTGCCATCGTCCTCGGCGGTCACTTCCTCCAGCGTTACTTCGGCGATCTTGAACGGCTCCGCGCCCGGAAATCCGATGGCGATGTCTTTGGCGACGACATTGTCGCCGTCTGCGGTGGCGGAGCCGACGGTCAGCTTGAAATTTTGCCGGTCCATCTGCGCGATCACAGCGTCAACAACCGCCTTGGCGTCCACCTCGGCGGCGGCGGGAAATGAGAGAAACAAAGTGAATGCGGTGGCCGAAAGAAGCCCGGCGCTGAGCCGACTGGTGGACATTATTTTACCTCTTAATGTTCGCAAATACCCCATCATCATGTGGCAGATATTTGGCTCAAGGTCCACTGCCGGATGGGAAACACGCGATCAGGTTGAACGAAACCTTAAGGCTAAATTGCGGCGCGCATCAGCGGCTTGGCGGGCCTTGCTCCGAATCAGGCGAGGCACTAATCCCGAGCCATGTCGAAAAACGTCAAACCGCCTGAGAGACGGCGGCGACCGCCCGGACGGCGGCATCGAACCGGTTGACCTGAAGGCGGCGCTGGAAGAGCGCTACCTCGCCTATGCGCTTTCCACCATCATGCACCGGGCGTTGCCGGATGTGCGCGACGGGCTGAAGCCCGTGCACCGGCGGATATTGCATGGAATGCGGCTGCTGCGCCTGCAGCCGGACCAGGCGTTCGCCAAATGCGCCCGCATCGTCGGCGAGGTGATGGGCAAGTTCCATCCGCACGGCGACCAGTCGATTTATGACGCGTTGGTGCGCCTCGCGCAGGATTTCTCGCAGCGCTATCCGCTGGTGGACGGGCAGGGCAATTTCGGCAATATCGACGGCGATAACGCCGCCGCCATGCGCTACACCGAAGCGCGGATGACGGATGTTTCGTCGCTGATCCTTGAGGGCATCACCGAGGATGCCGTGGATTTCCGCGCGACGTATAATGAGGAAGACGAGGAGCCGGTCGTGCTCCCCGGCAATTTCCCGAACCTTCTGGCCAACGGTTCCTCGCGGCATCGCCGTCGGCATGGCGACCAGCATTCCGCCGCACAATGTCGCTGAACTCTGCGACGCGGCGCTGCATCTGATCGCAAACCCTGAGGCGGACACGGCGGCGATGCTGCAATTCGTGCAGGGCCCGGATTTCCCGACCGGCGGCATCTGCGTTGAGGACAAGGCGTCGATCCGCGAATCCTACGAGACGGGCCGCGGCGGCTTTCGCCTGCGGGCGCGCTGGCAGGTGGAGGATCAGGGCAGGGGGACCTGGGTGATCGTCGTCACCGAGATTCCCTATCAGGTGCAGAAGTCCAAGCTTGTGGAGAAGATCGCCGAGCTGTTTCTCGCCAAGAAGCTGCCGCTGCTTGATGATGTGCAGGGATGAATCGACGGAAGACATCCGTCTGGTCCTGATTCCCAAGAGCCGCACGGTCGCGCCGGAGCTTTTGATGGAATCCCTGTTCAAGCTTTCCGAGCTTGAGCTGCGCTTCCCGCTCAACATGAATGTCCTGTCGCGCGGCAAGGTGCCGAACGTTCTGTCGCTGAAGCAGGTGCTGAAGGAATGGCTGGACCACCGCCGCGACGTTTTGATCCGCCGCTCGAAATTCCGGCTTGGCGAAATCGACAAGCGGCTGGAGCTGCTCGGCGGCTATCTGATCGCCTATCTCAACATTGACGAGGTCATCCGCATCATCCGCGAGGAGGATGAGCCGAAGCCGGTGATGATCGCGCGGTTCGGCATCAATGATGTGCAGGCCGAGGCGATCCTGAACCTGCGCCTGCGCGCGCTGCGCAAACTGGAAGAGTTTGAAATCCGCAAGGAATTCGACGCGCTGACCGCCGAGAAAGACGGCATCGAAAAGCTGCTCGCCTCCGAAGCCCTGCAATGGAAGCTCGTGGCATGGGAAATTTCCGAGGTCCGCGCCAAGTATGGGCCGGAAACCAAGCTTGGCAAACGCCGCACGACATTCGGCGAGGCCGCGGACCATGCGCATGAGGATTTGCAGACGGCGATGATCGAGCGCGAGCCGGTGACGGTGGTCGTGTCGGAAAAGGGCTGGCTGCGGGCGATGAAGGGCCATCTGACCGATTATGCCGCGCTGACCTTCAAGGAAGGCGACAAGCTGAAGCTCGCCTTCCACGCCCAGACCACCGACCGCATCCTCGTCTTCACCACCGGCGGCAAATTCTACCTGATCGGCGCCGACCGGCTGCCGGGGGGCAGGGGAAATGGCGAGCCGATCCGCATCATTGTCGATCTGGAAAACGATCAGGACATCGTCACCGCCTTCGTCCACGATCCGAACCGCAGGCTGCTCATTGTCTCGCATGAGGGCTATGGCTTCATCGTGCCGGAGAAGGAGACGGCGGCGAACACGCGCAAGGGCATCAAGGTGATGAATGTGAAGGCGCCGGACGAAGCGAAGCTCTGCCTTTCCGTCAGCGGCGACACCATCGCCATTGTCGGCGAGAACCGCAAAATGCTGGTCTTCCCGCTTGTCCGAAGTGCCGGAAATGGCGCGCGGCAAGGGCGTTCGCCTGCAGAAATACAAGGACGGCGGCGTTCTCGACCTCAAGACCTTCGCCATGGCGGACGGCCTCAGCTGGCAGGACGCGGCGGACCGGACATTCACCCGCTCGAAGGACGAGCTGATGGAATGGATTGGCGCGCGGGCGTCGGCGGGGCGCGTTGTTCCGAAGGGTTTTCCGAGAACCGGCAAGTTCAGCTGAACCAGCTTTTAATCCTTCATTAGCCAAATTGCCGCAGCGGCATTGACGCCTATTGACTGCGAACGATCATTCGCATATTTAATGAGAACGAACGTTCGCTCTTGATGATGGCCGCCATGGAATTTTCTCTCGAAACCCACGATATGCCTGCGCTGAAGAAGCGCTCGAAACCCAGTGCTGCTGCCTGGAAAACGCGCCGAAAACCGCGAAGCGCAGGTGCAGCGCATTCTGGAAGCGGCGACAAAGTGCTTTGTCCGCTCCGGTTTCCGCGGCGCTTCCATGCATGACATTTGCCGCGAGGCTGATATGAGCCCCGGCGCGCTTTACCGCTATTTCCCGTCCAAAGAAGCCGTCATTGAGGCGATTTCGGAGAATCACCGCCGCGAGGACATGGCTTTTCTGGCGCAGAATGGGTGAGCGGGCCGACCATTATTGACGGGTTCATGGACGCCGTCATGGCGCATGTCGAGCCATGTGCATGCGATCCGGGCATGGGGCCGCTGTTCACCGAGATCAAGGCGGAATCGCTGCGCAATGAGACGGTGCGGCAGTGCTGCATGAAGTCGGAAGGGCAGTTCATCGACGCCTTTCGGACTTTCACCAGCGCCGCAAAGCAAGCCGGTCTTCATCAACCCGATCTCGGATATCAACACGCTTGTGTCTGTCATGATGGCGATGGGCGAAGGCATTATATTTTCCGATCTGCCGGAGCAGGGCGTCACGGCTGACAAGCTCGAACCCTTCCTGCGCGCGCTGGCTGATGGCGTTTCTGCGCCCGTGCCGAATTTCAACCACTTCCCAAGAAAGCCAACTGAAATGTCCAATCTGTTGAAGCGTCTGTTGATCAGTGTGTCCCTCTTGGGCGCGGCCGCGCCCGTCTTTGCCGCCGAAGACCGGCGGCGCCCGCAATCGAGCTTCCCAAGCCGCCAGCAGTCACCGTGCTCAAAGCCGAAAAGCGCGAAATCATCGAGCGCCGCTCGGTGACCGGCTCGGTGATGCCGCGCCAGGAGGTCTCGGTGGGCACGGATGTGTCCGGCCTTCTGGTGCTGGAGCTCAACGCCGACATCGGCGATGTGGTGAAGGAAGGCGATATTCTGGCGCGGCTCGACAAGTCGGCGCTTGAGACGCAGCTGGCGCAGATCATTGCGCAGGAAGCGCAAAACGCCGCTTCAAAAGCGCAGGCGGAGGCGCAGATCGTTGACGCCGAAGTTGGTGTCAGGCAGGCGCAGGACGATTATGAGCGCGCGCGGACTTTGGCCAAGAAGGGCATTGGAGCAGCTGCGGCGTCGGACAGCGCCAAAAACGGCTTGGACAGCGCCAAAGCCAAACTCAACACCGCAAGACAGGGTATTGCCGCCAGCGACGCGCAGGCAAAGCTGATCGCAGCGCAGAAGACCGAAGTTGAACTGAGGATTGCCAAGGCCGATGTGAAAGCCCCGGCGGATGGCTTGATCCTGGCGCGCAACGCGCAGCTTGGCTCCGTTGTTTCAGGCGCGGGCGGGCCGCTCTTCCGGATTGCATGGACGGGCCAGTTCGAAGTTGTCGCCGACGTGCCGGAAATTGCGCTGGCCAAAGTAGTGGAAGGCCAGAGGACTGAGTTCCGCATCACCGGCATAGAAGGTCTGATAGATGGCAGTGTCCGCAAAGTTTCTCCGGAAATCAACCCGGCTTCGCGGCTCGGCAAGGTCTATCTGACCCTCAATGCCAACCCTAAAATCCGGCCCGGCGCTTTCGCACAGGGCGAAATAGAGCTTTCCCGCCGCACTACGGTCGCCGCGCCCGAATCTTCATTGGTTTTCCGTGACAAGCAGGCGTTTCTTCAAGTCGTCAGGGAAGGCATTGTCGAGACCCGCAAGGTCGAGCTCGGGGCAAGGGCGGGTGGTTTTGTTGAAATCACCAACGGGCTGAACGAGGGCGAGGAGCTTGTCGAAAGGGCAGGGACGTTTATCGCCAATGGCGACAAGGTCACGCCCGTGATGGCGAGCGAAAAGACGGGGGCGACAAAATGAACTTCTCCGCCTGGGCGATCCGCAACCCGGTTCCGCCGCTGCTGTTTTTCTTCGTGCTGATGGCGCTTGGCGTCATGAGTTTCATGAAGCTGCCGGTGACGCGTTTTCCGAATATCGACATCCCTCTTGTGTCGGTGCTGGTCATCGATCCGGGCGTTTCGGCAAGCGAGCTTGAGACGCAGATCACCAAGAATGTCGAAGACGCCGTCGCCAACATTGCAGGCGTCAAGAATGTCATTTCCTCGGTGACCGAAGGCTCGTCCACCACCGTGGTTGAGTTCCGGCTGGACACGGTGACCTCCAAAGCCGTCTCCGACGTGAAGGACGCCATCGAGCGCATCCGCGGCGATCTTCCCGCCACCGCCAATGCGCCACTGGTCAATTCGATTGACGTCGAAGGCCAGGCGATCCTGACTTACGCTGTCGCAGCGCCGCAGAAGACGATTGAAGAGCTCTCCTGGTATGTCGATGACACGGTCATCCGCAAACTTCAGGGCCTCAAAGGCGTCGGGCGCGTTGACCGCAATGGCGGCGTCAAGCGTGAAATCAAAGTTGATCTTGATCCTGACCGGCTGATGGCGCTGGGCATCACCGCCAGCAATGTCAATCAGGCGCTGCGCGGCATGAATGCCAACCTGACCGGCGGGCGCGGCGAAATTGGTTCGCGCGAGCAGACCATCCGGGCGCTGGGCGGGTCCAAGACGGTTGAGCAGCTGGCGGACACAGAGATTCCCGTTGGCGGCGGCGTGACGGTCAAGCTTTCCGACATTGCTGCGATTTCGGACTCATGGGAGGAGCCGAAGAGCTTTGCCCGCGTCAATGACACAACTGTTGTGTCGTTTGGCATATTCCGCGCCAAGGGCGCCAGCGATGTGGAAGTTTCAGCCCGCGTCGATACGGCCATTGCCGAGTTGCAGGCGGCCAATCCCGACATCAAGCTCAGTATTGTGGACGACGCGGTGAGCTACACCAAGGGCAATTATGAAGCATCAATGAGCGCGCTCATAGAAGGTGCGGTGCTTTCGGTTATCGTCGTGTTCCTGTTTCTGCGCGACTGGCGCGCCACGCTGATTTCGGCGCTCGCTTTGCCGCTGTCGGCCATCCCGACCTTCTGGGTCATGGACCTGATCGGCTTTTCGCTCAATCTCGTCAGTCTGCTCGGCATTACGCTCGTCGTCGGCATTCTGGTCGATGACGCGATTGTGGAAATCGAGAACATTGTGCGGCATATCCGCATGGGCAAAACGCCGTACCGCGCCTCGCTGGAGGCGGCCGATGAGATCGGCATGGCGGTTATCGCGATTTCGGTGACGATCATCGCGATTTTCGCGCCGGTTTCGTTCATGGGCGGCGTCGCCGGCCAATATTTCAAGCAGTTCGGCCTGACCGTGGCGATTTCGGTGTTCTTCTCGCTCTTGGTCGCCCGCCTCATCACGCCGATGGTCGCCGCCTATCTGATGCGCGACGCCAAGCATGTCGACCCGAAAGACGGGTTCATCATGCGCGGCTACAAGGGCCTGCTGCGCCAAGTGGTGCGCCACCGCTGGATCACACTGATCGCCGGCGCTCTGTTCTTTGCGGGATCGATCTATTCCATGCGCTTTTTGCCGTCCGGCTTCCTGCCGCAGGAAGATGTGGCGCGCATCACCGCAAGCGTTGAGCTGCCGCCGGGATCACCGCTCGACGCGACGCGCGCCACATTGGACGAAGCCTCTAAAGCCGTGCGCAAGATCGATGGCGTCAAACAGATTTACGTCATTGGCGGCTCCTCGCCCACGGGCGACCGCGAGCCGCGCCGCGCCACGATGGTGGTGCAGCTTGAGCACAAGACCGAGCGCGACAAAAGCCAGGCCGAGCTTGAGCCGCTGATCTTGAACGCCCTTGCAGGCATTCCCGATATCCGCGCTTACTTCGTCAACGACCGCGGCGAGCGCGAATTGGCGGTGGGCGTCATGGGCGCCGATGGCGCGGAAGTTTCGGACAATGCCCGCAAGATCCAGAGCGAGATGGCGGCGACCGGCAAGTACCGCGCGGTGACGTCGAACGCGGCGCTGGACCGCCCGGAAATCATTGTGGAGCCATTCGCTGACCGTCTAGCAGAGCTGGGTCTGACGACCGCTTCGGTGTCTGAGGCGCTGCGCGTCGCCACAATCGGCGACATCGACGCCAATCTTGCCAAGTTCACGCTGGGCGACCGGCAGATTCCGATCCGCGTGCAGCTGAACGAAGACGCGCGCGGCAAGCTGGAGACGCTGGAGACGCTGCCGATCCCGCTGGCGGCAGGCGGCTCAGTGCCGCTGTCCTCGATTGCCGCCATCCGCTTTGGCCAAGGCCCGTCCACCATTGACCGCTTCAACCGCGAGCGCCGCGTTGTCGTCGGCTCCGACATGGCGGGCGGCGCGGAGATTGGCGAAGGGCTGCAGGTTCTGCGCGATCTGCCAGCGGTGAAAAATCTGCCGCCGTCGGTGCGCATTCAGGAGACCGGCGACGCCGAGGTCATGGGCGAGGTTTTCGCGTCCTTTGCGCAGGCCATGATTATGGGGCTGATGCTGGTGTTTGTTGTTCTGATCCTGCTTTTCGGCTCGGTCTTTCATGCGTTCACCATTCTCCTGTCGCTGCCTCTGGCGCTCGGCGGCGTTGTGGCGGCGCTTTGGCTGACGGGAAATTCAGTGTCGATGCCGGTTGTGATCGGCATCCTGATGCTGATGGGCATTGTCACCAAGAACGCCATCATGCTGGTCGATTTCGCCATCGAGAAAGTCAAACACGGCATGAACCGCGACGAGGCGATCCTTGACGCGGGCAGCAAGCGGGCGCGGCCGATTGTCATGACGACCATCGCCATGTCCGCCGGCATGATCCCTGCGGCCTTGGCGCTCGGCGACGGCGGCGAGTTCCGCGCGCCGATGGCGATCGCGGTGGTCGGCGGGCTGCTTGTGTCCACCCTCCTGTCGCTTGTGTTCGTGCCTGCCGTCTATTCGATCATGGACGATGTGGCGCGCGGCTCGTCGTGGCTGATGCGCAAGGTTCTCAAGCCGAACGCGGTGGACGAGCCGGAGGATGACATTGCCTACGGCCATCCGGTGCTTGATTGCGCAGCGGGACGTGCCAAAGAAAAAACCGCCGTTACAGATCGCGGCGGAATGACTATCAGCCGGGCGCGCGCGTCCGGCGCTCTTCGTTCAATTCCCAGACCGAATGCGCGATGCAGTGCTGCGAGCAGGATGCAGCCGCCGATGAGCGTCTGACCGGTCGGCGACTTCCTTGAAAATCATCCAGACCCAGACCGGCGCGAGGATGGTTTCCAAGAGATAGAACATGCCGACCGTCGCGCCCGGAAGAAATGACGGCGCCAGCGCCAGGCAGAAGAAGGCGGCGGGCATCAGAAACGTGCCGTTCAAAATGATCCAAGCCGGTGCCTGCGCCTGAATGCCGCCCTGCTGGAAGACCAGAATTCCCGCCACGATGGCCGGCACTATGGCGCTGATCAGCGCGGCAAACCCCATGTCCCTGCCGCTCGCGCGCGTGAGTGTGATGGCGACCGCCATGATGAAGGCCGCGCCCAGCGCCGCGAGATCACCCAAAATATGGCCGCCGGACAGGCCTTCCTGCACGATGATGAACACGCCAATGATCATGACGAGCATGGCGAGAAATGTCGGAAGTTTCGGCTTCTCGCCCAATATGAGCCAGCCGAGCAAAGCGCCGAACATCGGGTTGAAGGCGAGGAGAAAGACGAGGTTGGCGGTGGACGTGGCGAAGACGGAATAGAAGAACAGGACGGTCGTTATTCCATACATCAGGATGACAGCCGCGCCCGCCCGTCCGGGAACAAGGTCAAACCGCTTGTTGAAAAGCACCCGCGCCGCAAGCCAGATTGCCAGCGTCACCGCGACAATGATGATGGAGCGCAGGAACTGCACGCTCCACATGTCGCCGTTGGTCAGCCGCACCATCGGTATGTCAAAGCTCAGCGCCAGCCCGCCGAACGCGGCGATGGACAGGCCTCTTTTGCGGTCAATGACGCGTGCGGTCACTAGTGACCTCCGAAACATGTGAATTGGGGAAAATCAGCGGGGCAGGGCGAAACGTTCCCAGCCTGAAGCGCCGAGATGCTCCTGCGGCTGGAAGCGGGTCTTGTATTCCATCTTGCGCGACCCCGCCACCCAGTAGCCGAGATAGACATGCGGCAGGCCGAGCGCGCGTGTGCGGGCGATGTGGTCGAGGATCATGAAGGTGCCGAGCGAGCGCTTGCCATGTTCAGGATTGTAGAAGGAATAGACCATGGACAGCCCGTCCGCCATCTTGTCAAAAAGCGACACCGCGATCAGCTCGCCATGTCCCGCGCCGGTCAGGAACGAGTGGGGGCCGCGCAGCCGGTATTCGATCAGGTGCGTGTTCACATGCGTGTCCTCGACCATCATCGCATAGTCGAGCACCGACATGTCCGACATGCCGCCGCGTCTGTGGCGGTCGGTCAGATAGTCGCGGAAGAGGGAGAACTGTTCGCTTGAAGGCTCGGCGGTGAATTCCTTGCCGACAAGATCGCTGTTCTGTACTCCATACCCGCTCAAGGTTCGGCCCGCGCTGGAACTCGTTGACCAGCACCCGCGTCGAAACGCAGGCGCGGCAGGTTTCGCAGGCGGGGCGGTAGGCGATGTTCTGCGAGCGGCGGAAGCCGCCCTGCGTCAGAAGATCATTCATCTCCGGCGCGCGCTCGCCGACCAGATGCGTGAAAACTTTGCGCTCAAACTTGCCCTGCAGATAGGGGCAGGGCTGGGGCGCGGTCAGGAAAAACTGCGGCGTCGCTGAGTAGGGATGATGAGTCATGGGCGGCCATGCTGCTGGGGCCGCTCCAGAATGAAGCTAAAACGTAAAAAATCAATAGAGAAAGCGTCAGCGGCTGCGGCGCAGCACAACCGTGCCCAGCAAAAGGTCATGCAGCGTGCGTTTGCGGTCGGAAAACAAGGTCACGAGCAGCACCAGCGGCGTCAGCACGGCATTGCCCGCCCAGAACAGCACGGAATGCACGATGGCGGTGACGGGGTCGATTCTGCCGCCGTCGAGCCGGGAAAGATAAATGTCATTCGCCTTCATGCCGACAGTCGCCTGATCATCGCTGCCCATTGTGTAAGCGACATAGGTGATGGCGAGGACTGGGAACATGATGGCGTAGAGGAAAAAGCCGAGGCCGAGCGTGACGATTCCAAGCAGGAAAATCACGATTGAAACCGGGATTGAAAGAAGGAAGACGATGAAGGCGTCGATCAGGAACGCATAGACGCGCCGCGTGCGCACGCCGTCCAGCCGGATATCCTCGACAACCCTCATCGTGTCATGCTCAATTACCGTGTTCATGGCTGTGTCCCTTTCGTGCAATTCAATTGGGGACGGCGCGCCGCCAGTTCAATCGCCTCCGCAATTGTTTTTCAAGTCAGCGCTCATTTGATTGAACTTCTGCGCGCGCGGATGTTAGCAATGACATGCGGGCATCGGCCTGCGGGGACGCGACATGAATTATTATGACATGCTGGTCATCGGCTCCGGCCCCTCTGGCCGCCGCGCGGCGGTGCAGTCGGCAAAGCTTGGCAAATCGGTGCTGGTGGTGGACAAGGGCAGGCGGCTGGGCGGCGTGTCGGTGCACACCGGCACGATCCCGTCGAAAACGCTGCGCGAGACCGTGCTGAACCTCTCCGGTTGGCGCGAGCGAGGCTTTTACGGGCGCGGTTACCGCGTCAAGCAGGATATTGCCGCCAGCGACCTGATTTCCCGCCTGCACAAGACGCTGGATCATGAAGTCGAGGTTCTCCAGCACCAGTTCATGCGCAATGCCGTCAAATATCTCCACGCCACCGCCAAATTCACCGAGCCGAACAAGGTGATGCTGACGACGGAAGCCGAGGACATGAGCGAGGTGAGTTTCTCTCACGCGATGATCTCCGTCGGCACCAAGCCGCACCGGCCTTCCAACATTCCCTTCGATCATGAAAATGTTTTCGACAGCGACGAGATTCTCGACATCAAAGCCCTTCCCCGCACTTTGACCGTGATGGGCGGCGGCGTCATCGGCGTTGAATATGCGACGATTTTCTCGGCGCTCGACGTGCCGGTGACGCTGATCGAGAAGCGCGAGAACATTCTCGAGTTTGTCGACCGCGAGCTGGTTGACGATTTCATCCACCAGATGCGCGACCGGGGCATGACGGTGCGGCTCGGCTGCGATTTCAAAGACGTGGTGGTCAAGCCGACCGGCGTTGAGGTGAACCTCACGGACGGGCGGATGGTGCGCACGGAAATGCTGCTGTTTGCGGCCGGGCGCAGCGGCAACACCGCGAGCCTTGGCCTCGACGCTGTCGG
The DNA here is from genome assembly GCA_963802455.1 of uncultured Alphaproteobacteria bacterium. GTDB lineage: Bacteria > Pseudomonadota > Alphaproteobacteria > Rhizobiales > Rhizobiaceae > JANOYJ01. Next base: position 26,629 of record CAWDIY010000026.1, on the reverse strand, counting down.
CATCGATATTGATGAGCGCGGCCGCATCAAGGTCAATCCGGCGACATTCCAGACCAATGTGCCGCACATCTATGCCTGCGGCGACGTCATCGGCTTTCCGAGCCTTGCCTCCACCTCGCTCGAACAGGGCCGCGCCGCCGCCTGTCACGCGTTCGGCATCGCCTTGCCGCCCGCGCCGGACGCATTTCCCGTATGGCATCTATTCGGTGCCGGAGATATCAACCGTTGGCCTATCTGAAGAGGAGGTGAAGCAGAGCGGCGCGGCCTATGAATGTGGCATAGCCCGTTTCCGTGAAACCTCGCGCGGCCACATCATGGGCGTCAATTCCGGCTTTCTGAAGCTGATCTTCTCGCTCGAAAACGCGCCGTCTGCTCGGCGCGCATATTGTCGGCGAGGGCGCGACGGAGCTCATCCATATCGGCCAGGCGGTCATCAATCTCGGTGGCACGGTGGATTTTTTCGTCAACAACACCTTCAACTATCCGACGCTGGCCGAGGCGTACAAGATTGCCGGGCTGGACGCTTGGAACCGGATGGGGGCGGGGTGATCAAGGCGGTCTTGTTTGACCTTGACGGGACGCTTCTGGACCGGGCGTCCTCGCTCGAGCCATTTCTCGCTGAACAGCGCAAACGCTTTGCGCACCGGCTTGGCGCGGCGGACGTGGAAACATGGCGCAGCCGGTTTCTGGCGCTGGACCAGGGCGGCCATGTTCACAAGTCCATCGTCTACCCTGCGCTCCTCGCAGAGTTCGGCGGCGATGCGGACGCCGCCGCCGATTTGCTTGAGGATTACCGGCAGCGCTGCTGCGAACATGCGTGCGGCTTTCCCGGCATGGCGCGTACGCTTGCAGCGCTGCGCGGCAGGGGCTTGAAACTCGGAATCGTCAGCAATGGCGAGACGGATTTTCAAATGAGGAACATCAAGGCGCTTGGCCTTGAGGGGATGGTGGACGCCATTTTGATTTCTGAAGCCGAAGGGCTGAGAAAGCCGGACGCGGCGATTTTTTTCCGCGCCGCTGAGCGTGTGGGAGCGAGGCCGGAGGAATGCCTGTTTGTCGGCGACAATCCTGAGGCTGACATACTTGGCGCGCATGGCGCGGGGATGAAGACCGCTTGGTTCAATACGGGTGCAGTCTGGCCGGAAGGGATGGCGGTCAATCCCGGTGCGGAGATCAGGGAACTGGCGCAGACGCTGGCGCTCGTTTGAGGCGCGTGGCGCAGCGCCCGCGCGGTCTCATGCAAACAGGCGCAGCGCAGTATCGGGCATTTCACTGGGATGTCCGCAGATTGCCGTTGCGCCTGCGGTTTGCAACTCTTCAAGACCGCCGTAGCCCCAAAGCACGCCGACAGATTTCATGCCATGGCGGTTTGCCGCCAAGATATCATGCTTCCGGTCGCCGATCATGCAACCTTGATCCGCACTAAGCTCTTCGGCCTGCAGAATGTGTTGAATGAGGTCGCCCTTGTCGTCGAACCGTCCATCCAGCTCGGACCCGTACAGTCCGTCGAAGAAGTCCGCGAAGCCAAAATGCCCGACGACCCGCTCCGCAAAAACTCGTGGCTTTGACGTGCACAGACAGAGCTTGGTCCCTTGGCCCTTCATGGCGGCCAATGCTTCCATGATGCCCTCGTAGCGGGTTGCGCGGAATATTCCGTGTTCGGAATACCAGGTCCGGTAATGGGCCAAGGCGTCTTCGACCTGCCCGGTCCCGCCCAAAAGCGCGGCAAAGGTCTGGCGCAAGGGCGGCCCGATAACCCAATTGAGATCGACATAGTCCGGTTCGGGCCTGCCAAGGGCAGTCAACGCCTTCTGACATCCGGTGATGATGCCCTGGGCCGGGTCGACCAATGTGCCGTCAAGGTCGATTAATAACGTGCGCTTTGCCATCATTCGCCACCGCTTTCATGGCGGACCAGCGCCGACGCCGCGATCGCCAGCCAGCCGCCGATCATCAGCACACCGCCCGCGGGCGCGACCATTGGAAAGAGGCGCGTTCCCAGATAGGCGCGGGCCAGAAGGTCGCCGCAGAACATAACAAGACCGAGAAGCAGGACCCAGCTGCCAATGCCCGTCAGCCTGTTTCCCCCCATATGGCTCAGCGCCAGAAATGTAGGCGCGTGCATCAAAAGGAACGAAGCAGCCGTCGCCACATTCGCGGCACCCTGATGCGCGGCGGCGGCGGAGAACGCGACGCCGGATGCGCCGAGAAGACCGGCGGCGAGGAGGAGAGGGCGGCTGGAGGGCATTGACGGGCTCTTCTCACGTAATGTTCGGCTGGCGGCCATTCTATCGGTTTGCCCGGCTTTGTCATTCATTGACATTTCCGCTGCAAGAGACTAGCTAGATAGCCAAGCTAGCTAGGAGTAACGCCATGAACTGGCACCTGCAAGATGCAAAGAACAACTTTTCCAAATTGGTCCGCGAAGCGATCAAGAACGGCCCGCAGACCGTGACGCTGCGCGGCGAGCCGACGGCGGTGGTTTTGTCGAAGCACGATTATGACCGGCTGAAAGAGAAGAAGCCGTCGCTGACCGAGTTTATTTTGTCAGGTCCGGCCTGGGACGATGACATTGTTGAGCTGATCAATCAGCGGTCAAAGGTTCCCAGCCGTCCGCCGATTGAATTTTGATGTATTTGCTCGACACGAACGTTATTTCGGAAGCCAAACGCAGAAATCCTGATGCTGTGCGCTGGCTTGCACAAACTGACGTCACAACTCACTATCTCTGCGCTGTCAGTCTCGGGGAAATTTCCAAAGGAGCACATCTGATCGGGAGGCGAGACAAAGACCGCGCCGCTGTTATTTTTGATTGGCTGAAAACGGTGGAAAGGGAGTTTGGAGACCGCATAATTGCAGTCGACCAAGCAGTTGCCAACGAATGGGGACGCGTTGCCGCCATCAGGACACGCGGCGAAATAGATGGTCTGATCGCGGCGGCGGCAATTGTTCATGGCATGACACTTGTCACCCGCAATGTACGCGATTTCGCAGACACCGGCGTCAAGCTCGTCAACCCCTGGGCCGACGCCTAACCCCCCGCCTTCAGCATCTCCGCCGCCCTCGGCGCAAAATACGTCAGCACCCCGTCGCAGCCGGCGCGTTTGAAGGCCATCAGGCTTTCCATCATCACCCGGTCCCCGTCGATCCAGCCATTGGCGACGGCGGCTTGGATCATCGCGTACTCGCCTGACACCTGATAGGCGAAGGTCGGCATGGCGAATGTGTCCTTGATGCGGGCGATGATGTCCAGATAGGGCAGGCCGGGCTTGACCATGACCATGTCGGCGCCTTCGGCAATGTCCTGCTCCGCCTCGCGCAATGCTTCGTCGCTGTTGGCGTGGTCGAGATAGTAAGTGTTCTTGTCGCCCTTCAAGACGCCCGCCGTGCCGATGGCCTCGCGGTAGGGGCCGTAGAAGGCGGAGGCGAATTTGGCGGCGTAGGACATGATGGCGACGTCCTGAAAGCCGCCAAGGTCGAGCGCCTCGCGGATCGCGCCGATGCGCCCGTCCATCATGTCGGACGGGGCGATGATGTCAGCGCCCGCCTGCGCCTGCATTAAGGCGGCGGCGCTGATTTGCGCGACGCTTTCGTCATTGACGATGATGCCGTCGCGCAGGATGCCGTCATGGCCGTGGCTGGTGAAAGGGTCGAGCGCCGCGTCCGTGATAATGCCGATCTGCGGCACCGCCGCCTTGATCGCCCGCGTGGCGCGGTTGATGAGATTGTCCTCGGCCAGCGCATGCGAGCCGGAAATGTCGCGTTTCTCCATGGGGATGAACGGAAACGTGGCAATCGCCGGAATGCCGAGCTTCGCCGCCCGTTCCGCTTCGCGCACGGCCCGGTCAACTGTCAGCCGCTGCACGCCCGGCATGGCCGTGATGTCTTCGACGCGATTTTCGCCTTCGATCAGAAATATCGGCCAGATCAGATCACTGACCGTCAGATGCGTCTCGCGCACCAGCCGCCGCGACCAGTCGGCCTTGCGCATCCGGCGCAGGCGTCGGCTATTTGTGATGTCGTCAACGGTGCGACGCAATGGCTTGGCGGGGAAATTCATGTGAAGGCTCCTGTGCGCGGGCGTTTAGCACGAAGGCGGCGCTGGGAAAACAGGGCTTCAAAGCCTGACCTTCACCGTGCCGAGCCTGTCATATTGGGCAACGACTTCATCCCCGATATTTGTGTCGAACACTTCGGTGATCACGCCCGTCGTCACGACATCGCCAGCGCGCAGATAAAGGCCCTTTGCGTTCAGATCATTGGCAAGCCAAGTGAGCGCCAGTTCCGGGCCGCCCAGCGCATTGGCGCCGGTGCCGGAATATTTTTGCACCCCGTTCACCGCGACATTGACCGCCAGCTTCGCATAGTCCCCGCGCGCCAAAGGCCTGACCGCCTCACCAAGCACCAGCGCATGGTTCAAGCCGCCGTCTGCAATGTACCATTCGACCACATCGTCAAAACCTTTCGGGCAGCGCGGATTGACGATCTCGATCGCCGGATGAACCGAGGCGACGGCAGCCAAAACCTCATCAGCACTATAGGCGCGGCCACGGCGCGGCAGATCGAACGCCAGGGTGAAAGCGATCTCGGGTTCCGTCACGCGGCTGTTTTCCGGAAGCGTTTCGAGATGGGTTTCAGACGCATAGAGCCGCTCGGCATAGATCGGGCCGGGGAAGGGGCCGTTGGTTTTCAGCGCCTTTTGCGCCCGCTCGCTGGTGCAGCCGATCTTCCATCCGGCGTGTTTCCAGCCCAGCTTTTCGCGCACCGCCGTTTGAATGGCGAAGGCAGCCGCCTTGTCGGGCGGCGCCGGCCCGGGGTAGGTCTTCATCTTGCCGCCGGATTTGCGAGCTTCATTCAGGGCGTCGATTATACGGTCCTTGTCCATGACCTTGAGCTAACACGCCGGCCGGTCATTTTCCAGACGCGCCGCCGCTCCGCCTTGACCCGCCCGCCATTCTCCGCTTCTAGTCGCGCCAGTCTAGGAGTCCGTCTGTCCATGTCGATGTTCGCCAATGAAGACCAGCTGCACAAGCCGGAGGAGACCTTTGTCTTTGTTGCATTCACCTGGTTTCACCGGATCATCGCCGCCTATTGCCTCCTGTTCGGCTTCCTTTACTGGGTGCGCCTGATCGGCTTCTATGAAGGGCCGCTCTGGCGGTTTGATCTGATGCCGCTGCACTGGAAGTTCGCCTCGGCGAGCCTTGCGGTGCTGTTTCCGGTCGCGGCGATCGGGCTATGGATGAAGGTTTCCTGGGGACCGGTGATCTGGGCGGCGGCGGCCTTGACCGAGACGCTGATGTTTTATGGTTTTCCGGATTTGTTCGGTGCGCATGTGCTGACACTGTTGACGCATCTGGCGGTTGCGGTTCTTTATATCTGCTTTTGGCTGGCCATCCGGCACCAAAAGCGCAAAAAGCCGCGTTAATCATCCATTATCCGTGTCATCTTCTTTCCTCAATGTAAGTTCCTGTTAAGCGTGGCGTTTAATTCGAATTTTATTCACTTTCGCTAGGGTTGCGTCAACAGCGGGCAATAGACCGGCTGAACCAACAGAGGCGAAAAACATGATGCAACAGATCAAGCGTATGGGCGCGCCGATGCCCGCTGCCAATTCACTGGCGATGAACCCGGCAAAGGACGCGCTGCGTTCGCTCTATCTGGAATCCCTGCATCTGGTGGAGCGGCTGCACCGCCGCCTGCTCGATGTCATAAAGGACGAGTTCGACCGCAACGGCCGCTCGGATATCAACGCCATCCAGGCGCTGCTGCTCTTCAACATCGGCACGTCCGAGCTGACCGCAGGCGAGCTGCGCACCCGCGGCTATTATCTCGGCTCAAATGTTTCCTATAACCTCAAGAAGCTCGTCGAGATGGATTTCATCAGCCATGAGCGCTCCAACACAGACCGCCGCTCGGTCCGCGTTGCGCTCACCGACAAGGGCCGCGCGGTCGCTGACACGGTCAACGGCCTGTACGAGCGCCATGTCGGCACGATTGAGGCGGTCGGCGGCATTAATGCCGACGAGTTCAAGACGATGAACAAGGCGCTGCTGCGTCTCGACCGGTTCTGGAACGACACGATCGCCTACAGGATGTGATTTCGGCTTCACATTTGAATGCTAAAAGCCCGGTTCGCATCGGGCTTTTTGCTGTTTGCACCGGCGAAATTGCCGTTGCGTCAGGCTTTTGGAAGTGACAATCTCCCTGTTGCGGTCCGCCATGATCGCCACAGGAGCTTTCCATGCCCGCCAAGCCCTTCCGCATCGCCAAAAGTCTTGAAAAACTCCGCGCGCAGATCAACGCCAAGTTCCCAAACCGCAGCAAATTGAGCGACGGCTGGATCGGCGACCCGGCGCACCAATCGACCAGCTCGGATCACAATCCGCACATCAATGAAGTCAAATGGCGCGTTGTCTCGGCCCTCGACATCACCCATGATCCGGCGCATGGCTGCGACGCCAATAAAGTCGCCAAGGGGCTGGTGACAAAAAAGGACCCGCGCATCAAATATGTGATCTCCAACGGCATGAAGGCCTCGTCCTACCGCGTCGGCAACAGTCTGCCCTGGGCATGGCGAGTCTATAAAGGCCCTAACAAGCACAATCACCATTTCCACATTTCGGTCAGAGCGCAGAAGTCGCTGTATGATTCAGAGACTGCGTGGAAATTCTGACGACGCCCAGCCGCGCTTGGTCCCGCTTTAGCCGCCGCTTCATGAATTGGCCATATTGCACCGTCAAAACCCCATTACCACATCTTGATCCGCTTCTGTCGATCAGGTGGTGATTTATTAACCCTGTTTTCGTTAGTTTTTGCTAAGATGGACGGGTTGAACAGCCGGGCGGCTCCGGCAATTGGGTCTTGGGAAAAATGGACAATTTGAAATTCGGCACATTTGGACGGCGCGCTTTCATCGGCGGCCTCGGCGCGGCGCTGCTGGCGGGCGGCGCGTACCCGTCATTTGCGCAGGACGCCGTTCAGGATGTGCTGAAAGCGCCGAAGCGCGGCGCGTGGGACGACCAGTTCGACGCGCAGGCGAGCAAGAAGAAAACCAAGGTCGGCTCGACTCTGCCGATCTTCTCGCCGCAAACCGCTGTGAACATTGAATCCGAGATTCTCGAATACCAGAACATCGTCGCCCAAGGCGGATGGCCGCAGGTTCCGGCGACGAAGAAGCTGAAGATTGGCGTCAATGACGCGTCAGTAAGCGCGCTGCGTCAGCGGCTGATCGTGTCGGGCGACCTGTCCACAACGGCGGGTCTCGGCAATTCGTTCGACTCCTATGTCGACGCCGCCGTCAAGCGCTTTCAGGCGCGGCACGGGTTTCCGGCGGACGGCGTGATCGGCAAATACACATTCGCCGCGCTCAATGTCTCGGCGCAGGTGCGCCTTGGCCAGCTTGAGACCAATCTCGTGCGCCTGCGCTCGATGCAGGGCTTTCTGGGCAACCGCTATGTGATGGTCAACATCCCGGCGGCGCAGATCGAGATCGTCGAAAACAGCCGCGTCTCGCAGCGCCACACCGCCATTGTCGGCAAGATCGACCGCCAGACGCCGATCCTCAATTCGAAAATCACCAATATCGTCATCAATCCTTTTTGGAACGCGCCGGTGTCGATTGTCGAAAAAGACATCATTCCGGAGATGCGCAAGAACCCGACCTATCTGGTGGATAATAACATCCATGTGATTGGCCCGGACGGACAGGAAATCGATCCGCTTAACATTGACTGGAAATCGAACGAGGCGGCCAAATACCGCCTGCGCCAGGACCCCGGCGCCAACAGCGCCATGGCCTCGATGAAGATCAATTTCCCCAATCCGCACGCCGTCTATATGCATGACACGCCGAAACAGGGCCTGTTCAACAAAATGCTGCGCTTTGAATCGTCCGGCTGCGTGCGCGTGCAGAATGTCCGCGATTTCGGCACCTGGCTTCTGCGCGACACGCCGGGCTGGGGCCGCACCGAAATCGAAGCGGCGATCGCCACCGGCGGCAATCAGGAAGTGCCCTTGATCGAGCCCGTCCCGGTCTATTTCACCTACATCACCGCCTGGTCCACCGGCGACGGTGTGGCGCATTTCCGCGATGATATTTACCAGCGGGATGGGGTGGATGCGCTGGCGATCGGGACACAGCAGGCGGTGACGCAGCTGTAAGACGCGCTCATCATCCTTCAATGGCCGCCTCGTGCGGCCATTTGCGTTTGAAGTAACGCCAAGTGCCGCGAGGCAGGAGAAATGCCCGCCACCAAATCTTCCAAGTCCCACCTTGGGAAGTCCATGCCTATTTCTGCGAACTGCGGACAATAGTGTCGGCGATCTTCTCCGCAGCCATGATGATTGGAGCATTCACGTTTGCAGAGGGGATTTTGGGCAGGATTGAGCCATCAACGATGCGCAGGTTTTTGAGGCCGTGAACTCTGCCCGCCGCATCGGTCACCGCGCCGGCGTCTTTGCCCATGCGGCAGGTGCCGACCGGATGGTGTTCGGTGTTGGCGACATTGCGGATGAAGGCTTCGATCTCGTTATTGGTTGAATTGCGGCGCACATCGTCGAGCTGGCCGGTGCAGTATTTGCTCCAGGCCGATTGTCCCGCCATTTCGAGCGTCTTGCGCACGCCATCGATCATCTCCGCAATGTCGCGGCGGTCTTCGAAATAGTTGAAACTCAGGGCGGGCTTGTGTGCGGGATTGCTGGATTTCAGCCGGATGGAACCGCGGCTACGGGGGCGCATCTGGCTGATGAAATACTGGAAGCCGTCTCCCAGCACGACTTTGCCGGACTGGAAATCGGCGAGGAAGGGCAGGAATTCGTGCTGAAGGTTGAAGTAATCCGTGCCGCTGCCGCCGTCAAAGAAGGCTCCCACTTCGAAGAAGCTGGTGGCGCCGAGGCCCTTCTTGAACAGAAGCCATTCCAGCCCCAGTCTGGCGCGGCCCGTCAGGCTGTCGAGCTTGCGGTTGATCGCATCGGCGCCGTTGGAACGGAAGCGCAATGAGGCGACGACGTGATCCTGCAGACCGCGTCCCACGCCCGGCAGGTCGGCGATCAGCGGAATGCCGTGGGTTTTCAAATGCGCGGCTTCGCCCACGCCCGAGAGCATCAGTATGTGCGGTGAGCCGATTGTGCCTGCGGACAGGATGACCTCGCGGCCCGCCATGACGGTTTCATGCCGCCCCTTGCGGCGATAGGCGACGCCTTGGGCGGCGGTGCCGGAAAAGACAATCTTTTCGACAAGGCAGCCCGTGCGAACGGTCAAATTCGGTCGCGCCATCGCCGGGCGCAGATAGGCGACGGCGGTCGAGCAGCGCTTGCCGTGCCGGATCGTCGCCTGCGTCACATGCACGCCTTCCTGCTCGCCGCTGTTATAGTCACCCGCCGCGCGCAGCCCATATTGCTCGCCTGCCTTTTGGAACGCGTCGTAGAACACATGCTTTGCGGCGCTGCGGGTCACACTCAAAGGGCCGGAGCCGCCGCGCATTGGGTCGCGCCCGCCTTCGAAATTCTCCATCTTCTTGAAGAAGGGCAGGCAGTCCTTGAAGCTCCAGCCCTCGACGCCAAGGCTGGCCCATGGATCGTAGTCTTTCGGGTTGCCGCGCACATAGACCATGCCGTTGATGGAGGAGGAGCCGCCAAGGCCGCGGCCGCGCGCCTGCCCGATGGTGCGGCCATGCAGGGCAGCTTCGGGTTCGCTTTCGAACTTCCAATTGTAGGTGTCGCTCTCAATCAGGAAGGTGAGCGCGGCTGGCATCTGGATGAGAAGGCTGCGGTCTGACGGGCCAGCCTCCAGCAGACAGACCGAAACGCCCGGATCTTCGGTCAGGCGGTTGGCCAGCACACAGCCGGCGGAACCTGCGCCGATAATGACATAGTCGAAGTCGCTGGATTGGGCATTCATGGGAGCAGTCCTAACTTGCAGTGTCGGTAAAGGCGGCGCTGGTCATTCGACCAGCGTCACCTTTGAGCCATTGAGAAAAACCGCAGGGGCGAAGCCGCGCGCGACGGCCAGCGGCACCATCAGGAATTGCAGCGGGATAATCTCAAGCACGGGCAGCAGGGCCGGGGCGGCACCGGGCAGCTCCAATATCTCAATCCCCTCGCGCCGCAGGATGGCGGGCGGGTTGGCGGCAATCACAAGGCAGCGCCCGCCGAATCGCGCAATGTCGAGGGCGGTGGCCTCGTTCAACTCCCGTTCAATCCCGCTGCCGAGGAACAGGATAGCGCGGAAGCCTTCGCGCACCAGCTCCAAGGGGCCGTGGCGGAACTGGCCGCCGGTCAGCGCGGTTGAATCCAGTTTGGTGGCCTCGACCGTCATCAAGGCGGCCATCGTGGCGCTGGAAAAGCTTGCGCCGCGTGCGATGTAGTTGAACGGGCTCTTGTGGCCGAGGAAATCCAGCGCGGCATGGGCGCTTCGGTCAAATCCGTCCAGATGCGACTGCGCCGTTGCGGCCAGTGATTCGATTCTGTCCGCAGTCAGGGAATTTGTGCCAAGCAAAGCCTGCTCCACCGCCAGCAGCGCGATGAAACCCGCGATATAGGTCTTGGTCGACACGGCATCCTCTTTGCCCGCCTCGGTCGCGACGGCGCAGTCCGCCCAGCCTGCCAGCGTGTTCGCGGCCCCGTTGGTGATCGTGATGGCAAAGAATGGCCGGGCGGCAATCTTGGTCAGGCGCTGCAGCTCAACACTTTCGCCCGACTGCGAGATGGCGATGATCAGCGTATCGCCGCGTATCAGTCCGGGGGCCTGCTGGATCAGCTCCGAGCAATCCCACAACGAGACGGGCACAGGGAGCCGCGCGGCCAGACGTTGCCAGCTGCCATAGGCGCTGAAAAACGAGCCGCCCATGCCGGTCAGGATCACGTGGCGGATGCGCCCATCGGCGAGCGCTGCCCGCAGGCCGGAAATCTGTGCGATATGCCGGGGCGTGACCCCGGCCCAGGCGCGGCGAATGGCGTTGGGCTGCTCGCGGATATCGGCGAGGAAATTCTTGGCGGCGCTCATGTGGACTCCATTGTCAAATGCGGGGCCGCACAATGGGCCCGTCAGGGTGGGGCGGTCAGAACATGACCAAACAAGCCGCTCCGATCATCCCGGCGTCATTGCCGAGCTGAGCGAGGTCGAATGTTGTGTTCTGCACATTGCACGGCATGGCGCGGCGATGCGCTTCAGCGCGGATTGCCTCGACAAGACTTTCGCCTACCGCGCTTATGCCGCCTCCAATCAGCACTCGGGCCGGGGCAAAGATGTTGCACCAGGTGGCTGCGGCCATGCCTATCCAGGTCCCGGCTTCCGCGATCAGAGCCGCAGCTTCCTGCTTCCCTGCAATTGCGTTTCGCACGAGAGTGGCGGTGGCGCCTGCCTCTGGAGCATGGCCGTAAAGTCTTCGCGCTTTGATCTCTATCGCCGCACCCGAGGCGACGGATTCCAGGCAGCCGAGGCAACCCTGGCGGCATCGCACCGGGTTGTCGTGCACAAGCAGGATATGGCCCGCGTCACCAAGAGCGCCATTAGCCGCATTAAACGGCGCGCCGCCAACTATCAGAGAGACGCCGATTCCGGTGCCGACGGTCACAAGCAGGAGCCGGTCTGCTCCACGTCCGGCGCCAAAGCGGTACTCGGCAATCGCGCCTGCGTCCGCATCGTTGACCAGCCGGGCAGGGCAGCTGAAACGGCGGGCGAGAATATCGGCGACCGGCTGCCCGTCCAGCACGGGAACATTGCTGTTCGCGCCTGAGGCGAAGTCAGGCAGGATATGACCCGGGAAGCCGATGCCGATTCCGCCGAGCTGGGCGACATGTGCATCGCGCATCAGAGCCTCGATGGCGGAACCATAAGTATTGAGAATCTGGAGCGCGTCGCCGCCGTTCCTGACCGGAATGCGGTGACGCGCCAGAATGGCTCCGTCAGAATTGACAAGTCCAACTTTGGTGCTGCCGCCGCCTATGTCTAAACCAATGAAAAGCTTCGCTGTCATGGCCGTTCAATCGCTCAGACGATAGCGGCTGACATGGAGCATGAAGTCATTGCCGCGATAGGTGGATTTCACATATTCGGCGACCTGATCGTTATCGGTCAGCGTGACGCGCCATGCAGCCAATAGGGGGCTTCCGGCTGGTACCCTGAGCGCCTTCGCCTCTTCCTGCGAAGCGGCAACCGGCTTCAACAACGCGTCTGTCCACATCGGCACAATGCCCCAGCGCGCTTCGATCTGACTGTAAAGCGAGCCGTCTCCGATTTTCGCCTCTTCGATGCCGGGATACAGATTAACGGGCAGATAGGCGTCTTCCACTGCGACCGGTTCGGAATTTATGGTGCGGATGCGCTTGAGATAAAGCAGTGAAACATTGGCCGGATGCTGCACCTTGAGATGGGCCTGCATATCGGCCGGAAGCTCACCGATGATCCTGCGCTCCAGAACCACGGCGCCCGGCACGCCGCCCGCCTTCCGGACCTCATGGGTGAAGCTGTGAAAGCCCGACACACCGCCCATGCGCCTCGCGGTCCTGAAATAACCGCGTCCCTGTTCGCTGTAGATCAGGCCGCGCGCCTCCAGCCGCTTCAGCGCCTGCCGAATGGTGACGCGCGAGACCTTGAATTCCTTTGCCAGTGCGCTTTCCGACGGCAGCTGCGGCTCATCGTTTCCGCTTGAACCGCCTTGAATGTCGCCGGCGAGAATATCCGCGACCTGCGCATAGATTGGCGCGCCCCCGGTGCGGCGGACCCCCATCCTGCGGAACTTCAACTCGCTCACTTTTTCGCTCCCGGCAATGTCCAATATTGTAACTCGGCATCCACATGTTAGCTTGTTAATACAAGTTGTCAATGCGTGACAGATTTGAAGGACGATAAATTGAGTATGAAATGGCTTTCGCAAAATATTGGAGCCGCATCCGCTCCGTCAGTAGCCGTCAAAGTTGCCGCACGCCGGAGGTGCCTGCCTGAACCATTCTGCGTCGTCGCTTTTGTCGCCATCCTGGGTTTTGGCGCGGCAATTACCGTGGGAGTCTCCGAATTTCCGAACTGCTGCCTTTTGCATGATGCCAAATGCCGCATTCGTCGGCCTCTTTTCTTTGGCTTGATGCTTGGAATGACACAGGGAATTGTGTAATCGCCGCCCATCTTAATTTCTCACGCCTTCTCCGCCCCCGAAAGGATTTCCCGTGCCCCACTCCGGAAACGCACTCAGCCCGTTCTTCACCGAAGCGCTCGAATCCTCCGATCCCGAAATCTTCGCCTCCATCCGCTCCGAGCTTGGCCGCCAGCGGCATGAGATTGAGCTGATCGCTTCGGAGAACATCGTCTCGCGCGCCGTGCTGGAGGCGCAGGGGTCGGTGATGACCAACAAATATGCGGAAGGCTATCCGGGCAAGCGCTATTATGGCGGCTGCCAATATGTGGACATCGCCGAGACGCTGGCGATCGAGCGGGCCAAGGAGCTGTTCGGCTGCAAGTTTGCCAATGTCCAGCCCAATTCCGGCAGCCAGATGAACCAGGCGGTGTTTCTGGCGCTGTTGCAGCCGGGCGACACATTCATGGGGCTGGACCTGAATTCCGGCGGCCATCTGACGCACGGCTCGCCGGTCAACATGTCGGGCAAATGGTTCAAAGTGGTCTCCTACGGCGTGCGGCGCGACGACAATCTTCTCGACATGGAGGAGATCGAGCGGCTGGCGCATGCGCATAATCCAAAGCTCATCATCGCCGGCGGCACCGCCTATTCGCGCGTCTGGGACTGGGAGAGGTTCCGCGAGATCGCCGATGCGGTCGGGGCCTATCTGATGGTTGACATGGCGCATATCGCCGGGCTGGTGGCGGGCGGCGCGCATCCCTCGCCTTTGCCGCATGCGCATGTGGTGACGACGACGACGCATAAATCATTGCGCGGTCCGCGCGGCGGCATGATCCTGACCAATGACGAGGAGATCGCCAAAAAGTGCAACTCCGCCGTCTTCCCCGGCCTGCAGGGCGGCCCGCTGATGCATGTCATCGCCGCCAAGGCGGTGGCGTTCAAGGAAGCGCTGCAGCCTGAGTTCAAGACCTATGCGCACAATGTTGTGGCGAACGCGCAGACACTGGCGAAAACGTTGAAAGATCAAGGCCTTGACGTGGTTTCCGGAGGCACGGACAACCACTCCATGCTTGCCGACCTCAGGCCCAAAAATGCCACCGGCAAACGGGCCGAGGCGGCGCTCGGAAGGGCTTACATCACCTGCAACAAAAATGGCATCCCGTTCGATCCGGAAAAACCCTTCGTCACATCGGGCGTGCGGCTAGGCACCCCCGCAGGGACGACACGCGGCTTTGGCGCTCTGGAGTTTGCGGAAATCGGCGTTCTCATCACCGAAGTGCTGGATGGTTTGAAAACAGCGAATTCCGACGAGGGCAATGCGGCGGTTGAAGCGGCGGTGAAGGCGAAAGTTATTGCGATGACGGACCGTTTCCCGCTTTATCCGCATCTGGCATAAGGGCGCTGCAAACGATTCCCTGAGGAAGCTCATGCGCTGTCCCTATTGCCAGTCTCCCGATTCACAAGTGAAGGACTCGCGTCCGGCGGAGGATAATTCCACCATCCGCCGCCGCCGCATCTGTCCGGACTGCGGCGGGCGGTTCACGACATTTGAGCGCGTGCAGCTGCGCGAATTGATGGTCACCAAGAAGACCGGCCGCAAAGTGCCGTTCGAGCGCGAGAAAGCTGCACCGCTCGTTTGAAATCGCGCTGCGCAAGCGCCCGGTCGATCAGGACCGCGTTGAGCGGGCTGTTTCGGGCATCGTGCGCCAGCTGGAGAGCTCCGGCGAGGCGGAGATTTCCACCGGCGACATCGGGCATCTGGTGATGGAGGCGCTCAAGGGCCTCGATGACGTGGCTTTTGTGCGCTACGCCTCGGTCTATTCCGACTTCCGCTCGCCGGAGGATTTCCAGAAGATATTGAGCGAGATCGACGCGGCGCCTGCTAAACCTGAGGAATAGGAAAGGGCGGCGTCCTTGCCTATCTGAGGAAACAAGCCTAATCCCCGCCATCCTTCAATGCCGCAGTTCCGGAGCCTTCCTTGACCGTTTCCACAGAGCCTACCGTCAAACAGGCCAACAAGCGCGGCGCAGCGCGGCTCGCCGCTGTTCAGGCGCTCTATCAGATGGATGTGGTCGGCACCGGGCATTCTGGAAGTCGTCGCCGAATATGAGGAGCACCGGCTCGGCAAGGAAGTGGACGGCGCGCAATATCTGGAAGCCGACGCCCAATGGTTCCGCGCCATTGTTTCGGGGGTTATGGCCGAGCAGAAGACAATTGATCCGCTAATCCACGACGCCCTGACCGACGACTGGCCGCTGTCGCGGCTGGATTCAACTTTGCGCGCGGTGCTGCGGGCAGGGGCCTATGAGCTTGTCATCCGCAAGGATGTGCCGCCCGCTGTGGCAGTGTCGGAATATGTGGACATCGCCAAGGCGTTTTTCGGCGACGATGAGCCGAAGCTGGTGAACGCGGTTCTCGACCGGATTGCCAAGCAGAATGCGCGCAAGCCGTGACAGCGGTTAGCCTCGCCAGCGCCAAGCGCACCGCTTTCCTTCTCTCCATTGCGCAAGCCGTGCTCGGCTCCGCCGCGCCCATTGCAATATCGATGGGCGCGCTGGCGGGGCAATATCTGCTTGGCCCGGACAAGTCGCTCGCCACCGCGCCTGTCACCGGATTTAATGTTGGCGTCGCGCTTGGCGCAATTCCCGCAGCCTGGCTTTTGAGAAAACTGGGCGGCAAGCAGGGGTTCATGTCCGGCGCGCTCCTGACGGCGATTGGCGGGGCGCTTGCGGCGGCTTCGCTGTTTCAGGGCAGCTTCTGGGCGTTTGTCTTTTCACTCGCAATCCTCGGCCTCGGCGGCGCATTTGTGCAGCAGATCCGTTTCGCCGCCGCCGACAATTCCCCGCACGAATTCAAGGCGCAGGCGATTTCCTGGGTGCTGGCGGGCGGCATTATCTCGGCCGTGCTCGGTCCGCAGGCGGTGATCCTGACGCGCGAGGCGTTTGCCCCGGTCATGTTCGCCGGCGCCTATGTGGCGATCATCGGCTTCGCGCTGGCCGGGATACTTGTGCTTATCCCGATCACTTTCGCCAAGGTTCGCACCGCCGCTGAAACGCAGGCGGACTTGGATGACGCCCGGCCCTTCCGCGAAATTGTCTCACAGCCGAAATTCATCATCGCGCTGACCTGCGCCGTCGGCTCCTACGCGCTGATGAGCTTCGTGATGACCGGCGCGCCGCTCGCCATGGTCGCCTGCGGGCACTCGGTCGATAATGCGACGCTCGGCATCCAATGGCATGTGCTGGCCATGTTCGGCCCCAGCTTTTTCACCGGCAAACTGATCGCCCGGTTCGGCAAGGAGAAGATCATTGCCACCGGTCTCCTGATTCTGATCTCTTGCGCGGTTGTGGCAATGGCAGGAATTGATCTCTGGCATTTCTGGCTGTCGCTGGTTCTGCTCGGCCTCGGCTGGAATTTCGGTTTCATCGGCTCCACTGCGCTGTTCACGGAGACCTACCGGCTTTCCGAAAAGGGCAAAGTGCAGGGATTTCACGACTTTGTGCTTTTTGGCTCCGTGGCGCTGTCATCGCTGTTCGCCGGAAAAGTGCTCGACGACTTTGGCTGGAACACCGTCAACGGCGTCATCTTTCCGGTCGTCTTCATTTGCCTTGCGGCGCTGGCCGCTCTGACATTTTCGGCGCGGAAAGGGCGCGCCGTCTGACGATTTCTCGGCGCAGTCGCGTAAAAGCTTGGGCGTTTGATGAAATGCCGCATTTCAATCGATACAAATTTACCGCGTCCACCGCCCATCCTTGACGTTTCCCAAGCCCTTACGCATAAGCCGCGCCATGTCGCTTGATTTCGTCACGTCACGAATCAAGCGCAATGAAACGGCCCGGGGAGGGGATCTTTCGGGCGAACTTGGGAATTAGCCATGAGCTTCAGTCCACTCTTCTTTGTCATTGCATGCGGACTTGTGTCTGTCATTTACGCCATCTGGGCGACACGGTCGGTGCTTGCCGCCGATCAGGGCAGCGCGCGCATGCAGGAAATCGCCGGCGCCATCCGCGAGGGGGCCAAGGCCTATCTCGCCCGGCAATACACCGCCATCGCCATTGTCGGCGTGCCGGTGTTCGCCATCATGTGGTATCTCCTTTCGTCCACATCGGCCATCGGCTTCCTGATCGGCGCGGTGCTGTCCGGTCTTGCCGGCTTCATCGGCATGCATGTGTCGGTGCGCGCCAATGTGCGCACGGCGCAGGCCGCGTCAAAGTCGCTGGCGGGCGGGCTTGAGATCGCCTTCAAATCCGGCGCGATCACTGGCATGCTGGTCGCCGGATTGGCGCTGCTTGGCGTTGTCATGTACTATTGGTATCTCACTGAGATTGCCGGTTACTTCCCTGACGAGCGCCCGGTCATCGATGCGCTTGTGTCGCTCGGCTTCGGCGCTTCGCTGATCTCGATCTTCGCCCGTCTTGGCGGCGGCATTTTCACCAAGGGCGCCGATGTCGGCGGCGATCTGGTCGGCAAGGTGGAAGCGGGAATTCCCGAAGATGATCCACGCAACCCGGCGACAATCGCTGACAATGTGGGCGATAATGTCGGCGACTGCGCCGGCATGGCGGCCGATCTGTTCGAAACCTACGCTGTCTCCGTCGTTGCGACGATGGTGCTAGGCGCGATCTTCTTCGCCGGGACCGATGTTCTGGACGCCGTCATGGTCTACCCGCTGGTCATCTGCGGCGCCTGCATCATCACCTCGATCATCGGCTCGCTGTTCGTCAAGCTCGGCGCCAACGGCTCGATCATGGGCGCGCTTTACAAGGGCCTTATTGTCACCGGCCTGCTCTCGATCTTCGGAATCGGCGGCGCGACGTCGATGACTGTCGGCTGGGGTGAGATTGGCGTTGTGGACGGTCAGACAATCACCGGCTGGAACCTGTTCTGGTGCGGACTTGATCGGCCTTCTGGTCACGGCATTGATCGTCGTCATCACCGAATACTACACCGGCACCGGCAAGCGCCCGGTCAATTCCATCGCGCAGGCGTCGGTCACCGGCCATGGCACCAACGTGATCCAGGGCCTTGCCGTGTCGCTTGAATCAACCGCGCTTCCGGCGCTGGTGATTGTCGGCGGCATCATCTCGACCTACCAGCTGGCAGGCCTGTTCGGCACCGGCATCGCCGTCACCGCCATGCTCGGCCTTGCCGGAATGATCGTGGCGCTGGATGCTTTCGGTCCTGTGACGGACAATGCCGGCGGCATCGCCGAAATGTCCGGCATGCCGAAGGAAGTGCGCCACGCCACTGACGCGCTGGATGCGGTCGGCAACACAACCAAGGCCGTGACCAAGGGCTACGCCATTGGCTCCGCCGGTCTTGGGGCGCTGGTTCTGTTTCGCGGCCTACTCGAACGATCTGAAGTTCTTCGCAGCGCAGGCGAATGCCGAGGGCTCGACGCTCTACCCTTACTTTAAGGGCATCGGCGAGATTTCGTTTGACCTGTCCAACCCTTACGTTGTCGCCGGACTGATTTTCGGCGGCCTCATCCCTTATCTGTTCGGCGGCATCGCCATGACAGCCGTCGGCCGCGCCGCCGGCTCCATCGTCATGGAAGTGCGCCGCCAGTTCAAGGAAAAGCCCGGCATCATGGCAGGCACCGACCGCCCGGACTATGCGCGGGCAGTGGACTTGCTGACCAAGGCGGCGATCAAGGAAATGATCATTCCCTCGCTCCTGCCGGTCCTCGCCCCCATCGTTGTCTATTTCGGCGTCCTGCTGATCTCCGGCTCCAAGGCCTCGGCCTTCGCCGCGCTCGGCGCGTCTCTCTTGGGCGTCATCGTCAACGGCATCTTCGTCGCCATCTCGATGACCTCCGGCGGCGGCGCGTGGGACAACGCCAAGAAGTCGTTCGAAGACGGTTTCACCGACAGAGACGGCGTCAAGCACATGAAGGGGTCGGAAGCCCACAAGGCATCCGTGACCGGCGACACGGTCGGCGACCCGTATAAGGACACGGCGGGTCCCGCAGTCAACCCGGCGATCAAGATCACCAATATCGTGGCGCTGCTGCTCTTGGCGGTTTTGGCGCACTGAGATTGGGCTGATTGAAGAAACGAACCCCGCCGGAGCGATCCGGCGGGGTTTTTGTTTGCCCTACGAATACCATCATTGAACGCTGTGATTTGCTGGTGGCCCGATCAAAATCAGCAGGGCGCGTTCCGGAGGAAATTTGATGCGTGTGACCACACTCTTCACTGCCATTTGCACCCTTGCGGTCAATCCGGCCCATGCAGGCGAGGTCAACGACGCCTTGACCAAAAACCTCTACGCCGGAACCCTGCAGAAGGGCGCGGGCGAAATGGCATCGCTCCCCGCTTCCCCCGAAGCCCGCGCCGCCGAGGGCATTCTCCTCTTCGTCTCCGCCGTCGAGCAGCTCGGGCAGGCTCTCCACCGGCACGGACTTGACGCCACAAACAACAGCCCGCTGGTGCAGTTGCCGATCCTGCGCATGCCGGTCGAGCCGAACCCCAATCCAGAGCCGCTGGATTACCTGAAATACCGAGCCATTCTCCAGAGCCTGTTCGACAATCTGGAGAAGGCCGACGCGGCCCTTGAGAAAGGCGTGGAAGGTGACGTGAAGCTCGCCATCGACCTTTTGAAAGTCCGCGCCGACATTAACAGCGACGGCAAAGCGGGCGAGAATGAATCGCTCGGTGCGATCCTTGAGGTGCTGACGCGCAGGTCCGAGCCGCAGCCTGCGCCTGACCTGACCTTCGCGTTCGACAAGACTGATATTCTCTGGCTGCGCGGCTATATCCAGTTCATCACCGCCGCTGCGCAGTTCGGCCTGTCGGTCGATTTCGAGGAGGCGTTCAACAAGACCGCCCACGCCTACTTTCCGCACGCCGGTCTGCCAATGCAGGAGGAGCTGGTCCGGCCGGCTCAGGCGATGGGGTTCATCGACAACACCTTCGGCGACGGACTCGCCATGATTCATCTCGCGAACTGGCGGGTCACCGATCCGGATCGGCTGAAAGACGTGCGGCTGCGGCTCCTGACCTTGGCGCAGCTCAGCGGTCAGAGCTGGGCGGCGGCGCGGGCGGAGAGCGACAATGACAATGAATGGCTGCCGAATGCCAAACAGACAAGCAAGCTGAGCGCTGCACCGGTCGATGACGCGGTGATAGACGGCTGGCTTAAGGTGATGGAGGAGTTTCAGTCCGTCTTGGACGGAAAAAAACTCATGCCGCACTGGCGGTTTGAAAAGGGATTCAACGTCAGGCGCTTCTTTGAGGAGTCAAAGCGCATTGACGCTGTTCTTATCGCGGCTGGCGTCGATGCCGTCCCGTTTCTGGAGACAGGGCCGATTTCCACTTCGGCGGACTGGGACAGTCTGACCCGCGTGTTCGGCGGCAATTTTCTCGGCTATGCGATCTGGTTCAACTGACGGCTGAAAACGCCGGTCCTACAGCCCGCCGCCCAGCCCGCCATCGTCCTTCTGCAACTTCGGCGCGGCTCCCTTGCTCAACCCACCGAGAATCTGCCCAATAAACGTCACATCCTTGCCGCCGGTCGGGGTGACGCGTTTGACGAAGTCGAACACTCTGCCGTCCTTCAGCCCATAGTTGGCGATCTGCGAGACGGTCCCGTCGGGGCCGAAATAGACGGCCAGCACGCTCTGACCGACAAGGCGCGCCTTCATGAAGGCCGCGCCGCGTTTGCGCTGCTGGGAGATGTAATAGAAGACTTCATTGTCGAATGTGGCGGTGGTGGAGGGGGTGCCAAGCGCCAGAAGCACCTGCTCTCGGCTCGAACCGACGGGCACAAGGTCAACCGCGCCGGGGTCGGCGACATAGCCTTGATTGATCGTTTCGGAGACTTTGAACGTCTCGCTGGTGTTGCAGGCCGCCAAAATCAGCACTGAGGCCAGCATTGAGCCGCGCAAAACCATATTAATGCGCGGCTGCGGCTTGAATTCCTGTCCTGACAATTGCATCTCCTCTTTCATCAGGCCTTATCGATCCCTGACCATCCGCTAACCCAGACTCTCAAGCGATGCAACGGCGCGCGTCTGAAGTCCAAGCTCTTTGAAAGCCAAACCCGCATGTTCCAACACATATTTGGCCGCAAACGCCAGATCAGCGAGGCGGTGACGGAAGCCGCATATGCGGCAATCGTGGCGGCGGCGCGGCAGCCGCAGCCTCTATTCGGCACTTCAATATCCCCGACACGCCGCTGGGCCGGTTTGAATCGCTTTCCGCGCATCTGGTCCTCTTCCTGCGCCGCACCAAGGACGCCGCCGCGCCGCTGCCGGCGCTGGCGCAGGAGATTGTCGACATGTTCATCACCGACATGGACCATTCCCTGCGCGAGCTCGGCATCGGCGATGCGGGCGTTCCCAAGCGGATGAAAAAACTGTCGAAAATGTTTTATGGCCGCGCGGAGTTCTATGGAAAGGCGCTGGACGAGGTCGATGCGGCGGAGCTGGCAGCCGCGCTGCTGCGGAACGTCAGGCCTGACACGGCTGAGTGGCCGCAGGCGGATGACTTGGCGCGTTATCTGATCTCGGCGGAAGCGGCCTTGAAGAAGCTGGACGACACGTTGATTGCCCGGGGTGAGATCCCCTTCCTCGCGGCAACAAAGGGAGAGGCCTCATGACCGGAAAACCGCAGGGCGCGATCCCGCACATTGTTTCCGTCACCCGCCTGCCGCAGAACGGCATGCAGCTGAAGCTCATGGCAAACGAGAAGGAGCTGCGCGCGCTTGCCGATGAGCATGGTCTTGTCCGTGTCCAGTCGTTCAAGGCGGAGCTCCTCATCAAGAAATGGCGCAAGGACGGAGTGAAGATCACGGGAGCGGTCACTGCGGAAATCACGCAGAACTGCGTGATCACACTGGAGCCGCTCACCAGCCGGATTGAAAACGAAATTGACGCGGTCTTTGTGCAGGAAGGCTCCAAGCTGGCGCGCCCGCCACTGTCGTCCGATGGCGAGATTGTCATCGACTATGAGGGCGCGGATATTCCGGAGACATTCGCTGGCGACTCGATCGATGTCGGGGCGCTTGCGGAAGAGTTCTTCGGTCTTGCCATTGATCCCTATCCACGCAAGCCAGGCGCAGTCCTCGCAGAAGCTTTGGAAGATGCAGAGCTTGGAACGCAAAAGCCATCGCCCTTCGCCGGCCTTCTCAAGTTCCGCAGGGAGTGACCGATAGATGTGCGAAAAGGCAGGCGCTTGACTTGTGCAATGCGCGATAATCTCTATTTTCGCGCCTCAGCACCTGAAAGCAAGGAATTCCCGCGCGTGACAAAAATTGCCATCGATGCCATGGGCGGCGACTTCGGTCCCTCCGTGGTCATTCCCGGCGCGGCGCTGGCGCTGGTGCGGATGCCCGATTTGACCTTCCAGTTTTTCGGCAAAGCAAACGAGATCGGCCCGGAGCTGGATAAGCACTCTGCGCTGAAAGCGAAGTCGTCGGTCATTCACTGCGAAATCTCCGTGCGCATGGATGACAAGCCGAGCCAAGCGCTGCGGCATGGGCGCTGGAAGTCCTCGATGTGGAAGAGTATCGAGGCAGTGAAATCGGGCGAGGCGGAGGCCTGTGTCTCCGCTGGCAACACCGGTGCGCTGATGGCGATGTCGCGCTTCTGCCTGCGCACCATGGCGGCGATCGAGCGTCCCGCCATCGCCGCGATCTGGCCCACCTTGCGCGGCGAGAGCATTGTTCTCGACGTCGGTGCCACCATTGGCGCGGACGCGCAGCAGCTGATTGATTTCTCCGTCATGGGCGCGGCGATGGCGCGGGCGCTGTTTGAGATCGAGCGGCCGACTGTCGGACTTCTCAACGTTGGCGTAGAAGAAATCAAAGGTCAGGAAGAAGTCAAAGAGGCGGGGAGGATGCTGCGGGACTCGCCGCTGACCAGCCTTGACTATCACGGCTTTGTCGAAGGCGACGATCTGGGCAAGGGCACTGTGGATGTCGTCGTCACGGAAGGCTTTGCAGGCAATATCGCCTTGAAAGCTTCGGAGGGCACCGCCAAACAGATCGCCGAGTATCTGCGCGCCGCCATGAGCCGGACGCTGATGGCGCGGCTGGGCTACTTGCTGGCCAAAGGCGCGTTTGACCGGCTGCGCGAGAAAATGGACCCGCGCAAAGTCAATGGCGGCGTGTTTCTGGGGCTTAACGGCGTTGTGGTCAAAAGCCATGGCGGCACGGACGCGGAAGGCTTTGCCGCCGCAGTCGCCGTCGCCCGCGACATGGTGCGCAACGGGCTGTTGAAAAAGATCGAGGCGGACCTGGAGTTGTTCCATGCCCGCCACCCGCGCGCCGCAAAGCCCGTTGCGGCGGCGGTGCAGGAAGCTTAAAACCCGCGCGGTTTTATTAATTGAGGAATCACATGATCCGTTCAACAGTGCGAGGGATCGGTTCGGCTCTGCCCAAAAAGTGCGTTAAGAACGCCGACCTTGAAGGCGTGGTCGAGACCAATGACGAATGGATCGTGCAGCGCACGGGCATCCGCCAGCGCTATATCGCCGACGAGACCGAGACGACGGCCTCCCTCGGCGCTGCGGCGGCGCAGGCGGCGCTCGACATGGCGGGACTGACCGTTGCCGACATCGACCTGATCATCGTTGCGACCGCGACGCCGGACAACACCTTTCCTGCGACAGCGGTGGACATTCAGAACCGCCTCGGCATGACGCACGGCTTTGCTTTCGATGTCGCCGCCGTCTGCACCGGCTTTATCTATGGGCTCGCCACCGCTGATCTTTACATCAAAGGCGGCATGGCGCGGCGCGTCATTGTCATCGGCGCCGAGACATTCTCGCGCATCCTTGACTGGAGCGACCGCACCACCTGCGTCCTGTTCGGCGACGGCGCCGGCGCGGTGATCCTTGAGGCGAGCGAGGGCAGGGGGCTGACCTCCGACCACGGCATCCTCGCCGCCAAGCTCCGCTCCGATGGCTCGCACAAGCAAAAGCTCTATGTCGACGGCGGACCCTCCAGTACCAAGACGGTTGGATTCCTGCGCATGGAGGGCCGCGAGGTCTTCAAACATGCTGTCGGAATGATAACGGACGTGATTGAGGACTCCTTCCGCGACACCGGGCTCTCAGCGGCGGACATCGACTGGTTCGTGCCGCATCAGGCGAACAAACGCATCATCGACGCCTCGGCCAAGAAGCTCAATATTTCCGAAGACAAGGTGGTGATCACGGTCGATCAGCACGGCAACACGTCAGCGGCTTCCGTGCCCTTGGCGCTTGCGACGGCTGTTGCGGACGGGCGGATCAAGAAGGGCAATCTCATCCTGCTGGAGGCCATGGGCGGCGGCTTCACCTGGGGCGCGATCCTGCTGCGCTGGTAGGTTGTAAGCGCTTTCAATGCGCCTTGACCGCCAAGCCTCAAAACGCTAGCTTGTGTCAAATTTTAGTGAATTATCAATGCGAAGGGACCTTGTTATGGGGGACAAGACGATCACCCGGGCCGATCTGGCGGAGGCTGTTTATCGGAAGGTGGGTCTTTCGCGCGCCGAGTCCGCAGAACTTGTCGAGACCATTCTCGATGAAGTCTGCAACGCCATTGTGCGCGGCGAAACGGTCAAGCTATCGACCTTTGCGACCTTTCATGTGCGGGACAAGCATGAGCGCGTCGGGCGTAATCCCAAAACCGGCGAGCAGGTGCCTATCACACCGCGCCGGGTGATGACTTTCAAGGCGTCCAACGTTTTGAAAGAACGGATCATTCAGGGCCATTTGAACGGCAAAGGCGCTCATGCGGCCCATGCGGACTAGTTTCATGTGCGCGCAAGTGAGATGGCGCTTGAAACTTTCTCGTTAAATGATTGAATAGGCGGACGAATCATTGATCTATGATCAATTGGGGATTTGTGTCGCATGGACAAAAGCCCGGATGCTTTCCGCACCATCAGCGAGGTCGGGGAAGACCTTGACCTGCCTCAGCACGTCCTGCGTTTCTGGGAAACCCGCTTCACTCAGATAAAGCCGCTCAAGCGCGGCGGCGGACGGCGCTATTACCGCCCGCATGATGTCGAACTGCTAAAAGGTATTCGGCATCTTCTTTATGACCAGGGCTACACGATCAAAGGCGTGCAGCGGCTTTTGAAAGACAATGGCGGCAATTTCGTCATTGCGCTCGGCGCAGGCGACTTGGCTGCGGCGGAAGCGATCAAGCAGCAGCGGCATCCGGAAGCCGACGAAGCTGAAGCGCCAGCGCCAGAAGAAAAAGCGCCCGCATTCACGGAAGCTGAGGGCGACACGCTGCTTGGAGCGGCGCATGTTAAACCGTCGCGCGGCTTTTTTGGTCTTGGCAAGGCGGCGACGACGGGCCGGTCAGCGCCGACGCGAATCCGCTGGGCAAGGATAACAGGACGCTTTTGCAGGAGGTTCTGTTTGACCTTCTGGAGTGTAAGCGGCTCTTGGACCAGATCAGGTAGGCATGCCGCTGGAAGCCGAATTATGGTTTGCGGTGGATGAGTTCCCGTCAAATGAAGAGCTGTCGGCGCTTTGGGCTGCGAGCTGGGCGTCTGCCGCCCCCGAAGATTTCCAGCAAAGTCTGCGCGCCTGCCTTTTGCACATAACCGCGCGGCGGGGCGGAGCGCTTGCTGGTTTCGTGAAAGTCGCCAGCGACGGCGGCATGCATGCGTTTCTGCTTGATCCGACCGTTCATCCGGATTTTGGCGGACGGGGGCTGGGAAAAGAACTTGTCATGCGCGCCGCCAATCTGGCGCGTCAGCGCGGGGCGGAGTATCTGCACGTTGATTATCTGCCGCATCTGAAAGGTTTTTATGCGGGCTGCGGCTTTCAGCCAACAGAAGCAGGGCTTATGAGACTGTAGACAAGACATGCTGAGGAGAGCGACGTGAAGAAAGCGCTGATCGTCTGGGGCGGCTGGGACGGCCACGAGCCTGAGCAATGCGCGCATATTCTGCGCGGCATGCTGCAAGAAGAGGGGTTCGCGGTTGAGCTTGCCGACAAGACCGCGGCTTTCGCCAATCCCGGCCTCAAAGACCTCAATCTCATCATCCCGATCTACACCATGTCGAAGATCGAAAAGGACGAGGTAGAGAACCTCTGCGCCGCCGTGCGCGGCGGGGTGGGCCTTGCCGGCTATCACGGCGGCATGTGCGACGCATTCCGCGATCAGGTCGAGTACCAGTTCATGTGCGGCGGCCAATGGGTGGCGCATCCGGGGAACATCATTGACTACCGGGTGAACATCATTGCCAAGGACGATCCGGTCATGGCAGGCCTGTCAGACTTCGCCGTCCGGTCAGAGCAATATTACATGCATGTCGATCCGGCCAACGAAGTTCTGGCGACGACCACATTCGGCGGCGAGTATGCGGACTGGATCGAGGGCCATGTCATGCCGGTCGTCTGGAAAAAGCGTTACGGCAAGGGCAGGGTGTTTTATTCCTCGCTCGGCCATCAGGCGCACGAGTTCAAAGTGCCGGAAATGGCCGCGATCATCCGGCGCGGGATGGTGTGGGCGGCGAGGTAAATTTGGTCGGAGCGGCGGGATTCGAACCCACGACCCCTTGTCCCCCAGACAAGTGCGCTACCGGGCTGCGCTACGCCCCGAACCATGGTCC
>CAWDIY010000025.1:0-22471 GCA_963802455.1 uncultured Alphaproteobacteria bacterium | reverse complement strand
TCATTCCTTTCGGCGCAGGAACGTCGCTCGAGGGCCATCTCAATGCGCCGGGCGGCGGCGTGTCGCTGGACATGACGCGGATGAACCGGCTCATTGCGGTGCATCCGGAAGATCTGGATTGCGTCATCGAGCCCGGCATTACGCGCAAGGCACTGAACGAGCAGCTTCGCGACACGGGCCTGTTCTTTCCAATTGACCCAGGCGCGGACGCGACGCTCGGTGGCATGGCCTCGACCCGGGCGTCCGGCACCAATGCGGTGCGCTACGGCACAATGCGGGAGAATACGCTGGCATTGAAAGCCGTGATGGCGGACGGGCGGCTTGTGACGACGTCTATGCGGGTGAAGAAGACGTCGGCGGGCTATGATCTGACGCGGCTACTGGTCGGCTCGGAAGGTACGCTCGGCGTTATCACCGAACTGACCTTGAAGCTTGCGGGCATTCCACAGGCCATTTCCGGCGGCGTCTGCCCGTTTCCTTCGCTGGAGGCGGCGTGCGGCGCGGTGATAAC
This sequence comes from uncultured Alphaproteobacteria bacterium, assembly GCA_963802455.1. Taxonomy (GTDB): domain Bacteria; phylum Pseudomonadota; class Alphaproteobacteria; order Rhizobiales; family Rhizobiaceae; genus JANOYJ01. The sequence goes on along the minus strand of CAWDIY010000025.1, from coordinate 21,960 downwards.
GACAATTCAATTTGGCATTCCCGTGGCGCGGATTGAGCTGGTCAACGCGCTGCAGATGCGGGCGATGATCCAATATTCAAAGCTCGCTTATGAAGAAACGCCATGTCTTTTCGTCGAGTTCCACGGCTCCGAAGCCTCGGTGATGGAGCAGGCGCAGGAATTTGGCGCGATTGCCGGAGAATATGGCGGCGGGCCGTTCCATTGGACCGCCAATCCAGAAGAGCGGGCGAAACTCTGGCAGGCGCGGCATGACGCTTATTGGGCCTCGCTGACTTTGCGGCCCGGCGCCAAGGGCATTTCGACAGATGTCTGTGTGCCGATCTCGCGGCTGGCGGAGTGTGTGGCTGCGACCGAGCGGGACATAGAGGAGCACCGGCTCATCGCGCCGATCGTCGGTCATGCGGGTGACGGAAATTTTCATGTGCTTCTGCTGCTGAACCCCGATGATCCTGCGGAGATTGCGGCGACGGAGGCGTTTGTTGCGCGTCTGAACCAGCGGGCTTTGGATATGGAAGGCACCTGCACCGGCGAACACGGGATCGGACAGGGCAAGATTGAGTTCCTCGAGCATGAGCTTGGCGCGGGCGTTGATGTGATGCGGCGGATCAAAGCGGCGCTTGATCCGCAAAATATCTTCAATCCGGGCAAGATATTTGTGTGATGCGCATTTGCGGCGACACAATCGTCCGCTACACCAGTTTCAATCAAGAAACTTTAGAGGATCGGGTCCCTGGCGCGTCTATTCGTATTTGTCGGCGGTCTGCTGGTGCTTCTGCTCACGGGAGCGCTGGTTGCGCCCTATTTTGTCGATTGGACAGACTACCGGACGGACTTTGAATCGGCGGCTTCCAAGGTTCTGGGGCGGCAGGTCAAGGTGGCCGGCAAGGCGTCGGCGCGGCTTTTGCCGTTCCCCTCGCTGACATTTGAAAATGTCCGGGTTGGTGATGACATCGAAAATCCGGCCATGACCATAGAGAAATTCTCGATGGATGCCGAGCTTGCGCCGTTTCTCAAGGGTGAAGTGCTGATTTTTAACATGGATATCGAGAGACCCCGCGCAATGGTCACGATCGGTGAGGATGGCGCGGTGGACTGGACGCTGCGCCCCGCCGCACCGCGCTCGGTCGAGACAGTGACGCTGGAGAGCGTCAATATTGTCGATGGCGTCATTGACATCGACGACCGCGCCGCCGGCCGGCGCGTGAGGCTTGACGCGGTCAATGCGAAAATTTCGGCCAAGGCGCTCACCGGCCCATGGCGGTTTGACGGCGCGCTCAATGCCGATGGCGAGAAGCTGGCGCTGAGCGGCTCGACCGGAACGGTGGATTCCGACAGGAAGCTGTCGCTGCGCCTGACAGTCAGCCCGGTGACAAGATCGGTGGTGATGGAGACGGACGGCAGGATCAGCCTTGCCAATGGCGCGCCGCTTTATCTAGGCGATTTCATCCTGCGGCCGGCCCTGCTGACCGATCCTGGCGCGGTGGCCCTGCGCGACGGAGAGGGGAAACTCAAGGGCGCGCCGGAAAAAACGCCGGCGTTCCGGGTCAAAGGCAAGTTTGAAGCGCGCAACAGCGGTCTGACATTTCCGTCCTACCGCTTGGAGACGGGGACGAAGGACAAGCCGTATTTTGCCGAAGGCTCAGGAAAAGTGGCGTTCGGCGCCTCGCCCCGGTTTGATTTCCTCGCCGACGGCGCGCAGGTCACTTTTGAAGCCGAGGACGCCAACGGCGGCGCGGCGGACAATTTCTCTGACCGGCTTGGCGCGGTTGAGGCGTTTCTGAAGAATGTGCCGGTCCCCACAATGCCGGGTGAGATCAGGCTGGCGCTGCCGGCGGTCGTCGCGGGCGACACGACGATCCGGGATGTGGCGCTCACGGCTTCGCCGAATGGCGGGGCGTGGGACATTAAATCCTTCAACGCGGCGCTGCCCGGGCGCACCAAGCTGGAAGCGAGCGGCAAGCTCGGGCTCGGCGAAAAATTCGGATTTTCCGGCAACCTGCTTTTGGCGTCGAACCAGCCTACCGGCCTTGCCGTTTGGCTCACCGGCAGCGCCGACACTTCGGTGCGCCAGCTGGCAGCGTTTGGCCTTGCGGCGAAGGTCAACTTGACGCGCGGCCAGCAGAGTTTTGAAAATGCGGAGCTGACGCTTGGCAACACAACGCTGAATGGCCAGTTCACCAGGCGCGGCGACGGAGCGACACCTTCGCTTGCTGCCTCTTTTGGCGGCGGCGCGATCAGTTTGGACGATCTTTCGGCACTGACATTCGCCATGGCGGGCGGCAAGGGAACAGGATTGCTCACGGGTCATGATTTGGACGTGGCGCTAAAGGCCGGGCCGGTGAAGGCTTTGGGGCTGGAGGCGGAAGCTCTGGATGCGGCAGTGCGGCTGCATGGCGGTAAACTTGACATTGACCGTTTTCTGGTGACCGGCCTAGGCGGCGCATCGATATCGGCGACGAGCGATCTGAACGGTTTTCCTGATGCGCCTAACGGCACCGTTGACATGTCCGTCTTGTCGCCTGACGCAGCCGAGCTGTTCGGGCTTCTGGGGCAGAAATTTCCTGGCATGCCGGTGTTTGCCGCACTGGCTGAACGGGCGGCGCTATACCCCGGCTTGCTCAGCGACGCGAAAATCGATCTTGTGACGAGCTTTGCCGCTGGTGAAGGCGATGCGCGGCAGCAGACGCTCAGTCTTTCGGCAAGCGCGGGCGCGGGGATCTATTCCGGGTCCGCCACGGTGCGCGGCGATCTGACCGACTTTTCCAACCTGTCTGGCAAGGGCACGCTACAGGGACATCACGAGGATCCGCTCGCTGTCATGGCGCTGCTGGGCGCACCGGTTCTGCCCATTGGCGCGCCGGGGCCGGTGACCTTTGATCTCAGCGCCGAAGGTGGCGCAAAACAAGGCTTTGCACTCAGCGCTTCGGCGAAGTCAGATAATCTGAACGCAGAAGTGAGCGGAAAGTTCATGCCCGGCCCAGATGGGTTAGAGGGAACGGGAAATGTGTCGCTCCAGTCCAAAGACATTGAGCCCTATCTGATGGCGGCTGGCGTGTCTTTCCCCGATATGGGGCAGGGGCTGACCGCTGACCTGAAGAGCACATTTGTCAAAAGCGCTGGCGCCTTGCGTTTTAGAGACTTTCAATGTCAGGCGGCCGATATTTCGGCGAGCGGCGATGTCTCATTCGACATTTGGCAGTCCGCGCCCCGCGCCACCGGCAGTCTGGCGCTCAGCTATGCGGATATCGGCTGGCTTGGCGAGCTGGCCCTGGGGCAGGGGACGCTGGCGTCTGACATTGACGGCTGGCCGAAGACAAATTTCGCAGGGGAAGGGATCGCGCCGCTGCAGGGCAGCATTGACCTTGAAGCCAGAACGGCAAGTCTGCGCGGACTTGGCGAGATGACAGACGTTAAGGCGCTGCTGGTGTTCGACAAGTCGGCGATCGGCCTGCGAAGCTTTTCCGGGCAATATGCGGGCGGGGCGCTCACCGGTTCGGGGGAAATCAAGAATGACAAGGGAACCGGACTTTTGACCGGCGAGTTCGGCCTCTCCGAGGCGCGGATCGAGGCGCTCGCGCCACAGGACAATGTGCGCGGCCGCGCCGACATTTCCGGCAGCGTCACGGCGACAGGCAAAAGCCCCGCCGCGATCATGGCCAGCCTCACCGGCGCGGGCGTTGCCAAGGGCGCGGAGATCGAAATCAAAGGCATCAATGCGGCGGGCCTTGCAGGAATTCTGGCGGCGACGGAGAATGCGGGTCTTGCGCCGGATGCCGCTTCTGTTGAAACGGCGGTGGGTGAAAGCATGCGGGGCGGCGCGCTGAAGCTTGCCGAAACCAGCCTGTCCTGGACCGCCGCCAGCGGCATCGTCCGGTTTTCGCCGGTGTTTGAGGCGGTCGAAGGCGCAACGCTTTCGGCTTCGCTGGCCGCGGATTTCGGCAAGCAGAGCGCCAGCATTGGCGGCAAATTGGCTTTCGCTTCCGCAGACGTCGCGGCGGGCGCTGCGCCGGAGATTCCGTTTTCCGTCACCTTAAGCAGCGGACTTTACGCATCCAAATTTGACGCCCAGCCGCTGGAGCAATTCCTGTCGCAGCGGGCGCTGGAGCGCGAGCAGGCGCGTGTGGAGGCGTTGCAAGAGGAGCTGCTGGAAGGCCAGCGGCTTCGGCGCGAGGCGCGGCTTTACACATTCATGCAGAAGCAGCGCGCGGCCATTGAACTCGGCAAGGCTGTGGCCGCCGATGAGCTCCGGGTGCGGGCGCTCGTGAAGGCGCTGCAGGCGAAAATCGCTGAGGAGGAAGCCAAGCGCAAGGCGGATGAAGCGGCGGCGGCGCAAAAGGCAGGGGACGCCGCGCTGACGCCGAAGCCAGACGTGCCACAAATCAAGGTTGATCCGAACCTATTCAAAGATCAGAACAGCGCTGGAGACTTGCTGCGGGACTTCAGGCTCGATCCCGCACCGATTCAATAACGGCGGCTTTTGACTTCACAACCCAGTCCAGCGCCGCCAGACGCAGCGCGGAGGACAGGTTCGTTTCCCGGTTCCGAGCCTCGTCAATCAGGCATATCTGCGCCGACAGTGACATCCCGCCGGCCTTGGCCATGCCTGTCACGATATCGAAAAATGCGTCTTCGAGAGAAAAGCTCGTGCGGTGGCCTCTGATCGTCACCGAGCGCTTGCGCACGCCGCTCATGCACCGCTCTTGGGCTCAAGCCTGCGGCCGTCAAGAAAGGCTGCGGATTTTGAGGCTTCGGTCTTCAGCTTTTGTTTCAATGGCTTTGGAACGCCGTAGACCGAGCGGTTCCGCGCCGCCGCAGTTTCGGCGTCCGACCTTGCTCGGTGCTTCTTCCATTGCCGCAGGTTGACGGTTTCGCCCATCACTTGTTCTTGCGGAACGAGTCCAGAGACACGACGTCGGCCATTGGCTTGGCGTCGGCGTCTTCCGCAGCTTCAGCGGGGGCAGCCTTCTTGGACTCGGCTTTGGCTTTGACCGTCTCAAGCTTCGACTTGGCCTTATCAGGGGCGATCAACGGCGTCGGCGCAGTCTCTTCCTGTTTGGCCCCCGGCTCGATTTTGTCGTCAATTTCCAGCTCGAAGCTGACCGACGGGTCGTAAAAGCCGCGCACGGCCAGAAACGGAATGCTCAGCCGCTCCGGAACGTCGCCGAAAGAAAGCCCGATCTCAAAATGCGAGTCGCTGACTTCCAGATCCCAATATTGATGCTGGACGACAATGGTCATCTGCTCCGGATATTTCTCGCGCAGGCGGCTCGAAATGCGCACGCCGGGCGCGCCGGTGACGAAAGTGATGAAAAAATGATGGTTTCCCGGCAGCCCGGTGCGCGCGACTTCGCCCATCACCTTGCGGACCACGCCGCGCATCGCCTCCTGCAGGAGAATATCGTAGCGGATGAGGTCTTGCGACATGACTGGGCTTTGTCCCGGGTTAGGAATCTGAGCTTGGTTTAGCCGCGCTTTCAACCGGCGTAAACTGGCAAATTGGCTGAGACTTGAATGAAAGGGGGAAAGTGGAGGTTTCTGTTGCCAGGCACCTCCGGGCCCCGCCTAAACCTGCAACAGCTTAGGGCTTGATTTGAAGTGTCGCACCGCGGTTAAGCAGCGAGACGTACTTCTGCATAGTTGTCATTTGCAACTAAGGTTTCAGCCCGATAACGGTGGTACAATACCGGGAAAAAGCACGATTTTTACACCCTCGTCGATCCTGTTTCGCCCCCGCCGCAAGCCAGCTGAAACGCTGGATTCTGGTGGAGGCGCCGGGTACCGCCCCCGGGTCCGAATGGTTTATTATACCGGCCGTTTATCGCCATAGCCGGACAAGCCGGCAGGTAGAATATAGGCGCTTTTGCGAGCTTTTGAAAGGGCTGTCTTGATGAATTCATCAACGGGATTGACTTATTCATTAACCTGTTGAACAACGGTTTTGAGGCAGGAAGGCAGAAGACTGCAACCGGCAGCGGAACGGCCTGCTCCACACAAAGTTCCGTAATATCCATTGGGGAGACAAATATGTCAGACTATCTTGCAGATGTTCGCCGCTACGACGCTGGCGCGGACGAAGAGCATGTGAAAAAAATCGTCAAACATCTCGGCATCGCGTTGCGCAACAAGGATTCCTCGCTGGTTTCCTGCTCCGATCAGTCTGAGCTCGACCGCGTGCGCGAAAAGTGGTGCATCAAAAAATTCGGCGCGGCTGACAATGCCAAGTCTGACTCGATCATTGCCAAAGTCTGCGAGACCATGAAGGACGACCGCAGCAAGGGCCGCGTGACCTTCTATTATCTCGTTGCCAAACATCTCGGAAAACTCGGCGCGCTCTAAAGGCTGCCAAGTTATGGATCCCCCTTTGGCAGGTCCGGCCTTTGGGGGATTTTTTTGTTCCGAGACATCGCGCCGCTCGTCGCCGGCGGAAGGGCGGAAGCTTCAGGAAAATCGAGGCAAACTCAAGAAAACTGCAAACAGTCCTTGATTTCCCGTGAGCGCCGGGCCTAACAACCAGTTCCCCTCAGGTCCGCCAACAAGGGAATACGCCATGCCAACTTTCCTTCTGATCGGTTCCGACAAGCGGCTCGAACTGATGGAAGACCTTGCGGCGATCGCTGAACTCGATCCGCAGGATGAAGGCGGCGTGCGCTTTTTCGAGGCGGTGGCGTGGCAGTCGCAGATTCTTCGCGTTGAGACGCCCATCCTGCGCGATGTGGACTTGGTCGCTGCGCGGTCGGCGGCCGCTGACTTCCTGATCCTCGTCATCGCTGAGGCAGACGGTCCCATGCCGAATGACCGTATCGAACTGGAGGCGACTCCGGAACGGGTGGATTTGTCCGCAGTGCACCTTGCGCCCGCTGTGCCGCCGATTGATCCGGAGCTGCGGGAGTTGGCGATGCTCGAAGTGACGGAACTTGTCCGCCGAAACCGCCCGCGCTGGAACCCGCGCTTTAGCACAGAGAACTGCGAGACATTTTTCCACTTTTTTAGGCGGGCTTTCTTCACCGACTGCCTTTGAGCGCGGTGGTGCGGCAAGGTTCGGCACTAATCTGGCGATGGCGTGAAGATGTAAAAAAACATCGCCATGTCATGGGCCGCTAAGTTTATACTGGTCCCCTCGAATCGGAAAAATGTCGATGCAGCAGTATCACGCGCTCCTGCGCCACGCGTTGGAACACGGAACGGACCGGGGCGACCGCACCGGCACCGGCACGCGCGGCGTTTTCGGCCATCAGATGCGGTTTGACCTTTCGCAGGGCTTTCCGGTCACGACGACCAAAAAGCTGCATTTGAAGAGCATTATCCATGAGCTGCTCTGGTTCATGATGGGCGCGACGAACATCGGCTATTTGAAAGACAATGGCGTTTCGATCTGGGATGAATGGGCCGATGAGAATGGCGACCTTGGGCCGGTTTACGGCTCGCAGTGGCGCTCCTGGCCGAAGGGCAATGGCGAGACAATAGACCAGATTGCCAATGTCATCGCGCAGATCAGAGCCAAGCCGGAATCGCGCCGGCTGATTGTTTCGGCATGGAACCCCGCCGAGATCGACGAAATGGCGCTGCCTCCGTGCCATTGCCTGTTCCAGTTTTATGTGTCGGAGGGACGGCTCTCCTGCCAGCTCTATCAGCGCTCCGCCGATATTTTCCTCGGCGTGCCGTTCAACATCGCCTCATACGCGCTCTTGACCATGATGGCCGCGCAGGTCACCGGGCTGAAGCCGGGCGAGTTCATCCACACGCTCGGCGACGCGCATTTGTACTCAAACCATTATGAGCAGGCGAGGCTGCAGCTTAGCCGGACGCCGAAGCGGCTGCCGGTGATGCATATAAATCCGGAAGTGACGGATATTTTCGGATTCAAATTTGAGGATTTCCAGCTGGACGGCTATGATGCCGACCCAGGCATCAAAGCGCCGATTGCGGTATGACAGGCTCGGCACAGACGGCGGGCAATATTTCAATCACACTGGTTGTGGCCGCTGCGCGCAATGGCGTCATCGGCAAAGACGGCGGGCTGCCTTGGAGGCTCTCATCCGACCTCAAGCGCTTTAAGGTGAACACCATCGGCCGTCCGGTCATCATGGGGCGCAAGACATTCCAATCGATTGGCAAGCCGCTGCCGGGGCGCGACAATATTGTGGTGACGCGCGATGCGGGCTTTGCGCCAGACGGCGTTTTCACCACTCCGGACATTGGCTCTGCCATCGAGCTGGGGCGCGTCAAGGCCAAAGAAGCCGGGGCGGGGGAAATCTGCGTCATCGGCGGCGGGGAAATCTACCGGCAGACATTTGACTTGGCCGACCGGCTGATCGTCACTTTTGTCGAGGCAGATATCGACGGCGACACAAGGTTTCCCAAAATTGATTCTGACCGCTGGCGGGAAGTTTCCTCCGAAAGCCATCCGGCGGGTGAAAAAGACAGCCATGCAACGCGGCATGTTGTCTATGAAAGGCGCCTTTGACAGTTTAATCGCTGAATTGCGCAGCGATTGCGTTGAATAAACCCCTGCGCATTCCTATAACACATCCAACAATCAATATTTTCCGGGCATGCGCCTGGCACTATGGGAGCGTCTGTATTCATGCCTTGGAGCAACCAGAGCGGCGGCGGAGACAAGAGCGGCGGCGGCGGGCCGTGGAAGCCTTCGGGCAATGGCGGCGGCCCGTGGGGCCAAGGACCGCAGGGTCCGCGCGACCGGGGGCCGGGCAACACGCCGCCGGACTTGGAAGAGATTCTGCGCCGTGGCCAGGAACGGCTGCGTCAGGCGCTGCCGGGCGGCGGCGGAGCAAATCCGCTGTTTCTCGGGCTGATCGGCCTGGGCGCCGTGGCGCTGTGGCTGATGCAGGCGGTCTATACCGTGCAGCCGGACGAGCAGGCGGTGGAGCTTCGCTTTGGCAAGCCGAAAGCGGAAATTTCCGGTCCGGGCCTGCACTTCCATTTTTGGCCGGTCGAGACCTTCGAGAAAATTCAGACTTCGGAAAAGCAGGTCAATGTCGGGTCAGACGCCTCGCGCGGCACTGGCACCGGCCTGATGCTTTCTGGCGACCAGAACATTGTCGACGTGCGGTTTTCCGTGCTTTATCAAGTGATTGATCCAGCTTCCTACCTTTTCAAAGTGGCCGATCCTGAGGACTTGGTGCGCCAGGTGTCGGAAAGCGCCATGCGTGAAGTGGTTGGCCGCCGGCCCGTTCAAGACATTTTCCGCGACAAGCGCGCCGAGATCGCCACGGAAGTGCGCAATATCGCGCAGGCGACGCTCGACGGCTATGGCGCCGGCGTGCAGCTGAACCAGGTGCCGATCGAGGACGCCGCGCCGCCGAAGGATGTGGCTGACGCGTTTGACGAGGTGCAGCGCGCCGAACAGGACGAGGACCGTTTCGTCGAAGAGGCCAACAAATACGCCAATGAGCGGCTCGGCAAGGCGCGTGGCGAGGCGGCGCAGATCGGCGAAGAAGCCGCAGCCTACAAGAACCGCGTCGTTCAGGAAGCGACGGGCGAGGCGGCCCGCTTCCTCTCCATCTACGATCAGTATGTCAAAGCGCCTGAGGTGACGCGTAAGCGCATGTTCCTTGAGACCATGGAAGGCGTGCTGAAAGATTCCAACAAGGTGATTATCGAGCAGGGCAGCGGGCAGGGCGTGGTGCCCTATCTGCCCTTGCCGGAACTGAAGCAGCGCACGGAAGGAACCGGCCAATGAACCCCTCCCGTTTGCCAATCATCGGCGGCGTAATCGCCATTCTGGCATTTCTCGCCTATTCCTCTTTCTTCGTCGTCAATGAGCGCCAGCAGGCCATTGTCCTGCGCTTTGGCGAGATCGTCGATGTGAAGAAAGATCCCGGCATATATTTCAAAATGCCGTTCGCTTTCTTTGAAGCCGACAATGTGCAGATCGTCGAGGACCGCGTGTTGCGTTTTGACCTGAACGACATCCGCGTGCAGGTTTCGGGCGGCAAGTTCTTCCTCGTGGACGCATTTGTCGCATACAGGATTGCTGACCCAAGGGTGTTCCGTCTTGCCGTGTCGGGCAATCTCGACAATGCGCAGGCGCGGCTGCGCACCCGGCTCGACAACTCGCTGCGCCAGGTTTACGGCCTGCGCGGCTTTGAAGCGGCACTCTCGGAAGAGCGCCCGACCATGATGAAGGAAGTGCGCGACCAGCTTCGGCCGGATGCGACTTCGCTCGGTCTTGAGATTGTCGACGTTCGCATCAGGCGCACCGATCTGACGCAGGAGGTCTCGCAGCAGACGTTTGAGCGGATGAAAGCGGAGCGGCTTGCGGAGGCCGAGCGTCTGAGGGCGCGGGGCAATGAGAACGCCCAGCGCACGCGGGCCATTGCCGACAGGCAGGTCGTGGAAATTGTTGCCGAGGCGCGCAAGGGTTCGGAAATATTGCGCGGCGAGGGTGACGGCGAGCGAAACTCGATCTTTGCCGCCGCCTATAACAAGGACCCTGAATTCTTCGCTTTCTACCGCTCGATGCAGGCGTACGCCTCGTCGCTGCATGGTGCGGGCACATCGATGGTCCTCTCGCCGGATTCGGAATTCTTCAACTTCTTCCGGGACGTGAACGGCACCAGCGCGCAGAAGCCAATTCCTTCAGCACCGGCGCAATGAGCGATTTTCTGACCGCCGCCGGGCTCGTTCTTGTGTTTGAAGGCGTGCTCTATGGCGGATTCCCAGCGGCGGCAAAGCGGTTTGCCGCCGAAGTGGCTGGACAGAATGACAGTCTGCTGCGGGGAATTGGCCTTGCGGCGATGGTGGTCGGGCTTGGCATTGTCTGGCTGGCGCGCGGCTGAGGCGCGCATCACGATAATGTCAACCTTTCATGCTTGGCGCGTGAGATTGCGGCCTTAATTTTCTCACAACACAAAGCGCATAAGGCCGAAGAACAAATAATTCTCAAGGGGAGATTTCCTGTGGCTCTTTCTTTTCTGACCCGTCCGATCAAGCAGCTCGCGCTGACTGCCGGACTCGCGGCCATGCTGGCGCAGGGTGTGGCGCTTTCCTTCACTGCCGACGCCTACGCAAAAGGGCCGGAATTTGTCGCTGATTTGGCGGAAGGCCTGCTTGATGCGGTGGTGAACATTTCCACCAGCCAGACCATCGCAGGCACTGACGGTCCTTCGACCGTGCCTATGCCGCAGCTGCCGGAAGGCTCGCCGTTTCAGGACTTCTTTGACGAGTTCTTCAAAAAGGGCGGCCCCGGCGGCGAGGAGGGCGGTGGGCAGAATTCCCGCAAGGCGCAGTCGCTTGGCTCCGGTTTCGTGCTGGACGCGGCCGAAGGCATCATCATCACCAACAATCATGTGATTGCCGATGCGGACGAGATCACCATCAACTTCACAGACGGTAAGAAGCTTGTCGCAAAACTCATTGGCACTGATCCGAAAACTGATATCGCCGTTTTGAAAGTTGACCCAAAGGGGCATGCCCTGAAAGCGGTGAAGTTCGGTGATTCCGACAAAGCGCGGATCGGCGATTGGGTCATGGCCATCGGCAATCCGTTCGGCCTTGGCGGCACGGTGACAGTCGGCATCATCTCAGCGCGCAACCGCGATATAAGCTCCGGCCCCTATGACCGTTTCATCCAGACCGATGCCGCCATCAACCGCGGCAATTCCGGCGGGCCGCTGTTTAATATGGACGGTGATGTCATCGGCATCAATTCCGCTATCATATCGCCGACTGGCGGCTCCATCGGCCTCGGCTTCTCCATCCCTTCCGAGCTTGCGCTGGGGGTGGTCGATCAGCTGCGCAAGTTTGGCGAAACACGGCGCGGCTGGCTCGGCGTGCGCATCCAGCCGGTCACGGACGACATTGCCGAGAGCCTCGGCATGGCATCGGCAGAGGGCGCTCTGATTGCCGGCGTTATCAAAGGCGGGCCGGTGGACAAGGGCGAGCTTCTGGCGGGCGACGTGGTCAAGAGCTTTGACGGCAAGAAGATTGTGGAAATGCGCGACCTGCCGCGCATGGTCGCGGAAAGCCCGGTCGGCAAAGTCGTTGACCTCCTCATTGTCCGCAAGGGCAAGGAGCAGACCGTCAAGGTGACGCTTGGACGGCTTGAAGACGGCGAGCAGCAGATGGCGTCAAAAGACAATCCCGGGGGCGACACTAAAGTGCCGGACGTGAAGCCGGTTGAGACCAAGGTTCTCGGCATGAAACTTGCCGAGCTGAATGACGAAAGCCGCAAGAAATTTGAGATCGTGGCAGAAATCAAGGGCGTGATCATCGCGGAAGTTGACCCCAACTCTGCCGCTGCCGAGAAGCAGATCGCCGCTGGCGAAGTCATAACAGAAATCGCGCAGGAAGCGGTGACCAAGCCCGAGGATGTCGTGAAGAAGATTGAGGCGTTGAAGAAAGAGGGGCGCAAGAATGCGCTTCTGATGGTGGCGTCAAAGACGGGCGAGCTGAAATTTGTGACCGTGCGGATTGAATGATTGCGGAAACGCCGAAAGCTATTGAAATAATTGAAAACCCGGTCAGGCAGCCGGGTTTTTCCATTGGCTCTTGGTCAGCCGGTAAACAACATGCCGCCGCAGATGCGCTCGGTCCGCGCCAATCTTCGGATGGTCGAAGTCGCGGCTCTCATCGCGGAACATGCCGATCCTCTCCATCACGGCCAGCGAGCGCAGGTTTGCCGGAACGGCGAATGAGATGATCTCGCTGAGGCCGCGCCGGGTGAAGCCGTCGAGGAGCAGCGCCTTGGCGGCTTCTGTCGTGTAGCCGTTGCCCCAATAGCGCGCCGCCGTGCGCCAGCCGATCTCGACTGTGCCTTTGGGCAGGACGGGCTCGAGATCAGGGATGGCGAGACAGCAGTAGCCGATGCATTCGCCGGTCGCCTTCAGTTCGACGGCTGTGTAGCCATAGCCGGTTTCGGCGAGCCCAAGCCGCCCTTTGTCGAAAATCTCGTCCGACTGCGCCCGAGTGCGCCGGTATGGATAGAATTCCATTACCTTTTCATCCGAGTTGATTTCGTGAAAAAGCGCGCGGTCGGACTCTTCAAACGGGCGGATGATCAGTCTTTCGGTTTCAAGAGGCAGCATTGTTTAGACTCCGCTGTCAGGAAAGCGTTCTGGCCCATTGATTGCGTGACATCCGGTAGGTCGCGTGGCGGATGAGCGCGGGCTGATCTTCGGGGACGCCCGGATGATCAAAGTCGCCGTCCGGATCGCGCGCCATGCCGATGCGCTCCATGACCGCGATGGAGCGATGGTTGGTGACCACTGCGATGGCGACGAACTCTGAGAGGCCGTGATTGAGGAATCCATCTGATATTGCGGCCTTGGCCGATTCCGTCGCATAGCCTTTGCCCCAGTGGCGGGCGGCAAAGCGCCAGCCAACTTCGAATGTGGCTGGCGGAAACTGCGGCTCCATGTCCAGTTGGGCGATGCCGCACATGCCGAGACATTCTCCGGTCTGTCTCAGCTCGACAGCATAGAAGCCAAAACCTATGTCCTCGATGCTCTCTGTGAGCTGCACAAGTCTCTTGTCAGACTCATCGCGGGTGCGGCGAAAGGAGAAGAATTCCATGATCCTGTCGTCTGACTGGAGCTCATGGAAGACGTCCCGGTCACGGTCTTCCCAATTTCGGAGAATAAGCCGGACCGTCTCAATCGGGATCATGCCGCGAACTCCGATTTCCGGTAACCCTGAAGATAAAGAAGTCCGGTCAAGTCACTGAAATCGAGTCGGATTTTCGCCTGTGCGGCCACGGCTGGTTTTGCGTGCAGCGCAACGCCGGTTCCTGCGGCCTGAAGCATCAAAAGATCGTTCGCGCCGTCGCCGACGGCGATGGCGTCCATGGCAGAGCCACCGAGGCGGGCAGTGATTTTGTTCAGCGCCTCAAGCTTGGCTTCCATGCCAAGGATGGGTTCGGCGACCCTGCCGGTGAACAAACCATCCAAGGACAAAAGCTCGTTAGCCCGGTTTTCATCGAAGCCGATTTCTTGTGCAATCGGACCGGTGAAGGCCGTGAAGCCGCCGGAGACGAGCGCAGTGTAGGCGCCATTCCTCTTCATCGTCAGCACCAGCGCCCGCCCGCCCGGCATCAGCGTGATCTTTTCCGCAATGACCCGCCGCACAACGTCAACCGGCAGGCCCTTGAGCAGCGCCACGCGCTCCCTGAGCGCCGGTTCAAACGCGATCTCGCCGTTCATGGCGCGGGCGGTGATGGCGGCGACCTTGTCTTTGAGGCCGATCATCCCCGCCAGTTCGTCAATGCATTCCTGCTCGATCATGGTCGAATCCATGTCGGCGATCAGCATCTTTTTGCGGCGGCCTTCCTGGCGCTGGATGGCGAAATCCACTTCATTGTCACTCAGACACTCCGCGAGCGCGGCACGCGCGGTTTCGCTGGATTTCAGCGGAATGTCGCAGGCGATCCCGTCGGCCAGCCAATACAGCTCCGTTGCGCCAAGCGCGCGCAATGCGCTATGCGCAAGAGCGGGAGTCAGAACCGGCTTTGCCGGATTGGCAATCAGCGTTGCAACAAACATGGCATTCCCGGTCACATGCGCAAAAACACGACCCTGATAGCCGGACCCACCGCCAGCGGCAAGTCGGCGCTGGCGCTGCGCATCGCCAAGCAGAGGGGCGGGGTGGTTGTGAATGCGGACTCAATGCAGGTTTATGATGTGCTGCGCATCCTGACCGCGCGCCCATCAGCCGGCGATATGGAGAATGTTCCGCACTTTCTGTTCGGCCATGTGCCTCCATCCACGCTCTATTCCGCCGGAAAATGGCTCGCAGATGTGGGAACGTTGCTGGCGTATCCCGAGCTATCCGGCAGGCATGTCGTTTTTGTCGGCGGCACCGGCCTGTACTTCCGAGCGCTGCTCGGCGGCATGTCCGACATGCCCGATGTTATGCCTGAAATCAGGCTGTTTTGGCGTGAGGCTCTGGCTGAGCAAGGCCCGGAGGCGCTTCACGCGGAACTCGCCAAACGCGATCCTGATACGGCAGTGCGCCTGAAGCCGCAGGACAGCCAGCGGATTGTCCGTGCAATCGAAGTGTTTGAATCCTCCGGCAAACCGATTTCATTTTGGCAAAGGCAAACCGGCGCGCCGCTCGTCGACGGCGCATCAGCGCGGAAAGTCTGCCTGACGCCGGACCGGACGGCGCTGCGCGAAGAAATCGGTCAAAGATTTGCGTCTATGGTCCAATTGGGAGCGGTTGAGGAAGTGAAACGCCTCGTCGATATGCGGCTTGATCCTGCGCTGCCGGCCATGAAGGCGATCGGCGTCAGCGAGATCGCAGCCCATCTGCGCGGGGATTGCACACTGGAGGAGGCGACAGGCCGCGCCTGCGCAGCCACACGGCAATATGCCAAACGCCAGGAAACGTGGCTGCGGCATCAGCTCGGCCCTGACTGGGAGAGACTTGACGGCCCGAGCAGCGCTGAGTTGTAAACCGCCCGTTTACCATGGCAAGGAATTCGCGCCTCTCTGCCGGTGAAACAGCCCGTCAACCGCCAATATTAACCGGGACTAAAGCGCTCTGGATTATCTTAAGGTCAAACCACGGGCCTGAACCATGCGATACCAAAAAGCTGAACTGGCCTTTTTTCTCTTCATCCTTTTGATTCTCGCGGCGACTGGAACGCTGTATTTTGCGTATCAGGCCGCGCAGGACGCTTCAGTTGCGCCGGTGCGGTCGCGCGAGCTTATTCTTGCTTCTGGCTCACTTAACGTTGCCGCCATGCTGTTTGGCATTCTGTTCATTTTCCCGCTGATCCGCGGTCAGGAGAAGGAGCATGGCAAACTGCGCGCCATGACGCAGACCCTGTCGGCCCGATCCGAGACGCTTGAGCATGCGGCGCTGACCGATGCTTTGACCGGGATGCAGAACCGACGCTACTTTGACGATGCGCTGAAAGAATATCTCGGCGAGTTCAAGCGGATCGGAAAGCCCGTTGGTCTGATGGTGCTCGATCTTGACCATTTCAAAAGCGTCAATGACACGCATGGCCATGATGTGGGCGACGAAGTGCTGCGCCGCGTCGCCCAATGCCTGAAGGACTTCACCCGCTATCATGACGTGGCAGCGCGCGTCGGTGGCGAAGAGTTCGCCGTGGTCGCGCCGAACATGGATCTTGAGCTTTTGAGGAAACTGGCCGAGCGAATCCGCAGGGCTGTGGCGGATTTAACGATTGAAAGCGGCAATGTCCGGCTCAAAGTGACGTCCAGCTTCGGCCTTTCAATATGGGATGGCCGCGAGACGGCGGAAGCCTTTTACAAGCGCGCTGACCAAATGCTCTATACCGCCAAGCAGCAGGGCCGCAACCGGGTCTGCGCCTAGCGCGGCGACAGCCCGGCGCCTAGTATCCTGACTTTTCTCCCGCTGCCTCAATGGTCTTTTTCAGGTCGCCAAACTCTTCGCAGCCGTCGGTGAATTTTCCATCGGAAAAGGTGATCGAGATGCGGCGGCATTCGGCGGCGAGCTTGTCGAGCATGGACTTAGCTTCGCCTATCCGGCCAAGTTCGACATAGGCCTCGCCCAGATACTCCATCGCAGCGCGGTTGCGCGGGTTCCGCGTCAAGGCGCGGTCATAGGCGGCGAGCGATTTGTCATAGTTGCGGAGCTTGCGGTAGGCATAGCCGAGCCGGGCCCAGGCATTGTCATGGTGCGGGCGCCGCGCCACGACTTTCTCCATGGAAGAAATGACGGCGGGCCAGTTCTCCTTGTCCCATGCCTCCATCCCGTCGGCATAGTCGCTGTCGCTGGACCTTGCGCGCGGCGACATTTCGCCGGAAAACACCGCCAGCGCCGGACTGTCAGCGACAAGAAGTGCGGCCAGCGCGCCTGCAAGGATCAATGGCTTGGTCATGCTTTTGTCCTCCTTCCCAACAGCGGCGCAGCCGCTGTTGGCTTTTGCGGGAAGAAGTAGAACGTGGCATGGATCGGGCAAGTGTGGGCTGCGGCGGACAGTGTCAGTTTGACCTTGAAGGCTGCGGAAAATGGGGACGGATTTTTTTAGTGTGAAAAATTATAACTAACAATATCAATGGTTTATCTTTTTTTTCGTGGAAGGATCACGATTTTTATCCCCCTTCACACAGCTTCCTTCATACTTGCTCCCGCTGCCCTCATGGGACCGGGTGTACACCGGCATTCGGGAGGGTGGGCGGCCTATGGCGGCGGACGGCAGCGGTGCCGGACGCGGGCGGAGTTCCCTTAGCCATGTCCCTCCTGGCCTTCGCACGCTTGAACAAAGCGTTACATGCGCCAGCCCGGGCAAAAAGCCGTGACAGGGCGTGTGGCGAGCCACACCCGTTATAGGTTAGTTCCAGCCGGCAGGACCATGCGCCCTGGACGTCCCTTGGAATTCAATGACCGGATGCGAGAGCAGGCGCGGTAATGAGGAAGGCTGGCCTGGCGCGCGCCGCCCTTCGGGCGAACCAGGATGCGCGCTACTCCCGCCCGCCAAACACCGGCGGCTTATATGAGGGGTCGGTAGTCCTTCGCCCGAGCCGCAGATCATCGCCCGCAAACTGGTTTGGCGCCGCATCGGTGAACCGCCGCACCGGCGCGCCGTCGAGGCTTGGCGCCTGTATATTGGGCCGCCGCGCCATTTCGGCATCCGGGTCGAAATCCTCGTCCTTTTCCGGCTCGGCGATCAGCCGCATCCGGTTGACCACAGTCTCGAGCGGAACGCCCGCCATGCCGGCGGCAAGTTTGGCCTGATTCTCGTAGATGTGGCTGCCCGGCAGTTTTGAAGCGGCGACGGTTTCGAACATCAGGCGCATCGGTGTCGCCAGCGCCTCGCCGAAGGCGATGGCTTCGCGGTTGGCGATGGAGGACAGGAACGAGATTGTGCTCTGCGCCGCGCCGGAGACGGACTGGCGGATGATCTCCTTGTCGCGCTCATTGCCGAGCCGCATGGCGAACACGGTGTTGCACTGCGACAGGATGGTGGAATCCAGCTCGGACGGGCGCTGCGAGATGACGGCGAGGTAGACGCCGTATTTGCGGCCTTCCTTGGCGATGCGGGCGATCGCCTGCCGTGTCGGGAAAAAGCCGGCGTTCTGGTCGGCGGGGATATAGCGGTGCGCCTCCTCGCAGACGACAAGCGTCTGGATGGTTCCATCGGACCACATGGCAAGGTCGAAGGCGAGGCGGCACAGGATCGAGGCGACCGAGTTCACAACTTCGGACGGAATGCCGGAAAGCTGGAAGGCGCAGATCGGCTTGCCGTTCTGCGGGATGCGGAAAATGTGGCTGACAGTGGCGATAATCGAATCGTCCACTGTCTTTTGGCTGAACATGAAGCGGAAGCGCGGGTCTCCCACCAATGAATCCAGCCGGTTCTTAAGCGCGCGCAGATGCGGCCGCTCCGCCTTGCCGTCGAGCAGCCCGATTCGCTCCTCGATCAGCGCCAGAAGTTCCGTGATACGGTAGGGGACCGGCGTGTCGGCTGTGAAGGTCGAGTTTTCCTTGTCGCGCCGCAGACCCATGGCCGCGCCGGAGGAGCCGCGCTTGAAGCGGGTCTTGGCGATCGGGATCAGGTCGCGCAGCGCGTCAATTTCCTCGGCCACCACAGGGCGGCCGCGGAACACCACTTCCTGAAACTCCTCGAGTCTGAACAGCCAGAACGGCAGCTCCAGCGTGTCGGATTCAATGGTGATGGCGTGATCGGGAAAGGCAGAGGCAAATTCATTGTGCGGGTCAAGGATAAGCACGCGGATATCGGGGCGCGTTTCGACGATCTTGCGCAAAAGCAGGGTCACGGCAGTGGATTTGCCGACGCCTGTGGTGCCGACAACGGCAAAATGCCGCGACAGGAGTTTGTCGACGTCAATGAGGGCCGGAATGCTGGCATCCTGCGACAGGCTGCCGATGGTGACGGTCTTAGTTCCGCTGGCGGCATAGACGGCGGCAAGGTCGTCATGGCGGATTCGGTGGGCGACGGCGCCCATGTGCGGGTAGCTTTTGATGCCGCCGGAGAAATATGGCGAGCCGTCCTTGGAATCAGTGCGGATTTCGCCGACGAGCTCGAGCTTGATATGGATGATATTGTCGCCATCGCCGTCCCAGACCTGGTTCGGCACGTCAATGTCGCAGATCATGCCGACAACGCGCTGCTCACCGACGCGCACGGAGATCAGCTGGCCGACCGCCCAGTAATCTTCAGAGGCGGTCGAGGATTTGCCGCCGGAAGCGGCGATAATGGCGCGGTTGCCGTTGCACTCGATGACATAGCCTTCGGAGCGGTTGCGCTTGAACACCGGCTCGCCGGCATGGTCGAAGCCAATCGGGACCTGCGCTGTCTGATTATCCATTATTTACCCCGGCCCGTCCTAAATCTGACAGGCCAAGGTAACCAAACTAGATTAAATTGACGTTCCGCCTCGTGGTTAGCGGCGCGTTAACGCCTAGTTCGAGCGCAGCAGAAAGCTGAGGCCGATGCTGCGCGAATTGCGCCAGCGCAGCGACGCCTCGATGCGCGTTGTTTCGCCGGAGATTGACATGGTGAAGCGCGAGGGCACGCCGAATGTCTCACCCATCTGGATGCGCGCGCCGGTGGCCGAAAGGTCGCGGATGACGCATTCGAGCGAGGAATAGCCCTTGTTGAAATGCAGCGTGCCGCCCTTCAAAACGCGGTGGCGCTGGTCCGAACGCCGTTCCGCGCCGTCAAAGCCTGTAGATGCTGTCAGTGTCCGCGCTGTTGCTTCCATTTTTGATACTCCTGTTTGACAGGGGCAGTGCGAATGTCATGCCAGAATTCCTGTTTCAGTATGGAACAGGTCAGGAAAGGGCGATGTCAGCAATGTCCAAACCCAAATGGTCAGCGATGGCCGCAGCCACCCATTTATGATCCTCGCGCTGCGGCAGGCCGGAGATCGTCACAGTGCCAATGACGCCCGCATGTGCGAGGCGGATCGGGAAACCGCCGCCGGCGGCGGCATAGTCTGCGGTTGCGAGGTTCCGGTCGGCCAGCGTTATCCCGGCCACGGCGAATTCGCGCCCGGCCCGGTAGGACGATTTGTGCAGGCGGCGCACGAGGTTGATCTTTCGGCGAACCCAGTCTTCATTGTCAGACGTCGAGCCGGGGCGGGCGAAATAGAACAGCCTGCGGTCGAAGAGCGAGACGTCAATGACAATCGGCGCATCCGCCTTGTCGGCGCGGGCCTTCAGAGCCGAGCCGATCAAAAAGGCGTCCTCTTCGCCGAAGGACGGGAAGACCAGCCGCTTTTCCTGTTCAATGATGATGTCGATGTCGGCTTGGTCTGTCATGACGCGCTTTCTAAGGGCTTGATTTCGCCCCCATTAGCATTGAAAATCGCCCATGCGCAAAGCTCACACGCTGCTTTTTTCCGCCCTTCTCTTCGCAGCTCCGGCGCTTGCCGACGGTGCGCTCGACAAGATCATTTCGCCCTTCGACAAGGCGCGCCTTGCCGACTTTGCAAAGACCGAAGCCGAGGCGCTGTCACAGGCGTTGCGCGGCGATCCGGCGGAGGTGGAAATTCTCACTGCGGCCCTGTCCGGCAAGCCGATGCCGCTCGACGGGGATTTCGATCCGACCGGCAAATGGCGCTGCCGGGTCATCAAGGCGGGCGGCGACGACACATTGCCGCTCGTCGTCTATGGCTGGTTCAAGTGCAAAATCACCGATGACGGTTCGGGCTGGTTCGTCGAGAAAATTTCAGGCTCGCAGCGCGTCACAGGTCGGCTTTACACAAAGTCGGGGACCGAGCTGGTGTTCCTCGGGGCAGGGCATGTGAACGATGATCCGCCGAGGAAATATGGCGAGGACGCGGAGCAGGATCAGGTGGCGCTCGTGACCCGGCGGGGGAAGGACCGGCTGGTGTTCGAGTTTCCGGCGCCGAGGTTTGAATCGAAGCTGGATGTGATGGTGATGGAGCGGGGGAAGTGAGCGTTGCGCTGCTACTCAAGCAGTTTGACGATTTCCCCAAAACCGCGCTGCTCCGCAAGCTCAAGCGGCGTCGCGCCATTCCTGTCGGCGATGCTCCTGTCCGCCCCGGCTTTCACCAGCGCCTCCACCGTCGCCTGATGCCGCGCCCCGCCGTCGCCCAGAACCACCGCCTCGATCAGCGCTGTCCAGCCGAGATTGTTGACATGGTCGAGCGGCGCTCCGGCTTCGATCAGAATGCGGACGACCTCGTCATGGCCCAGATGCGCCGCCGCGATCAGCGCGGTGCCGACATAGATGCTGGTGATGTTGGTGGCCTTGTTGCCCGCCTGCCAGCGCGGCCTTCAGCGTTGCCACATCATCCGCCACGGCGGCGATGGTGACGGCGTCATAGAGGTCCGCGTCGAGCGCGTTCACGTCGGTCCCGGCTCTGGCAAAGCGCTTCATGATTTCGGTATTGCGGATAAAGGCTGCAACATGAAACGGCGTGCGGCCATTGGAGTCGCGCGCATTGATATCTGCGCCTGATTCAATGAGCTTCAAAGCGGCGTCTATGTCACCCTCTGCGGCTGCTTTATGCAGACCGGTATAAGCGGCGATTTCGGACCGGGGAGGGGGCGATTTGGCCTTGGGCGGCGGGGGCTGATGCGAGGGCGAGGGCGGTGAGGGCGAGACGGAGGAGTTTCATGGCGGTGACCCTGTTTATCGCGAGCATCAACAAGGATAATTTCGTTGTGATCGTGACGGAGGGCATCATTTTTATGCGAACTCGACCGAGTGGCGACCCGAGGAAATCGAAGGGCGATAACATGTTTTGCACATTTTGTGTTATCTGCTAGAATGCCTCCAGAAGACGGAGACCCATCATGAACGTGTCGATTGGAGAACGCTGGGAAGGGTTCGTCGCCTCGGTCGTCGACCAAGGCCGCTATGGCTCGGCGAGCGAAGTTGTGCGCGAGGGGCTGCGGCTGGTCGAGGAGCGCGAAGCCAGGCTCGCGGCGCTGCGCGAGACACTTAGACGCCTCCATCGCGCGCGGCGGCAGCCATTGCGCCGAGGAAGTGAGCGCGGCGGTCAAGGCGCGGCTCGG
>CAWDIY010000024.1:0-89725 GCA_963802455.1 uncultured Alphaproteobacteria bacterium | reverse complement strand
ATATGATATTCCTCGCGCGCCGGCGTTGATGACCACAGGCCCTTTTTCGCGGGCTTTCCGCCTTGGAAAACACGTCCTGAATCGTCCAGGTCAAAAGCCAGGCATTCTCCGGCTTCCTCACCTTGCCGAGGATTTCATTGACCTTGTCATTCTGCTCGGTCACGCCCGCCGTGTAGAACGGCCCCAGCACGATGCGGCGCAATTGCTTTGGCTGCAGCGGATCAATGTCGGCGTCCATGTTCATGGCGATGGTGATGGGCGACAGCGAATAGGCCGAGTTCTTTTCGCAGAACGCGTCGAACTGCCGCGCCAGGGCCGGATTGAGCAATCCTTCCACCGGCAGCGGGATTTTCACGTCCTCATTCAGCTTGCCGTCGCGCGTCACCAGCATTTCAATGAGGTCTTCCGACTGGTCCTCAATTGTCGCCGAATAGACCAGCGGCAGGTTCGCCGCCCCGTCAAACGCCGCCCAGTGCACAACGTAAAACGGCCGCATCGTCTTCGGGTTCACCGAAACCTTGATCGTCTTCGGCAGAATGAAGGGCGAGAACAACTCGCCCTTCTGCACCTGCTCCAGATAGACCCGCTCCGCCATGTTCTTCTGCAGAACATCCGGAAATTCCTTATGGCGCAGGATGAAATCCGCCATGTCCTCGCGCAGCTGCTCAGCGTCCGGCAGCGCCGCCAGCCTGTCCTTGGCGCCCTGCTTGTCATTCTCCAGCTCCAGCACATTCTGAAACAGCGGATAGCCGCTCTCAGAGCGCGAGACTTTGAAGGTCGAGGAAAAAGCGAGCCGGTTCTGCCAGCAGGCGAAGGAGTTTTCGAGCCGCTGCAAATATTCCGAAATCACCGGCGCCATCAGATCGTGCCGGTACATGGGCGAGTTCTTGTCGGACAGGAACACGTCCAGCCCGTCAAGCGCGGCGCGGATCGAGGCAAAGTACCGCGCCGCGACGCTCAGTTCTTCTGATTGCTTTGCCATGAAGCGCGCCGCCTTTCAGAGTCTGTCTTGAAACTTGTCATGCCGAGTCGAAAGTGGCGATCTTTGAGCATCGGAGCGGAGCGTGTTTTTTGCACGTGAGCACCGAAGCGCAGAAGAGCGCCATTTGCAGGCCGGCAGGGCGGGTTTCATGACAGACTCTAAGCGGTCAGCTGGCGACATAGTTGCCGGAATTATGCTTCTTCATCACATCGTCAAACCGCCGCGCAAATGCGTCGTCGGCCAGCGCCTTGCGCCTCTGAATGTCTGCGGTCGAAACCATGTTCTTCTCATGCAGTTCGAGCAGATCGCCGATATGTTTCTGCGCCGCCGCGCCGATGCCGGCCATCGTCTCCTCCGCCGCCGTGTCCACCTTGGAGCCCAGCGTGTTGATCTTGTGCGCCACATCCTGCTGCGCCGCCGTCTTCAAGGAATCTTCGAGCGCCTTGTAAAGGACGATGCGCTGCTCGGTGTCGATGGCGAGTTTGTTGATCAAAGTGGACTGCGCCGCGATCTGGTTATTCAGGGAATCAACGAACGTCTGGAACATCGACGTGTAGCGCTCCAGCGTCTGGCTCTCGGCCAACAGCTCCTGCTCTTTTGCCTGCTTCTCATTATATTCGGTCGCAAGTTTCGCCCGCTCGCCGTCCAGCTGCGTGCGCGCCTTCTGGTCGGTCGAGGCAGCAATCTTGTTCTCTATGTCAAGCAGCAGCGGGTTCAGTTCCATGATCCGCTTCTGCACGGCCTCCAGATTGCCCATCGTCGTCTTGCGCCGCTCGATCACCTGCGTCAGGCTCGCCTCGGATGTCTTGTAGCGCGTGTCGAGTACCTGTTTCTGCGCCTTCAAAATGCCGACAATCGTGTCCGATTTGCCGAGCAGTTCCTGCAGATTGCCCGCCAGCGACATGCCGCGCACCCGGTCCGAGCGCATCCGCTGCATCTGTTCATCGGAGAAAATGCCGACAAATTTCTCCCAAGTGGAGAAACCCTTCATCGACTCAAATTCCGACCCGAACACATTCGTCGCGTCCTCAAGGCCAAGGATGAGATCGGCAATATTGCCTTCCATCACCTTCTGCTGATTGATCACGTCCTGGATGCGGGCGTTCTCAATGTCGAAATTGGCATCGCCGATCTTCTTGTCCGCCTGCGCGAACTTGTCCAGCACCACCGCCGACTGGTCGATCTTGGTCTTCATCTCCTCGACCACGATTTGAGTTTTGGCAATCTCGGCGTCAAAATTCTGCAGCGTGGCCATTTAAATCTCTCCAGTCAGCGTGAAACCCCGGCCAGATATAGCCATTGCCCTCGTCGATTGAAAGATGCGCCTTGGGGCGGCCCGTCGATTTCCTGACTTCGCCGATGAATGGCCTGGCAAGCGGTGCCGGGACGGACCTAAGGCTTTCGCGCATAGTGGGTGGCTGGCCCGAAGCTGCCGAAACTGACAGCTCTCAGGAACAAATCCTCGAGCGGATCAAAAACCACTTGGGCACTGAGAAAGCCGAGCGCCGCAAGTTTGGCCGAGTAGCTCAAGCGGTTCTCAATATCGGCGAGGATCAGCTGTCCGCCGGGCCGCAGAACGCGTTGCATTTCTTCGAGCGCACGGTCGCGGTCAGCTTCCGAGGGCAGGTTATGAATGACCCAGTGCGAAACCACGACGTCAAATGACAAATCTGCAAATGGCAAAGCGCGCGCATCGCCGGTCGCAGTCTCGACCTTGCCGCCAACCCCTTCCCTGCGCGCATTTTCCAGCGCGGCTTCCGGCGTGTTGCCGGATTGGTCAACAGCCTGCCAGATATCGACGCCAACCGCCTTTCCCAAAGTCAGCCGCTTCGCCGAGCCCACAAGCATCAACCCGCGCCCGCAGCCGACATCGAGCACCCGCTCATCACCGCGCCAAACGATCCGGTCAAGGATCTGATCACGCCGCTTGATTTTCGTAACCTTGCTCCAAAACAGCATGAGGCTGCCCATGCCGAGCAGATATAAAGCGGCTGCGGCCGCGTTAAGCCCAACGCCAAGCTGCCACACAGGATGGGCCGACAACAGCCAGACGGCGAGCAAGGCTGACAGCAGCGCGGCGCTTCCGCCAGCAAAGAAAAATCGCACCAATCCGGGCGCGTCTATGCCGTAATCCGGCCGCGCGCTTGAAGCCATCGGTTTTTGGTCCATAAAGTCCCACCTGCAAAACGGGATTGCCTGTTCCCGGAAAGAGATAGAACGGCCTCTGCAGAAGCACAGTCCGGCGCTCAGCCATTTGTGAACCGCACCTGGCTCTGCGCGAACCCCACCATATCCTCCGCCGCCACCCGCCCCATCTCCTCCTCCCAGTGCGGCCGGCACAGCGAGACATAGACATCCTTGCCGATCGCCACCTGCTCGCCCTGCCGCGCCACCTTGCCGTCCTCGCCCAGCCGCACCACCATCGTCGCCTTCCGCCCGCAGCGGCAGATGGTGCGCACCTCGCGCAGGTCGTCTGATATGGCGAGCAGCGCCTGCGATCCTTGAACAGCTTGCCCTGAAAATCCGTCCTGCAGCCCGTAGCACATGACCGGTATTCCCAGCCGGTCCGCCACCCGCGCCAGCTGCCAGACTTGGAGTTCGGTCAAAAACTGCGCCTCATCGACAAACACGCAGTGCAGCGGCGATCCGCCGATCCGGTCCGCGACGCGGGCGAACATGTCGTCCTCGTCGCGGAACATTTCCGCCTTCTCCTCAAGCCCGATGCGCGAGGAAATGTAGCCCTCGCCGTCCTTGCGGTAATGCCCCGCCACAAACAGCAGCGTGCGCATGCCGCGCTCCTGATAATTGTAGGAGGCCTGCAAGAGCATGGTCGTCTTGCCGGCGTTCATGGTCGCGTAGTTGAAATAGAGCTTGGCCATTCGAAGAGTCCTGAATCTCCGCAAATCCCTAGGGCAAGCGCCACAGATTTGCCAGATTGCGCCTTGCGCCATCAACATCTGCCGCATCCACACCAAATCGTGTCGCGGCAAAGCCATGCAGCCACTGGAAACCCTTCTGAAAACATGATTGGATTGCCTCAAGGGACGACAAGAAAAACGCAACGTCCCGGTCCGAACAAAATGGGAAACATCAACATGACTAAAATCTACGCCGCAGCGCTGCTCGCTTCAGCGCTCCTGTCCTCCGCCGCCTATGCCGGCGACGCCGAAACCTGCAAAGCCCGTGCGCTTCGCCGATGTCGGCTGGACCGACATTCAGGTAACGACAGGCGTCACGCAGGTCGTGCTCGAGGCGTTGGGCTACGAGCCCGCCGTCAACACGCTCTCCGTGCCCGTCACCTACGCATCCTTGAAGAACAAGGACATTGATGTCTTCCTCGGCAACTGGATGCCATCCATGACCGCCGACATCAAGGAATATATGGCCGACAAATCCGTCGAGACCATCGGCACAAACCTTGAGGGCGCGGGATATGGCCTTGTCGTGCCGCAATATGTCGCCGACGCCGGCGTCAAGTCGCTCACCGACCTTGGCGCCAACAAGGACAAGTTCAACGGCAAAATCTACGGCATCGAAGCCGGCAATGACGGCAACCGCATCATTTCCGAAATGATCGCCAAGCCGGAGAACAAGCTCGAAGGCTTTGAGATCGTCGAAAGCTCCGAGGCCGGCATGCTGACCGAGGCCGAGAAAGCCATGAAGAACAATGAATGGATCGTCTTCCTCGGCTGGACCCCGCATCCGGTCATGGGCGACATGAAGATCGCCTATCTCGACGGCATGGGCGATTCAGGCTTCGGCGCGGCGACGGTGGCGACCAACGTGCGCGCCGGCTATGTCGGCGAATGCCCGAATGTCGGCAAGCTGCTCACCAACCTCAAGTTCAACCTCGCCATGGAAGGCGCCATGATGGCGCCGGTCCTCAAAGACGGCGCGGACCCGAAAGAGACGGCGAAGACCTGGCTGAAAGCCAATCCGGATGCGGTCAAGCCATGGCTTGAAGGCGTCACGACGTTTGACGGCGGCGATGCGATGGCGGCGGTCAGCGCCGCGCTTGCTGGGTAACCCCTTTCCTTCTCCCCGTTCTCACGGGGAGAAGGTGCCCCGATAGGGGCGGATGAGGGGCAGCGCCGAGAGAATGAAATAAGCGTCTGGGAGGGCACATATGGACCCCGTATCCAAACTGATCGCCGCGTGGAAAATCCCCGTCGGCAAATGGGGCAAGTCCTTCATCGACTTCATCGTCACCTATTTCGACTGGTTCTTCGACGCGCTGTCGGACGGCCTCGGATGGATCGTTGAAGGCTCGACCTTCCTCCTCCTGCAAATCCCCGCCTTCCTCCTCGCTTTGATGATCGCCGGCCTTGCCTACTGGCTGCAGAAATCCAAAACCATCGCCTTCGCCGTCCTCCTCGGCCTGCTTTTCATCATCAATCAAAACCTGTGGAAAGAAACCGTCCAGACGCTCGTGCTCGTCGTCGCCGCCACCGCGCTCTCCATGGCCATCGGCGTTCCCATCGGCATCTGGGCGGCGCACAAGCCGAAAGTCTGGCGCGTCACCCAGCCGATCCTTGATCTCATGCAGACCATGCCGACCTTCGTCTACCTCATCCCGATCCTCATCCTGTTCGGCCTCGGCGCCGCGCCCGCGCTCATCGTCACCATCATCTTCGCCATGCCCGCCCCGGTGCGCATGACGTATCTGGGCATCACCTCCATCCCCAAACCGATGATCGAGGCCGGCGAAAGCTTCGGCGCGACCAAGCGCCAATTGCTCTGGAAGGTCGAACTCCCCGCCGCCCTCCCCTCCATCATGGCCGGCCTCACCCAATGCATCATGCTCTCGCTCTCCATGGTCGTCTTCGCCACGCTGATCGGCGCGCCGAGCCTTGGCAATCCGGTCAACAAGGCGCTCGCCAACCGCAACATCCCGCTCGGCATCGAGGCGGGACTTGCGCTTGTGATCCTCGCCATCATCCTTGACCGGATGCTGGCGCAGAAGGTGGGAGACAAGAAATGAACCCCGCCCCGCAGAAACTTGCCGTCGAGTTCAAAGACGTCGACATCATTTTCGGCTCGCGTGCGGCGGAAGCAACTGTCATGCTGGATGCAGGCAAAACCCGCGCCGAAATCCTCGCCGCCACCGGTTCGGTATTAGGCGCGGCGGGGGCCAATCTTGTGGTCAACGAGGGCGAAATCTCCGTCCTGATGGGCCTGTCCGGCTCCGGCAAATCCACGCTCCTGCGCGCCGTCAACGGCCTCAACAAGGTGACGCGCGGCAAGGTCATCGTCCACGGCGCGCATGGCGACACCGACGTCGTCTCCTGCACCGAGGACGAGCTGCGCAAAGTCCGGCGCGGCGCGGTCGCCATGGTGTTCCAGCAGTTCGCCCTGCTCCCTTGGCGCACGGTGGCGGAAAATGTCGGCCTCGGTCTCGAGCTCTCCGGCGTCCCAGCCGAAGAGCTGAAGACCCGCGTCGCCAAGCAGCTCGATCTTGTCGGCCTCACCCAATGGGCCGGCAAATATGCGCATGAGCTTTCCGGCGGCATGCAGCAGCGCGTCGGCCTCGCCCGCGCCTTCGCCACCGAGGCCCCGATCCTGCTGATGGACGAGCCGTTCTCAGCGCTCGACCCGCTGATCCGCACCAAGCTGCAGGACGAATTGCTCCAGCTGCAGAAGACGCTTGAAAAAGACCATCATCTTCGTTTCCCATGATTTGGAGGAGGCGCTGAAAATCGGCTCCACCATCACCATCATGGAAGGCGGCCGCATCGTCCAGTCCGGCAAGCCGGAAGACATCGTCCTGCGCCCGGCCAATGATTACGTCCGCGAATTCATCGCCAATGTGAACCCGCTGTCCGTCCTCACGGCCTGGCACGTCATGCGCGACGCCCGCGATCTGGAGAAGGCCGGCGACGGCTGGCTCTGGCTCGACCGCCGCAAAACCACCCGCTTCAAGCTCGACAAGGACAACACCGTCATCGACGCCGAGCGCAACGGCCAAAAGAGCACCTGGGTCTCCTGCGACCAGGCCGAAGACGCGGTCGACGAGTCCCAGCACCCCGTCTTCTGGGCCAACCCCGGCACCTCGCTGCGCACCGTCATGCTCGCCATGCACAAAAGCCACACCGCGCCGGTGGGGTTGTTTGACGATCAGAGCCGGTTTGTCGGGGCGATAGGGGTGCGGGATGTGCTGCAGGCGGTGTTGAGACGGGAGGGGTGAGTATATTTGTCTTGCTCAATTCGGCCTGCTTTCCAACAGTAACAATGGTCACTGGCGAATAATGCCGCATCCCCCCAAAGTCCCGTTTCCACAAGTACCCATAGGGGAATGGTCAGTTTTGCGAACCAACACTGCGTCCGGCCTATTTGCCTATCGTCAAATGCAAGCTGAAAACCTACTCGATCTTCCAGATTTTGGCGACGGCGACTTGACTAGTGACCAGCGCAGAGAAGCGCTGCGCCAGTATGTCGTACTAAAACGGCCGCTTACAGCATTGACCATTTTTCTCGGCGTCGTAGCATTGGAAGATTTTGTCCGGGATATCGCAACTCGACTGGCGGATTGCCTCGATAATCAACCCCTATTCCCAATGGCGTCCCAGCTTCGTCCAATATCATTGATTCCAAAGCATCGTTTTGCAAGGCCTGATAAGGATGCATTCCCAACCTTTGACCCAAGCAAAATAAATCAAGTTTTCCTGCGGGCCTTGGGTGTCGAGCCAATTCCTCACACGGAGTTTCCAAAGCTTCGAGACTTGTCGATAATTCGACACACCGTCGCCCATCATGCTGCCCGGGTCCGTGTGATCGACCTTGATCGATTTCAATATTACAATGTAGTGGCGGATCAGGTCCTAAATCCGCCCCCTGAGTTCGCCAAAGAAGTGACGGGCTACCTTTACAAAATCGGGAGGCACATTGAGGAAGCGCTGAAACAGCAGATTTTTGGGCGTCTCTTGCCCACACTTCCAATCGGATGGAACAGATCAACGCCACAAACGCTGATCAAGCTCATCGAAGAATTCAACTATTTTGGCCATCTACTGACTGTAAAAGGGCCTGTGGGATATTGCTCTCCCGATGACCCAGACTACGAGTTGAGAATACAAGAAGCTAAAGAGGCAAAAGAAGAACTCATTAGACTTTGCGTTGATGACCTGATAAAAGCGTTCCCAAGCTCGGTGGCAGGTCTTCCGGATAAATGAACAGTAAATGAAAGTGACAGCAACCGAATTTTCCCTTCACCTGCCCGCCGCCGCGAGCGCCCGCCCCACCGCCTCCGGCTCCCGTCCGATCACAATCAAATAGGCCCGCGCCGCCGCGTCCGGCTCCTTGCGCCCCTGCTCCCAGTCGCGCAGTGTGCCGGGTGGAATTTGGCGGAGAACTCTCACCGGGAAAGCCTGAGCGCGCGGCGCATGACTTTAACCTGCGGCGTGCGCTTCATCCGCGCGAAATCGTCTTCCGTCAGCGGCTGCGCGTCGGGATCGTCCAGCGCCGCCTGATGGCTCTGTTCCGGCGTCATCGCGTCGAAACGGCTCCGGTCGTGTTCTGTCTCTGAAAGTGCCTTCATAATACCGCTTTTCTCACAAGATTCCGCGCCGCGCCATGGCTTCCGCTTTTAAGCGGCGGCCCTTGCCGGGCTTCGTCAACGTGATTGGCATTCCTCCCCGAATTTCGGAGACAGTGCGCCCAATTGCAGGAACATTGCGCGCTGATTGCCAATTTTGGCGCAGGCAATTGGGCGCACAGTCACCGCAATTCTAACCTCGGCTCTATCCCGCTGCGCGCTGATTTTCATGAGCTGTTATTTTTCTATTTTTGCGAAGCGGCATGGCGCCGCCGACAGAATTGCGGTGACTGTGCGGCCAATTGCCCGCGCCGAAGTTGGCAGTTAACAGCGCGTGTCTGCGCAATTGGGCGCACTGTCTCCTCAATTCGTTTGGGCGCTGGACGGCACCCCTCTGGTGAGACACACTTAATTAAGGGACATGGGTCCGGCAAAGGAGGCAGTCTGGAAAATGAGCGAACCCATCGAACAAAGCAGCGGCAATGTCTTCGCCGACCTAGGCCTTCCCAATGCCGGACAGGAGCTGCTGAAAGCCGAACTCACCTTGCATGTTCACCGTCGGCTCAAACAGCGCGGCATGACACAGGCCGGCGCCGCCAAACTGCTGCGCACCACCAAGAAGCAGGTCTGCGCGCTCATGGGATTGAAGCCGGTCGCCGTGTCCGTCGGCCGCCTGATGGAGTTTCTGACCATTCTCGGCCAAGACGTCCAAGTCCGCGTCAAGCCCGCCTCGCGCAGTCAGGCGGGGCATTTGACGGTGCAGGTTGGGGCGTGAACACCTACAATCTTGCAGTCCGCTTCCCTTCGAATCAAATCCATGCCAAACTGTCAGACAAGCGCCGACACTGTCAGCACCGGAGACCCGAATGCCATCCGCCCGCTTCACGCTGCGCCTTGAGCCAGACCTGAAAGACTGGCTGGAGGAAGAAGCCCGCCGTCAGGACCGGTCCGCAGGGTTTCTCGCCAACAAGGCTATTGAGACACTGCGGCACGACACTGAAGCAAAGCGGCAGGCGATAGAAGCCGCAATGGCTGAGGCGGACAAGGGCGAATTCATCTCCGAGGCGGCGATGACCGCTTGGTTCCTGTCGCTTGGCACGGACAATGAGCTGCCCGAGCCGCAGCCTGATGTGTTTCTGCGCCCCGGCCAATGAGGCTCGTCTATCTTGCATCGGCAAAACCGGGTCTGCGCTGGTTCCACCGCTATTATTCAAGCGTTTTCCCGGAAGGCAAAGCTCACGCCGACCGCCGCTTCCTCGCCGTGCAGATCTTGTTGAAATCCAACCCGCGCGCTGGCCACGAATCCGAAATCGTTCCTGGCGCGCGCGAATTTCCTGTTCCGCAAACGCCCTTCACCTATGTCTACCAGATCAGGGACGGCCGCATTGAAATCATGCTTGTCGCCGACAACCGGTCCAATTGGCGCGGCGGGCAGAAGCAAATCTGAGGGCCCATTTGGTCAGTGGCGCCTCACTCACCGCCCCGCCCCAACCGCCGGCCCCACCGCCCCCGGCTCCTTGCGCCTGTCAGCCAGCCGCGCTTCGCGCCGGGCAAACACCTGCATGAGGAGCGCGGGATCGACGTCATCCTCGGCGACTGCCATTACTTTGCGATAGAGGCGTGGAAGAGGCCGGGCACGTCGTGAGAGTTTCGCAGCTTGAAGAGTTCAGCGCACGGCTCCGCCGGGCGGGCTTTGGCATGGCCGGGCTCAAGCCTTCCCGAATTTCGGAGACAGTGCGCCCAATTGCCTGCGCCGCAGCTTAAGATTCAGCCGCGCCCGCTCAGGCAATTGGGCGCACTGTCTCCGAAATTCGGTTCGCCGCTCCGGCCGGGCGATTAAATATTCGCGCATGAAAAATAGTTTCTCTCAATTTCAACACCTTATCACCATCCCAAAAATAAATTCCACCATTTCCATCCCCCTTCACCCATCATCCTTCATACTTCACTTGCTGCTCTCATGGGACCGGATGATCACCGGCATTCGGGAGAGCAGGCGGCCTATGGCAGCTTTGGACAGAGGTGTCCGAGGCGGGCGGAGCCCCTCAGCCATGTCCCTCCTGGCCTTCGCACGCTTGAACAAAGCGTTACATGCGCCAGCCCGGGCAAAAAGCCGTGACAGGGCGTGTGGCGAGCCCACACCCGGCCACAGGTTAGTTCCATTCGGCAGGACCACACGCCCTGGACTTCCCTTCAATGATCAGACCGGAAACGGGGCGTGATATCGGAGAAGGCTGGCAAAGGAGGAGTTGTCACAAAGAAGGGGGCTGACATTCGCAGACAATCTGTTCGCCGCCGCTGCGGCGCGGCGCGTCGTGCAATCCGGCAGGTGACAGAGGCTAATGTTTCAGGCCGCCCGCTTCCGCGCCAGCCGCGCCCTGATGCTCCCCACATCCGCCCGCGGCGTCGCGGCGAACAGCGTCTTCGTATAGCTGTGCTGCGGGTCGGAGAACACCGCCTCGCGCGCCCCATATTCCACCGCCTCGCCGAAATACATCACCATCACGTCGTCCGCGATATGCCGCACGACCGAGAGGTCATGGCTGATAAAAACGTAAGTGAGCTGAAACTCGTCCTGCAGATCCTGCAGCAGATTGAGCACCTGCGCCTGTACCGAAAGGTCAAGCGCCGAGACCGGCTCGTCCAATACCAAGAGGCTCGGGTTCAGCATCAGCGCGCGGGCAATGGCGATGCGCTGGCGCTGGCCGCCGGAGAACATGTGCGGATAGCGGTTGAAATGCTCCGGCGCGAGCCCGACTTTTTTCAGCATCGCCATCGCCCGCTCCCGCCGCTCGGCCTCCGACATATTGGTGTTGATGACCAGCGGTTCGGCCAGCACGTCACCAATCTTTTGGCGCGGATTGAGCGAGCCGTAGGGGTTCTGGAAAACGATCTGCACCTTTTGGCGCATCTCGGGCGTCAGCGGCGCTTTGCCGATGTCCACATTCTTGCCTTCGATCAAAAGCTCGCCCGCAGTCGGCGCTTCGATCATCGTGATCATCCTTGCCAAAGTGGATTTGCCGCAGCCGCTCTCGCCGACAATTGCCAGCGTCCGCCCACGTTCAACTTTGAAGCTCACGCCCTTGACCGCATGCACCGTGCGCCCTTTGCCAAGCCATCCGCCGCTCAAATGATAATCGCGTTTCAAATCGCGGGCTTCGAGCACAGTCTCACTCATCGCGCCGCCTCCGCCATGAACCCGCCCTCACCGGCGAAGTCCGCAATCGTCGGCAGCCGCCCGCCCTTGGAATTTTCCGGCAAGGCCGACAGCAGCGCCCGTGTGTAATTGCTCTTCGGCGTTTCAAACAGCGAGAGGACATCCGCCTCCTCCATCTTGCGCCCCCTATACTGCACGATCACCCGGTCAGCGGTTTCGGCGACAACGCCCATATTGTGCGTGATGATAATCAGCCCCATCCCCTGCTCTTTCTGGAGCTTCATGAGCAGATCCAAAATCTGCTTCTGGATGGTCACATCCAGCGCCGTCGTCGGCTCGTCGGCGATCAAAAGTTTCGGATTGCAGGCAATGGCCATAGCGATCATCACCCGCTGGCACTGGCCGCCGGACAGCTGGTGCGGGTAGCAGGTCATCTTGTCTTCGGCGTCGGCAAGGCCGACATCCCCGAGCAGCGCGACCGCCCGCGCGCGGCGCTCTGCCTTGTCCATCCCCATATGCTGCTCCAGCACCTCCTCGATCTGGAAGCCGACGGTGAAGCACGGGTTGAGGCTCGCCATCGGCTCCTGAAATATCATCGCCATGTCCTTGCCGATAATCGCCCGCCGCGCCTCCGGCTCAAGGTCGAGAATATTGCGCCCGTCAAACTCCATCCTGTCCGCCGTCACCTTCGCCGTCCAAGGCAGCAGCCCCATCACGGCCAGCATCGCCACCGATTTTCCCGACCCCGATTCCCCGACAATTGCCAGCACCTCCCCCGCCTCCACGCTGAGGCTGATCCCGTCCACCGCGCGGAACGGGCCATTCTGCGTGGCGAATTCGACGACAAGGCTCTGGATGTCAAGAAGCGGCATGGTCAGCTCCTCTTCAGCTTCGGATCAAGCGCATCGCGCAGCCCGTCGCCGATCAGGTTAATCGCCAGCACTGTGATCAGAATCACCAGTCCCGGATATGTCACCACCCAGGGCGCGCGCAGGATGAACTCGCGCGCGGTGGCCAGCATCGTGCCCCATTCCGGCGTCGGCGGCTGCGCGCCGAGGCCCAAAAATCCGAGCGCGGCGGCGTCAAGAATGGCGTTGGAAAAGCTCAGCGTCGCCTGCACAATGAGCGGCCCGAAGCAGTTCGGAAGTATCGTCGAGAACATCAGCCGCCCATGCCCCGCGCCCGCGACCTTGGCCGAGATCACATATTCCCTGCCCTTTTCCCCCATCACCGCCGCCCGCGTCAGCCGGGCGAAATGCGGCTGGTAGACCAGCGCGATGGAGAGCATGGCGTTGACCAGTCCCGGCCCCAGAATGGCAACCATGACCAAGGCCAGAAGCAGTGACGGAAAGGCGAGGATGATGTCCATCACCCGCATAATCAGCGTGTCCACCCATCCCCTGAAATAGCCGGCCAGCAGCCCGAGCGCGACGCCGCTGGTCAGCGCAAGCACCACCACCATCAGCCCCATTAAAAGCGAAAACCGCGCGCCGTGAATGAGTCTCGACAATATGTCGCGTCCGACCGGATCGGTGCCGAGGATGAAGCCGGACTTGCCGCCGTCGTTCCAGATCGGCGGCACGAGAAATGAGTTGCGGTATTGCTGGTCCGGCAGATGCGGAGCGAGCAGCGGCGCGAAAATGGCGATCAGCACGAGGATCGCAAACACCCAAAGCCCGATCACCGCGCCTCTATTGACCGAGAAATAATGCCAGAACTCGGCGAACGCCGCGCGCCGCGAAGTGTCGATGAGTGTGGGCGCGGCGTCGCTCATTTATTGCGCCCTGATGCGCGGGTTGATCACCGCATAGAGAAGATCGATCAAAAGATTGACCACCATGACGATCAGCGCAATTAAGAGCAGCCCGCTCTGCACGGCGACATAGTCGCGCTTGAAAATTGAATCCACCATCCATTTGCCGACGCCCGGCCAGGAGAAGATTGTCTCGGTCAGGATAGCTCCCGCGATCAGCGAAGAGACCTGCAAACCAATCGTTGTCACCACCGGGATCAACGCATTGCGCAGCGCGTGGACGCCGACTACGCGGAACGGCGACAGGCCCTTGGCCCGCGCCGTGCGCACATAATCATCGCCCAGCACCTCCAGCATCGCCGAGCGCGTCTGCCGCGCGATGATGGCGAGCGGGATGGTGCCGAGCGCGATGCTTGGCAGGATGAGGTAGCGCAGCGCCGAAACGAACGCGTCCCATTTTCCGAGGAGCAGCGTGTCGATCAAAAGGAACCCGGTCACCGGCTTGATAAAGTGCTGCAACGCGATGCGCCCCGATACTGGCGTCCAGCCGAGATAGCCGGAGAAGAAAATGATGAGCAGCAGCCCCCACCAGAAGATCGGCATCGAATAGCCGGTCAGCGCCACGCCCATCGTTGTCTGGTCGAGCCACGAGCCGCGCTTCACAGCGGCCAGAATCCCCGCCGGCACGCCGATGATGATGGCGAGGATCATGGCGAATATCGACAGTTCAACAGTGGCGGGGAAGAGAATGGCGAAGTCCGTGATCACCGGTCGTTTCGTGGAGATGGAAATGCCGAAATCGCCGTGCAGCAGTTCCCAGAGATAATTCAGATATTGCTGCCAGATCGGCAGATTGTAGCCAAACTGCTCTTTCAGAATCTCATACCGCTCCGGCGATACGCCGTGCTCGCCCGCCATGGCGAGGATCGGATCGCCCGGCAGAAGCCGCACGAAAGCGAAGGCGCAGATTGTTATGCCAAACAGCGTCGGCAGAACGAGGAGCAGCTTGTTTAGAATGTAGCGGAGCATCTTCTAGCCGTGAATATCCTCGAATATGATCTCTGTGATCGTGGCGTTGATCGTGCCGAATGCGCCGGCGCACGGCTCCAGCCGGATTTGATGATCTGGCAGGCTTCCGCCGATTCCCAGCAGCGATGGATGCGGATCAAGGGGCGGACACGCAGTGATGCTGAGCCCGCCAATGACATTTTGGTGCAAGAACCCTTCGAGGTGCACATCGATAAAGTCCGTAAGGAAAAAGGTTATGCGCGCCCGCTGTTCGTCACCGCCAACCAAACGCCGGCTTTCAAGTTGCAACCGCTTTCTTCCATCGCGGTTCAACTCTAAGGCCACGACCTCGTCATCACCGAAATCACGAAACCAGCCTCCGTCCATCCGAAGCCAATCTACTACGACAGGCCCTCCCTGGATTGCTTTGAGGATTTCGATGGTTTCATCCATTTCCGCACGAGGCCTCGTTAGGGGAGACTATCAGATCGGCGATTGCAGCCACCCAACATTGCTTTGCCCAGTCGGGACACGCGCGAATTTTGGGGCAATTGCAAAGATGCACATCAGCGCCGCCCTCCCCATCTCCCCGCCTCTTGCGGGGAGAAGGTGCCCCGCTAGGGGCGGATGAGGGGCAGCGTCGAGGCTGGAGGAAGAGCTATTCAGTCTTGTCCACCCCATCAAACCGGTGAATCCCCAGCGGGTCCATCATGAAGCCTGCCACTTTCTTGTTGATCACCGAATAGACTTGGCTGTGGTCCAGCGTGAACGCCGGCGCCTCGCGCTTGAAGACCACCTGCGCCTGTTCATAGAGCTTCGTGCGCTCGGCAATGTCGCTGGTGACCTTCGCCTTCTGGATCAGGTCCTCGAACTCCTTGTTGCACCAGCTCGAATAGTTCGACACGCCGACGGCCGAGCAGGAAAAGAGCGTTGCAAAGAAATTGTCCGGATCGCCATTGTCGCCGGTCCAGCCGATCTGGAATGCGCCCGGCCGGTCGGCCTTTTTGCCTTCCTTGCGGTATTCGGTCCATTCAAGCGTCTTGATCGTCGCCGTCACGCCGACCTTCGCCCAATCCTGCTGGATCAGCTCAGCCGAGCGCTGGAAGCTTGGATTATACGGGCGGAACTTGTCGGACGACCAGAGGTCGATCGTCTTGACGCCATTGGCCTCAAGCACTTTCTTGGCGGCCTCCGGATCATAGGCGTCGTCCTTCACGTCCTTGTTATACGACCACATGGTCGGCGGAATGAGATTAACCGCCTCCATCGCGCCGCCGCCGGAAAACAGCGATTCAATTAGCGACTTCTTGTTGATCGCCATATTCAGCGCCTTGCGCACCTCGGCCTTGTCAAACGGCGCCTGTGTCGTGTTGTAAGACATATAGCCGACATTGAGGCCCGCCTGTTCCATCACGACCACGTCAGGATTTGCCTTCAGCGCCGCAATGTCCGCCGGGTTCGGATAGGGCATCACATCGCATTCGCCGGCCAGCACTTTCTGCATCCGCGCGCTGGCGTCCGGGGTAATGGCGAAGATTAGTTCGTCGAGTTTCTGCTTGCCTTTGTAAAAGTCAGGGTGCGCCGCGTAGCGGATGACCGAGTCAAGCTGATAGTCGACAAACTGGAACGGCCCGGTGCCGACCGGCTCGGTCGACAATTTCTCCAGCGTGCCCGCAGCTTCAAGCTTGTCGGCATATTCCTTCGACATGATTGAGGCGAAGTCCATGCCCAGATTCGCCAGCATCGGCGCGTTCGGCTCGGTCAGCGTGATCTTGACCGTCAGATCGTCGACCTTGGTCACGCCCGCCACATATTTCGGCATGTCCATGCCCTGATAATAGTCATAGGTGATGTTGGGCATGTAGGTGAGCCATTTATTGCCCTCCTTGTACTGCCGCTCGAATGAGAAGATCACATCGTCAGCGTTGAGATCGCGCGTCGGGGTAAAGAACGAGGTCGTGTGAAACTTGACGCCCGGATGCAGCTTGAATGTGTATTCCTTGCCGTCCGCCGAAATCTCCCAACTGTCCGCCAGTCCCGGCTCCAGCGTCGTGCCGCCATGAACAAACTCAACAAGGCGCGAATAGATGGTGCGTGACGACGCGTCGAAATCATTGCCGCCCGTCGTGATGCCCGGATCAAAGTTCGCCGGCGAGGCCTCCGAGCAATAGACCAGCGTCTTGGCGAAGGCCGCCGAAGACAGGACGCTTACCAGCGCGGTGGCCGCGAGGAGTTTGGTGATGGTTCCCATGATGTGAGCCCTTTTTGCTTTTTTACATCGCGCGGGGCGGCAGGCCCCGGACTGGCGCTATCTCATTCTGTTTGATTTGCCTTGGCAAGAGGATAACAATCAAAATTCCGACCATCCGGTCAAAAAACAGATTTCAATCGATTGGAAAATGCGCCCATGCAGTCCGCCATCTATCCGAGCCTCGAGGGAAAAACCGCTTACGTCACGGGAGGCGCGGGTGGCATAGGCGAATCCATCTCCCGCGCCTTCGCCGCACAGGGCGCATCGGTCGGCATTATCGACATCGATGAAAAGGCCGGAAAAAAGCTCGCAGCCGAGCTTAGCTCCGCCGCCCGCTTCGAAGCCTGCGACCTGCGGGACATTGACGCGTTGAAGGCATGTCTCGCATCACTGCGCAGCGCAATCGGCCCCGCGGACATTCTCGTCAATAACGCCGCCCACGACCAGCGCCACGCCTGGCGCGATGTGACGCCCGCCTATTGGGACGAGCGCATGGCAGTCAACCTCAGGCACATGTTCTTCGCCATCCAGTTCGCTCGCCCCGGACATGATCGAGCGTCAGCGCGGCTCCATCATCAATTTCTCTTCAACGTCGTGGAAGCTGAAAATGGGAACCCTGCCCGCCTACACCACCGCCAAAGCCGCCGATCCACGGCCTCACCCGCTCCTTCATCATGGAGCTCGGCAAGGCTAACATCCGCCTCAACACGCATCTATCCCGGCTGGATCATGACGCCGCGCCAGAAAGAGCTCTGGTTCGACGCAGCCGGCCAAAAGACCCTCGACGAGCACCAGGCCATGCGCGGCCTGATCCAGCCGCAGGACGTGGCCAATCTGGTCATGTTCCTCAGCGCCGATGATTCATGGTTCTGCTCGGGGCAGGAGTTCACCGTGGATGGGGGCTGGATATGATGAGTTGGATGGCGGTGCCCTTCTTCCCGCTGTTGAGCTTGTTGACAGGTGGCGGGAGCGGCTCCGACTGGGAAGTGGGATTTTTGCCGAGGCGGACATTCATATCCGACTTTCGAAAGCGGCGCTTAAATCACCGGCTTCAACAACACTTGCAGCGAGGCAGGGTCTGTTCCGTCGATCACGGCGCATACTGCCTTGGCAAGGCTTGCGCCCGCCGCGTGGAAATCCTCGTCCACGGTGATGATTTCCCTGCGGTACCAGTGCAGCGGCACGGCCGCCTGTTTGGCCACCAAGTCAAACTCTCGGCCAATCTTCAGGCCTGCAGCTTCGAGCCCTGAGATCAGCGACATCGCGCCCATGGCGCTAGAGCAGACGAAGCCGTCCGGACGGTCCTGAGATTTGCCCAGCGCCTCGCCAAAGGCGTGGATATCCGTCATCGGCGCATCCGTGTCGATCGCGTCAAACACAATTGAGGGCAGGCCTGCCCGCTGCATGCCCTCGAGAAATCCCGCAATGGTGTGCTTGCGGTAGAAGAGCGAGGTGGGCGGACCGAGCAGGGCGATCTTCTTTCTTCCCCTCGCCAAGAGCTGCCTGATCGCCTCTTTGGCGAACTCGGCATTGTCATAGTCGCAGAACGCATGCGGCGTTTCGATTTCAGTGCGCCCATGCGTGGCGAAGGCCATGCCGTGCGCCTGCATGTAGCGCACGCGCGGGTCGTTCGCCTCGGTGCGCGATATGATGATGCCGTCGGCGGACTTGGTTTCGACGATGTAGCGCACCGGCTCCATCGGATCGGCGAGTGAATAGGGCGTGACGACGAGGTGGTAGTTCGTGTCGGCCAGCCCTTGGGAAATTCCGTAAATGAAGGCCGACAGGAAACCGTATCCCTCGTCCTGCACATTCAAAATCAGGCTGATGACATTGGTTTTGCCGGTGCGCAGGCGCACGCCGGCGCGGTTGGGGCGGTAGCCGATCTGCTGGGCGATCAGCTTGACGCGCTGGCGTGTCTCCTCGCCGATCTCCGGCCCGTCTTTCAAGGCGCGCGAGACCGTCGTTACGCCAAGTCCGGTCAGGAAGGCGATGGTTTTCAGCGTCGGGCGCTCGTCTGGCGGCGTCGTGTCGGGCGGCATTGTCGGTTCCCCCGCGCCTTGGAAAGCGCGCGGCTTGTTGGAGCCGCAAATTAGAGTTTTGTCCAGACGGAAAAACTGTAACGATACAGATTGAGCTTTTTTGCTGCGCTGCACCAAATTTTTTCCGCACGCTCTTCGGCAGATTTCTGTTCGGCATTCACACCGCCGATTCGGAAAAATCGCCCGATTTGTTTCAAATAGGGCATATATTTCAGATAGTTAAAATGATTTTGCCAAAGGCGCTTTACAAGGGGCCGCGCGGCATGTTTGGATAGAAGCCAGTCGGGTTGGGCGTTGCGCAGTGCAGCAATAATTCGGGTATCGAAAAAAAATAATTCTGAAACGTTGCAGGAGGCCGGGATTTGCCCTAGGCTTTCTTCATAACGGCAAAACAAGGGAGGAACTGTTATGCGTTATAAGTCAATTGCGGCTGGTCTGGCTGCAAGTGTTTGCATGTCATTTGGTGTGGCGAATGCCGCTGATCTGGAAGTCACCCATTGGTGGACATCGGGCGGCGAAGCTGCCGCTGTGGCGGAATTCGCCAAGGCGGTTGACGCCTCTGGCGACAAGTGGGTTGACGGCGCCATCGCCGGCTCGGGCGACGTTGCCCGCCCGATCATCATCTCGCGCATTCTCGGCGGCAACCCGATGGGCGCCACCCAGCTAAACCCCGGCAAGGACGCTGACGAGCTGATCGCAGCCGGCCTTCTGGAAGACATCAGCGATGTTGCCACC
Organism: uncultured Alphaproteobacteria bacterium; assembly: GCA_963802455.1. GTDB lineage: Bacteria > Pseudomonadota > Alphaproteobacteria > Rhizobiales > Rhizobiaceae > JANOYJ01. The sequence goes on along the minus strand of CAWDIY010000024.1, from coordinate 70,266 downwards.
GCTGGCGACTGGGCCAACACTCTTGCGCCCGAAGAGCCAGCTCGAGAGCTGCACCAAGGACGGCAAGGTCTATTGCGTTCCGGTGAACCTTCATTCGGCTCAGTGGATGTGGACGAACCGCAAAGTTTACGAAGACGCAGGCATTGCGCCTCCGCAGAACTGGGCTGAGTTCGTCGCCGCCGCGCCGAAGCTTCAAGAGAAGGGCATTCAGCCTTTGTCGCTTGCGCAGGGCTGGCCTGTTGGGCTGCTCGTGAGCGACGTGTTCAAGTTGCGCTCTCCGGTGTTGACAACTACGTCAAGGTCTTACAAAGACCGTGATCTTGCAATTGCCGGCGGACCGGAATTCGGCAAGGTGTTCGAAGCTCTTGCCGCCGTGCGCCAATTTGCACCGGCAGACAAAATGGTTCCGCAGTGGAACGAAGCTGTCGCGCTCGTGATTCAGGGCAAGGCTGGCGCCAACATTATGGGCGACTGGGCGGGCGGTGAATTTGCCGTGGCCAATTTCGTTGCCGGCAAGGACTATGACTGCCTGCCGGGCCTGGGTGTGACGCCGGTTCTGAACACTGGCGGCGACGTGTTCTACTTCCCGAAGAACAAGGACCCGGCCGTGACCGCCGCTCAGAAGAAGATGGCCGCGACTTTGGTGACGAAGGAAGTGCAGGTTGCGTTCAACCTGAAGAAGGGCTCGCTGCCAATGCGTGCGGACGTTGATCTTGCCGCTGCAAATGACTGCATGAAAAAGGGCCTGGCCATTCTTGACGGCTCAACGGCCATTTTCCCGAACGAACGTGCAGATGATTGACCGTGACTCGCTGAACCAGATCAACGATCTGTTCACGTCCTTCATGGCTGACCCGAACCTGACCGCTGCTGACACGCAGGCCAAGTTCGCTGAAATCATCAAGAACGCTCCGAAGTAAGCCTTCAGGCCGGTCTGTGAATATAGCGCGCCCCCGCCCTGCGGTGGGGGGCGCTTTCATCTCAGTGATTGAAATTCGTGCGCGCGCCGCGCTGTGAATCTGGTTGATTAAAATCTTCCGAATTCGGTGCTTGACGCTGCTGACCAGCCGGGGAGTGACGTCAGGCAATGGCCACTGTTTCCATTAATCCGCGCTATGTCTTCACCAGAGACCGCGTTCCGGCGGTTATCGTCTATTCATGCGCCGCAGCGCTCGCGTCCTTGCTTGGGCTTTTCGCCCATGGGCTGTTTGAGCGGGCGGGGTGGTTTGTCAGTGCAAAAGACCATGTGGGCGGAAGCGCCCTCGTTTTCGATATCGTCATTTTTGCAGTCAAATTTTTGGCCGCTTTGGCCGCTGTTTACGCGGCTTCATTGTTCGCAAAACGCGCATTGCAGGTCAGTTTCGAAACCTCGGTCATTGCCCGCCGCACACGCGACACGACATTCGCCATCACGATGGCCGCGGCCTTTCTGTTCGGTTTCATCTGGCCGTCCTGGACCGAATTCAGCGGCGTCGCCAGCGCGACGTTTTTCATCATTCTGGCTGGCATTGCGCTGACGCTGCTTGATATCCCGTTCCGCGAACTAAGGCATAAGCTGGTCTTTCTGGCTGTCATTTTCGGCTTGTTCCTGACTGTCATGTACTCCGCCGAGTCTGAAACCATCTCCGCTTCTCGCGCTCAGCTGGTTCCCTTCGGTCCTCGGTCTATTGTCCGTTGTTGTGCCGACGAGCCTGGTGGCGTGGTTTGCCCCTTATGAAAACCAGCAGTCAAAATTCGGCTCTCTGGTCATGATCCTGATTGCGCTGTTTGTGTTTGTCGGCGGCACATTGTGGACGGTGATGTTCTCATTCACATCGATGCGGGTGCTGCCACTTGTTCACACCGGGCGAGTGGGTCGACAAGTTCGTTGGATTCGCCAACTACACGCGCCTGTTCAACACCAGCCGCTGGATGGACTGTCCGGCGCATCACTAAAATCGGCACACCGCTGCTGGAAGCTGCAATGTTCCGGCTCGTTTCCCAACGTTGTCACCTACGCGCTATTTGTTTCATCACAATCGTCATGATGCTGGGCTTTATCATCGCTGTTCTGATGGACCAGAAAATCCGCGCCGAGGGCGTGTTTCGCACCATCTACCTCTATCCATTCGCCCTGTCCTTCATCGTCACGGGCCATGTCTGGGCCTGGATTTTCTCTCCGGAATACGGTTTGCAGAAAGCGGTGCGCGCCTGGGGCTGGGAGAGCTTCTCCTTTGGCTGGATCGCCGACCAGAAAATGGTGATGTATGCCATTGTCATTGCAGGCATCTGGCAGGGCACCGGCTTTGTCATGGCGCTGATGCTGGCGGGCTTGCGCGGCATTGACGAGGAAATCTGGAAGGCCGCCAGGATCGACGGCATTCCCACTTGGCGCACCTATGTGCAGATCGTGCTGCCAATGATGAAGCCTGTGCTGGTCACCACTTTCGTCTTCGTCGCATCAGGCTCTATCCGCATTTATGATCTTGTGATCGCCATCACCGACGGCGGTCCCGGCGTGTCATCGGACGTGCCGTCGCGCTACATCTATCAGAATTTCACCGCCAATCTCGGCCAGTCGCTGGCGGCATCGACTATCATGCTGCTCTCCATGGCCGTCATCCTGATCCCCTGGATCCGGCTCGAATTCGGCAAGAAGGGACAATGATCATGGCCATTGACGCAACATCGCCATTCGGTCCGAAGCCAAAGAAATTCCTCACGCTGCCGCGCTTCATCGTTTACGGCGTGCTGATCCTGTGCTGCCTGTTCTTCCTGTTCCCGCTCTACATTATGGTCATCACATCGCTGAAAGACCTTGACGCGATCCGCGAGGGCAATCTGTTCACGCCCTCGGACAATCTGACCGTCGCGCCCTGGATCAAGGCCTGGGGCGAGGCCTGCACGGGCCTCTATTGCGAAGGCATCAAGCCGGGCTTCATCAACTCGCTGAAGATTACCGTGCCGTCCGTCATTGTGTCGATCACGGTCGCCTGCATCACCGGCTATTCGCTCGCAAACTGGCCGTTCAAATATTCTGAAACCTTCTTCACCATCCTGCTGCTAGCCAGCTTCATTCCTTACGTGGTGATGATCTACCCGATTGTCATCATCACGCGCTGGCTCGGCATTTTTTCAACGCTTCCCGCCGTGGTCCTGGTGCACACAATTTTCGGCCTGCCGCTTCTGACGCTTTTGTTCCGAAACTATTTCGCCTCGCTGCCGCAGGAATTGTTCAAGGCGGCGCGCGTGGACGGGGCGGGCTATTGGCGCATTCTGTTCCAGGTGTTCCTGCCCATGTCGCTGCCGATCATGACGGTCGCGGTCATTCTTCAGGTCACCGGCATCTGGAACGACTTCCTGTTCGGCGTCATTTACGCCGGCCCGACCAACTATCCGATGACGGTGCAGCTCAACAACATTGTCAACACCGGGCAGGGCGTGAAGGAATACAATGTCGATATGGCAGCGACGATCCTGACCGGCCTTGTGCCGCTCGCCATCTATTTTTTCTCCGGCAAATATTTTGTGCGCGGCATTGCCGCCGGCGCTGTGAAGGGTTGATTTCATGAACGCACATTCTCCTAGCCCCAGTGTATCGGTGCGCGGCCTTGCGCAGAGCTACGGCGCGGTCAAGGTTCTGCATGCGCTGGATCTTGACATTGCCGAGGGTGAGTTCCTCGTGCTGCTCGGACCATCCGGCTGCGGCAAGTCCACGCTCTTGAACTGTATCGCGGGGCTGCTTGAGCCGTCCGAGGGGCAGGTCTTCATCAAGGGCAAGAACGTCACATGGGAAGAGCCGAAGGATCGGGGCATCGGCATGGTGTTCCAGTCCTATGCGCTCTATCCGCAGATGACGGTGGAGCGGAATCTGTCGTTCGGCCTGCGCGTCGCGGGCATGGAGACGGGCGAGGTTGACAAGCGCGTCAAGCGCGCCGCGACCATGCTGCAGCTTGAGCCGCTTTTGCAGCGCAAGCCGACCGCGCTCTCCGGCGGCCAGCGCCAGCGCGTCGCCATTGGCCGGGCGCTGGTGCGCGATGTGGATGTGTTCCTGTTTGACGAGCCGCTGTCCAATCTCGACGCCAAACTGCGTGCCGAACTGCGCGTTGAAATCAAGCGCCTGCACCAGACGCTCGGCAACACGATGATCTATGTGACGCATGACCAGATCGAGGCGCTGACTTTGGCCGACCGCATCGCGGTCATGAAGGGCGGCACGATCCAGCAGCTCGACGAGCCGATGAACATTTACAACAAACCGGTCAATCTTTACGTCGCCGGCTTTATCGGCTCCCCGTCGATGAATTTCATCAAGGGCGAGTTCGCCGGCGGCGGCAAGGATGCCAAGCTGAAGCTGGCAGGCGGCACGCTCGATGTGTCGGACTACAAGAACGACGCGCCAATTATCGCCGGAACGAAGGTGATATTCGGCGCGCGGCCGGAACACATGACGCTGAACGGACGCGACGACAAGGGCTTTTCCGCGCCGCTGGACGCCGAGGTCGAACTGATCGAGCCGATGGGTTCGGACAGCCTGGTCTGGATCAAATTCGCAGGTCAGACGATTTCGGTGCGCGTTGAATCCAGCGCGCATTTCACGCCGGGCGAAAAGGTCAAGCTGCGCTTCCGCGTCGGCCTTGCTTCGATCTTTGACGAAGCCTCCGGCGACCGCATCTGAGCACTTGCCGCATCCCGTGTCGAGTGACACGGGCTGGCGGCGTCAATTCGAATGTCCTGATTTTCAGGGAACCGAGCCATGAACCGATCCGAAGTCAACGACATTTTGCTTAAGTCCGACGCGTTCATCCGCTCGTTCGGCTATGTCATGCCGCCCTTTGCCTATTGGTCGCCCGATGAAATGAAGACGAACACACGCGGCGGGTCGGGGATCACTGCGCACCGGCTGGGATGGGACATCACAGATTATGGACTTGGCAAGTTCGACGCGCTCGGCCTGTTCCTGTTCACCGTGCGCAATGGCGATGTGAAGGATTTGGCGCAGGGGCGCGGCATGCTCTACGCCGAGAAAATCATGATCTCGCGCAAGGATCAGGAATCGCCGATGCACCGGCATAATCTTAAAGCCGAGGACATTATCAACCGCGGTGGCGGCAGACTGGTGCTGGAGCTCTACATGTCCAATCCGGATGGGTCGATTGACCGGCATGCGGAAGTTTCGGTGCCGACCGATGGCACGATCCGCAAGCTGCCTGCGGGGGGGCGGCTTGGGCTGGACCCGGGCGAGAGCGTCACGCTCTTGCCCGGCGTCTGGCACGGGTTCTGGGGAGAGGGCAAGGATGTGCTGATCGGCGAAGTCTCCACCGTCAATGACGATCTCAACGACAATGTCTTTGAAAAGCCAATCGGGCGCTTCGCCACGATTGATGAAGACACCAAGCCGGTGCACCTTTTGGTCGCCGACTATGACAAATGGCTTGCCTGATCCAGCCGCATTTTTGAAGGGAAACCGATATGCCAAAACGCCTCTCGTTTCAGCTCTATTCCGCCCGCAACCATCCGCCGATGAGCGCCACGCTCGAAATGCTCGGCAAGATCGGCTACAAGGAGGTCGAGGGCTATGGCGGCTATGATCAGGTCGCCGGTTATGGCGGCGTGTTCGCGGATGTGAAGAACATGCGCGCCATGATGGACGCCAACGGCCTGACCATGCCGACCTCGCATTGCAGTCTCGACATGCTGGAGAAGGACAAAAAGGGCGTGATGAAAATCGCCGGCACGCTCGGCATCCGCCACCTCTATTGCCCCTATGTCATGCCCGACGACCGTCCAAAGGACTCGAACGGCTGGCGCGCCTTCGGCCGCCGTCTCGGCAAGGTTGCCGCTGCCTACCGCGCCGAAGGCATCACGTTCGGCTGGCATAATCACGACTTCGAATTTGTCGCGCTGCCGGACGGCAAGACGCCGCATGAGAACATGTTCAAGGCCGCGCCAGCGCTTGAATGGGAGATGGATATCGCCTGGGTGGTGCGGGGCGGCGGCGATCCGGTGAAGCTTATCAAAAAATACGCGCAGAACATTACGGCGGTCCATGTCAAGGACATAGCGCCCAAGGGCCAGAAGGCGGACGAGGACGGCTGGGCGGATGTCGGGCACGGCACGATAGACTGGAAGCCGATTTTTGCGGCGTTGAAGAAATCGCGCTGCCTGCATTTTGTCTGCGAGCATGACAAGCCGAGCGACACAACGCGCTTTGCCACCCGCTCGTTTGAAGCCGCCAAGAATTTCTAGACAGACACTTAGGGAGAATTGAATGTCAAAACTGATGGGAGTGGGCGTCATCGGCTGCGGCAATATTTCCGCCGCTTATTTCGGCCTTGCGCCTTTGTTCAAAGGCTTTGAAATCCGCGCCTGCGCGGACGTCAACATGAAAGCCGCCAAGGCGCGCGCCAAAGAGTTCAAGATCAAGGCGCAGAGCGTCGGCAATCTGCTAAAGAACCCCGACATTGATGTCGTGGTGAATCTGACGATCCCCGCCGCGCATTATCCGGTGTCGATGAAAATCCTCAAAGCCGGGAAACACGTTTACTCGGAAAAACCGCTGGTGCTCTCGCTGAAAGAGGGGCTGGCGCTGAAAAAGCTCGCCGACGAGAAGGGCCTCAAAGCCGGCTGCGCGCCGGACACGTTCCTTGGCGGCGCGCATCAATTGGCGCGCAAGGCGATCGACGACGGCACGGTCGGAACGATCACGTCAGGCTCCGCGCATGTGATGAATTTCGGCATGGAGCACTGGCATCCGAACCCGGACTTTTTCTATCTGCCCGGCGGCGGTCCGATCCTTGACCTTGGCCCCTATTACGTCGCCAATCTCATCAACCTGATCGGGCCGGTGAAGCGCGTTGTGGCGCTTGCCACCATGCCGCAGAAGAGCCGCAAGATTGTCAGCGAGCCGCGCAAGGGTCAGGAAGTGCCGGTCAAGACGCCGACCAACATCCACGCTCTTCTGGAGTTTGCGAATGGCGCGACGGTGACGCTCTCCGCCTCCTGGGACGTGTTCGCGCACCGGCATGCCAACATGGAGCTCTACGGCTCGGAAGGCTCGCTCTATGTGCCGGACCCGAATTTTTTCGGCGGCGAAGTTCTCGCCACCAAGCGCGACGGCCCGGCCGAGCCGCTGCCGGAATGGGATCATCCGTTCGGCGTCCCGAACCAGACGCATCCGCAGGGCGCGGTCGCCAATTACCGCACGGCGGGCCTCGCCGACATGATCATCGGCATTCAAGAGGGCCGCGATTACCGCTGCTCGCTGGACCGCACGCTGCACGGCGTTGAAGTGATGACCGGTATTTTGAAATCCGGCGAGACGGGCAAATTTGTCGAGATGAAGACAACCTGCACCCGGCCGGCGGCGCTTGGCCCGAAAGAGGCGAAAGCGCTTTTGAAATAAAAAAAGGGGCGTTAAACTTATGCGCCGGGCATTGTCCGGCGCATTTTTTATTTTGGAGATTCTCATGTCCTGGCAGCCAGCGGCAAACCGCTACGAGAAGATGAAATATAACCGCGTCGGCAAGAGCGGGCTGAAGCTTCCTGCGCTGTCGCTCGGCCTGTGGCACAATTTCGGCGAGGACGCGCCGCACCAGACAAAGCTTGCACTCTGCCGCACGGCGTTTGACCTTGGCATCACGCATTTCGACCTCGCCAACAATTACGGCCCGCCGCCGGGGTCGGCCGAGACGGCGTTTGGGCAAATCCTGCGCACCGAGTTCAAGGGCCTGCGCGACGAGTTAGTGATTTCGTCCAAGGCCGGCTATTTGATGTGGCCCGGTCCCTATGGCGAATGGGGCAGCCGCAAGTCCGTGCTGTCGAGCCTTGACCAGAGCCTGAGGCGGATGGGCATCGACTATGTCGACATTTTCTATTCGCACCGGTTCGACCCCGACACGCCGCTTGAGGAGACCATGTCGGCGCTCGACCATGCGGTGCGCTCCGGCCGCGCGCAATATGTTGGCATCTCCTCCTACAATTCGCAGCGTACCAAGGAGGCGGCGGCGATCCTGCGCGCGCTTGGCACGCCCTGCATCATCCATCAACCAAGCTATTCGATGATCAACCGCTGGATCGAGGAGGACAATCTACTCGACACGCTCGATGCGGAGGGCATGGGCTCGATTGTTTTCTCGCCGCTGGCGCAGGGCATGCTGACGGCGAAATATCTGCAGGGCATCCCAAAGGACAGCCGCGCGGCGCAGGACAAGTCACTCAATCCAGATTTCCTGAACGAAAGCAACGTCGCCAATCTGCAGGCGCTCAACGCCATTGCCGAGCGGCGCGGGCAGACATTGGCGCAGATGGCCATCGCCTGGGTGCTGCGCGGCGGACGCATCACCTCCGCCTTGATCGGCGCATCCAAACCGCAGCAGATCATCGACTGTGTGGCGGCGCTGGAGCAGCCGGATTTCACCAAGGCGGAGCTCGCCGAAATCGATGGCTTCGCGCGCGAGGCCGACATCAATCTGTGGGCCGCATCGGCGGAGCGCAAGGGGCCGGAGCGCAGAAAGAAGTGAATGGAGTGAGGATTTCCATTGGCTGCGGGCGCAAAGAAGGTGAGACATAGGCTAGGAAACAAAGGCCCGGTGGCCTATTGGTGAAAGGCCTTCAATTTGAAAGACGCAGCGCTATTCCGCAGCCACAGCACGGTGGGCGTCCAAAATGCCCCGGATTTCGCTGCGGCAGGAGCCACAGTTTGTCCCCGCCTTCAACAATGTGCCGATAGCCTCGACGCTCAGGCATGAGTTTTGGGCGACAGCGTTCACTATTTGATTGAGGCCAATGGAAAAACAGCTGCAGACAATGGCGCCAACGTCCGCTTTTCCACCCCCGGGGCGGCCCGCCAATAGCGCGCCCGCGCCCCCAGAATCCCCAATGCCGCCGCCGAGCAGCGCAGAAGCCCAGCTGCGGGCAACTGCGACGGGCTCGCGGGAGGCATAAAGCACGCCATGCGGCATTCCGCTCCGCAGGGAAGCGAACCGCCAGTCGCCGCGCCGCCTGTCCTGATAGGAAATTAGCTCCTCGTCAGCGGCGGCCCCAAGAACTTCGCGGGCCGTTCTGTCCCACGCGTCCGGCCAAGCGGCAGAGGCAAACTCAGTCCGCCATCCGCCATTGATCCTCGCCGACGCCCAATAGTCAAAATCGAGTCTCGGCCGCCCGCGCGTCACCGCGAATCCGTGCCATGCCGCATCAAACTTTGTCACGCTTGCCAATGCCATCTTCAGCGCAGGCTGGCCGGAGGCCGGATCAACCAGATCATTCACAAGTTTCCCGACCCGCGCATCAGCGGCATAGGAATCGTTCCAGTGCATCGGCACGAAGACGTGTCCCTGCTGCTGGCGCGTTGTCACCGAGGCGCGGACAACAACGCTGCCGCGCTCGTTCTCCACTTTGACCAGATCAGCCGTGCGGATTCCAAAGCGCATGGCGTCTTCGGGATTAATTTCGCAGAACGGTTCGGCGATGTGCTGTGACAGACGCGGGCTCTTGCCAGTGCGCGTCATCGTGTGCCAATGGTCGCGGACGCGGCCGGTGTTGACCATCAGCTGACCGGTTTTCAGCTGCGCCGCAGGCGGCGTCACGGCCACGAAGCGGGCCTTCCTGTCGGCGGTGTAATAACTGCCTTCCGCGAAGAAGCGCGCTCGGCCTGAAGTCTCACCTTTGACAAGCGGCCATTGAAATGGGGCGAGCGTCTGGTAGCTCTTTTCATCCAAATGCTCGAAGGCTGAAATGTCAAAGTCGCGGCTGCCGTTGTTTTCAATGCCTGACAAGGCAGCGGACTCTGCGAAGACTTCGGCGGGAGAAGCCCAATCGAAAGCGCCTTCAAAACCCATCCGCCTTCCGACCTCGGCGATGATTTTCCAGTCGCCCAGCGCTTCGCCCAGCGTGTCCAGAAACGGCCGCTGGCGCGAGATGCGGCGCTCGGAATTGGTCACCGTGCCGTCCTTCTCGCCCCAGCCCAGAGCCGGAAGCTTCACATGCGCGTGGCGGGCGGTGTCGGTGGTTTCCATGATGTCGGAGACGACAACGAACGTACAGTTGATGATCGCCTGCTCGACCGCGCTTGCGTCGGGCATGGAGACAACGGGGTTGGTCCCCATGATCCAAAGCGCTTTGATCCGGCCGTCAGCGACGGCCTTGAACATGTCCACCGCTTTGAGACCCGCCCTCTGCGCGATGCGGGGCGAGCGCCAGAAATTCTGCACCAGATCGCGGTGCGCCGGGTTCTCGATCTCCATATGCGCCGCAAGCATGTTGGCCAACCCGCCGACTTCGCGACCGCCCATGGCGTTTGGCTGGCCGGTGACCGAGAACGGCCCCATGCCCGGACGCCCGATGCGGCCCGTCGCGAGGTGACAGTTGATGATAGCATTGACCTTGTCTGTGCCGCTGGCCGACTGGTTGACGCCCTGGCTGTAGACGGTGACGGTTTTTTCTGTCGTGGCGAAGAGGGTGTAGAATGATTCAAGTTCGGCTTCGGAAAGGCAGGTGGCGGCAGAGACATCGGCAAGTGATGAGAGGCTTGCCGCCAAAGCCGCTTCGAACCCGTTCGTATGCGCGCCGACATAACCTTCGTCTATTTTTCCATATTTTTTAAGCCAAGCCAGAAGCCCTGAAAAAAGCGCCACATCTCCATCGGGCGTTACCCCAAGGTGCATGTCCGCCGCTTCGGATGTCACAGTCCGGCGCGGATCAATAGTGACAATCTTCATCTCAGGCCGCTTGTCCTTCGCCGCCATGATACGCTGGAACAGGACCGGATGGCACCAGGCGAGATTTGAGCCCACCAGCACAATAAGGTCCGCCTCTTCGAGATCCTCGTAATTGCCCGGCACTGTGTCCGAGCCGAAGGCGCGGCGGTGGCCCGCGACCGAGGAGGCCATGCAGAGGCGCGAATTGGTGTCGATGTTCGCCGTGCCGATGAACCCCTTCATCAATTTGTTGGCGGCGTAATAGTCTTCGGTCAACAGCTGGCCGGAGACATAGAAGGCGACGGAGTCGGGGCCGTGTTCGGCGATTGTGTCAATGAATTTTTCCGCGACAAGATCGAGCGCCTCGTCCCAGCTGGCTTGGCTGCTATTGATCTGCGGATGCAAAAGCCGTCCATCGAGATCGATGGTTTCGGCAAGCGCCGAGCCCTTGGAGCAAAGTCGTCCGAGGTTCGCCGGATGCTCGGGATCGCCGCGCACCGAGATTTCGCCATCCGGCGCGCGCGTGGCGATGACGCCGCAGCCGACGCCGCAATAGGGGCAGGTGGTGCGGGTTTCGGTGATTGACTCTCCCTCACCTGTCTTGCTGCGCAAGACTGTCCTCTCCCCGGGGGGGAGAGGCGAAAGGGAGCCGCCGCTTTCCCCTCTCCCCCCCGGGGAGAGGACAGTTTCGCGAAGCGAAACAGGTGAGGGAGAGTTTGAAGCTCCCGCCACTAAGCCGCGTCCTCAACCAGCGCCGACAGCCCGATCAAAATCGTCTCGCCATCCAGCTTCAGCGGTATCACCCGCGTCTTCCCGACATCCTGCCCCTGCGCCTCGCCGGTCTCCAGCGAGATCACCCAATTGTGCAAAGGGCAGGTCACGGACGTGCCATGCACAATGCCTTGGCTCAGCGGCCCCTTTTTGTGCGGACATTGATCTTCCACCGCGAAGACTTGATCGTCCGCCGTGCGGAAAACGGCGATCTTTCCCAAGGGCGTGACAACGCAGCGCGCGCCGCGCCTTGGGATCTCGGTGATCTTGCCGATTGAAGTCCAGTTCATGTGCATGCTCATTCCGCCGCCTCCGCAAAAGAGAGCTCGGCCATCGGCTTGAACTCATGCTTGTCCAAGCCCGAGACGCGCTCGGCCCAAGGGTCGACCTGCGCGAACTTTTGGCTGAAGACGAAGCGCTCAAACAGCCTGGCACGCTTTTCCTTGTCAGCGACGACATTGGCTTGAATGGACGGAATGCCGACGCGCTTCATCCATTTGTAGATGCGCTCCAGATAGCGGCCCTGTTCGCGGTAAAGCTGGGTGAGGGCGACAATGACTTCGAGCGCCTCGTCTTCCGTTTCGACATGGCAGAGCACTTCCGTGCCCTTAATGTCGAGGCCGGCCGCGCCGCCGAAATGAATGTCGTAGCCGGAGTCGACACAGATGACGCCGACATCCTTGCAAGTGGCCTCCGAGCAGTTGCGCGGGCAGCCGGAGACGGCCATCTTGACCTTGGCCGGCGTCCACGAGCCCCACATGAATTTCTCGATGCGGATGCCCAGCCCGGTCGAATCCTGTGTGCCGAAGCGGCACCAGTCAGTGCCGACGCAGGTCTTCACTGTGCGCAGTCCCTTGGCATAGGCCGCGCCGGACACCATGCCTGCATTGTTGAGATCGGACCAGACGGCGGGCAGGTCCTCCTTCTTCACACCCAACAGATCGATGCGCTGGCCGCCGGTGCATTTGACGGCGGGGATGGCGAACTTGTCCACCACATCGGCGATGGCGCGCAGCTCGCTCGACGAAGTCATCCCGCCCCACATGCGCGGCACAACGGAATAGGTGCCGTCTCTCTGGATGTTGGCGTGCACCCGCTCATTGATGAAGCGCGACTGGCCGTCATCGACATATTCGCCCGGCCAGTTCGACACGAGATAATAGTTCAGCGCCGGGCGGCATTTGGCGCAGCCGCAGGAGGTTTTCCATTCCAGCTGCTGCATCACATCGGGGATGGTCTTGATCTCCTGCGCCACGATCAGGCGGCGCACATCGTCATGGCCGAAATGCGTGCAGCCGCACATGGGCTGCACGGCGGCGGGATTGTACGCGTCGCCGAGCGTGATGCCGAGCAATTGCTCGACAAGGCCGGTGCAGGAACCGCATGAGGCCGAGGCTTTGGTATGGGCGCGCACATCGTCGAGAGATGTCAGCCCTTTCCCGGTGATCGCCCCGATGATCTTTCCTTTGCATACGCCGTTGCAGCCGCAGATTTCCGCATCATCCGGCAAGGCTGCAACGGCCGCCATAGGGTCCAGCGGGGACCCTCCCTGATAGGACTGGCCGAAAATCAAAGTGTTGCGCATCTCGGAAATGTCGGCGCCCTTCTTCAGCATGTCGAAGAACCAGGCCCCGTCCGACGTTTCGCCATACAGCACCGCGCCGACGATCCTATTGTCTTTGAGGACCAGCCGCTTGTAGACGCCGGAGGAGGCATCGCGCAGCACGATCTCCTCGCGGTCTTCGCCTTCGGCGAAATCGCCCGCCGAGAACAGGTTGATGCCGGTGACTTTCAGTTTGGTCGCAGTCACCGAGCCCGCATATGCGGCAGCTTCGCCAACCAGCGTCTTCGCCAAAATCCCGGCCATCTCATACAGCGGCGCGACGAGCCCGTAGACCATGCCCCGGTGCTCGCCGCATTCACCGAGCGCGAATATGTCAGGATCGGAGGTGCGCATCTGGTCATCGACCACAATTCCCCGGTTGATTGTCAGCCCCGCCTCCTTGCCAAGCGCCGCATTCGGCCTGATGCCCACGGCCATGACGACGATGTCGGCGGGGACGACAGTGCCATCCGCCAGTTCGACGCTTTCAACCCGCGTGGTCCCGTGAATGGCCTTGGTGTTCGCGCCGTTCAATACCGTGATGCCGCGTTCTTCGACGGCCTTCTTCAACAAATGACCGGCGGCAGGATCAAGCTGCCGCTCCATCAGCGTCGGCATGATATGGATAACCGTCACCTTCATTCCCTGTTCGGCAAGACCGGCGGCGGCTTCGAGGCCAAGCAGCCCGCCGCCGATCACCACCGCGTTGCCGCGGGATTTAGCCGCGATCATCATGGCGTTGACATCGTCCAAATCGCGGTAGGTGAGCACGCCCGCCATGTCATGGCCGGGCACGGGAATGATGAACGGCACAGAGCCGGTGGCGATGACCAATTTGTCATATTCGGCGACGATGCCGGTGTCCGAGGTGACGGTCTTGGCCTCCCGGTCGATGCTCTTGATCTTGCAGCCCTTGTAGAGCGTGATGCCGTGCTGAATGTACCAGCCGTCGCCATGGATGACGATTTCCTCAAAGCTCTTCTCGCCCGAAAGCACCGGAGAGAGCATGATGCGGTCATAATTGACGCGCGGCTCGGCGTTGAAAATCGTCACCTCGTAGGCGTCGGGCGAGGCTTCCAACAGATTTTCCAGCATCCGCCCCGGCGCCATGCCGTTGCCGATAATCACCAGTTTTTGTTTCATTCCACGCATTTCTCCATGGGCAGCCTTATTTTGTGCGCTGCAACAAAAATTCTCTTAAACATTATTAAGCAAGCGCCATGCCACTACGCGAACTCCGCAGAGAGATTCCTTCAATTACCTGTTTTTGTTTTATTTTTAGGCGTGCAGATGAAATAAACGGCTGCGCCTGTTCATGTTGCAGCGCACAAATCGTATGCATTCGCCCAACAATTGTGCTCATTATTTAACCAACTATTATGGTGGCTAATAAATGATCATATCCGTATTTCGTTTTGGCTTCAATGCCTTAACCCTCAAACGGGCGGCGTTTATCCAACTGGCACGGCGCTTGCGAAGGTTTGGGCAACTTCCCTTGAAAGGATTGCCTCATGCAAGAAGCTGCCAGACCGAAATTCCCCTTTTTCAGCCGCGAGCCCAGAATAAAGGTTCTGCATCTTTCCTGGCTCGCCTTCTTCATCACTTTCGTCGTCTGGTTCAACCACGCGCCGCTCATGGCCTCGATCCGCGACACATTCGGCCTGACCAAGCAGGAGGTCGCCGCTCTTCTGACGCTGAATGTCGCGCTCACCATTCCAGCCCGCATCGCGGTCGGCATATTCGTCGACAAGCTCGGACCGCGCCTGATGTTCTCGCTGCTGCTGTTCATCTCCGGCGTGATCTGCCTGTTCTTCGCCTTCGCGCAAAGCTACGCGGCGCTGGCGGCTTCTCGTTTCCTGCTAGGCTTTGTCGGGGCGGGCTTTGTCGTCGGCATCCGCATCATCGGCGAATGGTTTCCCGCGCGCGAAACCGGCCTGGCGCAGGGGCTTTACGCGGGGCTTGGCAATTTCGGCTCGGCGGCGGCGGCGGTGGCGTTGCCGACAATCGCGGCGGTGATCGGCGGCGAAGACGGATGGCGCTGGGCGGCTGCGACGACGGGCGTGATGGCCATTCTGTATTCCGGCGTTTACTACACCTTCGTCACCGACACGCCGAAGGGCTCCACCTATTTCAGCCCGAAGAAGCTGGGCGCGATGGAAGTGACGTCGAAGGGTGATTTCGCGCTCTACTGCATCATGCAGGCGCCCATCGCCATGACGCTGGCCTACCTTGCCTACAAGCTTGGGCCGGATGCGCTGAAGCTGCTTTCAGGGCCTGTCGTCAACATGATTTATGCGGGCCTTTCCGCGCTTTATGCGGCGCAGCTCTATGACACGTGGCGCATCAATAAGGGCGTCTTCGTCGCGCCCGTCGCGGAATTGCACCGCTACAAGTTCCGCCAGGTCGCTGTGCTCGACTTTGTCTATTTCATCACTTTCGGCTCGGAGCTGGCCGTCGTCTCGGTCCTGCCGCTGCTGTTCAAGGATGTGTTCAGCCTGTCGCTGCCCGTCGCGGGTTTCCTTGGCGCGAGTTTTGGCCTGACCACATTTTTCGCCCGCCCCATCGGCGGCTGGCTCAGCGATCTTTACGGCCGCCGCCGCGTGCTGACCTGGTGCCTTGCGGGCACGGCGGGAGGCTATTTCGCTATGAGCAATATGGGGCTGTCGACAGGCGTTGCTTTCGCGGTCACCGCCACCTTTATCTGCTCGCTGTTCGTCAACGCCGGCAACGGCGCGGTCTATGCCATGCTGCCGATGATCAAGCGGCGGCTGACCGGCCAGATCGCCGGCATGGTCGGTGCCTTTGGCAATGTCGGCGGCGTGCTGTTCCTCACCATCTATTCCGGCTTTGACGCGCAGACGCTGTTTCTCGTGGCGTCCATCGGTTCGGCGCTGGCGCTTGCGCTGGTCTTCATTTTCATCGAAGACCCCAAAGGGCAGATCGCTGAGGAAATGCCGGACGGCACGATTGCCATGATTGATGTGACATGAGTTCAGGAGAAATACAGCTCTCTATCGGCCAATATTCCATTGCGGGGCGAAAGCTCCGCAATGATGATTCCTACGGCATCGTCATTCCGGACGGCGCGCTGCTCCAGTCCAAAGGCGTCGCCATCGCCATCGCCGACGGCATGTCGTCCAGCGAAGCGGCGAAGGAGGCCAGCGAATGCTGCGTGCGCTCGTTCCTTGAGGACTATTACGCCACGCATGAGAGCTGGACCGTCAAGCGCTCCGTCGCCACCGTCTTGAAAGCCGTCAACGGCTGGCTGTACGCCCAGGGCCAGCGCCACGATTTCGACGAGCGCGGCATGGTCTCGACCTTTTCCGGAATGGTGCTGAAGTCCGGGCTGGCGCATATTTTCCATGCGGGAGATTCGCGCGTTTATCGCCTGCGCGGCAAGCAGCTTGAGCAGCTGACCACGGACCACCGGATCAAAGTCGGGCGCGGGCTGGAACATCTGTCGCGCGCCTTTGGCATCAACCAGAATCTGGAGATTGATTACCGGCAGGAAGTGCTGGGGGCGGGCGACATTTTCCTTCTGACGACCGACGGCGTGCATGACACGCTGGGCGGCGCTGATCTTGTCCGGCTCGTCGGCGCACAGACCGACTTTGACACGGCGGCGCGAAGCGCTGTGGAGGAGGCTTTTCAAAAAGGCAGCCTGGACAATCTGACCTGCCAGATAGTCTGCGTGAAGGAACCCGGCAAGGCGGGTGCGGACAGCCACAAGGCGAACGCTTCAAATCTTCCTTTTCCCAAGCTTCTCGCCGCAGGCGACACGCTCGACGGCTTCGCCATCATCCGCCCCCTGCACGAAAGCAGTCGCAGCCAGGTCTATCTGGCCAAAGACAGCGGCAGCGGCGAGGTGGTCGCCATCAAGACTCCGTCGCCCAATTTCGAGGACGATCCGGCCTTCATCTCAGCCTTCG
This sequence comes from uncultured Alphaproteobacteria bacterium, assembly GCA_963802455.1. Lineage (GTDB taxonomy): Bacteria > Pseudomonadota > Alphaproteobacteria > Rhizobiales > Rhizobiaceae > JANOYJ01. The sequence continues at coordinate 53,287 of CAWDIY010000024.1, read as the reverse complement.
CGCGGGAGGAGTGGATCGGCCGTCTGGTCTCCAGCCCGTATGTGCTGAAAGTCCATGTGTCAAAGCCGGACCGGCGCTCACTCTACCATGTGACGGAGTATTTCGACGGCAGGACGCTGCAGCAATGGATGCTGGACAATCCATCGCCCGATCTTGAGTCTGTTCGCTCCATCATCGCGCAGATCGCGCTTGGCCTGCGCGCGCTGCACCGCAAGGACGTGCTGCATTTGGATATGAAGCCCGGCAATGTGATGATCGACGCCAACGGGCTGGTGAAGATCATCGACTTCGGCTCCTCGCAGGCCGCAAGTTGGGCTGACGAAAACGGCCGCGCCGCGCATCCGGTTCCCGCCGGCACCGCCGATTACGCCGCGCCGGAGCATCTGACCGGAGCAGCGCCGTCGAACCGATCCGACATCTATTCGCTCGGCGTCATCGCCTACGAAATGCTGACCGGCCATCTGCCCTATGGCAAGGGCATCACCAACGCCTCGCAGGCAAAGAAGCTCGCCTACGTCCCCGCCGCATCGCGCCGCAAGGATGTGCCGGACTGGGTTGACGCAGCTTTGGAGCAGGCCGTCAGGAAGTCTCCGGCAGAACGCACCGAGGCTTTGTCCGCGCTGGTGGAAGACCTGCGCAAGCCCAACACCGAACTTGGCTTCGGCCGCGAAAAGCCGCTGATCGAGCGCAACCCTGTGGCGTTCTGGAAAGGCGTGTCGCTGCTTCTTGCTCTTGTTTCAATTGGTCTGGCCATATTGGCGGGAGGCGTGGGTTAATCAGAGAAACGAGCACTGCGAAAGCCGCCTATGCAGTGCCATCGCTGAGCGCCTCACGAAAGCCAGAAGGTACAACAAATGGCCGCAGCCGCCTGTTGTGACATATAGCGAGAACAGCCTGTCTGAAGTTCCCGGCTCGTCACCGACACCGGCGGGATCCGGGTTTCACCAGAGCACCATGCCGGCGCTCAACTAATCAAACCCTGATCCGCGCGCTTTTCGGATCATACATGGGCGCAAGGCTGGCGCTCGCCGGAATGCGGCGTCCCGCCACCTCGATCTCGAATTCAGCATTGCCGATCATGTCCTTCAGCGCGCCCATTTCCTCGCGCACATAACCCAGCCCGACCGCCCCGCCAAGGCAATGCCCATAAGCGCCGGACGTGGTGCGGCCCTGCATCCTGCCATTCATATATATCGGCTCGTCATGATAAAGCATGACGTCCGGATCCTTCAGCAGGAACTGGACGAGCCGCCGCTTCACCCCCGCCTCGCGCTGTCTCAGCAAGGCGTCGCGGCCGATGAAATCGCCCTTGTCCAGCTTGACCGCGAACATAAGCCCCGCCTCCAGCGGCGTGTCCTCCCCGGCGATATCATGGCCCCAGTGACGGTAGGCTTTTTCTATACGGCAGGAATCCATCGCGTGCAGGCCCGCAAGCCTCAAGCCATGCGGCGCGCCAGCTTCCATCAATGTGTCGAACACCGAGCGGGCGAATTCTGTGGAGACATAAAGCTCCCAGCCAAGTTCACCCACATAAGTGACGCGGGCGGCGCGCACTCTTGCATAGCCAAGCTCAATTTCCCTTGCCGTGCCGAACGGATGCGCCGCGTTGGACATATCCGCGCCCGAGACGCTTTCGAGGAGCGCGCGGCTGTTCGGCCCCATGACGCAGAGCACGGCTTCCGCCGAGGTCACATCGGTGACGAAGACATTCGCGCCATCGGGAATATGGCGGCGCAGCCAGGTGAGGTCACGGCGGGCGGCTGATGTGCCGGTGACGATCATGAACGCGGTTTCGGACAAGCGCGTGATAGTCAGGTCCGCCTCAATGCCGCCGCGTTCGTTCAGCCATTGCGTATAGACGATGCGGCCCGGCGCGACGGCCACGTCATTGGCGGAAATGTTCTGCAGAACTTTCTCCGCATCATTCCCCTGCACCAGAAACTTGGCGAAGGACGACATGTCATAAAGTCCGCACATCTCCCGGATCGCCCGATGTTCGGCGGCGGAATGGGGGAACCAGTTCTGCCTGCCATAGCTGTATTCATAAGCCGGCGTAACACCCGCCGGCGCGAACCAGTTGGCGCGCTCCCAGCCGCCCGCCTCGCCGAAACACGCGCCGTGCGCCGCGAGCCTTTCGTGGATGGCGGAGGTGCGCACGCCCCGCGCTGTCTCGTACTGCCGGTAGGGCCAGTGCATGGCGTAGAGCAGGCCGAGCGATTCAGTGGCCCGCTCTTTCAAATACTTCCGGTTGGTCTGGAATTTCTGCACCCGCCTTATGTCAACGTCCGCAAGGTCCATCGGCGGGTGGCCTTCAATGATCCATTCCGCCAGCGCCTTGCCCGCGCCGCCCGCCGACTGGATGCCGATCGAGTTGAAACCGGCGGCGACGAAAAGGCCCTTCACATCCGGCGTCTCGCCCAGAAGATAGCGCACGTCCGGCGTGAAGCTTTCCGGCCCGTTGAAGAATTTGCGGATGCCCGCCGTCTCCAGCGCTGGCAGCCGTTTGACGGCGGCTTCGAGGATTGGCTCGAAATGTCCGAAATCGTCCGGCAGCTCGCCAAACTCGAAATCCGCCGGTATCCCATCCAGCGCCCATGGCTTGGCATTCGGCTCAAACGCGCCGAGCAGCAGCTTGCCGGCGTCCTCTTTGAAATAGGCGCAATTGTCCGGATCGCGCAGCGTCGGCAGGTTTGGCGTGAGGCCTGCCATCGGCTCGGTGACGATGTAAAAATGCTCGCAGGCCTGCAGCGGGATATCCGCGCCCGCCGTCGCGCCCAAGTGCCGTGACCACATGCCGGAGGCGATCACGACGTGTTCAGCGGAAATATCGCCTTCGTCCGTCGAGACGCCAATGGCGCGGCCGTCTTTCGTTAGGATCGAATTGACTAAAGTGCTCTCGAACACTTTCGCGCCGCGCATCGTTGCGCCCTTGATCAGGGCCATCGTCGTGTCGATTGGATTGGTCTGCCCGTCGCCCGGCAGATGCACGCCGCCGACAATGTCATCGACATTCAGGAGCGGCCAAAACTTTTTCACTTCGGCAGGCGTTACCTCGGTTGACCTCAAGCCCGAAATTCTTTGCCATCGAAGCGCCGCGCAGCAGCTCTTCCATGCGCTCCGCATTGGTCGCGATGGAGACGCTGCCACGCTGGACAAAGCCGGTGGCTTGGCCGGTCTCGGCTTCAAGTTCGGCATAGAGCTGCGTCGTGTATTGCGCCAGTTTCGTTAGGTTCGCCGTGGCGCGCAATTGGCCGACCAGCCCCGCCGCATGCCATGTCGTGCCGCTGGTCAGCCGCTTGCGCTCGAGAGGACAATATCGGACCAGCCGAACTTGGTCAGGTGATAGGCAATCGACGCGCCGATAATGCCGCCGCCGACAATGACGACCCGGGCGTGTTTTGGCAGGGGCTTGGTCATCAGTCTTCTCCCAGAAAGGCGGCTCATGCGCGCAGCCGCTCGTTCTTCGGGTCCCATGCCGCGTCCGGCAGGATCACCGCACGGCGGCGCACGCCGAGAATGAGAATGTTGAACTCAGTTCCGGCTTCGGTGAAGGCCGGATCGACATAGGCGAAGGCCAGCGACTTTTCCGTGGCAAATCCATAAGCGCCGCTGGTGGTCAGGCCCACTAAAGTGTCGCCCGCATAGACCGGCTCGTTGCCAAGACAGTCGCTGTCCGCCGCATCGACACGCAAATAGACCAGCTTGATCCGCGCGCCGCGCTGCTGCTTCACAAGGCTCGCCTCGCGGCCAATGAAATCCGGCTTGTCGAGCCGGATGAAGCGCTCCATCGCGGCTTCGAACATGTCGATCTCAAAGGTCAGCTCCGACCCCCAGCCGCGGTAGGCCTTTTCCATGCGCAGGGAATTCATCGCATAGGAGCCGAACAGCGCCAAGCCATGCGGCTTGCCCGCCAGCATCAGCTCATCGAAAACCCTTGACATCTGCGCCATCGGGCAGTGCAGCTCCCAGCCCAGCTCGCCGACATAATTGACACGCAGCAGCCGCACGCCTGCAACGCCCGCCACCTCCGCCGTTTTGCCGGTCAGCCAGCGGAAGGATGCATTGGTCAGGTCAATTGAAGTGAGCTTTCAAGCACAGCCCGCGCCAGCGGTCCCGCCAAGACCAGCGTGCCGAAATCATCGGTCACATCCTTGATCGACACATTTTCGTCCGCAAGTCTGCGCCAGCTCAGCTGATCAAAATCATGCTGCTGCGCCACGGCGGCGGAGAGGACATAGAAATGATCTTCGGCGAGCCGCGTGACGGTGATTTCGCTTTCGATGAAACCGTTCTCATTCAACAGATGCGCCAGCGCCACGCCGCCGATTTTCTCCGGCATCTTATTGGCGCAGATGCGGTCGAGGAAAGCGTGCGCGTCCGGGCCAGTGACATCGAATTTGGAAAACGTTGACAGGTCCATCAGGCCGACACGCGCGCGCACGGCCAGACATTCTGCGCGCACCGCGTCCTGCCAGTTGGAGCGGCGAAAGGAGAAGTCCTCGCCGCCGCCGATCCGTGTTGAACCAGCGGGCGCGCTCCCAGCCATGCACCTGCGCAAACTGCGCGCCATGATCCTTCAGCCGCTCATAGACGGAAGAGAGCCGCAGATTCCGCCCGACGTTGTGCTGCTCGCCCGGCCTGTAGCAATAATACATGTGGTGATAGTCAGCAACCGAGACCTCTTCGGTGTATTCCTTCGTCGCCCAGGGACCGAAGCGGCGCGGGTCGAATTCGCGCATGCTGATCTCAGCCTGCCCGTGCACCATCCACTGCGCCAGATATTTGCCCGCCCCGCCGCCCTGGCAGATGCCAATAGAGGCGCCGCAATGCATCCAGTAATTCTTCGGCCCATGCGCCGGGCCCGACAGATATGTGCCGTCCGGCGTATGGGTGATCGCGCCGGAGATGACGGATTTGACCCCGGCCTTGGCAAAGATAGGAAACCGCTCTGTGGCTTTTTCCAGCCATGGCATCAGCCGGTCGAGCTCGGGCGTGATAAGTTCGCTCTCAAAATCCCATGCCGGCGGCTTGCCGTCCCAGCAGACATGGGCCGTTGCCGTCTCATATGGACCGATCAGAATGCCGTTGGTTTCCTCGCGCAGGTAGGAATGGCAATACGGGTCGCGCACCACGGGCAGCTCGTGTCTCAAATCGATCAGCTCCTGCATCGGCTCGGTGATGAGATAATGGTGCAGCATATTGGAAATCGGCACATTGTGGCCGGTCCACGCGCCGACCACATCGGCATAGGAGCCAGCGGAATTGACCACATGCTCGCAGACAATTTCGCCCCGATCGGTGATGACACGCCATTCGCCGGACGGCAGCAGCTTGATGTCCGTGACGCGGGTGCGCCGGTAAATTTCCGCGCCCAGCTTGCGCGCGCCCGCCGCCATGGCGTTGGTGATATCGGCCGGCGCGACATGGCCGTCTGTGACGGTGCGGAACGCCGCCTTGACGCCGAAAGTGTCGAGGAATGGATGATATTGCGCAATCTCGGAAGGGCCAATGATCTCGCCCTCATAACCCGCCAGCTTGGAGACGCCATAAACCCTTTTCAGCCAGTCCACTTCGTCGTCTGTCGTGGCCAGCCGCAGTCCGCCGCAGCCGTGCCAGGAGACGGCATGGCCGGTCAGCTCTTCGAGCTTTGGATAAAGCTGCGTGCCATAAAGATGCACTTTGGTGAGGTTGAGCGATGAGTTGAAATGCGGGCATTGCCCTGCGGCGTGCCAAGTGGAGCCGGAGGTCAGCTCGCCCTTCTCAATAAGCACGACATCCGTCCAGCCTTCCAGGGCCAGATGATAGAGCAGCCCGACGCCCATCACCCCGCCGCCGACAACCACCACCCGTGCGTTTGATTTCATCGCTGCCCCTGCCGTCTTTCCAGCTTGCTCATTGGCGGCAGTATCCCGCTGACGAAACAGTGATCAAGCGCCGCTTGGCATTGGTCTTATCAATTGTCGGTTCTGGCTATAAGGATTGCGACGGTCGGCGCGCTGCGCCGACAGCGGCAGGCCAGCCGCCCTCTGGTTTTTCGCAGCGCTCTTTGCGGACTTCCCGCGTCAAAGCGAATTCAAAAACGCCACCAGCGCATCGCGTTCATCCTTCCCGGCGTTGCGAAAAGCCTGCTTGGATTTCTCGGCCTCGCCGCCATGCCACAAGATCGCCTCCGCCACACCGCGCGCGCGGCCGTCATGCAGCAGGCGGTTATGGCCGTTGACCGCCTCAACAAGCCCAAGCCCCCAGAGCGGCGGTGTGCGCCATTCATTGCCGCCGGCTTCAAAATCCGGGCGGCCGTCGCCGAGGGCTTCGCCCATATCATGCAGCAGGAGATCGGTGAACGGATGGAATGTCTGGTTTTCCAGCTCCGGCAGCGCCGCCTTTGCACCGGTTTTCAGGGTCGGCGCATGGCAGCCGGCGCAGCCAAGATTTGCAAACACCTGTCCGCCCTTGACCACTTGCGGGTCTTCTGGATTTCGCTGTGATGGAACGGCGAGCAGGCGCGTGTAGAGCGTCATCTTGTCGAGAAACTTTTTCGACAGATCGATTTCAGGGGCTTTCTTGGCAGAGAGGCACTCTGTCTGCGCGGGCGCGCAGCTTTCAGTATCATGCAGCGGATTGGTAAGTCCCATATCGCCAATTGCGGCGGCGGCGTTCTGCGCCAAAAGCGTTGGCTGGTTGGCCTTCCAGCCGAAACGCCCGGCGACGCTCATTTTGGTCAGGGGATCAATCACGCGGTTCACACGCCCGGATATGCCGTCCGCGTCTGCGTCATCGGGATCGCTCAGCGCGGCCAGCGTTTCTTCGGGCACCGCTTCCAGCAGCCCGAGCCCGATGACCTGCGGGGCGACACGGGGGGAAAGCATGACACCTGCGCCCAACGCGCCGGAAGCGAGTCCGGTGATCGAATAGGAAGGAGTTTGCAGCTCAAAAGCCTGCCCGTCCCCGTATTTTCCGGGCACTGTCTCATAGCTTATCCTGGTCTTGCCTTCGGGCGCGACGCCGAGGATCGCGTCTTCGCTCAGCTGATCGCCATAGATTGGGTGCGGCGACGCGCCGTTCGGGCTGGCCGCATCCGGGACGCTGATGCGCATCAGCATGGAATTCAGCGGTTCGCCTGCGGCCAGCGGCGGCCGTCCCCTGCCATCCTGCGTGTGGCAGCCGGAGCAGGAAGTGCGGTTGAAAAAAGGCCCCAGCCCGTCAAAACTCTTCACCGACGAGGGCGCGGTGACCCAATTTGTGTTGAACAGCCGGTTACCGAAGAAAAAGTCACGCTGATGCTCCGCCCTGATGTTGGCGGCCGGAAAAGTGAAAGCGGTTTTGCCGTCGAGCGCCCGCGTTGTCGCCCCGCCGAGACTGGGCGAATTCAGCGACGGCGCGGCGGCGAGCGCCGCCGCCAATGTCAAGCCAATGGCAGCGGCGGCGGGAAACAGGGTTTTTTGAAATCGCCGCATGTTCTAACCAGCCGGGATGAGCACCAGTACCCCGAGTTTTGCCCCAGCATCAGTTAGTCCTTTGCCGAGCGCTTGCAAGGCCACGACAACGTCTTCGGCCGCTTTGCGCTCCGGGCTGCCTTCGGGCGAAGCGAGAACCTTGTCCCATGGATTGCCCAGCGCGGCGACATTCTTTTCGGCGTCGGCTAAAAGCCTGCCGACATTTTCTGCGGTCGCCGCGTCAATTGATTTGACCAGCTCGTCGAGCCCGGGCCTCTGTTTGCCATATGCGTCGCCGGTCCAGACATTTTTGATGCCTTGCAGATCGTAGACGAAATCCTGATGCGTCGTGTCGGAGAAACAGGAATGCTCGTCCTCCTGATCGCCCGAATTGAGCGCGACGGCGAGGCGCTGTGACATGAATTCGAATCCCGCCAGTATCGCCATTCCGTTCAGCATGCGGCCAATTGCTTCGCGCGGCGGCAGCGCCTTGAGGCTTTGGGCATAGCCGCCCGCAAGGTCCGGACTCCACACCGCGGCCAGATTCGAAAGGTCCTCAATCAGCAGCTTTACAGTGAGAATGAGATATTCGCGGCGCCGGTCATTGGCTGGCATTCCGGCGATATAGTCGGACGGCGGCCGCGCGCCGGGGCCGTCCGCCGACAGGTCCTGACCCCAAAGCAGAAACTCAATGGCGTGCCAGCCGGCGGTGACATTGGCTTCATCATCCGCCTGATTGGCGGCGACAATTGCGTCCATTGTCAGCGGCTTGTCTGAATTGATGAGGCCTGCCTTCGGATTGTCTTTCACATAGTCGATCGCAGCCTCATTCATCGGCCAGGCGTTGAGCCGCCCTTCAACGTTTTCGATGGGCCCGTCATAGAAGCGGAACGCCTCGGTCATCAGATATGGCTGCCGCGCCTTGATCCACGCCTGACGGGCTGCGGCCAGCGACGCGTCGCCTGGATTGTTGAGGAGCTCGTCGACCGCCTGGTCGAGTTTCTGCGCGGCGGCGGCGGCAGCCAGATAACTTGAATGGACGAGATCGGCATAGGCGTCGATCTGGGGCTTGGCGTCGTAGCTGAAAGCGTTGGGGTCGGTCGATGACAGGGCGTAGGAAGCAAGCGCGCCGCCACCGCTTTCGCCGCCCTGCTCTCCACCAGCGTCCAGCGCCGCTGCGGGCTCTGCCGTTTCGGCAGCAAGGATGATGTTTGATGCAGCAAAGTTATTTTGAGCGGGCGCGGCCTGCGGCCCGGCATTGGCGATGTCGAATGTCTGTGATGTGATTGCGGAACCGGCCAGCACAAAGCTGCCGATCCCAAGCCAGAGCTTGGTCTTGTTCATATATTTCCCCATTCGTGGTTCAAGGTCACGATGTTGCGTTGGCAGGACTAACGGCTGGATTTTAGGCTGGCAAGCGGAAAATTGCCGCAACCGCCAATTTAGAAACAGTCTAAACTATTGCTTTCATTGGAATAATTCCAGACTTGCAGGTACCCGCCTTGCCAAGGCAGGTGGCATTGGCATAGATGCCGTCATTCCGGCGGCGGGCCTTGAACCCGTTTTTTGTTTGGAGACATGACATGCAGATGACGATTGCGGGCGTGTTATCGCCCGGGGAGCTTGCCTCAGTGCGTGCGGCTTTTGACGCGGCCACATTTGTGGATGGCCGCGAAACTGCGGGCTGGGCAGCCAAGGCTGTTAAGAACAATATGCAGGCGAAACAGGGAGATGCGGCGATGGACGCGGCGCGGGCTCTTGTGCGTGACAAGCTGACGGCGCATCCGCTGTTCATCATGGCGGCGCGGCCCAGGCAATTGTCCTCGCTGCTCTTCGCCCGCTACGAGCTGGGCATGGAATATGGCGCGCATGTCGATGACGCGCTGATGGGCGGTCTGCGCTCGGACATTTCCTTCACTTTGTTCGTCGATGAGCCAGAGACATATGAGGGCGGCGAGCTGGTGATGGAGACGAGCGCGGGCGAGACGGCAATCAAAGGACCGGCGGGTTCTGTGTTCCTCTATCCGTCAACGACCCTGCACCGCGTCGCCAAGCTCAATTCCGGCGCGCGCCGCGTCTGCGTCGGCTGGGCGCAGAGTTTTGTGCGAAGCGCCGAGCGGCGTGAGATATTGTTTGATCTCGACACGGCGCGGCGGGCGGTTTTCAGCGCGTCGGGCAAGACGCCGGAATTTGACCTGATGTCGAAGTCGCTGGCGAATCTGCTCCGGATGTGGGCGCAGACCTGAAACGCCCTGCTTCGCTGAAGCGACGCAGGACGCAGCGCCCCATCATGCGTGGCCCAGAGGGCGAAGCAGGACAGCCTCCCTCGTCACCGCGCCTGCTTTACGCATCCGGTCATTGAAGGGAAGTCCAGGGCGTGTGGTCCTGCCGATTGGAACTAACCTATTCTGGGTGTGGGCTCGCCACACGCCCTGTCACGGCTTTTTGCCCGGGCTGGCGCATGGGACGCTTCTTTGAAGGGCGCGAAGGCCAGGAGGGACATGGCTGAGGGACTCCGCCCGCCTCAGGTAACCGATACCCGAAGCTGCCATAGGCCGCCCGCTCCCCCGAATGCCGGTGATCATCCGGTCCCATGAGAGCCACATCAAGTCGCTCCGCCCGCCGCCGATACCTCTATCGACAGCTGCCATAGGCCGCCTGCCCTCCCGAATGCCGGTGATCATCCGGTCCCATGAGAGCAGCGCGGGCAAGTATGAGGGAAGTTTGAGGGGCGGGGATAAATTTGTTGAAATAATTTTTGGAAAATGACAAGACATTGATATTAAACGGAATTATTTTTTTGAGGCAGTTTTTTTTCCCGCATTTTCCCTGCGGGGACAGGTCCGAAGGTGGCCCAAAGGCGGGTGGGGAGGCTTTGTCCTGCTTCGCTCTTCGAGCTTCGCAGGATGGGGTGCTTCATTCTGAATCGAAATCAAAACGGTGCAGAATTGGGCACCCAATCCTGCGAAGCTTGAAGAGCGAAGCAGGACAAGCCGCCCCAATGAGAGTTCTCCGCATCCTGCGGACCCCGCCTCACAAATCCAACGCCGCTTGCCCTGCCTGCTTTTCCTTTGGCGCTTTCGGTCCAATGCCAGGTGTCGTCAAACGCCTCGATCTGCGCCTGGCTCTGCACGCCGTCCGGGGCCTTGAACAGGACATTGTAGGTGGCGTTGGAGTTGAAGGGCGGGTCGAGATAGACAAGGTCAACGCTTGCGTCGGCGATATGCTCGCGCAGGACGCCCAGATTGTCGCCGTAATAGAGCTGGTTTGTCATGTAATGCGCCGCTCGGTTGCGATTCGCATTATGGCGGAGTGCAGAGGCGAAGGCAAAGCGGCCTTACTGGCCCTTCGTCGTCACAACCCTTGATGCCAGCGCCGTCATGACCACCGACAGCGCAAAAAACCACAGGCCCGGCTTTGCCGCCGCGCTCGCAAGACCGCTTGTCTTGGCGGCGAAGATGACGAGGGCGACGACGAGCACGTCGAGCATCGACCATCGGGCGAGGGCCTTGAACCAGGACGGGATGGCGGGCGCGCCAGCGGCGGCAAAGGCGGCCAGGTGGAGAACGGCGAGTTTGGCGAGGGGGAAGACCAGCGAGAACAGGGCGGTGATGATCGCGATGGCGCGGTCGCCGTTGGCCCACAGGCCTGTCGTGACCTCGATCAGGCTTGGCGTTGTCGTGAAGAAATACAGCCGGTCGATTTCCATCAGCGGCAGGGTGATTCCGAGGGCGAAGCAAAGGGAGGTGCCGAGGAGAAGAAGCGGGAGGAAGGGTTTTGTCATTCAGCCCGCCTGCGCGCAAATCATCGCATATGCCCTTGCGGCTTCACCCACCGGGAAACTCCCGCCGTTCAATGTCCTGCTTTCCGTGCAAGACCCGAAGCATATAGACCGATTGCCCATCAATCCTGAAATAGAAGCATCTGTCCCGATAGGGAAACGCCTTGAGACCGGGGCGGATCCAGTCCCGCGCCATGCCGGAAAAGCCCGTCTCTGCAATCCAAGTCATTTTGTCTGTCAGATCAGCCACAAACTCTTCGGCCACCGCCTCGTTTGTCTGCGCAAGATAGGCAAACATAAGGGCGAGATCATCCAGCGCCTGCGGCGCGACGATCAGTTTTCGGGGCGTGATAGGCCTGTCCCCCTGCGCAGAACCTCTTCCCGCAGAGCGCTCGCGGACGCAAACTCAATTCCCTTGCCGTCCTGTATCTGCGCATCGGCAGCGTCGACAAGAAGACGAACCTCATTCAGCCTTGTCTCGTAATCCTCCAACATTCGCAGACCGGCGCGCACCACTTCGCTGGCATTATTGAAACGGCCAGTGGAAATCTTGTTGGCAATGAAAAACTCATAGTGGTCGCCGACCACAAAGGACTTTTTGGCATTGGACATGACTTTGTCTCCTTGCCGCGAACCTAACATGAAGTAGGAACAATTCCTACCCTGCTTTTAGAACCGAAAGAGTGAGAAAAGGCTTCAGCGAGTTCCACTCATGCCGGGGGCGTCCGTGTTTAACCCATCGCCATTCTCGGCGCGGCCATCATGTCATTGACGGGCTCGCGCGCCTTGTTGTCGCGGCTTTCGAGCTGTTCGGCTTTGGCGAGCTCTTCTTCGGCCAATGTGAGGTTGGCGGCGGCGGCTTCGCGCTGGGTTTTCAAGTCGCGCTGCGAAACGATCAGATTGTCGCGGCGCTGACGGGCGGCTTTGGCGAAGGTGGGGTAGGCGAAATGATTAATGTCGGTGATGCCGGATTTGCGCTCTTCCGAGCCGATCTGGTTCTCGAGTTCCCCGGCCATCCGCTCAAAATCGGCCAGCATCATGTCGAGCTGCAGCACCTGGCGGCGTTTTTCATTGACTTGGAAAAGCTTCAGGCGAACCTGGCTGTCGCGGGATTTCATCACTCAAACACTCCTACTTACGCAGATACGCCCAGAAAACGCGGGCACGCGGGCGAAAAGCGGCTCAAAGGTTCGAAAATGCTTAAAATATTTCGAATCCGGGCGCCGCTGGTAACCTTTCGTTTACGCGCATCGTTAATCATACGTGTTAGGACTTAAGGCCCGGTAAATTCGCAAAAGATTCGAACAAGCCGAAAATTGAGTCAGTTGAATCGGTTAAGCGGCTTTTCTCATGTGAATATCGTGTGGGCAGCCTGACAAATTCATCATTGGATTCATTATTATACCGCCGATAGCTGAAACGAATGCCAACGCCCCTTGCAAATGAGAATCAGAATTTGTTAACCATTCGGTGGCAAGTTGTGGAACAAGTGATTTGGGTTCCGCGGCGAGGGGACACAACCCGTTTCGACGGCGGAAAAGGGGAATAGAATATGCGCGTGCTGCTAATTGAAGACGACAGTGCAATGGCCCAAAGCATCGAACTGATGCTGAAGTCCGAGAGTTTCAACGTGTATACGACGGATCTCGGCGAAGAGGGTGTCGATCTTGGCAAGCTGTACGATTACGACATTATCCTTCTCGACCTGAACCTGCCCGACATGTCCGGCTATGAAGTGCTGCGCACGCTGCGGCTTTCCAAGGTCAAGACGCCGATCCTCATCCTTTCCGGCATGGCCGGCATTGAAGACAAGGTGCGGGGCCTCGGCTTCGGCGCCGATGATTACATGACCAAGCCCTTCCACAAGGACGAGCTGGTCGCGCGCATCCACGCCATTGTGCGCCGCTCCAAGGGCCATGCCCAGTCGGTCATCACCACGGGCGATCTGGTGGTCAATCTGGATGCCAAGACCGTTGAGGTCGGCGGCCAGCGCGTGCATCTGACCGGCAAAGAATACCAGATGCTGGAGCTGCTCTCGCTGCGCAAGGGCACGACGCTGACCAAGGAAATGTTCCTCAACCATCTCTACGGCGGCATGGACGAGCCGGAGCTGAAAATCATCGACGTGTTCATCTGCAAGCTGCGCAAGAAGCTCGACGCGGCGTCGGGCGGACAGGATTTCATCGAGACCGTCTGGGGCCGCGGCTATGTGCTGCGCGAGCCTGAGGCGACCGAATACCGCGAAAGCGCGTGAATATAACACTTGTTCAATAAAAAACCCCGGCCTGACCGGGGTTTTTTATTGTCTGATTTCAGGTGGTTACGCGGCTTTCGCCTGGCCGAGCTGGTGTTCGAACGCGCCCAGCAGCTGCGCTTTGTCGAATGGCTTCATCACATAGCCCGCAGCGCCGGCGCGCTTGGCCTTCATAATGCGCGGCACGTCGAGATAGGGGGTGCAGAGCAGTATGTGCGGCAGCGGCGCGGCGTTGGAGCGGCGCAGCGCTTCGATGAATTCGAGCGCGCCCATGTCGGGCAGGATGTAATCGAGCAGCAGGACATTGGGCTTGGTGTTGCGGCACAGGCGCCAGCCTTCGGCGCCGCTGGAGGCCTCCGAGACGTAATAGCCCGCGCCATCCAGAATGCGGCGCGCCACTTTCCGTATCACGGCTGAATCGTCCACGATCAGACAGTGCTTCACTGTCACACTCCTCACAAGTGGCCGGGATGATAGTGACCGGCCGAGCCTTTCGCGCCCATAGGAGGAGAAGGTTAGCAGGTCTTAGTAAAGAAGCTGCAAAGCGTCAGGGTAAATTCTTGTTTAAGCTGCCGACTGAACGGCAGTGAAGGTGATCTCCTCCGGCTCGACCTTGACGCCGATTTCCATGCCGGACTCTTTGGCCAGAAGCAGCGTGTAATAGGGCTGGATCGAATGCGCGTCGACGGGCTCATGCTCGGGGCCGCCGGAGTAAAGTTCCAGAAAGCGCGGCGGCACGCGCAGCATCGGGCCGCTGGTCTTCAGCGAGAAGCGCGGATTGCCTTCATCGCCCTCAATCAGAACATCCAGCTTTCCGCCGCGCGGAATGGAGCCGTTGGCGATCAGAACGAGGTTGAGCAGGAGCTTGATCTTGTTCTTCGGCAGGAAATAACGCGGCCCTTCCCAGGTTAATTCGCCTTTTTCACAGGACATGTAGCCGAGCGAGACATTCCTGGCGTCGCCCGTCTCGATCTGCACGCTGGCCGATCCCGCAGCGCCATAGGCGACGCGGGCGAACTGCAGGCGGGCCGAGGCGGTGCGGGCGCTGTTTTTGATCAGGTTCATCGCGTCTGCGTCGGCGCCGCCCTCCTCCAAAAGCTCCAGGCCGTTGTTGATCGCGCCGACGGGCGAAATCAAGTCGTGGCACAGTTTGCTCGACAGGAGCGCGGCAAGGTCATGGGCGGCGATGTTGAACAGCATGGATCGGACTCTCGAATAAGGAATCAGGGAAATATGTGCCGGATAGATACACAGTCAGCGCGCCAGCGGCAAGAAATTGGCTGGCCATCCGAATTACTGTGCTTATTGCGCCGCGTTGGGCGCGAACGGGCCAAGTTGCCGCCATGATTTGCGGTTAACGGATGCACAAGATTTGGCTTCTAGGCTGAAGCTGGACGAGCGGGCGCAGATTCGCGGGCACTATGACAGGAAGCGCAGTCGCGAGCGGACGGCCCTTTGGACAGGACACAGACATGACCCGCTTTGCCTTTCAGCTTAAGCTCCTTTTCGCGGCCTTTGCCGCCATCCTCTTTGTGTCGGCGGCCCCCGCGCGCGCCGAGAACACCTACACGATGGACGAAATAATCGACTCCGGCCACACGTTTTTTGGCTCGACGTCCGGCGGCATTGCAACCGCAATCGAAAAAGTCTTCTCAAGCTATGGCCTGCCCAATGGCTACATTCTGGGCGAAGAGGGCGGCGGGGCGTTTGTCGGCGGCCTGACTTACGGCGAGGGCACGCTTTACACAAAGAACGCCGGCGATTTCAAACTGTTCTGGCAGGGACCATCGGTTGGCTGGGATTTCGGCGGACAGGGCTCGCGCACAATGATGCTGGTCTATAATCTTGAGCAGACCAACCAGGTCTATGGGAGGTTCGGCGGCGTGGCGGGATCGGCCTATTTTCTGGCGGGGGTGGGCTTTAATGTCTTGAAGCGGCAGGAAGTGCTGCTCGTCCCGGTGCGCACCGGCGTCGGCGCGCGGCTTGGCGTCAATATCGGCTACTTGAAAGTGACCGCGCAGCCGACATGGAATCCGTTCTAACGCTTTTCCTGCGCGCAATTATGGTAAATTAAGTGTAAATCCAAGATTGTCTTTATGTCGGCTGCCCGTCATGGCATGAAGGGGTCTGCCATGTGGGTGTTTGTTTTTGGTTCAGTCAGTCCTCCTGTTTTCGCTGGGATTTCTCAGCGCTGCGTTCCTCGCCTTGATGGTGGCGCCTGCCATCTGGGGCCGCGCTGTGGCGCTGACGAAAAAGCGCATTGAAGCCACTGTTCCTTTGACGATGAATGAGGTGCAGGCCGACAAGGACCAGCTGCGGGCGGAATTTGCCATGTCGACGCGCCGGCTTGAGGTCAGCGTCAAGCAGTTCAAGGATAAAATCAGCCACCAGATGCTGGAACTGTCGCGCACGCGCGAGGAGCTGGTGAAGCTCACCACCGAGCGCGACGAGAAGCAGCAGGCGATTTCCACACTCGAGGCGCAAGGATCGAACCTGCGCGCCGAACTGAAGGCGCAGGAAGAGGCGCTGACGAAAGTGGGCGCGGCGCAGGCGGAGGCCCAAGGCACGCTCGACAAGCGGATGCACGAGCTGGAGCGGGTTAGTCTTCAGCTGCAGGAGACAGCCGAAATCGCCGACAGCCGCAAGATCGAGCTGGTGGCGCGCGACACGGAAATCGGCTCGCTGTCGGACAAGCTCAGCGAACACCGGCGCGAGCAAAAGGATCTGCGGCATCAAGCGCGTGAGATAGAACTTGAGAGCAGGGCATTGCAGGAAAGCCTGAAGCAGGAGCGCAAACGCCATGCGGACGCCGACAAGAAGATTGAGCGGCTGACGGCGCAGTTGTCTGACCGCGAGGAAAAGCTGGAGCGGCGCGAGAAAGAATTTGCCCGGCTGCGCGAGCAGATGAAACTGTCAACGCTGGACGGGCATGACGTGGACAAGCGGCTTGTCGCCGCTGACCGCGTGCGGCTCGGGCTTGAGGCGGAAGTGGCGGAGCTGACGGCGCGGCTCGCATCGCTGCTCGGCAATGCGCGCGGCGGCGACATAGAGCTGGCGTTCCGCAAGCTGGAGGATGACCGCGAAAAGCTGAAGCAGCGCGTCGGCGAGCTGACGCGGGCGAACAAGGGCCTCGAGGAGAAGCTGGCGCAGGGCCAGATGGCGCTGTCGCAGGAATGGCAGGGAGAGCGCCGCGACACGGCGGTGCTGCGCGAACAGATCAATGACATCGCCGCCGAAATGGTGCGGATGACGGCGGCGCTCGAAGGGCCGGATTCGCCGATCATCAGCCGCGCTGAAAAATGCGAAGAGCGCGGCGCGCTGGTTGCCGCCAACCGCGACCCTGACGCGCCAGTGTCACTGGCTGACCGGGTGCGGGCGCTGCAGAAGGCCGCGTCGGCGAAATAGCCGCGCGCCAAAGGCGGGCTGTTTTTGTGCGCTGCGCCATGTTAGCTGTCCTCTGATTTCAACAGCGATCTGAAGCCCGATGTTCCGCCAATGAATGACCCGCCGCCAAACCAGCCAGCCGATCCCGCCGCCATGTTTTCACAGGCCCGCGCGGCCAGCGACTTGCTCAAGACGCTTTCGAACGAGACGCGCTTGTTGATCCTTTGCCTTCTGTCTGCGGGAGAGATGTCGGTCTCTCAACTGGAAGAAAAGCTGAAGATCCCGCAAGCCTCGCTGTCGCAGCAGCTGGCGCGGCTGCGCAGCGAGAAGCTGGTTGACACGCGGCGCGAGGGGCGGATGATCTATTACTTTGTCGCTGACCAGCGCGCGGCGCAGGTGGTCGGCACGCTGTATGATCTGTATTGCCGCGTCTAGGGCAGTTTGCTCAAATCACAAACGATTCCAAGTCCCGCCGCTGGATGTGGCCGACATGCTCGACCGCCTGATGCTGGCTGAGGAAAACCTTGCCGGTCAGATGTTCGAGGAAATGGCTGGTCTTCAACGCGTCCATCACCGGCCCTTTGATTTCCGAAAGATGGAACCGGACGCCGGACGCTCTAAGGCGCTCATTGATGGCTTCGAGGGACTCGAGCGCGCTGATGTCAATGTCGTTGACGGCGGGGCACATGAGGATCACGTCCTTGATCTCGGGCCGCTCGGCGACCATCCCATAAACCTTGTCCTCCAGAAAACGCGCGTTGGCGAAATAGAGGCTTTCATCGACCCGCAGGGACAGGATCGACGGCGAAGTGAACACGGCGTGGCGGTTCACATTGCGGTAATGCTCAGTGCCGGGAACCTGGCCGACAATGGCCATGTGCGGCCTTGATGTCTTGTAGAGATGGATGAGGACGGACGAGAGAACGCCGGAGGCGATGCCGATCTCGACGCCGAGGAAGAGCGTGGCGGCGATGGTGGCGCAGACGGCGAAGAAGTCGGCTTTCGAGTAATTCCATAACTTCTTTAGGATGGACATATCCACCAGCGACAAGACAGCGACGATGATCGTGGCGGCAAGCGTCGCCTGTGGCAGATAAGCGAGGAGAGGCGTCAGCGTCAGCGAGGCAACGGCAAGGCCGATGGCGGTGAATGCGCCGGCGGCGGGTGTTTGCGCGCCCGCGTCATAGTTGACGATGGAGCGGGCGAAACCGCCGGTGACCGGATAACCGCCGGTGAAGGAAGCGGCGATGTTGGACGCGCCGAGCGCGATCAGCTCCTGATCCGGATCGATGCGCTGGCGCTTCTTGGCGGCGAGCGTCTGCGCGACGGAGACGGATTCGACAAAGCCGATGATGGACAGGAGCGCGGCGGAGCCGGCGAGCGTCGTCCATGTGTCGAATGAAAAAGAGGGCAGGGTCAGCGGGGGCAGAGCCTGCGGCACATGGCCGACGAGCTTAACGCCCTTGTCACCCAGCGAGAGGCCCCAGGCGGCAAGCGTGGTCAGCGCGATGGCGGCGACGGGGCCGGTGCGGGCGAGCACGGACGCCGCTCCCGGCTTGATGCCGAGATTGATGAGAAAGGGTTTGAGGCTCTTTCTGGCCCAGAACAGGAAGGCGGTGGAGAGGACGCCGATGACGAGCGTTATGATATTCAGCGAGCTGATGTTTTCCGCAATCGAGGCAAGCAGCTGCGTCAGGTTTTCGCCCGAGGCCTTGATGCCGAGAATATGTTTGAGCTGGCTGACGGCGATGATGATGCCGGAGGCGGTGATGAAGCCGGAGATGACCGGGTGCGACAGGAAGTTGGCGAGGAAGCCTATGCGCAAGAGGCCGAGCACGAGCAGAAAAAGTCCGGACAGGAAGGCGAGCGTGATGGCGGCGGCGAGATATTCCGGCGAACCGGGCGCGGCGACCTTGCTGATTGCGGCGGCGGTCATCAGCGAGATGACGGCCACCGGGCCGACGGCAAGCGCTTTGCTGGTGCCGAAGATTGTGTAGGCGACAAGCGGCAGCATGGAGGCATACATGCCGACTTCCGGCGGCAGGCCCGCCAGGAGCGCGTAGGCGAGCGACTGCGGGATCAGCATGATCGTGACGATGATTGCCGCGAGCAAATCATTGCTCAGCGCAGCGCGGTCATAGGCCGGTCCCCAGATGAGGACGGGAAAATAGCGGGATAAGAGGTTCATGAAATCATTGGGGCTGGGTTGCCAGCTGGTAAAGATTGGCGCTGCGCGCGCCGGAGCGGCAATAGGCGAGCACGGGACCGGGCGCATGTGACAGCGCCTGACGCATGGCCACCACGTCCGCGCCGGTGAGCGCGCCGCTGACGGCGGGAACATAGTGAAATGTCATCCCGGCCTTTTCGGCGGCTTCCCGGATTTCAGCCTGCCCCGGCTGGCCCCAGCCTTCCTTGTCCGGCCTGTTGCAGATCAGCGTCTTGAAGCCGGCGGCGGCGACGGTCTGGATGTCGGCGCCGTCGAGCTGGCCTGTGACTGAAAATTTGGAATTGATTTCGCGTATGTCCATTTTGGCTTTTCCTGTCTTCGTCATTCAGAGGCCGTTGACCGGGACCTTCAGAAACACTTTGCCCGTCTCGTCCTTCGGCGGCAGCGACCCGGCGCGCATGTTGATCTGCAGCGAGGGGATGATGAGCTTGGGCATGGAAAGCGTCGCGTCGCGGGCCTCGCGCATGGCGACGAACTCGTCTTCGGTGACGCCTTCATGCACATGGATATTGTGCTGGCGCTCTTCGTCGACACTGGTTTCCCATTTGATGTCCCGGCCGTTCGGGCCGTAATCGTGGCACATGAACAGGCGGGTCTGGCCGGGCAGCTCGAGCACGCGCTGGATTGAGTGATACAGCGTGCGCGCGTCGCCGCCGGGAAAATCGGCGCGGGCCGAGCCGCCGTCCGGCATGAACAAAGTGTCGCCGACAAAAGCGGCGTCGCCGATGACATGCGTCATGCAGGCGGGCGTGTGGCCGGGCGTGTGCAGCACGTTGGCCGTCATGGCGCCGATCTTGATAGGTGTCGCCGTCCTTGAACAGCGCGTCAAACTGCGAGCCGTCGCGCTGGAACTCGGTGCCCTCGTTGAAGACTTTGCCGAACGTGTCCTGCACGATTGTGATGTTCTCGCCGATGCCGATTTTGCCGCCGAGCTTCTTCTGGATGTAGGGCGCGGCGGAGAGGTGGTCGGCATGGACGTGGGTCTCGATCAGCCATTCGAGCTTCAGGCCGTTGTTTTCGATGAAGGCGATGATCTCATTGGCGCTGTCATGCGTGATGCGGCCGGCGGCATAGTCCATGTCCATGACGCTGTCGAAGATGGCGCAGGCGCTGGAGGAAGGGTCTTTGACGACGTAGGAAATCGTGTTGGTCGGCTCGTCGAAAAAGGCCGTGACCTCTGGCTTGAGGCTCATTTCCGGTGTGAATGGCAGGGTCATGGCTGTGCTCCTTTTCCGGTCAGGCCCGCGCGAATTTCGGCAGGCCGCTCTTGATGCGTGCGGCCGATGAACAGCCCGCCGAGCAGCGCGGCGAAAAATGTCAGCGTCTCGATGCCGCCAAAACCCAGCGCCGGGATCGCGCCGCCGGGGCAGAAGCCGGCAATGCCCCAGCCGACGCCGAACAGGGCCGAGCCGCCGATGAGATTGCGGTCGATGCTTTTGGCTGTGGGCAGTGAGAAGACCGGCTCAAACAGCGGCGTCTTGCTGACGCCGAAGACGATGCGGTAGCCGATGAAAGCCGTGACCAGCGCGCCGCCCATGACGAAGGCGAGGCTTGGGTCCCAGGTTCCGGCGAAGTCGAAGAAGTTCAGGACCTTGGCGGGATTGGCCATGCCGGAAATGGCGATGCCGAGGCCGAAGAGGAGTCCGGAGAGGAGGGCGGAGATGTTTTTCATTTTTCTAAAACCCGTGCCGGATGAGATAAACGGTGATGGCGGTCGTGATCATGAAGGTCACGGTGGCGGCGAAGGAGCGGGGCGAGAGGCGGGCCATGCCGCACACGCCATGCCCGCTGGTGCAGCCGCCGCCAAAGGTGACGCCGACGCCGACGATCAGGCCGCCGAGCATGAGCGCGGCGCTGGAAACGGGCACGCTGAATTCGATGCTTTGGCCTGTGGCAAGCCATGCCAGCGGGGCGAGGACCGCGCCTGCGACGAAGGCGGCGCGCCATTGCCAGTCGCGCGCCAAGGGCGGGATGATGCCGGACAGGATGCCGGTCATGCCGGCGATGCGGCCGTTCAGCCACATCAATAAAACGGCGGAGGCGCCGATCAGGACGCCTCCGCTGAACGAAAGAAGGGGAGTGAATTCAGTCTGCATTATTTGACCTTGCCATTACTTGACCTTGCATGTGTTGACGCCCATCAGGCGGTAGACCGGGCAGGTGCCCATCAGCGCCGTGACTATCAGCACAATTCCGGCGATAAGGCCAATCCAGCGCAGCGGTCCGGCCACGCCCATCATCATGCCGTGGCCGAGCCATGGCCATGCGACAAGGAGGGCGCCGATCACGAGGCGGGCGATGCGGTCGAAATTTCCAACGTTTGCGGTCATCACGATGTTCCTTTTCGGATTCGATGATTTATATATACATTCATATGTATGAATGTGTTGGGGATTGCAAGGGGGATCGGACGAGTTTGTTTCTTCAGGCGGTTGGATTGAGCGGACTTAGGCTTCAACAACCGTCAAATTTGTTTTGGGGAATCTGGGGCGGGGGTGGGGGCAGGAAGTCAAAGCGCCAGCGCCACATCCTCCAGCTTTGCCGCTGCCGCAAGCCGCGCGTCCAGCGTGGCGAGATTTGCGCCCAGCCTTGCGGCAAGCTCAAGATAAGCGCTGTCATAGAGGCTCAGCCGGTGCTTCTGCGCCAAGCGCATTGTCTCATGCCAAGCCGTCTGGCCAGTCATCGTGTCGATTGCCAGATCAACGCCTTCGATTATCCTCAGCGCCGTCACAAGTTCTTCGACGGGAATTCTGTTGCGTCTCACGGCCATGAGCAGCGCGTTTCCAACTTCGACGTGCCAAATCTGCGGCACGTGGAAAACCGCATCCTGCCCTTCTTTAAACAGTCTTATCGCGGCGTCGTTCCTCTCGTCCGGCAGGTGCGCGCCCAGAACCACGGAAGCGTCGAGAACGATGTTTCTCAATATTTGCGGCCTTCGGCGATCAGTTCAAGCACTGACGGGCCGTCCCTGGACGCAATCGAGCTGATATGCTCCATCGACGCCACGAGGTTCCGCAGTGCTTCCGGATTGGTCCGGCGGGCCTTGGGCGAAACGAGCTCAGCCACCGGCTTGCCATGGCGCGTGATCGTCACCTCCTCGCCGCTCTCCACGAGGTCAAGCAGATGCGACAAATGGGTTTTGGCCTCAAAGGCCCCTACGGTTTTCATGACGATCTCCAGTTCGACTGGTTTAAACTAGTTGGAACTGGTTGATATTTCAAGAGGGCGCGCTCAAATCCACCCCCCATCCACGGTGAACTCCTGCCCCGAGCAAAACCATGAATCATCCGCGCTGAGGAACATCACCAGATTGGCGACATCCTCCGGCTGGATCAGGCCGCGCATGGCCTGGTGCTCGTCGAGGGTCTTCTGGCCGGCTTCGTCGAACCAGAGCTCCTTCTGGCGCGGCGTCATGATCCAGCCGGGATAGAGCGTGTTGACGCGGATGTTGGACTTGCCGAGTTCCATGACGAAGGAGCGGGTGAGGCCGTGGACGGCGGCTTTGGCTGTGGTGTAGGCGGGGAGGGTCCCCATTTTCAGCTTCCACGACGTTGAAGAGAAATTGATGATGGAGCCGGCCTGTTTTTCGATCATGTCCGGGGCGACGGACTGGATGGCGAAGAACATGTGTCTGAGGTTGACCGCCATGCGCTCGTCCCAATAGTCCGGCGTCACGTCGCGCCAGGCGTGGCGCTGGTCGTGGGCGGCGTTGTTGACGAGAATGTCGGCGGGGCCGACGGCGCCGCGCAGCGAGGCGAGGGCGGTCTTCAGGGAATCAATGTCCCGCAGGTCGCAGGGTTCGAAGCGCGCCTTTGCGCCGAGGTCGGCAGCCAGCTTTTTCCCGGCTTCTGCATCAATGTCGAGAATGCCGACAGACGCGCCCTGCGCGGCGAAGGCGCGGGAGACGGATTCGCCGATTCCGCCTGCGCCTCCCGTCACGTAAGCGGTTTTTCCCTTGAGGCTTGGATAGAGGGCGGGCGTGCATTGCGGCATTCTCCAATCGATTAAGTTGAAAATTTTTGACCGTCTGGTCGGGATTTCAACACTATCCCCTTGCCAAGGCAAATCAAACAGAATGAGATAGCGCCAGTCCGGGGCCTGCCGCCCCGCGCGATGCAAAAAGCAAAAAAGGGCACTCATCATGGGAACATTGTCAAAACTCCTCGCCGCCACCGCGCTTGCAAGCGTGTTGTCGTCGGCGGCTTTCGCCAAGACGCTGGTCTATTGCTCGGAAGCCTCGCCGGCCAATTTTGATCCGGGCATCACGACGGGCGGCAATGATTTCGACGCGTCCTCGCGCACCATCTATTCGCGGCTGGTCGAATTCATGCATGGCGGCACGACGCTGGAGCCGGGCCTCGCCGACAGCTGGGAAATTTCGGCGGACGGCAAGGAATACACATTCAAGCTGCATCCCGGAACCAAGTTTCACACGACCAGCTATTTCACGCCAACGCGCGATCTTAACGCCGACGATGTGATCTTCTCGTTTGAGCGCCAGTACAAGGCGGACAATAAGTGGAACACCTATATGGCCAACATCACCTGGGATTATTACCAGGGAATGGACATGCCGAAATATGTGAAGGAGATCGTCAAGGTTGACGATCTGACCGTCAAGATCGTGCTGAACGAGCCGAACGCGCCGATGCTGGCAAATCTGGGCATGGATTTCGCCTCGATCATGTCGAAGGAATATGCCGACAAGCTGGAAGCGGCGGGCACGCTGGAGAAGCTTTCGACCGAGCCGGTCGGCACGGGGCCGTTCCAGTTTGTCGATTACCAGCTTGACGCGGTCATCCGCTATGCGGCGCATCCGGACTATTTCAAGGGCAAGGAAAAGCTCGACGAGCTGATCTTCGCCATCACGCCGGACGCGGGCGCGCGGATGCAGAAGGTGCTGGCGGGCGAATGCGACGTGATGCCCTATCCGAACCCGGCGGACATCGCGGCGCTGAAGGCCAATCCGGACGTTGTCGTGATGGAGCAGGCGGGCCTCAACATCGGCTACATGTCCTACAACACGACGCAGGCGCCGTTTGACAAGGTTGAGGTGCGCAAGGCGCTGAATATGGCGATCAACAAGGCGTCGCTGATTGAATCCCTGTTCACCGGCGGCGGCGCGACGCCCGCGACCAACCTCATTCCGCCGACCATGTGGTCTTACAACAAGGCGGTGGTTGACGACGCTTACGACATGGAGGCCGCCAAGAAGGTATTGGCCGATGCTGGCGTGACCTCAATCGACCTTTGGGCGTCGGACCGGTTCCGTCCCTACAATCCAAGCTTCCAGCGCGCCGCCGAGCTGATCCAGGCGGACTGGGCCAAGGTTGGCGTGACGGCGACGATCAAGACGCTGGAATGGACCGAATACCGCGAGCAGGGCAAGAAGAAGGACCGGCCGGGCGCGTTCCAGATCGGCTGGACGGGCGACAATGGCGATCCGGACAATTTCTTCGCCACGCTGTTCTCCTGCTCGGCCATCGGCGTGTCGAACTATTCGAGCTGGTGCAACAAGGAGTTCGAGGACCTGATCCAGAAGGCGAAGATCACCAGCGACCAGGCGGAGCGGACCAAGCTGTATGAAGAGGCGCAGGTCATCTTCAAGCGCGAGGCCCCGGCCTTCACGCTCGGCCACAGCCAAGTCTACACCGTGACCAACAAGAAGGTGCAGGGGCTGATGATGGACCCGCTCGGGATTCACCGGTTTGATGGGGTGGACAAGAGCGAGTAGTGGTATTCGGGCGGCGTCCAAGTGACGCCGCCGCCTTACCTAATCCCGAAAAATACGCGCGCGCTCCCCCACATTAGAAAGTAGTGTTGGGTGGCTGCATTCGCCAAGCTGAAAGTTTCCCCGAACAAGGATTCGAGCGAAGTGGATGAAACTGTCGAAATCCTCAACACGATCAAGGGCGGGCCAATCCTAGTTGATTGGCTCCGGACGGAAGAAGGCTGGTTTCGGAATTTTGGTGATGACGAGATCGTTGCTTTGAAGCTTAACCGCAAAGGGGCAAAACAGCTGCGACTTGAAAGCCGCCGATGGGTTGGAGGTAACGAACAGCAAGCCCGCATAACCTTCATCCTTACGGACTTTATCGACATTCATCTCGACGGGTTCTTGCACCAGAATGTCATTGGCGGGCTGAGCATCACTGCATGTCCGCCCTTTGATCCGCATCCCTCGTTGCGGGGAATAGGTGGATGCCTGCCCGAACACCAAATCCGGCTGGAGCCGTGCGCTGGCGCATTTGGCACAATTAACGCCACCATCTCGGAGATCATTTTCGAAGAAATTCACGGCTAAAACATGCTCCGATACATTCTCAACAAGCTGCTTCTCGTTCTGCCGACGCTGTTCGGCATCACGCTCTGCGCGTTCGCCTTTGTGCGGCTGCTGCCGGGCGATCCGATCCTTGCCATGGCGGGCGAGCATGGGGTGACGCCGGAGCGCTATGAGGTTCTGAAAGAGCAGTTCGGCTATAATCTGCCGATCTGGCAGCAATATCTGAAATATGTCGGCGAGCTGCTGCAGGGCGATTTCGGCGTGTCCATCGCCACCAAACGGCCGGTCATCACCGAGTTTTCCATCCTGTTTCCGGCCACCGTGGAACTGTCGATTTTCGCCATGCTGCTCGCCATCCTCATCGGCGTGCCGGCGGGCATTCTGGCCGCCGTCAAGCGCGGCTCGTGGCTCGACCAGACGACGATGGGCGTGGCGCTGACCGGCTATTCGATGCCGATCTTCTGGTGGGGGCTGCTGCTGATCATTTTCTTCTCCGGCTATCTCGGCTGGACGCCGGTGTCGGGGCGCATTGCGCTGCAGCATTTTATCAAGCCGGTGACCGGGTTCCTCCTGATCGACACGCTGCTGCTTGGGAAAATGGGACGCGTTCGTCTCGGCGCTGCGCTATCTGATCCTGCCCAGCATCGCGCTCGGCACGATCCCGCTCGCCATCATCGCGCGGCAGACGCGCTCGGCGATGCTGGAGGTGCTGGGCGATGATTATGTGCGCACGGCGCGGGCCAAGGGCCTGTCGCCGTTCCGCGTCGTCGGCGTGCACGCGCTGCGCAACGCGCTGATCCCGGTGGTGACGACGATCGGGCTGCAGGTCAGTTCGCTGATCGCCGGGGCGATTCTGACGGAGACGATTTTCTCCTGGCCGGGCGTCGGCAAATGGATGGTGGATTCGATTTTCAAGCGCGACTATGTCGCCGTGCAGAGCGGGCTGCTGCTGATTGCGCTGGTCGTCATGGTGGTCAATCTGCTGGTCGATCTTCTCTACGCGGTGATCAACCCGCGCATCAGGGCGCAATGACATGAGCGACGCGGCGGCCACAAGCATTGACACATCGCGGCGCGCCGCCTTCGCCGAATTCTGGCATTATTTCGCCGTGAACCGGGGGGCGGTGATCGGCCTCTGGGTTTTCGCGGCGCTGGTAGTTGATCGCCATCCTCGCGCCGCTGATCGCGCCGCATCTGCCGGACCAGCAATACCGCGACTCCTTCCTCGTGCCGCCCATCTGGAACGAGGGCGGCAAGTCCGGCTTCATTCTCGGCACCGACGCGGTCGGGCGCGACATTCTCTCGCGGCTCATGCACGGCGCGCGGTTTTCGCTTTTGATGGGGCTGATGGTGGTGGTGCTGGCGCTGACCAGCGGCGTGCTGCTCGGGCTGATCGCCGGCTATTTCCGCGGCTGGGTGGACGCGCTGATCATGCGGGTGATGGACATTATCCTCGCCTTTCCCTCGCTGCTGCTGGCGCTGGTGATGGTGGCGATTTTGGGGCCCGGCCTGGTCAACGCCATGCTCTCCATCGCGCTGGTCTACCAGCCGCATTTCGCCCGGCTGACGCGGGCGGCGGTGATGGGGGAGAAGGGGCGCGAATATGTGATTTCGGCGAAGGTCGCGGGGGCGGGGCATGGGCGGCTGATGCTGAAAACCATCCTGCCCAACTGCACCGGGCCGCTGATCGTGCAGGCGACGCTGAGCTTTTCCAACGCCATTCTCGACGCCGCCGCGCTCGGATTTTTGGGCCTCGGCGCGCAGCCGCCGACGCCGGAATGGGGCACGATGCTGGCGAACGCGCGCGAATTCATCCTGCGCGCGCCCTGGGTGGTGACCTATCCGGGGCTGGTCATTCTCATCACGGTGCTGGCGATCAATCTGATCGGCGACGGGCTGCGGGATGCGCTTGATCCGAAATTGAAGAGGAGCTGACGGATGAACACTGGATCGGCCCGGCCATATCGCAGCGGTGATTTCATCGCTGGTGACGGCTGTCGGCTGGCTGGTCAACTACCGGACGTCGCTCGGGCTGGAGAAAGAGCGGCGGCTGGAAAAGGTGCGGGATTTTCAGATTGCGCTGCGGGCGGAGATCAGGAGCGAGCTGCATCATCTCAACGAGGCCAATTTCGCAGCCTACCTTAAGACCGTCGAAGACAAGTACGCGCAGTCAAGGACCTATTCGGCTCGTCACGCCTCGTCGCGGCATGCCGTCTTCGAAAGCCTGATAGGGAAATTCACGTTCTGCCGGAATACGTCATCGACCCGCTCATTCTTTATGCGCGGCAGAGAGATTGTTGATCAGTTCGCGACCGACATGCGGACTGAACGATTTGACAGGCTCGCCCAGGACGACAGCTGGAGATGTACCGAGACTAAATCGCGGCCTCATGCTACCTGCTGCAGCTGGCGCAGGACGCAGTCTGACGCCTGTCGACGCCTGCGCTTGGCAAAAGGAATGGACTCAATAGCCGGTTTGAGGCCCGTGGGTCCGTTGATCGGCTTTGTCCGACTGGTACGCAGGTTTGCGAGCCATGCGACAATGCTCCTTCAGCAATTTAATATAGAGATCACGAGGCGAAACATTACAACAATGCCCCTCCTCGACATAAAAAACCTCACCGTCGAATTCGCCACGCGCACCGGCCCGTTCCGCGCGGTGGACGGGATCAGCCTTTCGGTTGAGGCGGGGGAGGTGCTGGCGATTGTCGGGGAGTCCGGCTCGGGCAAATCGGTGTCGATGCTGGCGGTGATGGGGCTTTTGCCTTGGACGGCGAAAGTGACGGCGGACAGGATGGAGTTTGACGGACGCAATATTCTCGACCTTGAGCCGGAGGCGCGGCGGGCGATCATCGGCAAGGACATGGCGATGATTTTCCAGGAGCCGATGGCGAGCCTCAATCCGTGTTTCACCGTCGGCTTCCAGATCGAGGAAGTGCTGGAGCAGCATATGGGGATGGACAAGGCGCAGCGGCGCGCGCGGGCGCTGGAGCTGTTCGAGGCGGTCGGCATTCCCGACGCCGAGACAGCGGCTCGCCTCCTATCCGCACCAGCTGTCCGGCGGCCAGTGCCAGCGGGTGATGATCGCCATGGCGATCGCCTGCAATCCGAAACTGCTGATCGCCGACGAGCCGACGACGGCGCTGGATGTGACGATTCAGAAGCAGATTTTGGATCTGCTGATGAAGCTGCAGAAAGAGCATGGAATGGGGCTGATCATCATCACGCATAATATGGGCGTCGTCGCCGAGACGGCGGACCGGGTGATCGTGCAGTATAAGGGGCGCAAGATGGAGGAGGCGGATGTGCTGTGCCTGTTTGAGGCGCCGAAGAGCAATTACACACGGGCGCTGCTGTCGGCGCTGCCGGAAAATTCCAAGGGCGGGCGGCTGCCGACCATCGCGGATTTTGCCGGAGAAGGCGGGTTCACGGCGGAGGCGGCGCGATGAATGATGTTGTGCTCGAAGCGCGGGACCTGAAACGCGACTATCATTTGAGCGGCGGCTGGCTTGGCAAGGGCCGCACGGTGCATGCGGTCAAAGGCGTCAGCTTCAAGGTCGAGCGCGGCAGGACGCTGGCGATTGTCGGCGAGAGCGGCTGCGGCAAGTCCACTCTGGCGCGGATGATCACGATGATCGAAGCGCCGACTTCGGGCGAACTGCTGATTGAGGGCAAGAAGGTGGATATCGGCAAAGCGCCGCTGACGCCTGAGATGCGGCAGAAGGTGCAGATCGTTTTTCAGAACCCCTACGGCTCGCTCAACCCGCGCCAGAAGATCGGCGACGTGCTGGCCGAGCCGCTGGTGATCAACACTGAGATGCCGGAGGAGGAGCGGCGCGAGCGGGCGATGGCGATGCTGAAGAAGGTCGGCCTCGCGCCGGAGCATTTCAACCGCTATCCGCACATGTTCTCCGGCGGCCAGCGCCAGCGCATCGCCATTGCGCGGGCGCTGATGCTGAACCCGAGCCTCCTGGTACTGGACGAGCCGGTGTCGGCGCTGGACCTTTCGGTGCAGGCGCAGGTGCTGAACCTTTTGCAGGATCTGCAGGACGAGTTTCAGCTGACTTATGTTTTCATCAGCCATGACCTGTCCGTCGTGCGGCATATCGCCGATGATGTGATGGTGATGTATTTCGGCGAGGCGGTGGAATATGGCGCGCGGGAGGCGGTGTTCGGCGACCCGCAGCACAGCTATACCAAGACGCTGTTCGCGGCGACGCCGAGGGCGGATGTGGGGAGCATCAGGGCGAGACTGGCGCGGAAGCGGGCGGCTGCCTGAGGCGGTTCTCGGCCGTTGCCGCCGAATTTTGAAGAGCTTGTAAACGCCTTGTAAACGTGATATCGCTGGCAATATGAAATTGGTCCTGGACACGTCCGTCATGGTTGCGGCTCTGCGCAGTCCGACGGGGGCTTCCGCTGAATTGCTGCGGATGGCGCGCCATCGAAAGTTTGACGTCCTGATCAGTGTCAGCATGATTTTGGAGTATGAGGCGGTGTTGAAGCGCCCTGAACATTTGTCAGCCGCCGGGCTGGCCGCCGCAGATGTTGATTCAGTGCTGGATGCATTTTGCATGTTCGCCAAGCCCGTCATCAATCATTTCCGCTGGCGGCCCGTTCTTTCGGACCCGGACGATGATCTTGTGCTGGAGACGGCCGTCAATGGCGCGGCGGATGCGATTGTGACTTTCAATTCAGCTGATTTTCAGCGCGCCAAAACCGTGTTCGGAATAATGGCTGAACGCCCCGGCGAAACGCTCAGGAGGATTGTATGAAACAACAGAGCAATTATGCGCTGCGGCTGCCGAAATCGCTGAAGGCGGGCATTGAGAAAGCGGCCAAGGCCGATGGCGTTTCGTTCAACCAGTTCATGGTGAGCGCCGCCGCGGAAAAGCTGTCGGCCCTGCAGACGGCGGAGTATTTCACTGCGCGTGCGGCAAGGGGAAGCCTGAGCCTGTTTGACGAGATCATGGCGCGGGCGGGCGGGCAAGCGCCGGCTGGCGGGGGATGAGCGGTAGGTTGAGCGTTGCGCCGCTTACCAGCTGCGGACCTAAGCTTTACTTCTTACCGCCGCGCCAATCGGAGCGGTTATCCACGACACGCAGAACCTCGATCCGGTCATCCCTGATTTGATACACAAAGCCGAACGGCGTTTGCGGGACTGGAAACTCGCGGGCGCCGGGGACGATTTCAGACCCATGACCCGCGCGCGGATTGGATTTCAGCAAAGTCTGAACCGCAAGAAAGCGGCGGCCGGCCAAGGCTTTGCCTTCCGGGAACATGCTCGCGTAATAGCGGTGAAACCAGCGCAGGCCGGGCTTTGCGGACGCGAGATAGACAAGCCTCATGCGCGGGCGCGCACAAACACCTCAGGCTGCGGCTCGGGCAGCTCATTGTCCGTGCCAAGCGAGAGGAACCATGCGGTCATCGCCTCTTCGGAGATGAATTCGCCCTTCTCCGCTTCACTCATCGCGTCTTGAATCGCGCTCCGTCTGGCTTCGATGTCCTGCCGCAGAGAGGCAATGGCCTTGTTGGCGAGAAACCCGGCCGAACGCTCTTGACGGTGAGCTTCCTCTTCGAGCCAATTTTTCAGGTCGGGTTCAAGGCGGAGTGTGAAGCGTGAGGATGGCATCTAGACCTCCTGCGCTGACGTTGTCAGCGAATGTCAGACAGTATGGCATGAAAAGGGATTGAGTGAAAGGGATTGGCTAAGGCGGGATTTGGCGCGGATGAAGCGCACGCCGCAGGTTAAAGTCATGCGTCCCGCGCTCAGGCTTTCCCGGTGAGAGTTCTCCGCCAAGTTCCACCCGGCACGCTGTGCGGCTGGGAGCAGGGGCGCAAGGAGCCGGACGCTGCGGCTCGGGGTTATCGGATCGGACGGGAGCCGGAGGCGGTGGGGCGGGCGCTGGGGGTGGCGGGGTGAGGGAAATAAATTCGGTTACTGTCACCGATTTCTCGATCTCCGCACCCGCCCGTCATCCCGGCCAAGGAGCGAAGCGACGCGAGCCGGGACCCATTCCGGAATGGCTGCCGTGTTGAAACGGGCGCGCAATTCCGCTCTTTGCCGGAATGGGTCCCGGATCGGCTCCGCCGTCCGGGATGACGGCGCGTTAGAGATGCGCTTTGCAGGAGATTTTGGTTGTTTGCGCCACATTGACTGCTGTTCGCGAACCATTTTGGCGTGTATCAACTTCCAATGTGATTTAGCGCGAGGATGGTGCCTTTGCCAGTTGTCAGTCAACAGCTACTTGACGCATTGCCGACCTACAAAGAGGCCGAAGTTAGATTTCATCTCATCGACCCATTGTTACGATCGTTAGGGTATCCGGGTACCGACGATGTTTATGTGAAGCTCGAAGAAAAGCTTGAGTATCCCTACTATCACATCGGTCATAAGTCCAAAAAGCGAGATCAACCTTTGGGATTTCCAGATTACCGTGCAGGACTAAAGGGCGCTCGCGGAAGCTTCATAATAGAGGCAAAAGCGGGCAGCGTTGTCGTTTCTCAAGAGGATATCGAGCAGGCCCATTCCTATGCCGCGCACGCTCAAGTGGGTGCGAACTATTTTGTACTCTGCGATGGAACCAATTTATTTGTTTTTGCAACGCTTTCGGGCCCGGACCACAGGCCGATTGTTGAAATGCCGGTCAGTGAAATTGATATTAGATTTCATGAGTTGGAAAATGTCCTTTCGCCCGAAAACTTGGCCGAAAACTGTCGTGTAACGCACGATCTGAATCTAAAGCTCTGCGAGGGCTTGAAGTCGTCAGTTAAAATTCGCTCTGGTGAGTATAGCATGGACGGTTGGGAAATTCGGGTGTTCGTTAACGAAACCGACTTTACAGCTCTCGCGAAAGCCAATCTGCCGCAGTTTGTGCAGATGGAGGAGCAACTTGCGATTCTGCAACGCGAGTTCGAACTTAAGGTCTCTGACGGCCTCGCGAAGCGGGACGAAGACGGTCGAATTACCGCCCGCGTGCATTTTGCGGGTGTAACAAAGAACAATCAAGCGGGAATGAAGCTGCTGGGTATCGACCAAATGAGCTGGAGCACCAACGAGAAATTTATCTCAATAGATGCGGCCAATCCAACCGCGTTTGAATCCACGGCTGATTTCAGCTTGGAGAAGGGAACAATGATAGCACCCTTGTTTGGAGGTGCTGTCCCAGCAGAAAGAGATGTCGCGGGCCAATTCTTGATATCGGCGCGGGTGCACAATTTTGGTGATCAATTGCTTGGAGAATATTTGGCGATGGCAGACTATCGGTTCGAGATGCCCGGACTAGGCGCGACAAGGTTGGAATTTGATTTCTTCGGCCAATTTTCCCTTCGATTAATGGTCTCGTGAAATAAGTCCATACCTCTTCCGCACAACATTTCGATTCAGAATTCCTACGCCACCTTTGGTAGCCCCTCACCCCTCCCGCCGCAGCACCGCCTGCAGCACATCCCTGCACCCCTATCGCCACGGCAAACCGGCTCTGGTCATCAAACAGCCCCACCGGCGCGGTGTGGCTTTTGTGCATGGCGGGCATAACGGTGCGGAGCGGGGTGGCGGGGCTGGCCCGGAAAATTGACCTACGCAGGACGCCGTCTCAGCAACACATGCGCGGCGAATGCGCGTTTGTCTTTTGCCGGCGACTTCTCAAAATCGCCGATCACCTGCCGGGCGGACTTGATTTCAGAATCGACCTGGCGCTTGGTCAGACGCAGGTTTGGATCATAATCCGCCGCATGGCGCTTTTTCTGCAGCGCGACGAAGGCGCTGGCGAAATTCCTGGACAGGCTGCGGGAATTGAACCAAACGCTTTGTTTTCTTCGCAGGCGTTTTTCGCAAATCCATGGTCAATCGAGCGGTAAACCTGCGTCCAAGCCAGATTGCTCTGGCTGGCGCCGCCGCTTCCGATCAGCGTGTCGGCGCAGTTCCGCGCCAGCGCATGAAAAAACGCGTAGTAACAGGTGCTGAGCGACCGTTTCAAATCTGTCTGGCTTGGCCTCCGCTTCGACAGGTCCAGGAGTTTCTGCGCAGTGTCGAGCAGGGATTCGGGCGTCACGCCCGCTTTCTCCGCGGAACCTCATCGCTGCTGATGAACGAAAACAGCGGGAAGGCGGTCTCGCCGATTTTTTCCAACTGCGGGCGAAACAACCGCACCGCGCTGCCCATGCTCCGCACGTCGGCGGCGCGGAATTTGCCGTCGTATATGACGTTCAGATCAATGACTTCGTCGTTGTCATAATCAATCCGCTTGTTGACGATCACGTCAACAATTTTGAGACCCTGAAAATTGTTGGCCGAGAAATTCCCGGGCGGTTTTTTCCAGCTGAGTTTGCGAGGCGGACATTTTGACCTGCGGAAGGATGCTTGATCTTGACGGCAAGTTAGGACAATGCCGGTTTGCTGGCAAGCGCCGCTCACCCCTCCCGCCGCAACACCGCCTGCAGCACATCCCTGCACCCCTATCGCCCCGACAAACCGGCTCTGATCGTCAAACAGCCCGACCGGCGCGGTGTGGCTTTTGTGCATGGCGAGCATGACGGTGCGCAGCGAGGTGCCGGGGTTGGCCCAGAAGACGGGGTGCTGGGATTCGTCGACGGCGTCTTCGGCCTGGTCGCAGGAGACCCAGGTGCTCTTTTGGCCGTTGCGCTCGGCGTCGATGACGGTGTTGTCCTTGTCGAGTTTGAAGCGGGTGGTTTTGCGGCGGTCGAGCCAGAGCCAGCCGTCGCCGGCCTTTTCCAGATCGCGGGCGTCGCGCATGACGTGCCAGGCGGTGAGGACCGAGAGCGGGTTCACATTGGCGATGAATTCGCGGACATAGTCGTTGGCGGGGCGCAGCACGATGTCTTCCGGCTTGCCGGACTGGACGATGCGGCCGCCTTCCATGATGGTGATGGTGGAGCCGATTTTCAGCGCTTCCTCCAGATCATGGCTGACGAAGATGATGGTCTTTTTCAGCGTCTTCTGCAGCTGGAGCAATTCGTCCTGCAGCTTGGTGCGGATCAGCGGGTCGAGCGCGGAGAAAGGCTCGTCCATCAGCAGGATCGGCGCTTCGGTGGCGAAGGCGCGGGCGAGGCCGACGCGCTGCTGCATGCCGCCGGAAAGTTCATGCGCGTATTTGCCGGCCCATTGGGTGAGGCCGACAAGATCGAGCTGTTTGGCGACGCGGGTCTTCAGCTCTTCGGCCGGGCACGCCGGAGAGCTCGAGGCCGAGGCCGACATTTTCCGCGACCGTGCGCCAGGGCAGCAGCGCGAACTGCTGGAACACCATGGCGACCGCGCCGCGGCGGACTTTGCGCAACTCGTCCTCGCGTGCAGGAGACGACATCGGTGTCGCCATGCGCGCCGTGGACGATGACCTTGCCGCGCGTCACCTTGTTGAGGCCGTTGACGGCGCGCAGCAGCGTGGATTTGCCGGAGCCGGACAGGCCCATGAGGACGGAGATTTCGCCCTCGTTGACGACCAGGTTCGCGCCCGCCGCGCCGAGCACCGAGCCGGTGGCGGCGAGGATTTCGGCGCGGGTTTTGCCCTGCGTCCAGCATGTCGGTGGCCTCCGCGGCGCGCGAGCCGAAAATGATGTCAACGTCTTTGAACTCGACGGCGAGTTTCTGCGGGGCGGGGCTCATTTCTTGTCTCCCACCTTCTGCGCCAGCATCCGGTCAAGGATGATGGCGAGGATGACCAGCGCCAGGCCCGCCTCGATGCCGAGCGGAATGTTGCGGTTGGCGAGCGCCTTGTTGACCGGATTGCCAAGGCTCGGCGCGCCGATCAGCGTGGCGAAGACGACCATGGAGAGCGAGAGCATGATGCACTGGGTGAGGCCGGCCATGATCGACGGGAGCGCGGCGGGGAGTTCGACCTTCCAGAGCAATTGCCGCTTGGTCGCGCCGAAGCTTTCGCCGGCCTCGATCATCGGCTTGGGGATGGATGTGATGCCGAGATAGGTCATCCGGACAGGCGCGGGCATGGCGAAGATGATGGTGACGATCAGCGCAGGGGCGGCGCCGAGGCCGAACAGGATGAGGATCGGGATGAGATAGACGAAGGTCGGCATGGTCTGCATCAGATCGAGGATCGGCTGGGTGACGCGCCAGACTCGCGGCTTGTGCGCGGCCCAGATGCCGATGGGCACGCCGATGGCCATGGAGAGCGCGGTGGCGGCGACGACGAGCACGAGGGTCTGGACGGTTTCTTTCCACAGGTTCTGGTTGATGATGAAGAGAAGGCCGAGGAGCACGGCGAAGGCGATGGTTTTGGATTTTTGCAGCCAGTAGGCAAGGCCGGCGATCATCAGGGCGAGGAGGAAGGCGGGGATTTGCAGGAGGAGGAAGGTCGAGCCTTCAACGATCCATCCAAGGCCGTCCGACAGCGCGTCGAAGAACCAGTCGAAATAGGTGACGATGAAGTCGATGAAGGACTTGCCCCATTTGCCGACGGGGATTTTCCACGCGGCGATCAGTTTGGATACTGGGTCCATGTTGTCCCTCCCGACGCTTATTTCGTTCCTCGGCGCTGCCCCTCATCCTGCTCTCTCGCGAGGCGGGGCAGGGGATAACTGCGCCGCCTTCTTCCCTTCTCCGCTTAGGGAGAAGGCAGGGATGAGGGGCAGCGCCGAGGGTTCGATCTTACCCAGCCAGCGCCGCCGTCACCGCCGCCATCGCATCGCCGCCGTCAAACGTCGTGACGCCTTCGAGCCAGGGCTTGACCGCATCCGGATTGGCCTTCAGCCAGGCCTTCGCCGTCTCCTTCGGGTCCGCGCCGTCTTTGAGGACCGGGGCCATCATCGCGCCTTCCATGGCGAGGTTGAACTTGAGGTTGGTGAGCAGCTTGCCGACATTCGGGCATTCGCCGACATAGCCGGCGCGCACATTTGTCGCCACCGTCGCCGCGCCGAAGCCTGAATCGCCCATGCCGTCGAGATAGGCGATTTTCATGTCGCCCATGACCGGATGCGGGGTCCAGCCGAGGAAGACGATCCATTCATTGTTCTTCATGGCCTTTTCGGCCTCGGTCAGCATGCCGGCCTCGGAGCTTTCGACGATTTCAAAGCCTTCGAGCTTGTTCTCCGGCTTGGCGATCATTTCGGAAATGATGCGGTTGCCGTCATTGCCGGCCTCGATGCCGTAGATTTTGCCGTTGAACTTGTCCTTGTTGGCGCCAAGGTCGGTCAGCGACTTGACGCCGGCGTCGGCGACATATTGCGGCACGACCAGGCCATAGCCCGCGCCTTCAAGATTTGTGCCGATGGTTTCGACGGATTTGTCCGCCATATATTCCTTGATGTCGGCGGTCATGGAGGGCATCCAGTTGCCGAGGAAGACGTCAATGTCCTTGTTCTTCAAGGAGGCGTAGGTGACCGGCACGGAGAGCGTGTTGACGGCGGGCTCGTAGCCCAGCGCCTCAAGCACGACCTGCGTCACGCCGGTGGTCACCTGAATGTCGGTCCAGCCGACATCGGCGAAGCGCACGGGTTTGCAGGTTTCGGCGTCGCCGGCATAGGCGGCGGAGGTCATCAGCGCTGAAGCGAGCAGCGCGGCGGAGTAGAATTTCTTCATCTTGATGTTTCCCATTTTGTTGCGGACCAGGACGCCCGGTTTTTCTTGTCGTCCCTTGGCGCAATCCAATCATGTTTTCAGCGGGATGAAAGTGGCTGCGTGGCCTTGCCGCGACAGGCGCTGTCTTGATGCCGCCCGCGCGGCAAATTATTCGGCTGGGGAAGAAAGGCGGCGAACCTCATTGATTGACGCTGCGGAAGATTTTTCTTGATCAAGCGGCGGCTGCGGCGCATCTTTAAAGAAAAAATCCGCGTCCCAATCAGATAGAAAAGGTCCGGTGAACGCAAAGGAGAAAGCCATGCGTCTTGCCTGTGGATGTTTTATCGTTCCCAAAGATGTTCTTGACCGGTTCGCCAAGGACAAGAAACTGTCGGAGGCCACGCGCAAATCATTTGCCGACACAAGCGACCGCGAGGCGATCTGGCGCAAGCTGCGCGTGGCGCACAATGTCGCCACGAAAGCCTCGATCGCCACAATGGGCGTGTCAAAGGCGATGGCGGCCGCGCCGAAGGTCACCGTCTATGACTGCGCCAACACGACCTCGATCCCCGGCACGCCGGTTCCCAATCCCGGCAGCTCCAGCCGATGCGACGGCCAAGCGGACCTTTGAGGTCACGACCGAAGTCGCCAAGTTCTACAAGGCCGCCTTTGGGCGCAATTCAATCGACAATGCCGGCATGACGCTTCTGTCGAACATTCATTACGGCACGCTCTACAACAACGCCTTCTGGGACGGCAGCCAGATGACCTATGGCGACGGCGACGGCCAGATATTCATCGACTTCACCCAGTCGAACGATGTCGTGGCGCATGAGCTGACGCATGGCGTGACGCAATACACGGCGGGCCTTAACTACACCAATGAGGCGGGCGGGCTGAATGAGAGCATGTCGGACGCGTTCGGTTCGATGTTCCGGCAGTGGCAGGCAGGGCAGGATGTCAATGCGGCGGACTGGCTGATCGGCGGCGGGATTATGGGTCCAGACGCCTTGGCGCGGGGTTTCACCTGCCTGCGCGACATGGCAAAGCCCGGCGACGCGCACTGCCTTGCGCAGCAGCCCTACCATTACCGCGACTACCGGCCGGGCATGGACCCGCATGAAAGCAGCGGCATTCCCAATCATGCCTTCTACACGGCTGCCATGACGCTCGGCGGCAGGAGCTGGGAAAAGCTTGGCAAGGTCTGGTATGCGGCGCTGACCGGGCTGCCGAGCCCCAACATGCGGTTTGCAACATTTGCCCGGCGCACGAGGCGCGCGGCCAAGCGGCTTTACCCGGCGGACCCGGCTGTGTATGCTGCTGTCAACGCTGGCTGGACGGCGGTTGGCATTCCCTGACCGCGCGGCGGCTGGAGAAGAGAGAAGCGGATGGACAAGCTTATCGATCGAGCGGCGCGGCGGCTTTGCCGGGCTGAAGGCCAAGGGCGAGATGGACGCCGCAGCGCTTGACGAGGCGACGCGCGCCGCCTTGGACGCGCTGTTTGCGGCCAAGAAGAAGTTCCCGGCGGCAAGGGGCGCGGACCGGTTCTATCTACACGCTGACGCGCGGCGACCGGCGCGGAGGCGAAGACGCGTCGAGATTCCGGAGGCACTTCTGCCCGCCGCGCTGGCGGGGTCCGTCAAAGACCGGCTGCCCTGAACAGAATCTGTTGAGACCGCGCGCCCTGATGTGGCGCGCGGCTTTTTTGGGCTTTAGGAAAGAGCCGTTTCGGGACTCCTCTTATGGCCAAGCTCTATTTCAACTACGCGACCATGAACGCCGGCAAGACGACCATGCTCTTGCAGGCGTCCTACAATTATCAGGAGCGCGGGATGCGCACGCTGCTGTTTGTGGCGGGGCATTACCGCAAGGACGGCGAGGGGTATATTTCCTCGCGCATCGGGCTTGAGGAGAAGGCCGAGATGTTCCGCGATGAGGACGACATGTATCGCCCGCGTTTCGGACCGGACCGGCGGCGCGCCGCTGCATTGCGTGTTTGTCGATGAGGCGCAGTTTCTGACGGAGGAACAGGTCTGGCAGCTGGCGCGGGTGGCGGACCGGCTGGGAATCCCGGTCATGTGTTACGGGCTGCGGACGGATTTTCAGGGCAAGCTGTTTGACGGATCGCAGGCGCTGCTCGCTATCGCCGATGATCTGCGCGAGGTGCGCACCATCTGCCGCTGCGGGCGGAAGGCGACGATGGTGGTGCGGCTGGGCGAGGACGGCAAAGTGGCCAAGCAGGGCGAGCAGGTGGCGATCGG
The DNA here is from genome assembly GCA_963802455.1 of uncultured Alphaproteobacteria bacterium. Taxonomy (GTDB): domain Bacteria; phylum Pseudomonadota; class Alphaproteobacteria; order Rhizobiales; family Rhizobiaceae; genus JANOYJ01. The sequence continues at coordinate 14,137 of CAWDIY010000024.1, read as the reverse complement.
CAAGGATGTGTATGTCTCGCTGTGCCGGCCGCACTGGGAGGAGGAGATGGGGCGGGTGGCGGCGGAGGATATGGTGGGGTTTTCGCGGTGACGCCGTAGTTTCTTTACGATCAAACAGCGTGTTCTCATTCCGCCCGTTATCTTCAGATCTTCGTTGAATTGATTAATAGCCCTTTGAGGTGATGGATTCAAAATTCATGTCGAATATTATCCTGGCAACGGCCTCGAACCTGATTTCAGTTGAAGTGCGCTCAAATGGTGAGCAGATCCGTGAGCTTATGATCCGGGCAAAGGACGAGGGCGCGCGGATTGTGCATTTTCCGGAAGGCGCTTTGTCTGGATATGTGAAAAGTGAAATTCTGGCATGGGAAGAGGTCGATTGGCAGTGTGTCCGCACGGAGATTGGCCTGATTTGCGGACTGGCAAAAACGCTGGGAATTTGGGTTGTTTTGGGCTGCAACCATCGTTTGAATATGCCGCATCTCCCCCACAACAGTCTGTATGTCATTTCAGACTCAGGCGAGATCGCAGACCGTTACGACAAGAGATATTGCTCTCATTCCGAAATCAACAATTGGTACAGTCCGGGCCAGTCGCCTGTTATCCTCACCGTTGACGGATACCGCTTTGGATTGGCCTTGTGCATTGAATTGTGCTTCCCAGAGCTGTTTATGGAGTATTGCAATCTCGGCGCTGACTGTGTGCTTCTGTCCGCATACGCACGCGACCCGATGTATCAAATACTGGCGCAAGCCCGTGCGGCAGACAATAATTTGTGGATCAGTGTTTCAACACCGGCGCAGTGTGCCGCAGGACTGGCAAGCTCAATTTGCGGGCCAGATGGCAGTGTGACCGCAACGGCGTCAACTGATGGCGCGCCGTCTCTGATTAAATCCATCCTTGATAAGGACGATGCCCGATACGAGATTGCTCTCAACAATGGCGCGTCCTTGGCGGGCTTTGGCGCGGGCGGGCGACATTTACGCTTCCCGGCGGGTCGAAGATGCCCGGAGCTTGGACAAGCTTGCAATCTAGCGGACGCCACGGCGGCGGCGGAGGATGTGTCGGTGGTTTTCGGCCGGTGGCCGCGCTCTTGTGCGGCGGAGGGGGAAGTCCGCCGATTTTCCGTGAAAAACCGGCACATCCCTTTCAATCACGGTTTGCTGTGTCTATATCTGGCCGGGGATTTCACTCACCGGAGATTATCGAATGGCCACGCTGCAGAATTTTGACGCCGAGATTGCCAAAACTCAAATCGTGGTCGAGGAGATGAAGACCAAGATCGACCAGTCGGCGGTGGTGCTGGACAAGTTCGCGCAGGCGGACAAGAAGATCGGCGACGCCAATTTCGACATTGAAAACGCCCGCATTCAGGATGTGATCAATCAGCAGAAGGTGATGGAGGGCAATATCGCCGACCTGATCCTCGGGCTTGAGGACGCGACGAATGTGTTCGGGTCGGAATTCGAGTCGATGAAGGGCTTCTCCGACCTGGGAAAAATTTGTCGGCATCTTCTCCGACGAGCAGATGCAGCGGATGCGCTCCGACCGGGTGCGCGGCATGTCGCTGGCGGGCAATCTGCAGGAGCTGCTCGGCAAGTCCGACACGATTGTCGGCATTTTGAAGGCGCAGAAGCAGGTGCTCGACACGCGCTACAAGACGTCCGAGGCGAGCCTGACGCAGGTGATCGAGCGGCGCAAGAGCGACGATGAGCAATCTTGAGGCCGTGCAGAAGCGGATCATGGAACTGAACCCGCTGCTGCTCGACATTGAAAACAAGATCGCCGCCTCGACCGACCAGAAGACGCGCACGCAGCTGGACGGCGAGCGGGCGAAGCTGGCGACCGAATATAACGAGAAGCAGGCGAAGGAGCAGGAGGTTCTGGCCGAGAGCCAGACGCTGGAGCGCTACACGTCGATGTTCCAGACTTTCGTTGATTCGCTGAACAACCAGATCGCGGCGCAGTCCACTTTGATCAACAAACTCGCCATCGACACCGAGCAGCGCATCGTCCTCTACAAGGCGCTGGAGGATTCGCTTGAAGACGGCGGCGCAGCAGGATGTGGCGCACAAGATCAACACGCTCGGCTCCAAAGTGGACACGGCGGCGGAAGAGACGATGGCCGGCATCGGCGCGGCGGCGCAGAAGCACATTGGCGACCTGCTGGAGCTGCATGAGAAGAACATGGTCTCCACCGCCGACATTCAGCGGCGCAAGGCGCTGGCCGACGATGCGTTCGCGCGGCGGTTTGACGATGTGATGAAGAAGCATAATTCCGGCAACTATGTCGCCAGCTGACCGCTGACAAGCGGCGCGCGCCATGGCGAAAAAACCTGAAGAGCATGAGCGTCGCGGCGCGGTATTTCGCCTCGATCCGCGCCGCGCTGGACGGGCTGGACGTGTTCCTGTCCGACAAGAACTCGCCCATGTACCGGCATGACCTGATGGCGCCGGTGATTTCGGAATATTTGCAGCGGCTCGAAAACTCCTTCGCCTGCTGGCAGAACCGGCTGGCGTTTTCCTCGACCTTCAAAGTCTCGCGCTCCGAGAGCGGCTATCCGCTGTTTCAGAATGTGCTGGAGCTGGAGAACGACAAGCAGGGCGCGAAGGACCGGCTGGCCGCGCTGCCGGATGCGGCGCAGCTGCGCGAGGACATGGCCGACTTCATCCTGCGCCACAAGGAATTCCCGGACGTTCTGCAGAAGAACATGGCCGAGCGGGTCTATCTGGAACAGGTGCAGAAGGGCGAGCTGTTTTCGCCGTTCATCCTGCCGAAGACGATCAAGGTTTCGGTGAACCCGAAGACGATGCGGCCGTTTTACGTGGTGCACTGGGCGGCGTTTGACGGGGCGGCCAATCTGCCGCTGGTCTATTCGGCGACGATGGAGGACCAGTCGGAAGACCTCATTGAAATGCTGGTGACGCGCGACGGCAAGCTGAACGAGGATGTGAAAATTCCGCTGCCGGTCGATGGCCTGCTCAACCCGGCGCTGGCGCGGCAGTTCGACGCGTTCTGCGAAAAGAACTCGGCCTATTCGCTGTCGCCGATCACCATTGCCATGAACATGGACGCCGACATTGATCCCTTGCAGCCCAAGCAATTGCGCCGCATCGTGCTGGGGCCGTTCTACACGGCGGGCGTCACCGAGCAGAATGACAAGGTCAATGAAATCCTCGGCAAGGTGAGGAAGCCGGAGAACGCCTGGCTTCTGACCTGGACGATTCAGGACGTGTTTTCCAAGGCGGAGAAGCCCGCGAAAAAGGGCCTGTGGTCATCGACGCCGGCGCGCGAGGAATATCATATCGAGACCGACGACCTTGAAGCGACGCGGCAGGGCGTGTCGGCCTATGAGCGCCACGCGCTGGTGCCGCACGAGGCCTATCAGGCGCTGTATGCGGCGGGCGAGACGAAGAAAATGTTCGACGGGTTCAAGACGCATGTTATTTCGAACGGGCAGGTTATTTCGGATGTTGAAGAATTCACGGCCCTCGGAGCTGCTACTCGCACATCCATGTGAGATCCCAAGGAGGCCGTCATTCCGGGGCGGCGCAGCCGAACCCGGAATCCAGAGTGGCGACGGTGGCGATTTTCGCCGCGAAATTGGTTCGAGATCGCCGAAGCGGGGATGTCATTGAACTTTTTGGCGAACGGCGAGCAATCCGAGCCCAATTCTGCACCTTCACATCTGGATTCCGGGTTCCGCTTCGCGGCCCCGGAATGACGGGAACAAGAGCGGTCGCGCTCAACTCTAAGAAGGAGCGCCGGCATGGACGCAGGCCTGACGACGATCAGCGAAAAAGACATCGCCAAACACGTGCCCACGGCGCAGTCGTTTGTGACGCGCATGGTGGTGATGGAATCCACTGACGGCAAGTCCGGGACGGAGATTGCCGGGACGGGGCGGCGGTTTGTTTCGACTGTTTCGGCGGGGAATTTGCGCAAGACGCGCGAGGTGGAGCTCGTCAAGACGATCCAGAAAGATGCGCGCCGACGATTCGATGCTGTCCATCGGGCAGCACACGCTTCTGTTCCGCACGCGGCGCGGCATTGCGGTGGCGCTGGCGGTGGCGGATCAGTTTGCCAAGCAGAGCGGGCTGGACGCGCTGACATCGCGCAACGCCTCCTCGCCGCTGGAAGGCGCGGATGCGGCGCATTTCCGCGACCTGATGTCGGCGGCGGCCTATGTGTCGGCGTTTTCGCTGGCGGCCTATCTGGCGGGGCTGATCGAGGCGGATGGCGATGCGCCGAATGATGTGGCGGAGCCGGACTTCAATTTTGACACGGCGCAGGATGCGGTGAAGTCGTTTGTCGCGGGGCTGGACACGGCGATTGCCAACGCGCCGGACGAGGCGTCGATGCTGGCGCGGGCGAAGGCGCTGGCGCGGGTTTCGCTGGACGGGCTTTTGCAGAGGAAGACGCGGTTCTCCGGGCTGGGCGCGTTTGAGAACACGCATCTGCGGCTTGAGGCCGACAATTTCAATCTCGACGGCTTTGACGTCGCGCCGGGCAAGAAGTCCAAAGCGCTGGTGATGACCTTCAAGAAGCCGGAGGAGGTCGTCGGCAACCACATCGCCAAATATCAGGCGATGAAGCTCGCCAAAATGATCATGGCCTATGATTTCGACAAGCAGCTCAATCCGTTTGTCGAGCTTGGCGGCTATATTTTCACCTTCATCGGCGACGGCGCGCCGGGCACGGGCAAGACGACGCTGATCCAGATGATCGCCGGGCTGATCCATGGCTACTGCCAGGTCGCCGGGTTCCCGTTCCACTACCAGAATTTCGGCGTCGACCAGATTTCCTCCTATCAGGGCAAGTCCGGGCAGAACTGCCGCGAGTTTGTCGATGCGGTGATCAATCCGCGCGTCATCGCCTTTGGCACGATTGACGATATCGACCAGGTGGCGGCGAAGCGCTCGGACGACCGGGCGTCGGCGGGCCAGCATGAAATCACCGGCGTGTTGATGGATGCGTTCGCGGGGGCGCAGACGGTGGTGCGCGGCAATGCGACGTTCGGCATGTTCTCCAACTATCCGGAGAATGTCGATGACGCGCTGCGCCAGCGCGCCTCGGCGCGGTGGCTGGTGGACGGGCCGCAGACGCGAAGCCGACTATATCGACATTTTCGCGCTGCTGGCGGGCAAGAACCACAAAATCCCGCTCGGCGACCACAAGCTCTATGAGGCGCAGGATGATTCAGAAGGCGGTGGCGGAGGCTTATGAGGAGCACAACAAGCCGGAGGAGGAGGCGCTGCTTTCGGTGTGGGAGCGGTTCCTGAAGGACAATGGCGAGCCGCAGACGATCGCCGACATCGGCGACTATCTGCACCGGATCAAGGAGCGCGAAAAGCGCTTCACCGGGCGGGCGGTGAAGAACATCACCGACGCGGTGAAAATGCGGGCGATGGATGTCGAGCTGCCGGACGAATGGTTCGAAAAGCCCGAGACCTTCATGCACAAGGATTATGACGGCAAGAAAGCCATGGTCGAGGAACTGCGCAAGCCGTTCACGATGGAAATGGTGGTGCAGGAGATCAACCGCTATGCGGATTCGGAGTTCCGCTATTCGGACAAGTCGGATGATTCAGCGGTGGAGAAGATGATCCGCGAGGCGCGGCTGCGCGAGCGGGCGGTGGGGGAGATTGAGGAGATGAAGAAGAAGGGGGCTTGGTGATGAGATGCATAGTGCCGAGCTCTCGGCAGCGACGACGCCCCCCTCTGTCCTGTCGGACATCTCCCCCGACAAGGGGGGAGATCGCTCGCCGTCGCCGCTTTCGCTCAACTCTTCAAGGGTGCTAAGAAATGCGCGAAAGCGCGCTGACACAGTCGATCTCCCCCCTCGCGGGGGAGATGCCGACAGGCAGAGAGGGGCGCAGACTCAGCGCTGCAGCTTGCTGGCTGCATTCAACACTTCGCAGAGGCTCAGCACGCTGATGGACCTCCTCCAGGAAAACGATCTGATCTACGGCCGCCTGCTGACGGTGGACGAGCCGCATCTGATCGAGCGCTACAACAAGGCGCTGGCGGCGTTTGGGGAGAAGCCGACGAAGCTGAAGAAGTTTGACGTGGACAAGACCGGCTTCTCGCCGGAGATCGCCAAAGAGAAGGACAATTTCGACTATCTCGACCCGAACGGCGTCAACCGGCGCTTCATCATCCTGACGCCGGCGCAGGCGGAGCTGCCGGTGGTGCACACGGCTTTTTCGAACACCGACGAGCTGATGTACGAGTTTTTCGCGGGCAATTCGCGGGCGATCAATGCGACGACGATCAAGGATGTGATTTTCGGCGAGATCGAGGATTCGGTTTCGGAAGTCGATGACATCGAAGACCTGCTCGTCCATCAAGCAGGTCGAGTTCCGCGTCATGTCGGCGAACGACACGCTGGGCAAGGCGGCGGAGCTGCGCACGCTTGACCGACCGGCTGAAGGGCGAGCCGGAGGCCTGGCGCGACAATGAGCTTTTGAACCGGATGGTGGAGCTTGCCAAGGAGGCGGGCGACATCCGCGAGAACGCGCTGGTGCCGGACCAGGTCGTGTTCCGGCACAACGCGTTCTGGACCAGCCATTTCGGCGGCATCTATGTGTTCATCGACGAGAAGATGACGACCGTGATCGCCAGCCCCGACTCGCCGGGGTTCCGCCGCTCGCGGCCGTGGCAGGTGAGCTATCTGTCGATCAACGAGACGGAGAATATCTACAAGTTCCTCGCCTCGACCGGCCGCATCGACCTGCCGCGCGCCTCATGGCTGGAGACGTCGGGCTTCCTTGAGCACCGCGCCGAAATGGTGATCCGCGACCTGGTGCGCCGCGCCGAGCCGAAGCAGGACATGGCCAAGATCGACGCGATCTGGCTGCAGACCTGGATGCACCGCAACGCCGCGATGATCACCAAGGACGGCAATTTCCCCTTCCTCAACGCGGCCAAGCGCGAGGCCGCTGAAACAGGGCGGATTGATCCGGGCGAAGTTGATGCCGGACAAGCGCTTCCTGCTCCTGCGCGGCAAGCCGGACCATCCGGACAGGTGGCTGGTCAACCGGCTGATCTCGGAATTCGTGCCGTCGGATTTCGTCTCGAAATATGTGTTCAACAAGCAGGGTTTCTACACGGACTACCAGAGCCTATGCGGCGCCGTGGAAGGAGCATGTTGTGGAGACGCTGAAAAGCACCTATCTCAATGACAAGGCGGCCCTGCGCAAGCGGCTGTATGACCTCTGAGCGAAGGACAGTTTCATGCTTGATCCGATCATCAATTTCTTCAGCCGGATGTTCTTCCTGATCGGGCGCGGCATCGGACTGGTGATCGCCTGGATATTGTGGCCGTTTCTGAAAGTGGCGGCGTGGTACCGCTCGACCGGCGTTTCTGTGGCAGGCGATTGTCGGGCTGATCCTGCTGGCGATTGTCGCGGGTTATGGCTGGTTCGCCTATAATGCCATGACCATGCCGGGCTATGACCCCGACTATGTGGCGCAGTTTGACCTGAAGGACCGCAAGCTTTCGGCGGGCGAAGCTGTCGCGACCTCGGCCGGCGGCTCGACCAAGACCTGCGGGCGCTCGGCCATTGTCGATGTCGCCGCGCACCTCACCGATTTCAACGTCAACCAGAACAGCTGGATGTCGTCGATGCTGCTCTACAAGGCCGGCCTGTTCGGCCTGTCCTGGGACCGCACGCCGTTCCTCGACAACAAGGCGGCGTTCCAGCGCGGCATCCATGTCGCGGTGCAGCGCATTTCGACCGAGCTGGTCGATTCGCTTGGCCGCGTGCGCGGCACGTCGCAGATCGACACGGATCTGCAGAAGGCGCGCGGCCAGCTGCAATATGACACAAGCTCATGGTATTTCGGCATTGCGCCGTTCGGCTTCAAACAGTCCTCGCCCTCGTCCTACCGTGTCGGCATGGACGCGCTGAACGGTTTCAATGCGCGGCTGGAAACCTGCACGGCGACCTTCGACGCGCGCGCCGACAATCTGGCGACATTCATCGACTCCGTCACCAACCAGATCGGCTCGACATCCTCAACGCTGGACGCGCGGGCGCAGTCCACCAATCTCGGCTGGTTCGACACGCGAGGCGGACAATCTGTTCTGGGAGGCGATGGGCGAGCTTTATGCCTATTACGGCTTTGTCCATGCGGCGCGCGCCGACTTTGAGGACATTATCGCGACCAAGGCGCTCGGCTCGAACTGGGACAAGACGGAAGCGCAGCTGCGCGCGGCGCTCGACCTTGACCCGTTCATCATTTCCAACGGCCGCGAGGACGGCTGGGTCATGCCGACGCATCTGACCTCGCTCGGCTTCAAGATATTGACGGTGCGCACGGGCGCTGACCGAGTCGCGCGATATTCTGAAGCAGTAGGCGTCATGAGCGACGCGCGGCCGCTGGTCCTTTCCTGTCCGCTGCCGCGCTCGCTGGAGCTGATTTTTCATCCGGCGCAGGAGGCAAAGCTGCGCGCGGATTATGAGATTGTTGAGACCACCGATGAGGCGCTGGCGGCGCTGCCGGACGCTGTGCTCGCCCAGAGCCAAATACATTATCGGCCAGCCGCCGCTCTCGTCAGAAACGCTGGCGCGGCTGAAATCGCTGCGCTGCATTTTCAATGTCGAGAGCAATCTTCTGCAGAACATGCCCTATGACGAAGTGTTCGCGCGGGGCATTCATGTGGTGACGACGGGACAGGTGTTCGCCGAGCCGGTGGCGGAGATCGGGCTGGGGTTTGCGCTGGCGCTGGCGCGCGGCATTGTCGATGCGGATGTGGCGTTCCGGTCGGGCGATGAGCTTTGGGGCGGCGACGGCAATGCATCAGCGCGCGGCTTTTGAGCGGGTCGGAAATTGGCATTGTCGGCTTTGGCGATCTCGGCAAGGCGCTGCTGCGGCTGCTGGCGGGGTTCCGCGCCAAGGTGCGGATTCATGATCCGTGGATGCCGGACTCGGCCATCCGCGATCAGGGCGCGGAGCCTGCCAGTCTGAGTGAGGTTTTGACGCAGAGCGACACGGTGTTTCGTCGTCGCCGCCGTCACGTCCGAGAACCAAGGATTTCTAGGCCGCGAAGCGTTTGCATCGATGCGCAAGGGCGCGGCGTTCATTCTGCTTTCCCGCGCGGGCGTTGTGGATTTTGACGCGCTGATGGATGCGGTGGAGAGCGGGCATATCACTGCGGCGAGCGATGTGTTTCCGGAAGAGCCGCTGCCGCTGGATCACCGCGTGCGCGGGCTGAAGGGCTTCCTGCGCTCGGCGCACCGGGCGGGCGCGCTGGACATTGCCTTCAAGCGCATGGGCGACATGGTGCTGGAGGACATGGCGCTGCTCGACAAAGGCCTGCCGCCGATGCGCTGCAAACGGGCGGAGCGGGAGACTGTGGCGCGGATGCGCTCGAAGGCGGTGACGCGGAATTAACGCTCTACCGTCAGGGCCCATCAATCTGATCGCTGCGAAAGGCAGTTCTTCGGGACAATGCATCCGTTGGCTTCATTTGCGCTGCCCAAGAACAGCATTTGTGGCGGATGAAGGAACGAAACGATATTGGCTGCGTTTTATGCAATCGTCCCAACAATCGGAGCAGGATTATGCCAGAAGTGTCATCTGTCCGAACCGCCCCGGATATTTCCAACAATTCGCTGTCGGGACGCGGAAGCGATGATCGCAATGGCTGACGGCTGTCTTGGGCTTCCGCGAGCACTTTGCGCATCGGCGAGAGGGTATAGTCGAGCACGCGCAGCTCGCTTTCGGCTCTTCCATTTTGATGCTTGGCCAGAGCCGCGAAGACGACTACGACAAGATGGTCGGAAAAGGTGAAGCGCGCCGCACGGATTCACTTTACGTTGCCGTCGATGATCCAGATGACTTGTTCGCACGCGTGAAGAATGCCGGAGCGAAGATTGAGATGGAGCTCAGGCGGATGCCGACTATGGCAATCGCGTATTCGCCTGCCGCGACCCGGAAGGCAATTTGTGGAGCTTCGGGAGTTACTGGCCAAAAGCAGTTGACAAACCGACGGACGTATAGGTTTTTCAGGTTCGACGGCGAGTGGCAACCGGTGACTCCTGGTTAGACTTGGTCGCGCTGCGCCATTTACCTCCCCTCTGCCCCCATTGGATGTTGCGGAACAGCCCGAGGCTGTCGGAAGAAAACGCCATAAAGAATGATTACAATGGGGTCAAAACGGCCGTGAACTTTCTTCGCACTTTGGCAGGTCCTTATCTTGGGTTTTGCGCAGCGTAGCGCCTGCCGCCAATGCGCTGCAAGCGGGCGGAGCGGGAGACAGTGGCGCGGATGCGCTCGAAAGCGGTGACGCGGAACTAACATATTCACAATCAACGGCAACAATCCAAAGGCTGCGAGAATGGCAGTTCCGCAAGACGACGCGGAGCTGGTCAGAAGGGCCTCGCCTACGTAACGTAGGTAGACATTATGGCGCTGATTGTCTCTCCACGTATCGATGAGTTCGCGCAGGCCCTTCCGCTGCGAAGCGGACTGCGAGTTCTCGAGATTGGATGCGGGCCGGGCGTTGCCGCGCGAGAGGTAATGCGGCGGATCGGCGACGGCAAGGTCTTGGCCATTGATCGTTCAGAAAAGGCTGTGGCACTGGCAAACAAAGGATCTGCCGCAGAGATTGCAACCGGGATGCTCGAATATCGATGCGTAGCTGCAGAGGAGTTCGAACTGCATCCCGGCGAGGAACGCTTCGATCTGGCGTTTGCATTGCGCATCGGCGCCCTTAACGGCCGTCACCCCGAATTGGGACAAAGGATGCTGAAGAAACTAAAGTTAGCGCTGAAGCCCGACGGCAGACTTCTTTACCGACGGCGGCTCACCATTGCGTGAAATTTCACTCCGATAAACGTCTACGCTTGGAGCGGGTCCGCGATCGGCCCTAGGCTGACTTTGACGCCCTGGAACTCTAACCCGCCTCGACCCTTATTTTTTGCGCAGCGTCCTGATGCCGTAGCGGAAGGCAAAAACAGAAGCCGCAAACACCGCGATCCCGCCGAGATAGACCCATGCGTCATCCGGCGAAGACACGTGCGACCAGCCCCGCATCAGGGCCTTGAAGCCAATCCACCAGACGGAAAGGAAGAGAGCCCAGACCTCCGAGGAAAATGCAGGTGCTGGCGAGGAGGCGGTTCACGGCGCGTTACCTGTTCAAACGGGTTTTGCCGATTTCTACGGCTTTGTCCAATGTTGAGGGCGATTGCGGCGGGTATGATAAATACGCAGGACATCAACGCTGTCGCGCCGCACCCGGTATGGAACAACATAAGGAAGGTCGGGAACAGACCATTCTCGGATTGCTTTGGTCTTTGATGGTCTGCCGACAGACGGATTTTGCGCCAACAGTTGGATCGATTTCATTAGACGCCGCGCGACATCGCGCGCAGTCTCAGGATTATCTTGTTCAATGAAGTCAAAAATGTTGCGCAGATCGCGCGTTGCTTCAGCAAGCAGGCGGAGTCTCATGCGGGCTTGTCAGGAAATATATCAGGTTCGGGCATAGGTTTGACATTATCCGTGCCCCAGCTTTCAAGCCATTCCATCACGGCTTCGCCCGACACAAAAACGCCCTTGTCCGCCTCGATCAATGCCTCGTCTATTGCCGCCATATAGGCTGACTGCTCCTCCATGAAGCCCGCGACCGCCTCCTTTACCACAAAGGCGCGGGAGCGGTTGGTTGCTCGGGCGTAGTCGTCCACTGCCTTGCGCAAGTCCTCAGGCAGGCGGACTGAAAATGTTGATGCAGACTCGCTCATGGCAACCCTTCAACTCATGTGAACACATTGTGTGTGAATTGTCCTCTGCTTGTCCAATCACATTTCGTCATATCGGCAAATCCATGCTCTCCTTCACCTCCTCCATCACCGTATAAGTCCGCGTCTCGCGCACGCCCGGGACGGAAGTCAACAGCCCCGACAGGAAATGCCGGTAGGCGGCCATGTCCGACACACGGGCCTTGACGAGATAGTCGAAGCCGCCGGCGATCAGATGGCATTCGAGCACGTCCGGCGTTTTGCGGATGGCGGCGGCGAAGGCGTCGAAAATGTCGGGCGTGGTGCGCTCCAGTTTGACCTCGACGAACAGGAGCAGCGCGCGGTCGAGCTTGGCGGGCGACAGGCGGGCGGTGTAGCCGAGGATGTAGCCGTCGCGGGTCAGGCGCTTGACGCGCTCGTTGGTGGCGGTGGGCGAGAGGTGGATGCGCTCGGAGAGTTCGGTGTTGGTCAGGCGGCCGTCGGCCTGCAATTCGCGCAGGATTTTGCGGTCGATCTGGTCGATGTCTTTGCTTTCCACTAAAAATCTCCGAATGGTAATGAATTTCGCTGGAAAAATACAAATCAATAGCGAGAAGCGCAAGAAAAAATGCGATATATAGGGAAAATCAAAACGGGAGAGAGAAGATGAGCGCCCAAGCCGCAGCGACTGCCGGATTTTATGCTGAACACGCGCCGGACGATACCAAAATCGTCGGCGAGCTGCTGGCGCAGATCGAGTTCCGCCCGGAAATGAACGCGGCCATTGACCGGCGGGCGACGCGCTATATCGAGTTTATCCGCAAGGCCGGGACCGGCATTGGCGGGGTTGAGGATTTCCTGCGCGAATATGGGCTGTCCACCCGCGAAGGGCTGGCGCTGATGGTGCTGGCCGAGGCGCTCTTGCGCGTGCCGGATGCGGCGACGCAGGACAAACTGATCGAGGACAAGCTGAAGCAGGGCGGCTGGGCGACCATGAAGGCCAGGGCGGCTCGCTGTTTGTCGCCGCCTCGGCCTGGGCGCTGGGACTGTCGGCGAAAGTCATCAAGCCGGGCGAAACGCCGGAAGGCGTCATCGGGCAGTTGATGAAACGCGTCGGCCTGCCAACGGTGCGCATTGCCACCAAGCAGGCGATGCGCTTTCTCGGCTCGCATTTTGTGCTCGGCGAAAACATCAAGGACGCGCTGTCCCGCGCCCGCTCCAACGAGACCAAGGGCTACCGCCATTCGTTCGACATGCTCGGCGAAGGCGCGCGCACGGCGGAGGACGCGCGGCGCTATTACAAGAGCTATTCGGACGCGATTGAAGCCATCGGCCGCGCGGCGGGCAACAAGGCGCTGCCGGACCGGCCGGGCATTTCGGTCAAGCTCTCGGCGCTGCATCCGCGCTATGTGGTGACGCAGAAGGCGCGGGTGATGGCGCAGCTTGTGCCGCTGGTTCTGCAGCTGGCGCAGAAGGCGAAGAGCTTTGATCTCAACTTCACCATCGACGCCGAGGAAGTGGACCGGCTGGAACTGTCGCTCGATGTGATCGACGCGGTGTTCGCCGATGCTTCGCTTGCCGGATGGGACGGGTTCGGGCTGGCGATCCAGGCCTATCAGAAGCGGGCGCGCGAGGTGATCCGGCATATCGAGGCGCTGGCGAAGAAGCATAACCGCCGCATGATGGTGCGGCTCGTCAAGGGCGCCTATTGGGACACCGAAGTGAAGCGCGCGCAGGAGCGCGGGCTTGACGGCTATGGCGTGTTCACCCGCAAGGCGGCGACCGACGCGTCCTATCTCGCCTGCGCGCGGCAGATGCTGGCGGCGCGGCCGACCCTGTTTCCGCAGTTCGCCACGCATAATGCGCTGACCGTCGCCTCGATCATCGAGATGGCGGGGACGGACCGGACGGGCTTCGAGTTCCAGCGCCTGCATGGCATGGGCGAGTCGCTGTTCAAGAATGTCACCGAAGGCGAGGACAAGATCGCCTGCCGCATCTATGCGCCGGTCGGCGGCTACCGCGACTTGCTCGCCTATCTGGTGCGGCGCCTGTTGGAGAACGGGGCGAATTCGTCTTTTGTCGCGGTTGTCGGCGATGAGAATGTGCCGATTGCGGACCTGCTCGTGCGGCCCGGCCTCAAGCTGAATGACGGGCTTGGCTACCGGCATCCGCAGATTCCGCTGCCGCTCGATATTTACAGCGACCGCGCCAATTCCAAGGGCGTGGAGTTTGGCGACCGCAAGGCGTTTGCGGCGCTGCTGAACGGCATTGGCCGCGCTTCGGGCAAGGTGAACGCGACGCCGATGATTGCAGGCGCGAAGGCGTCCGGCAATGCGCAGGATGTGCGCTCGCCGAACGATGGCGCCAGTTGTCGGCACCGTGGTTCTGGCAACGCCGGAACTTGCCAAGG
>CAWDIY010000023.1:0-49172 GCA_963802455.1 uncultured Alphaproteobacteria bacterium | reverse complement strand
TCCGGCACAATCCGCGCAGGCATTGGCGGCTGGACGTTTGCCCCTTGGGAAGGCACGTTTTATCCGGATAAGCTGGCCAAGACCAAGCAATTGGCCTTCGCCGCGTCAAAGATGAAAACCATTGAGGTCAACGGCACCTACTATTCGGGTTTCACGCCGGCGACCTATGCGAAATGGGCGGCTGAAACGCCGGACGGTTTTGTATTTTCCATCAAGGGCAACCGCTTTGTCACCAACCGGAAAGTGCTGGCCGAGGCCGGAGAGTCGATGAAGAAATTCTTCGCCCAGGGGCTGGAGGAGTTGGGGCCGAAACTCGGCCCGCTGGTCTGGCAGTTCGCCAACACAAAAAAGTTCGAGCCAGATGATTTCGAAGCCTTTCTGCGCCTTCTCCCGCGCGAACATGCGGGTCTGAAACTGCGCCATGTCGTGGAAGTCCGCCATCCAAGTTTCGTCGTGCCGGAGTTTCCGGCGCTGTGCGCCAAATATGGCATCGCCATCTGCCATGCCGACCACGCCGCCTATCCGGAAATTGGCGATGTGACGGCGGACTTTGTCTATTCGCGGCTGCAGAAGGGCAATGACGACATAGCAACGGCCTATGACGAACAGGAACTCGCCCGTTGGCGCGGCATCGCCCGGCAATGGGCGCAAGGCTTGGAGCCGGACGGCGTTGTCTATGCCGACCCGGTCGCCAACGCGCCGGTAATCGCCGCGCGATGTGTTCGTCTATTTCATCCACGAAGGGAAAGTGCGCGCGCCGCAGGGCGCGATGGCCTTTCAGGCCCTTGTGGATCGGGAAGACTGACCGGACAGGGCGCTGACCAAATCCTCCGCCACAGCCCCCTTTCCCGCCGCCTTTCCCGCCTCGCCATGCATCCACGCTCCCGCGCAGGCCGCCTCGAACGCGGGCATGCCCTGCGCCAGAAGTCCGGCGATGATCCCGGCGAGCACATCGCCCGATCCCGCCGTCGCCAGCTCCGGCCCGCCGTTCGTGTTGATGGCGGCTCGCCTGTCAGGCGAAGCGATCACCGTGTCGGGGCCTTTGAACAGAACCACTGCCCCAGCCCGTTTCGCCGCTTCCCGGCACATTTCATGCTTTCCAAGCCCGTCGCTGAAGATGCCGGGAAACAGCCGCTGAAACTCGCCTTCATGCGGCGTCAGCACAGCGCGGCTGGGACTCGCCTTGATCAGTTGGAACAACGCATCAGGCTCGCCCGCAAACGCGGTGAACACGTCCGCGTCCAGCACAACTCCTCTTTCAACGCCGCTTCTCAGAACAAGACCGGCTGCTTCCCGCAGCCCTTCATATATGCCAAATCCCGGCCCGATCACCAGCGCGCTGAGGCGCGTGTCTTCAAGCTCAGCCGAAACTTCCGGCGCGCCGCCCGCTTTCCTGAGCATGACAGAAGTCAGATGCGCGGAAAGTTCCGCCATCGCGCCTTCCGGCGCAAACATTGTCACCGCCCCGGCCCCTGACCTCGCCGCTGCCATCGCGGCAAGCCGCGCCGCGCCGGTTGAGGCCGGACCGCCTGAAAAGACGCCCACGTGGCCACGTTTGTATTTGTGCGTGCCGGGATCATGTTTGGGAAGAAGGGCGGCAAACAGCGCCGGGCCGTTTTCCCAAAGCGACGGTGCGATTTCGCCGAGGACGCCGTCTCGAATGCCGATGTCCGCCACATGCAGTTTTCCGCACAGGCCGCGCCCCGGATAAAGCAGATGGCCCGGCTTCTTTCGAAAGAACGTGACTGTGTGATTGGCTTTGAAAGACACGCTTTCGCAAACGCCTGTCAAGCCGGAGACCCCGCTCGGAAGGTCCACCGCAATGACTGTCGTGCGGGCCTTAGCCACACATTCAGCGGCCCGGGCGTCATCCGCGGCCATTGCCCCGGAAAACCCCGCGCCGTAAAGCGCGTCGATCACCACATCGCCATCTTCAGGGCTCAGCCGCGAAAGCGGCACAAGCGGCCCAATCCAGGCCCTGGCTGCCGCCTCGGCATCAGTCCCCGCCTTTGGCGCGAGGCTGCGGAAGACAATCGTTTCAATTCCCACCGCCGCCAGCAGCCTCGCCGCCACATAGCCGTCGCCACCATTATTGCCCGGCCCGCACAGGACCAGCGCGCGCCTTACGCCCGGACATTCGGCAAGAACCACCGATTTCACCGCATGTCCGGCATTTTCCATCAGCTGCGCGCCGGTCATCCCGCCTTGAATGGCCAGCTTGTCCGCCCGCCCCATCTCGTCCGGCGTCAGGACCAGGTTCCCCTTTTCTAAAGCGCTGACCATCCTCGCCTCCGTTCAGAATGCCCAGTATCGGCGCTGTGTCGGCACAGGACAAGACGGACTTTCGAGACGAGTTTGCCCGATTGAGCCTTCTGACCGAAGCGCAAACTGAACCGCAGCGGGTATTTTTGCGTATTTCACTAGGTTGGGTGATGGCATGGGGCGCGCGGTGTGCGATCCGTGCTGTCTACAGGAAAGGAAGTTCAAATGTCCAGCTATCTCACAGGGCTGCAGGCCGCAGCCGCGCTTCTGCCGCTGTTGCTGCCGTTTGCGGCGATGGCTCTGGCGATGGTTGCGGCGCTGCGGACGAACGCCAATCTCCTGGCCGCGCCGCGCCTAGGACTTCGCCACCTGATCCAGCGCCATCAGCTTTTCAACCAGACCCGGCAAATCTTTCAGCGGAACCATGTTTGGCCCGTCCGATGATGTCGAATTGTCGGGGTCCTGATGCGTCTCGATGAACACGCCGGCAACGCCTACAGCCACAGCGGCCCGCGCCAATGTTTCGACAAAGCGCCGCTCGCCGCCCGACGAGGTGCCCTGCCCGCCCGGCTGCTGCACCGAATGGGTCGCGTCAAAAATCACCGGCGCGCCTAGCTCAGTCATGATCGGCAGCGAGCGCATGTCCGAAACAAGCGTGTTGTAGCCAAAGCTCGCGCCACGCTCGGTCAGCATGACTTTCGAATTGCCGGACTCCGTGACCTTTGCCGCGACATTCTTCATGTCCCACGGCGCCAGAAACTGGCCCTTTTTGATATTGATCACCCGCCCGGTTTGTGCCGCTGCGATCAGCAAATCAGTCTGGCGGCAGAGGAAGGCCGGGATCTGCAAGACGTCGACCACCTCGCCGACGATCCGGCACTGATCTTCAGTGTGCACATCCGTCAGCACTGGCAATCCGATTTGCGCGCGGATATCGGCGAAAATCTCCAGCGACTTTTCGAGGCCAATGCCGCGCGTGCCGGCAATCGAGGTGCGGTTGGCTTTGTCGAACGATGACTTGTAGACAAGCCCGATCCCGAGCTTGGCTGCCATTTCCTTCAGCGCGCCCGCCATCATGAAGGCATGGTCGCGGCTTTCCATCTGGCAGGGGCCTGCGATCAGAGCCAAGGGCAGGCTGTTGCCAAACCGGACGCCGTTCAGTTCGATGACCGCATCTGGACCCATCATTCAGCCGCCTCAAACACATAAGCCGCGCCCTGCCCGACCGTGGGCCGGACAATCAGCTTCCCGGCCTTCTCGACGTACGGCACCGCGCGCGACGTCAGCAAATATTTCGTTTTGGCCAGATCGCTGACACCGAAAACAACGCCGCGCATCAGGATGCCGCGCCGGTCGCCATGGGTGTCGAGATCGTAGAACGCCTTGAGGCCGGGATGGGTCAGCACGGAAAGCGTCGCATTGCCGGTCTTAAGGTCCATGCCAAACGAATGCGCTTCGACTTCCCGTTCATTCACCACCTCTTGCAGGAGGTATTGAAAATCAGTGGGGTTTGGCTCGCTCATCAGCACGGCTTTGATCGAGATAGCGCCATTCTCATGGCCGATCAGTTTCGAGCGGTCGGCCTTCGGCACATTGATGCGCTGGCAGGTGAAGAAAAAGGAATCGGGCGAGCGCAGGTCCGCCGCAAAGGCCAGGCGGAAATCCATCCGCGCCGATTTGCCGTCCGGTCCGACAAAGTCACGCCCGAAATCAAGAATTTTCCCGGCGGAAATGCCAGCCCGTTCAAACTGCGCCTGATCGGCCGCCGCATCGTCCGAACCCAAGACAATGGCGGAAAAGCCCTCCTGCCCCTTGCGGAACCGGAACGCCGCATCGCGGGCGGTGAACTGATTGCCGCCAAGGCTCGCCGCCTCAGCCGTTTCGCGCTGGCCTATGGCCAAGGGCTCAAGAAATGTGCCATCCGCCAGATAGACGCAGGCGTTTTCAGTGCCGAACGGATGAACGCCTTTTGCGGCGACGGTGAAGCCCAGCTGCTCGTGACGTTTTTGTGAAACGTCAAGGCTCAGGGTCGGAAAAACGAGATGGTCGAGCGGGCGCGGTTTGCGGGGCAGTGTCATGCAGGCGGTTTGCTCTATAAGAGCTGGATTTGCAAGATGGGCCGGCCTGCCCACGTTGAGCCTCCCGCAGCGTGGGAAGATGCCGGAAATCGCTTGAAACTCTTTTTGAAAACATGTGCAACTCTGCTATCTGATTTTATCTGCAGATCATGATTGACCGGGAACTGAAACAGCTGGACGGCAGCCGGAGTTTTACCATTTCACATTCAATATCTTGCGCGGGCCATCCGATTCAGAGTATCGGAACGCGGGGGCTTGGAAAAAAGGATCAGGCGTTGACCGCCACGCGTTTAACCCGGCACGTTTCCCTTTGGCGCAATCTGGCTTCCGTCCTTTTGACGGCGCTTCTGATTACCGGCTGCCAGACAGCCGACGTGCTCGACGCGAAAAAAGCGGTCGAGCGGTCACAGCCGGAGCGCTTCGCCTCAGTCGTCATCGACATGTCGAGTGGCAAGGAGCTGTATGGCTATTCGCAGAACGCCGTGCGCTATCCGGCGTCGTTGACCAAAATGATGACGCTCTATCTTGTTTTTGAAGCGCTTCAGAGCGGGCAGATTGACAAGACGACAATGATCCCTGTTTCCGCCAACGCCGCAGGACAGGCGCCGTCCAAGATTGGCCTCAAACCCGGCCAGACTATCGATGTGGACACCGCCATAAGGGCGATCACGGTGAAATCAGCCAATGACATCGCCGTCGCCTTCGCGGAATATCTGGCCGGCAGTGAGGAGGCATTTGCCGCCCGCATGACCGCCAAGGCCCGCGCCATCGGAATGGGCCGCACGACATTCCGCAACGCCTCCGGCCTGCATGATCCAGCCCAGGTGACCACCGCCGAGGACATGGCGCGGCTTGGCCTGTCGCTGCGCCGTAAATTTCCGCAGCATTTCAGCTACTTCAGCCTGAAACAGTTCACCGTGGCGGGGCGCACGGTCACCGGCCACAACAAGGCGCTCGACATGATAGCCGGCGCCAATGGAATTAAAACCGGCTACACTAAGGCGTCCGGCTTCAACCTCGTCACTTCAGTCGAGCGCGACGGAAAACAGATGATCGCCGTCATCCTCGGCGAAGACTCGGCCCGCGCCCGTGACCAGCGCATGGCGGCGCTGGTGATGGCCTATATCGACCGGATGAATTGATCCCGCAGCGGCGCCATTGGCGCGTCTGCATGCGTTCGAACCCTTTCCCACCGCTTTGACCCGATCATCAAGAGCGCCGGGGGCATGAAACAGGGCGCGGCGATGGTTATTGTCTCTGACCTGCCAAATCCCGCCCCGCCCGCGCTATTCTGCGCGTCTAGCGGCTGAAGCTTCGCAGCATCGCCGCCAAAATATTGGAGTAGCCGTCGGTCCAAGGCGCTGTGTCGCCCGCATTGACGCGCTGCCAGCGCGGGTCGTCCAACACATGCCCAAGCGCGGCTTCGCTGCGCGCCAGAACCGCAACCGTGCTGCGGACAGCCATGCCAAGCGTGTCGGGCGTGTTCTTTGGCGTAAAAAATCCTGTCCGCACTGACAGTCCGAGGGAATTGCCGATGGCTCCGACAACGCTCCTCAGCTCCATATGAGTATTGGAAATGTGCAAAACCAGAAGTCCTTCCGGCTTTAACCGCTGCATAAACAGCTCAATGGCTTCGCGCGTCATCAAATGCACAGGAATTGAATCGGAAGAAAATGCGTCTACGACCAGCACGTCATAGCGGCCCGGTTCCTTCTCGGCGATCTCAATGCGCCCGTCGCCGATAATCATCTTTGCGTCGCGACCGCATTCTGAAAGGAAGCGGAACTGTCTGGTATCCTGCGCAATCCTCACAACGGCAGGATCGATTTCAAAAAAATCCATCTTTTCGCCTACGCGGAACTGACAGGCAAGGCTGCCCGCGCCCAACCCGATCACACCGACCTGCTTGAGCTTGCCTCCCTGATTTTGCCGCGCCGCATCGATGGCGAGCGTGATGCCGCCATCGGAAGTGTAGTACGTGAGCGGCAACGGCCTGTGTGGCGCCCCCGTCAGATCGGCGAGCCGAGT
This sequence comes from uncultured Alphaproteobacteria bacterium, assembly GCA_963802455.1. Taxonomy (GTDB): domain Bacteria; phylum Pseudomonadota; class Alphaproteobacteria; order Rhizobiales; family Rhizobiaceae; genus JANOYJ01. The sequence goes on along the minus strand of CAWDIY010000023.1, from coordinate 42,804 downwards.
TGCGCCATGCAATGTGGTGCCATGCCGGAATTTTCGCACGCCCTTTGCTGGATCATCGATAATCCTTGAGACGCCAAAGAAACTGCGTTCAGTGTGCGCCAAAAGAAAATATGAATTGAATAGCGCGGCATTTGCGAAGAGCGCAGTGCATAGAAGAATTATGGATTTCTGGTCCCTGAAGGTGAAATACAGCGCCGCTGCGCACAAGACGGCGTTTATCAGCGTCACGCCGCCATAGCTTGACAGCGTAGGAAACAGTCCGATCCCGTCAGCAAGCGCCAGACAGAGAGCAAGAGCCAATCCGGCCACAATGCTGAACAGCAGATGCTTCCGCGGGTTTTCGCCGCGAAGAGCGGGAACCAGCGCCAGCGCGGTGACCAGAAGCAGCGGGTACTCGGCAATCCAGGAAAAAAGACGCGTGGCGGCGAAACTTGAAAAAGCGCCGCCCAGCACTCCGCCAATCGACATGGCAAAATAAAATTCAGTCAATCGGGAAGCCACGGGTCTGCGCGCCGCCAGCGCGCCATGCGAACACAACGCCACAACAAGAAATGTTGCGAAATGAAGTCCGATCGTCAAAATGATCGGCAGACCGGGCAGGTGAAGCGTCACATAAAGCAATGGCACAACCAGAAAAGGCACCAGCATTTCCGCTCTTGGCTGACTGATGACCGGCACTTTCTGAAACACGATCACAAAAGTCAGCAGGAACAGCGCAAGCGGAACAATCCAAAGGAAAGGCGCAGCCGCGATATCGGTGGACACATGCGCGGTTACCGCCACGAGCAAGGCGGATGGCAGAAAAGCATAAGCTGTCCACACCAGCCGCTCGCGCCATGCTTGGGAACTGGAGATCGTCGTCTGCCCGCCGATTGACTGTGCCAATGACTCGGGAACAGCGGATTTCTCCAGACCAATCGAAACGAGACCGCTCAGCGCTATGAGGGAAGCAAGCAGGATAAATCCCAATATCCAGAGATCGCCTTGCTGGCCAAGGTCAGTCAGAGGCTCGATCAGGACGATGTAAAGGATAAGAGCCGCAAAACTTCCGATATTGCTGGCTCCGTAGAGAAAGTAGGGATCTTTCGCGTGCGCATGTCCGGTTCTGGCAAACCATGCCTGAAGCAGAGGACCGTTGGCGGAAACCGCAAAAAACGGCAAACCAACCGAGACAAAGAACAATCCCAGGAGCCAAAACGACTGTCCATCAGCCGGCGGGCGCCCCCAGCCGTCAGGAATCGAAATCGGCAGGGCAACAGCGGCGGCGGCGAGGACGCCAAGATGAACGATCACGCTGAGCTTGAGCGAAAGCCGGCTGGTCAGAAAATGTGCATAGCCATAACCCGCCAGCAATACCGATTGAAAAAACACCATGGCGACGGACCACACGGCAGGGGAGCCGCCGAGCCGTGGCAAAACCAGCTTCGCAAAGAACGGCTGCACCGAAAACAGAAGGAATGCGCTCAGGAAGAGTGTCATGGCGGTAAGCGGAAGCGCAAGGCTGCGAAGCCGGCTGTCCGGCATGCCCATGTTACCTGCAGAAATATCTGTCACGATCCGCCTCCACCCTTACACGGCAAACCTAAACAGAAATGGTCAACAATCGGTTGCCTTGCAGACGTCAGGCCGATCCGCTGTCAAAAACCGCGTCTGCCCGCGCCTCGAACGCATGGGTGAACCTGCGGAACGCAATATCGAACATTGAGCCCATCAGCATGCCGAGCATGCGGCTCTTGAACTCGTAGTCGATGAAGAATTGCACATCGCAGGCGTCCGGGCCGGTCTCTGCGAACCGCCAGCGGTTGTTCAGGTATTTGAACGGGCCGTCGATATATTTCGTCTCGATGACAAGGGCCGCGCGGTCGAGCAGCACTTGGCTGGTGAAGGTCTCGCGGATGAGTTTGTAGCCAACGCTCATGTCGGCGATGAGAAGCTCTTTGCCATCCCGTTCTTTGCGCGATTTCACTGCAAGGCTTTCGCACATGGGCACAAAGAGCGGGTACTTCTCCACGTCCGCCACCAGCGCGAACATGTTTTCCGCGCTGTGGCGGACAGAGTTTTGTGGTTTCGAAGCTGGGAATTTTCAGGCCCGCAAGGATTTTGCCCGCGCCGCTCTCAGCTTGGCGAAGTCATCGCCCGCATGATGCGAGGAGCGGGTGAGCGGGCTGGAGGCGACTAAATGGAAGCCTTTGGAATGGCCGATTGTCGCGAAAGATTCAAATTCCTCCGGTGTCACAAAGCGGATGACCGGATGATGCTTGCGGGTCGGCTGCAGATACTGGCCGATGGTCATGAAATCCACGTCAGCGGAGCGCAGATCATCCATCAGCGCCAGAACCTCGTTCCGCTCTTCTCCCAAGCCGACCATGATGCCGGACTTGGTGAAAATCGCCGGGTCGAGTTCCTTCACGCGCTGCAAAATCCGTATGGAATGAAAGTAGCGCGCGCCGGGGCGTACTTTCAGATAGTTCGACGGCACGGTTTCGAGATTGTGATTAAACACATCCGGCTTGGCCTTCACCACTATTTCAAGAGCCCCTTCTTTCCTCAGGAAATCCGGCGTCAATATTTCAATCGTTGTCAGCGGCGTGGCGCGGCGGATGGCATTGATGACATCGGCAAAATGCTGCGCGCCGCCATCGTCCAGATCATCGCGGTCCACCGAGGTGATGACCACATGAGTCAGGCCCATCTGCTTCACGGCCTTGGCGACATTTTCCGGTTCGCCCCTGTCAACCGCCGTCGGAATGCCCGTCGCGACATTGCAGAAGGCGCAGGCGCGGGTGCAAATTTCGCCGAGGATCATGAAGGTCGCGTGCTTCTTCTCCCAGCACTCGCCGATGTTCGGACAGCCCGCCTCTTCGCAGACCGTAACGAGTTTGTTGGAGCGCACAATGTCGCGGGTTTCCTGATAACCCTTCGACACCGGCGCCTTCACCCGTATCCAGTCCGGCTTGCGCAGAACTTCAGTGTCAGGCCGGTGCGCCTTCTCAGGATGGCGGGGCTTTAGAAGCGTGTTGTCGAGAACAGTGACCATACTCTAACGTGTTCCCTGCTCGCGGCGGCCGAAAAACCAGAGGATCAGCACCGCGCCCGCCGTCGCAACAATGAGGTTGCCAACAAAGCCATAGAAGGCGATGCCCAGCAAGCTTGCCAGCCCGCCGCCGACGAATGAACCGGCGATGCCGACCAGAATATTGGTCAGAAGCCCATGGTGCTTATTCATCGCCCGCTCGGCCAGCCAGCCGGCCAGGAAACCGATCACCAGCAGGCCGAGAAAGCCAACGCCGGGCATGCTCATTATTCCCATTTGATCATTCATCATGTCCGCTTCTCCTGAATTTCTCAGCCGATGAAACGCGCCAGCAGCACGACAACAATGGCGCCGATGGTCGAAGTGATGATCTGCGACACCATCGGACTGCCAATGCCGAGATTGACGTTCAGCGCCGACAAAAGATAACCGCCGACAAACGCGCCAATGATGCCGGTGATCAGATAGCGCACCAGCCCATCCCCGCCGACAATTTTGCTTGCGAGCCACCCCGCGACAATGCCGATGGCAAGAAAGATGAGAAGAGATTTCGGATCGATATTCATGGTCAGTCTCCTTTGGGTGTCCCCTGAAAGACCCTATCACGCATTGAGCACTTTGCCATAAGCATCCAGCACGCTCTCTTTCATCATCTCCGACAGGGTCGGGTGCGGGAAGATGGTGTGCATCAGCTCTTCCTCGGTGGTCTCAAGGTTCATGGCGACAACAAAGCCCTGAATGAGTTCCGTCACCTCCGTGCCCACCATATGCGCGCCCAGCAATTGGCCGGTCTTCTTGTCGAAGATGGTTTTGATAAGCCCCTGATCCTCGCCGAGCGCAATCGCCTTGCCATTGGCCTGGAACTGGAAGCGGCCGACGCGGATGTCGTGCCCGGCTTCCTTGGCCTTGGCTTCGGTGAGGCCGACGGAAGCCACCTGCGGGTGGCAATAGGTGCAGCCGGGGATCATCAGCTTGTTCATCGGATGCACATTCGGCACGCCGGCGATTTTCTCGACGCAGATGACGCCCTCATGCTCGGCCTTGTGCGCCAGCATCGGCGGGCCCGCGACATCGCCGATGGCATAGACGCCGGGAACATTGGTGCGGCCATAGCCGTCAATGACAACACAGCCGCGGTCGGTCTTGATGCCGAGGGTTTCGAGGCCGAGATTTTCGATATTGCCCTGAACGCCGACGGCGGAAATCAGCCGGTCGGCGGTGATTTCCGAAGTCTTGCCGTCCTTGGTCTCGACAGTCGCCGTCACCGAGTCCGCGCCCTTGACCACTTTCGTCACTTTTGCGTCGGTGATGATTTTGAGACCGGACTTCTCCAGCATCTTCCTTGCGAACAGGGAGATTTCCACGTCCTCCACCGGCATGACATTGGGCAGCAGCTCGACCACCGTCACATCAACGCCCATCGCGTTGTAGAAGCTGGCAAACTCGATGCCGATGGCGCCCGAGCCCATGACCAGCATTGACTTGGGCTTCGCCTGCGGCACCATGGCTTCGAAATAGGTCCAGATCAGCTTGCCGTCCGGCTCGATGCCCGGCAGAGCGCGCGGGCGGCGCACCGGTGGCGAGGATGATGTGTTTGGCGGTGTAAGTGCCCTTCGCCCAGCGTGCCCTTCGGCGCCGGGATCTGCGGCAACATCGGCGCTTTCTTAGTCGGGCTGACGCTGATTTCGCCGGGCTTGGCGAGCTTGGCCTCGCCCCAGATCACATCAACCTTGTTCTTCTTCATCAGATAACCGATGCCGCCGTTCAACCGCGCCGAGACGCCGCGCGAGCGGGCGACGACGGCGGAAATGTCGGCGGTGATCGTGCCTTCGAGCTTCAGGCCATAATCCTTGGCGTGTTCGGCGAAATGCAGGATTTCCGCCGAGCGCAGGAGCGCCTTGGTCGGGATGCAGCCCCAGTTGAGGCAAATGCCGCCCAGATGCTCGCGCTCGACGATGGCTGTCTTCAGCCCCAGCTGCGAGGCGCGGATCGCCGCCACATAGCCGCCGGGGCCGGAGCCGATGATGATGACGTCATAGGAGTTTGCCATGGTCGGCCTCTGTGGTTTGCTCAATCGAGCAGTGATGAAACAAGCGGGGCCAAGGCCTCGCCGAGTTTGCGTGAATTTTCCTTCGACAGGTGCACGCCGTCATTCGGATCGCTCTCGATCACCGACCCAGCGTCGAAAAACGGCAGATTGAAAAGCTCCGCCAAGTTCTTGTATTCCTTGCCGAAATTCTGGCTTTCTTTGATGGCGTGGCCGAACATTTTGTCGAAGTCCGACAGGTCGGTGCGCACCAGCGGCGGCGGGGCCATGAGGAGGAGCTTCGGCGCGTCAATCTCCGCGCCCCATTGAAAGCGCTGCACGATCTCCACAAGCCGCTGCATCGCCCCGCCGCGCATCCGAAGCGCGCGACCACCAGGGATGTTTCATGTCGTTCGAGCCGAGCATGATGATGACAAGGTCGAGCGGCTGGTGCGAGGACAGCAGCATCGGCAGCGCCTTTGAGCCATTGCGGTTCTCGTCCACGAGCCAGTCGTCATGCACGGTCGTGCGCCCGTTCAGCCCCTCGGCGATCATGCGCACATCTGGGCCAAGCTTGGCGGCAAGCGCGTTCGGCCAGCGGTTTTCGAACGCGTGGCGGCGGCCGGTGACGGCCTCGTAGCCCCAGGTGAGGGAATCGCCGAAGGCGAGGATGGTTTTCATGCGGCGGTTTTCTGCATAAGCCGAGGTAAGGTCACCTCAACTTCTTTCAGAAACTGCATGGTGACCAAAGAAAGCAACTTACAAAGCGCCTTGCACTCCGGAATGTTGAATGGGTTCGGACCCGATGCCGGCATTCCATGAAAGTCCCCACCGACCGCGCTGTTTCGTAGGCTGCTCTGCAGGTCACCATGAACTTCGCCGTGAAGGATATCGATAAAATCCCTCTCCAGCACATCTTTCAGAGATTCTGTATTGCTGCCTTCAAAGAGGTCGAATTCATGCAGGCACTCAAGCTTTTCCGATAGGAATTTTGGGCGCTCTCTGTCATTGTGCAGCCAACCCCGCTCCCAAACACTCAAGCCCTGTTCGCCGTGGCTGCGAAGCCAAGCGATGGTGCTCATCCGGTCAATAATTGGACGAATGAGAATTTTTGCGGAAACCAAATACCCTGAGGAAATCAGCTCGTTTACGGAAAACAATATCGAAAAGGTGCCAGATGCGATCTGCATTGTGGCCCACTCCAGTCGGTTCAAATCCTTGTTGTGAACGCAAAATGCAGCGATCCCCCGCGTAAACATATCTGCCGTAGAAACCAACTCTTGAAGACTGCGGTATTCTGGCAATTCTACATAGGAATCGAAGCGCTGCATTTTCTTCTCTTGTTTGATTTAAGTTGAGTTCTAGAAACATTGATGGCAGGCGCTAAACGCCAATTCCTGTCGCGTTATCTGAGGTTGCCTAAGACCGCGCTTCCAGCGCCACCAGCCGTTTCTTCACCTCGGCGACCTCAGCCCGCAAATCATCAAAATCCACCCGCTGCTTCGCAGTCATCCCCAAATGCATCAGCGTGTCGCGCCGCATGTCGATGACTTCCTCTTTCACGTCAAAAAGGTTCTCCGCAACGTCATTGACCTTTGCTTCGATGCTCTTGCGGAAGTCCGCGACATCCTTTCGGGAGTCAGAAATATCCTTCTGGATTTTTTGCAGCACCGGCATCACGGCGTCTTGTGGCTCAGCCATCTCAATCACTCCACGGCGTTCTCAAACGATAATATAACAATCCAGCGGCGCTACCGCCAGCGTCAACCGAAGCTCTACATTACGCCGGGCAACGCATTCTTTACATGGACGTGGCACAGTTTCTGGGAACCCAGTTCCTTCGAGGCCGCCATGGACCCGTTCTCCCTGCTCACATCCGCCGCCGCCGGGCTTGGCCTTACGCCCGCGCTCACCGCAGGCGTCTTCGCCATCACTGGCGGCTCAATCGGCCTAACTGTGATCAACCTGATGAGCGGCAGGCCGGTGACAGCCCTCAAGACAGCCGTCGGCGGGACCGCATTCACGGCAGTGCTTTGGGCGTTCGGGCAGGTGAGCGGGGCGCTCGGAGTCATATAGACGGCCGCGTCCGCTGATGAATCACTGCTCGGACCCTGCCATATTCTGATCCGATCTCTTCTAGTCTCCTGTCAACAACATCAAATCGCCTCTCCACTTCATCAAAACATTTGTCCATTTCATTCCGTATCTCACGGATCAGATTGACAATTTCGGTTTCGGTTTCAGGCATCATGGACCGTCCTTTGCACTGCGCAACCCCCAGCGGGCCGCGCCGCGTCCACCTTCCCCACAAGGGGAGGCTGGCGCTACACCAGCATGCTCATCGGGTTCTCCACATACCGCTTGAACGCCCCGAGCAGCTCCGCCCCCAGCGCCCCGTCCACCGCGCGGTGATCCGTCGACAGCGTCACGGTCATCACCTGCGCCACCACCATCACGCCCTTCTTCACCACCACCCGCTCCTCGCCCGCGCCGACGGCGAGGATTGTGGCGTGCGGCGGGTTGACGACGGCGGCGAAGTTTTTGACGCCCATCATGCCCATGTTCGACACAGCTGTCGTGCCGCCCTGATATTCCTCCGGCTTCAGCTTGCGGCCCTTGGCGCGTTCGCCGAGGTCCTTCATGGCGTTGGAGATCGCCGACAGGCTTTTCTCCTCCGCCGCGCGGATGATTGGCGTAATCAGGCCGCCGGGGATGGATACAGCGACGCCGACATCGGCGTGCTTGTGCTTGACCATGTTGGTGTCGGTCCAGGAGACATTGGCGTCCGGCACGTCGCGCAGAGCAAGAGCCAGCGCCTTGATGACCATGTCGTTGACCGACAGCTTAAAGGCCGGAACATCGCCCTTCTCGGTCTTCTTCACCGGCGCGCTGGCGTTCAGCTGCGCCCGCAGCGCCAGAAGCGCGTCGAGTTCGCAGTCGAGCGAGACATAGAAATGCGGAATGGTCTGCTTGGATTCCTGCAGCCGCTTGGCGATGGTCTTGCGCATCCCGTCATGCGGCACGAGTTCGTAGGAGCCTTCGGCGAAGAGTTTCAGTGTAGCCTCATCCGACATGCCCTTTGGCGCGGCGGCTGGTGATGCTGCGGCAGTTGGAGCAGCTGCGGGCGCGGCCTTCGCGCCGCCCCCGGCAATTGCGGCTTCCACATCGCTTTTCACCACGCGGCCTTTGGGTCCGGATCCGGAAATCGCTGAAACATCAACACCCGCATCCTTGGCAATGCGGCGGGCGAGCGGAGAGGCGAAGGTGCGCTCGCCAACCTCCCCCCTTGTGGGGGAGGAGCCGCCAGAGGCGGCGGAGGGGGGAAGTGCGACAGGTGCCGCAGGTGCAGAAGGAGTGGCAGCCGGCTGACTCCCCCCCTCCGGCTGCTTTGCAGCCTCCTCCCCCACAAGGGGGGAGGATGGGAGCGCTTCACCCGCCTCGCCGATCACTGCAATCACAGCATTGACCTTCACGCCCTGCGTCCCCTCAGGCACGACAATTTTGAGCAGCGTGCCCTCATCGACCGCCTCGACTTCCATCGTCGCCTTGTCGGTCTCAATCTCGGCGATGACATCGCCGGACTTGATGACATCGCCCTCTTTCTTCAGCCATTTGGCGAGGTTGCCCTCCTCCATGGTGGGCGAAAGGGCGGGCATGGTGATGTTGACGCTCATCTTGTTCCTCCGTCAGCGATATGGATGATCGCCAATTCCCATTTTTCGCATAGCGGCCCGCAGGACGCCGTAATTCTTCCAGTAGCCCAGATGGGCCTTCAGGACGCTTTCGAATATGTCACCGCTGTCCGTCAGAAACCGCGCGGTGCATATTTCCTCAACCTTCGCCTCCGCCAGTTTGGGAAGAGGCCTCCCCTCATCCTGAGCCAGCCTCGCCAGCGCGGATGACGCAGCCATTGCAGCGCTCTGTCCCCTGCGCATGAGATCGTGGTTCATTTTCCTACCGATACGTCACAGCCTTCACCGCCGCGACAACTTCGCCGACGTTCGGCAGCGCCAGCTTTTCCAGCGTCGTCGCATAAGGCATTGGCACGTCCTTGCCCGCAATCGTGATGACCGGCGCGTCGAGATAGTCGAAGGCGCGCTGCATGATCTGGTTGGCGACGTGGTCGCCTACGGAGTTTTGCGGGTAGCCCTCTTCGATGACAACCGCCCTGCCCGTCTTCATCACCGAGGCGATGATCGTGTCATAGTCGATGGGCCGCAGCGTGCGCAGATCGATGATTTCCGCGTCAATGCCGAGCGTTGCGAGTTCAGCTGCGGCCTTGACCGTGTAGGTCATGCCGATGCCGAACGAGATCATCGTCACGTCCTTGCCCGCCTTGTGGATGCGCGCCTTGCCGATGGGCAAGACGAAGTCGTCGAGCTTGGGCACTTCGAAGCTCTGGCCGTAGAGAATTTCGTTCTCAAGAAACACGACCGGGTTCGGGTCGCGGATCGCGGCTTTCAAACAGCCCCTTGGCGTCCGCCGCCGAATAGGGCTGGATGACTTTGAGGCCGGGAATGGAGGAATACCAGGCCGAATAATCCTGGCTGTGCTGCGCGCCGACCCGCGCCGCTGCGCCGTTCGGGCCGCGGAACACGATGGGCGCGCCCATTTGGCCGCCGGACATATAAAGCGTCTTCGCCGCCGAATTGATAATGTGGTCAATGGCCTGCATGGCGAAGTTGAACGTCATGAACTCGACAATCGGCCGCAATCCGGTCATCGCGGCGCCGACGCCGATGCCGGCAAAGCCATGTTCAGTAATCGGCGTGTCAACAACGCGGCGCGGGCCGAATTCGGCGAGCAGCCCCTGCGTGATTTTGTACGCGCCCTGATATTCGGCGACTTCCTCGCCCATGATGAACACGTCGCCGTCGCGGCGCATTTCCTCAGCCATCGCATCGCGCAAAGCTTCGCGCACGGTGGTGGCGACCATTTCAGTGCCCGCCGGGATCGATGGATCGGCGGCGGCCTGCTGAATGGGCGCTGCAACAATTGGCGCGGCAGGCACTGGCGCAGCTGCGGCCGCAGGCGCAGCTTCTGCTTTTGCCGCAGGCGCAGCGGCTGGGGCGTTCGCATCCTCCCCCTCGCCGACCAGCACGGCGATCACCGCATTGACCTTCACGCCCTCTGTGCCTTCCGCGACCAATATCTTCGTCAGCGTGCCCTCATCGACCGCCTCGACCTCCATTGTCGCCTTGTCGGTCTCGATCTCGCACAGCACATCGCCGGACTTGACCTTGTCGCCCTCTTTCTTGACCCATTTCGACAGCTTGCCTTCCTCCATGGTCGGCGAAAGCGCGGGCATCAGAATGTCTGTCGGCATTGTTTCCTCACCTTTGGAAGCGGGGCGTTCGCCCTCAAATTCTGTCTCTTAAAAATCAGAGCGTGATGTCCGTCCACAGCTCGGATGCATCGGGCTCGGGATCGGCCTGGGCGAAATCCGCCGAGTCCGCCACAATTTCGCGCACCTGCTTGTCGATTTCTTTCAAATCGTCCTCAGAAGCCCATTTCTTCTCCAGCAAGCGCTCGCGCACCTGTTCGATGGGGTCGTGATCGGACCGCATTTTCTGCACTTCGTCTTTGGAGCGGTATTTGGCCGGATCGGACATGGAATGCCCTCTGTACCGGTATGTCTGCATTTCAAGAATGACCGGACCCGCGCCGGAGCGGCAGTGCTTGACCGCCAGCTCGCCAGCCGACTGCACGGCGCGCACGTCCATGCCGTCCACTTGAATGCCGGGAATGCCGAACGAAAGTCCGCGCTGCGAGAAATCCGTCTGCGCCGAGGAGCGCGTCACTGATGTGCCCATGGCGTAGCGGTTGTTCTCGATCACATAAATGACCGGCAGCTTCCACAGCGCCGCCATATTGAAGCTCTCATAGACCTGACCCTGATTGGCCGCGCCGTCGCCGAAGAAGGCGAGCGAGACATTGTCATTTCCCCGGTATTTGTTGGCGAAGGCGAAGCCTGTGCCGAGCGACACCTGCGCGCCGACAATGCCGTGGCCGCCATAGAAATTCTTCTCCTTGGAGAACATGTGCATCGAGCCGCCCTTGCCCTTCGACAGGCCGCCGCGCCGACCGGTGAGCTCGGCCATGATGCCCCTGTCCGACATGCCGCAGGCGATCATGTGCGCATGGTCGCGGTAGCCGGTGATCAGCTGGTCGCCGTCCTTCAAATTCATCTGCAGGCCGGTGATGACCGCTTCCTGGCCAATGTAAAGATGACAGAAGCCGCCGATGAAGCCCATGCCGTAAAGCTGGCCGGCCTTTTCCTCAAACCGCCTGATGTGCAGCATCATCCTGTAGGCGGCGAGTTCCTGTTCCTTGGTGAAGCTGGCCGGTTTTGGCGCGCTGAGTGTTTCAATCCGCGCAATCAGCGCATCAGCCTTCTTCGCCTTCACAGCCATCGTCCGCTCCCTAAAAACGTCTTATTTTTCGGGACCATATCACTCAATTTAATCGATACAAGACGGCTAATTACATGACAGCCATGCGATTTCCACAACGAAGCAGATGCAGCATTAACTTGATTTCAGTTAATTGGGCTATTCAAACGGCTTGAGGATGACAAGTTCGCCAGGCTGCGCCATGTTCAAAGCCCGCCGCGCCTGCTCGTCCAGCATGTCCTTTTCAACCGTACCGTCGCTGAGCAAAGCCACCTGCTGCTGCAGAGCTAAGCGCCGCGCGGTCAGGCCGTCAAGCTTGGCCTGCAGCTCCTGAGTCTGCGCTTCGACAATATGCTTTGAATAAAGCCCGTTGCCGCCATACAGCGCATGATAGCCGAAATAGGTGAGAAAGAGCGCGGTTGCGACCGGCAGGATCAGGCGCGGAAGCGAATTGTGACGGCGCTGGCGGGTCCACATGGACTCAACTCCCCAAAGAGAACAGGCACATCTGACATTGCCATGCTTAATGAACGGTTACCCCGCCAACAGCGCCAGCGCCTGGGACGCCGCCGGCCCCTGCATGAGGCGCTCCTTGATCTTGCCGACGCATTGCTCCGGACTAATGAGCGACGTGTCCACTTCCAAATCGTAGACGCCGGGCCGGTGAACCTCGCGCTGCCAGAGCAGCACCGGCTCTGGAATAGTCCCGTCAGGCAGCGCGGCAAGATACTGCCCTCTCTGGCCCGCATCGGCGCGCCGCTGCATGATGACTTCAATGGGACAGCGCGCACCGACGAACAGCGAAGGCAAGCCGGTTAGAAGACGCGCGCAGTCGCGAAGTATGTTCAAGGGTTGAGAATAAGCGTCATGATGCCCGACATCCACCACGACATTCAGCCCAAGACGGCTGTGTTCTGCCATCGAAGCGTAAAGCGCAGCAAACAGCGCCTGAACCACCGGTTCAAGCTCCGGCCGCTCGCCACCCGGCCTCAGGCCGATGCCTGGACGCAGCCGTTTTGGCAGACTGGCGTTTTGGGCGTCCACACCAAGATTGACCCAAACACCGTCAAAGCCGTCCTGAATGGCGCGGACGATGCTCGACTTGCCGGAGCGCGGCGCGCCGTTGAGGATTATGATCTGGCCTTGTGCGGGCATGCGCAGCTATCCCAAAGCCGTCAGCGGGCCGTCCGCATCATCACTTTGACGCGTCCGGCCCTTCGAAGCGGCTTACTTCGAACGCAGCGTTGACCGCCCCGCATAAACCGCCTGCGTGCCGAGGCCTTCTTCAATGCGGATCAGCTGATTGTACTTCGCCGTCCGGTCAGAGCGCGCCAGCGAGCCGGTTTTGATCTGGCCGCAGTTGGTCGCCACCGAAAGGTCGGCAATCGTTGAATCTTCGGTTTCGCCGGAACGGTGCGACATCACCGCTGTGTAGCCGGCCTTGTGCGCGGTTTCCACGGCGTTGAGCGTTTCGGTCAAGGTGCCGATCTGGTTGACCTTGACCAGGATCGAATTGGCGATGCCCTTGTCGATGCCCTGCTGCAGGCGCTTGGTGTTGGTGACGAACAGATCGTCGCCGACGAGCTGGGTCTTTTTCCCGGCAAGCTCAGTCAGCATTTTCCAGCCGTCCCAATCGTCCTCCGACATGCCGTCCTCGATGGAGATGATCGGGAAATCGGCGGCGAGCTTGGCGAGATATTTTGCCTGCTCCTCGGACGAGCGCGTGATGCCGACGCCTTCATAGACATATTTGCCGCCCTTGAAGAATTCCGTCGCCGCACAGTCGAGCGCGATGCCGACATCCTTGCCCGGCTTGAAACCGGCCTGCTCAATGGATGAGACGACGAAAGCCAGCGCGTCTTCGGCGCTCTTCAGGTTTGGCGCGAAAGCCGCCCTCGTCGCCGACATTGGTGTTGTGGCCAGCGTCCTTCAGGCGCTTCTTCAGCGTGTGGAAAATTTCGGAGCCCATGCGCACCGCCTCTTTAAGGCTGTCAGCGCCGAACGGCACGACCATGAATTCCTGGAAGTCGATCGGATTGTCGGCATGCATGCCGCCATTGATGATGTTCATCATCGGAACGGGAAGAATGTGCGCGTTTGCGCCGCCGACATAGCGGTACAAATCCATGCCGGAACTTTCCGCCGCCGCCTTTGCAGTGGCAAGCGAGACGCCGAGAATGGCGTTAGCGCCGAGGCGGGCCTTGTTCGGGTGTGCCGTCCAGCTCGATCATCACTTCGTCAATGTGGCGCTGGTTTTCCGCGTCCATGCCGCCGATGGCGTCGAAAATCTCGCCATTGACCGCGTCAACCGCCTTCTGGACGCCTTTGCCCAGATAGCGCTTGCCGCCGTCGCGCAGCTCCATCGCCTCATGCGCGCCCGTGGACGCGCCTGAAGGCACCGCCGCGCGGCCGAACGAGCCGTCCTCGAGGATAACGTCCACTTCCACCGTCGGATTGCCGCGGCTGTCCAGAATTTCGCGTCCGGTGATGTCGACGATGGCGGTCATGGCTTCTTCCTTCTAAATCGATTTAGGGCTGGCCGGTTTCATAGACGAGAATTGTGACAGTGCAAACTGGATTCAGCCGGTTTTTTCCCGGCGCTTTGAAAAGCGCACAATCAGCCTGCGGCGCAGCCTGCGCACCGAGGCAAGCTCCAGTGAAAGCACGAACAGGCCGAGCGGAATCATCCAAAATCCGAGAATTGGCAGAAAGCCGACAATGCCGCCCAGAACCAGCGCCACGCCAAGCGCAATACGCTGCCACCTGCCCTGCGGCAGATTAAAGCCGCGTCCGAACATCTCTAAGCGCCTTGGTTTTGGCTGGCCCTCGTTCATATCCACTGTGTCTTTCATCCCTTCTCTGCGCATCCGCCCAATGTGGTGGCCAAATCTGCGGATTGCAATTGGGCAGTCGCGCGCCGCCGGTGAAAAAAGAATAATTGCATTTGGCGCTTGGCATTCCCGGCTGCCTTTTGTATAGGCAGCGCGCGCAGAGACGCTGTTCCCCGGTAGCTCAGTGGTAGAGCAAGCGACTGTTAATCGCTTGGTCGCTGGTTCGAATCCGGCCCGGGGAGCCAGTTTCCGCACAATATCCCCAAATCCAGTTTGATCTATTGTGCGTAACATGATCGTTTTCATATGAAAACGGGGATGGGGCCACATGTCGTCTGATGCGTCAAACCGCGCGAATCCAGTCATTGTCTGGTTCCGCTCCGACTTGCGGCTTGGCGACAATCGCGCGCTCACGGAAGCGGCGGCCACAGGCAGGCCGGTCATTTGTCTTTATGCGCTCGAAGAGGGTGGCGCGCGGAGGCAGCTTGGCGGCGCGCAGACTTGGTGGTTGCATCATTCGCTGACAAGGCTTGGCGCATCATTGGGGGCCATCGGCGGCGCTCTGACACTGCGCCGTGGAGGTCCCGCTGATCTTCTTAATGAGGTTATCGCCGAGAGCGGCGCAGCTCACGTTTTCTGGAACCGGCGGCACGATCCCGAGGGGATAGCCATAGACTCTGCCATCAAGAGCGGTCTGAAGGCGCGCGGCATTGGAGCGGCGAGTTTCGACGGGCAGCTCCTGCATGAGCCCACGCAGGTGAAGACTGGCGCGGGTAACCCTTTCAAGGTTTACACCCCCTTCTGGCGCGCCTTCAGCGCCCTGCCCGCGCCGCGCGCACCTTACGCTGCTCCTGAGAGGCTGAATGAGTTCGAAGGAGAACTCAGGAGTGATGCGCTCGACGACTGGGGGCTTCTGCCGACACGCCCGGATTGGTCCAAAGGGTTTGATGAGGACTGGCGGCCGGGAGAAATGGGCGCGCAGGAGAAGCTGCAATTGTTCATCGAGGTCGGCCTTCGCAACTATGCGGACGGCAGGAACAATCCGGGCGAAGCTTCAACATCCCGCCTGTCCCCTCACCTTGCCATGGGCGAAATCAGCCCGTTTCAGGTCTGGCATGCGACGCATGGCCTCGAGGAACGACATTCGCCGCGCGATGTGGAAGTGTTCCGCAAGGAAGTGGTCTGGCGCGAGTTCGCCTATCATCTGCTGTTTCATTTTCCGAAGCTGGCGACAAAGAATTTCAACGCTGGTTTCGACGATTTCCCATGGGCCTCGAAGCCTGAATTGATCGAGGCGTGGAAGCGCGGGCAGACCGGCTATCCCATCGTGGATGCGGGCATGCGGCAGCTTTGGCAGACTGGCTGGATGCATAACCGGGTGCGGATGGCGGCGGCCTCGTTCCTGATCAAGCATCTTATGGCCGATTGGCGCATTGGTGAGGAATGGTTCTGGGACACGCTGCTCGACGCCTGCCCCGCCAACAATCCCGCCAGCTGGCAATGGGTGGCGGGGTCGGGCGCGGATGCCGCGCCCTATTACCGGATTTTCAACCCGGTGCTTCAAGGCGAGAAATTCGACGCGGACGGCGCCTATGTGCGCAGATTTGTGCCGGAGATCGCCAAGCTTCCCAACAATCTGCTGCACCGGCCATGGGAGGCCGCGCCGCTGGAACTGGCAGCGGCGGGCATTGAGCTTGGAAAGACCTATCCCAAGCCTATTGTTGATCACGCGGCGGCGCGGGACCGGGCGCTGTCGGCCTACAAAAGCCTGCGGGGCGGGCAATGAACAAGGGCTTGGGAAGGAAAAGGATCGCCATAATCGGGTCCGGCATATCCGGTGCGGCGGCGGCTTGGGCGCTTGATCCAACGCATGATGTGACTCTGTTTGAGGCGAGTACGAGTGCCGGGGGTCACACGGCCACGGTTGACATCGACTATGATGGAACGCCTGTCTCAGTCGATACGGGTTTCATTGTTTACAATGAGCTCAACTACCCTCTCCTCACAGCCCTCTTCCAGCATTTGCAGGTCAAAACCCACACATCCGAAATGAGCTTTGCGCTGTCCCTGGACGATGGAGAGCTGGAATGGTCAGGCCAGTCCTATGGCGCGCTGTTTGCGCAGCGGCGCAATCTTGTGTCGCCCGGATTTTACTGGATGTTGCGCGAAGTGCTGCGCTTCAACAAGCAGTGCCTGACTGACCGCAAGGACGGACTTCTGGACGATCGAACCATTGGCGACTACATCGAATGGCGCGGGTTTTCGGCGCGGTTCCGCGACGACTATCTCGTGCCGATGGGCGCGGCAATCTGGTCCACGCCGCGTGCGAAAATGCTGGATTTTCCAGCGCTCGCCTTTGTCAATTTCTTCGACAATCACCGGCTGATCTATCAGGATCGGCCGCATTGGCGCACGGTGACGGGCGGGTCGAAAAACTATCTGAGCAAGCTGCTCGCGCCGCTCGGCAACCGTGTCCGGCTTGGAGAAGCAGCGGTGAAAGCGCGTCGGGAGCATGGCGAGGTGACGATTAAGCTCAGCTCCGGGCGCAGCGAAACATTCGACCACGCCGTGTTTGCCGGACACAGCGACCAGACGCTTGGCATTCTTGCGGATGCAAGCGATGACGAGCGGGACATCCTCTCCGCTGTGAAGTTCCGCCCAAACCGCGTCGTGCTGCACAGGGACCCAACCCTGATGCCGAAGCGCCGCGCGGCTTGGTCGGCATGGAACTATCTGCGCTCCTCGCGCCAAGGCGGCGAGCCGGAGATCACAATGACCTACTGGATGAACCGGCTGCAGGGCATTCATGAAACCAAACCGCTGTTTGTTTCGTTAAACCCGGAAAAGGAGCCGGAAACCGGAACTGTGTTTGGCGAATGGACCTATGAGCATCCGCAGTTCGACGCCGCTGCGCTGGCGGCGCAGAAGCGGCTTTCCTTCATTCAGGGCCGCTGGAACTGTTATTTCGCCGGCGCCTGGACTGGCTATGGCTTCCATGAAGATGGACTGCGCTCCGGGCTGGAGGCGGCCGCAGCGCTCGGCGCACGCGTGCCTTGGCCCGCAGAAGAGAATTTGGCGGAGGCCCGGAATGAGCGCTGAAGCCGCAGGCACTTTGTATGAAGGCCCGGTCATGCATGCGCGGCTGAAACCGTTTGCGCACCGATTTTCATACCGGGTTTTCTCAACGCTGATCGATATTGACCAGCTGGATGCGCTCGGACGGATGTCTTGGCTGCTATCCGTCAACAGATTCAACATTCTTTCGATTCACGAGTCCGACCATATTGACCCGCGCGTTTCACCACCGGGTGCGGGATTGCGCGCCTATGTGGATGCGCTTTGCGGGCAAGCAGGAGTGTCTCCTCCCCGGCGTGTGGCGCTCCTCGCCTATCCTAGAGTCTTCGGGCACGCGTTCAACCCGATCTCGGTCTACTACGCATTTGACGCGGACAAAGTTCTTGCCGCCATCATCTACGAAGTGCGCAACACGTTCGGCGAGCGGCACGCTTATGTCTGCCCGGTGCGGCGGGGCGAGCTGTCTGAGGCCGGTCTTCGGCAGTCCTGCGCCAAACGTCTGCATGTGTCGCCTTTCATCGGGATAAGCGGCAGGTATGACTTCCGCCTCCTGCCTCCCGGCGATGAGCTGCGTCTGCGCATTTTGGAGCATGACGAGACCGGCCCGATCCTGGCCGCCAGTTTTTCAGCAAAGGCCAAGCCGCTTAAGACCGCGAACCTTGTCTCGGCTCTGATCCGCATTCCGCTGTTAGGGCTGAAGGTCGTCTGTCTCATCCATTTTGAGGCACTTCGCCTTTGGCTGAAGGGCGCTATCTTTCACACAAGTCCAACCCCACCCCCGCCGGCCAGTGTTTCAGCTGACCGGGCATTTCAAGCCGCCGGAGAATAGAGTGTCCGATGTATTGACCGCCAAACGATCAGAGGCCATTGCGCTGACCAAAGAGAATATCGGACATTTTCTGCATGACCTGCCGGCCAAGGCGCGCTATGCGCTGGCCGCCGCCGTGCATCTGCCGCTTGGCTCGCTGTCAGTACAAATTCCGGACGGGCGCACGTTCCGCGTCGGCGGCAGCAAACCCGGCCCGAACGCCGAAGTCATCCTGCACAATTGGCATCTGCCACACCGGGCCTTTTCCAACGCAACGATCGGTGTCGCCGAGTCCTACATTGACGGCGACTGGACGAGCCCCGACATCACCACGTTCCTTGAACTGTTTCTGGTCAATCAGGAAATGGGGGAAAAGCTCGCGGGCGGCGCAAGCTGGTTCATGACCGCCGTGCAGCGCCTGCGGCACTGGCTGAACGAGAACACGCTGACCAATTCCAAAAAGAACATTTCGGCGCATTACGACCTTGGCAACGCCTTTTACTCGGCATGGCTTGATCCTTCCATGACTTATTCCTCGGCGCTCTTTTCGCAAGACACGACAAGCCTTGAAGTGGCGCAAACTGCGAAATACCGGGCGCTGGCGGCGAGCATGGGCATTAAACCATCCGATCATGTCTTGGAAATTGGCTGCGGCTGGGGCGGATTTGCTGAATATGCAGCCAAAGAAATTGGCTGCCATGTCACAGGTCTCACCATCAGCCGCCAGCAGCTGGAGTACGCATCGGAGCGCATTTTCAAGGCCGGCCTCTCCGAGAAGGTCAAGCTCAAGTTCCAAGATTACCGCGACGAAAAGTGCGTTTACGATCATATCGCCTCTATCGAAATGTTCGAGGCCGTCGGCGAGCGGTTCTGGTCGGCCTATTTTGGCAGGCTGAACGCGTCGCTGAAGCCGGGCGGAAGCGCCGGGCTGCAGGTCATCACAATCAGCGAGCCCAACTTCAAACTATACCGCCAGCGGCCGGATTTCATCCAGCGTTACGTGTTTCCAGGCGGCATGCTGCCGACACCGAGGCATCTCACGTCGCTGGGCGCAGACCACGGGCTGGCGTTGAAAAGCGAGATGGTTTTCGGCGCGGACTATGCCCGCACGCTCAGAGAATGGCGGGCGCAGTTCAATGGATCCTGGGCGTCCGTGGAAAGCCTGGGCTTTGACGCGCGGTTCAAGCGGCTTTGGGAATTTTATCTGCATTACTGCGAGGCGGGTTTCCGCAGCGGCTACATTGATGTGCGCCAGGTTGTGTTCGCCAAGAATTGAACTATCGTCGCGGCTCTTGAAAACAGCGAGGACGCGGCGATGAGCGCCACAATCTCCAGCGAAGCCGAGCTTGAGGCACTGTACGGCGCGCCGGCTGCGGTAAGCCTTCTCAAGGAAATCGATCATGTCTCAGAAGATTATGCGCGCTGGATAATAGCCTCGCCGCTGATGATCCTCGCCACCAGCGGCCCGGAAGGACTCGACTGTTCGCCGCGCGGAGACCCGAAGGGATTTGTGCGCATCGCGGACCCAAAAACCCTGATGATCCCCGACCGGCGCGGCAACAACCGCATCGACTCGCTGCGCAACATTGTGCGTGATCCGCGCGTGGCGCTTCTGTTTCTCATTCCGGGCATCAACGGCACAATGCGGGTCAATGGCAAGGCGGAGCTGACAACAGATGCCGATCTCTGCGCGTCCTTCGCGGTGGAGGGCAAGGCGCCGAAATGCGTTATCATGGTTCATGTCGAGCGTGTTTATACCCAGTGCCAGAAGGCGCTGGTGCGCGGCAGGGTCTGGGACGCCGCAGCGCAAATCAAGCCGTCGGACCTGCCAAGCGTTGGCGAGATGATGCAGAGGCTGGCCAAGGACGGGTTTGACGGGATGGCTTATGACGCCGCCTATCCGGCGCGGATGAAACAAACAATCTATTGAGAATAGGTTCACGCATTTCCAAGCCCCGTTTCGGGTATGGTTCCAAAAATGCGGCATGCATGCGCCAATTCGGCCTTTGATTTGGAGCGGGTGAAGGGAATCGAACCCTCGTATTCAGCTTGGAAGGCTGCTGCTCTACCATTGAGCTACACCCGCGCCGCTCCTGAATACACGATCAGGGTGACGGAAGAAAGGTGGTGGGAGATGCAGGACTCGAACCTGCGAAGGCGTAGCCAGCGGATTTACAGTCCGCCCCCTTTGCCGCTCGGGACAATCTCCCGGAACCATTTCCATGTCCGGCTCAGGACACGGCCAAGCAGTCGTAGCTTAGGCACCGCGAGCGCCTTATGGCCATTGGCCCCTGCCCTGTCAACAGGATGAAACCGCCAAATCCGGCGCTCATGGCATGGCAAGAACCGAACTCTGGTGCTATTGAGCCGACATGAGTGACATTCCTTCCGACAAATCCGCCAAAGACACGCATTACGCCAAGCTACGCCGCCAGTTCCGCGACCAGAAGGCCGGCGGCGCGCCGCAATGGCGCGAGCGGCCCGCTGTCGGCGCGTCAGCGGTCACCGGCGGGTTGGTGCGGCTTTATGGGCTGCACACGGTGCGCGCGGCGCTGGATAATCCGGCGCGGATCATCAAACGGATGCTGGTGACGAAGAACGCACTGGACCGGCTGGAGATATTGGACATTTCCGCCCTGCCATTCCCCGTCGAAATCACCGATCCGAAAAGCATCGACAAAGAAGCCGGTTCTGACGCAGTGCATCAGGGAGTTGTCATCGAAGCCGAGCCGCTGGCGGCGAAACGCCTTGAGGACTTGGCCGACACGCAGCTGGTGCTCGTCCTCGATCAGGTCACCGATCCGCACAATGTCGGCGCGATCATGCGCTCTGCTGTGGCGTTCAATGCCGGAGCGCTGATCACCACCAACCGCCATTCGCCGCTGGAATCCGGCGTTCTGGCGAAAGCCGCGTCCGGCGCGCTGGAGCTGATGCCGCATATTGAAGTGCGAAATCTCGCCGATGCGCTCACCGAACTTCAGGCGCTCGGCTTCCAGACAATCGGGCTTGATTCTGAAGGCGGTGGCGAGCTTGAGAACAGCTTTGAAGCAAAGAAGATCGCGCTCGTTCTCGGCGCGGAGGGCAAGGGCCTGCGGCAGAAGACGCGGGAGACCGTCTCGACGCTGGCGCGCATTTCCATGCCCGGCGCGATCAAATCGCTGAATGTGTCAAATGCGGCGGCGCTGTCACTTTATGCAGCGCACCGGCATCTCACTCGATAGTCATCGCCCCTTTTCCCAAGCCCTTATCTGGCCAAGGCCATTTGCAATGAGCGCCCCCGCAGCCATTTCCGTCCCGGCCTCGACATAACAGCGCATTTCCGGCGCATTGCCGGAAGGCCGCAAATGTACAATTCCGCCATCGGCAAGCGTGACGCGCAGGCCGTCAATGTCTGACACAGACGCGGGCTGACCAATCGGCGCAAGAAACGCCGCGAGATTTTCGCGCGAGCCGCGCAGATGCGCCATCAAGGCAGCGCTTGTCTCAACGGGGAAGTTTTCCAGCCGGTCGCTGAGGGCAAATGGAAGCGCATAGCTGGCGGCGATGAGAGACAAAGGTTTCCCGGACATCGCGGCCTTGCTCAATACGGCGAGGATGGGAAGAAAACTGTCGCGTGTCGGCAGAGCTTTGAGAACTGAGCCGTTAATCTCCACATCAGACCCAAGAAGGCAGCCACCATTGGCTTCAAAGCCTAGGACGCGCATTGCGCCAGCTCTAATCGCCTCACTCATGGCGGCGATGACAAAGGGCGAGCCAACCTTGGTGCGCACGACCTTGCTTTTCAGAGCCGCTTCAATACCGGAGTTTGACGTGACAGGCGTGACGACAGTATCCGCACCGACAAATTCCGCGGTCATCAAGCCGAGCAAGTCGCCACGCAGCGGCATACCCATTTCGTCCGCCAGCAAAGGCCGGTCCCCGTCGCCATCCGCCGAAATGATTGCATCAAGGCGGTGCTCCGCAGCCCACGCCTTAAGTTTCTCAACTGTCTCCGCGCTGACCGCCTCGGTGTCGACCGGAATGAACTCGTCCGACCAGCCAAGCGGCACGGCCCGCGCGCCGCAGGATTCAAGCACGCTTGTGAACAGATCACGTGCCACCGTGCTGTGCTGATAAACGCCAATCCTCTTGTTTTTCAATGCATTGCCAGGAAGAATTGCTGCGTTTCGAGCGGCGAACCTCTCTTCGGCCGTCTTTCCAACGCTCACCGTTTGCGGTGAAACGCGCCATGTGGGGGCAGCGCGGGAAGGCATGGATTTGTGAAAGTGCGAAATCGCTTCTTCGTCACCCTTGTCGATTTCGCCGTCCGGCCGGTAAAACTTGATGCCGTTGCGGTCGGCGGGAATGTGCGAGCCGGTCACCATCAGCGCCGCCGCGCCGCGCGCCATGCCTTCCAGCGCCAGCGCCGGTGTCGGCAGTGCGCCGCAGTCCAGCACTTTGAAGCCTTCTTTCGTAAGGACGGCGGCGCAGATTTCTGAAATCGCGGGGCTGGAAGGGCGGAAGTCGCGGCCGATCAGAATTTCATCCCCATGTCTGGCCAAGCCGGACGCCAGCAGATGCCTGGCAAAGGCCACCGCATAGTCAGCGGCTGGCTGGCCGGCCAGTTCCGCCGACAGCCCGCGCAGGCCGCTCGTGCCAAATTTCAGACTTGAGACAGGCATTCGCTCCCGCTTCTGTGATTTACGATTGCCGGAGCTTAAATGCCGGCGGGCGCGAGATGTCAAACCACCGCGCCGCCCTCAGTCCTGCGCCGGTTCCGACCCCGCGAGCCGCGCCTCCAGCACGCCGCGCAACGCCCGGCGCATGCCGTGCATTTGATCGAGAAGATTGAGGATGATGCCGATTCCTTCGCGGTTCACCCCAAGCTCATGCGTCAATTCCTGTATCAGGCGGGCGCGCGCAACATCCAGTTCGGAAAACGCAGGTTCCGCCGAGTCACGCACCGGGACAAGCCATTCCTCCTCTATCCAGACTTCAAGCACCTCCTCGCTGAGATCGGCGCGCGCAAGAAACTCCGATTTTCTGATCATCATGGCTGCATGTCCTTGCGCGGATCATAGGATTTCTCCGGCGCCTGTTTCGACAAAAACGCCTCCAGCTCGGCGTCGGGCTTCGGCGGCAGCATGACCTTGAGCTTAACGAACACATCGCCATGGCCGCCCTTGCGCTGCACGCCCCTTCCCTTCAGCCGCAGAACCGACCCGGTGTTCGAGCCCTTGGGGACCGAAACCATCACAGGTCCGGAAGGCGTTGGCACCTTGACGCGCCCGCCCAGCACGGCTTCGGCAAGCGAGATCGGCAGTTCAAGGTGGATGTCATTGCCTTCGCGCGCGAAAAAGCGGTGCGGGCTGATCGAGATTTCGACGAGCGCGTCACCGGGAGGCCCCTCGCCCGCCCGATGGCGCGCCCTTGCCGCGCAGGCGCAGTGTCTGTCCCTCTTCAATGCCTGCGGGAATGGTGACATCCAGGCTGCCGCCGCCCGGCATTGTGATGCGCTTGGGCGCGCCGGTCACGGCGTCGAGAAAATCTATTGTGAGGCGATAATGCATGTCCTGCCCCGGGGCCCGCCGCGCCTGCCGTGCCTGCCGTCTCAAAAGCTCGGCGAATATGTCGCTCGTGTCGGCAAAGTCGGCAAAGCCGGACGCGCTGTCATAAGACTGGCCCGGCGCGGCCCCGGCGGCGTAGTCCTTATAGTAGCGCTGGCGCGGCTTTTCCGCGCCTGCGGCGTCAATTTCACCATCGTCGAACTTCTTGCGCTTAACTGGGTCTGACAGAAGTTCGTTGGCGGCGGAAACCTCCTTGAACTTGTCTTCTGAAGCCTTGTCGCCGGGATTGAGGTCGGGATGCAGCTTCTTTGCGAGCCGGCGGTAGGCGCTGCGGATTTCATCCACGGAAGCGGTGCGCGCGACGCCCAGAATTTCATAAGGGTCTTTCACTTGTGTGCCATCCCCGCTTCGTCAATGCCGCAGCATCCATCAGACATCTGGATAGCGCCGGGCCCGCGTTCAAGTGCAGTCTGTGAACTGAGCAGCCGAAAGGGCGCGCAAGCGCGCCGCGAACGGTAAAAATGGCTGGAAAATGGTGCCCCCGACAAGGTTCGAACTCGTGACCCCCTGATTACAAATCAGGTGCTCTACCAACTGAGCTACAAGGGCAGCGGGCGTCTGTTATCACAGGACGGCGAAAAGAAAAGTCAAAAAAAGGTGTTTGGTGAAGAGAAGCCCGATCCGTTTGGAGATTTGCAACAGTTTGCGCGGCATGCTTGAAAAGGCCAAAGAAACTGGAAGCCCATGAAAAAACTCACCTTCATTTCGTCGGACGCGCCACAGGCGAAGAAGGCTGCCGACAAGCTGATTGCCCTTTATGGCCAGCGCGAGCTGGCGGAGGCGGATGTGATCGTGGCGCTCGGCGGCGATGGGTTCATGCTCCAGACGCTGCACGCCAACATGAATTCCGGGCGTCAGATTTATGGGATGAACCGTGGGCTCAGTCGGCTTTCTGATGAATGAATTCAAGCCCGGCGATTTGCAGGAACGCATCGCGGCGGCGACATCCGAATCGATCCGGCCGCTTGAGATGACCGCTGTGAATCGTCGAAGGACGGGTCTTCAAAGCCTATGCGATCAACGAAGTGTCGCTGCTGCG
This sequence comes from uncultured Alphaproteobacteria bacterium, assembly GCA_963802455.1. Taxonomy (GTDB): domain Bacteria; phylum Pseudomonadota; class Alphaproteobacteria; order Rhizobiales; family Rhizobiaceae; genus JANOYJ01. Next base: position 17,993 of record CAWDIY010000023.1, on the reverse strand, counting down.
CCAGTCTTACCAGGCGGCGAAAATCAGGATTTCGGTGGATGGCCGCGTGCGGCTGGAGGAACTGATCTGCGATGGCGTGCTCCTGTCCACACCTGCCGGGTCAACTGCATATAATCTCTCCGCGCGCGGACCGATCCTGCCGCTCGATGCGCCGCTGCTGGCGCTGACCCCGGTCTCGCCCTTCCGTCCCCGAAGCTGGCAGGGCGCGCTTCTGCCGAACGACTCGGCGGTGAGCCTTGAAATCCTCGAGCCGGAGAAGCGGCCTGTGAACGCCGTGGCGGATCATAACGAAGTCAAATCGGTGGTGTCAGTGACGATTGAAGAGGCGAAGAATTCCACGGTCACCATTCTGTTTGATTCCGATCATTCATGGGATGAGCGCATATTGGCGGAACAATTCCGCCATTGATTGTCAAATGGTTGACATTTCGCCCGATGCGCCGTATCGGCACGGCAATCTTGGCAGGTTTCCATTTGAAGCCTCGCTGAAAGCGCAATTCGAGCGCAAGTCTGGCCGGCAGCAAGCCGCCTCAAAATTTATGGACCATTTCCCTACGTGACAACATTTGCCGATCTAGGCCTATCCGACAAAGTGCTGGGCGCCATCACCGACGCCGGCTACACCATCCCCACCCCCATTCAGGCCGGCGCGATACCGCACGCCGTGCAGGGCAAAGACATTCTCGGCATCGCGCAGACAGGAACCGGCAAGACCGCTTCCTTCGTTCTGCCGATGCTCACCCGGCTTGAGCGCGGACGCGCCCGGGCGCGTATGCCGCGCACGCTGATTCTTGAGCCGACGCGCGAACTCGCCGCGCAGGTTGAAGAGAACTTCATCAAATACGGCAAAAACCACAAGCTGAACGTGGCGCTTCTAATTGGCGGAATGTCGTTTGACGAGCAGGACCGCAAGCTGCAGCGCGGCGTTGATGTCCTGATCGCAACGCCCGGCCGCCTTCTTGACCACCATGAGCGCGGCAAGCTGCTGCTCACCGGCGTTGAGATCATCGTCATTGACGAAGCCGACCGCATGCTCGACATGGGATTCATTCCCGACATAGAGCGCATCTGCAAGCTAATCCCTTTCACGCGCCAGACGCTGTTTTTCTCGGCAACCATGCCGCCCGAAATCACCAAGTTGACAGAGCAGTTCCTGCACTCACCGGTGCGTGTTGAAGTCGCCCGCGCCGCCTCGACCGCTGAGACCGTGACGCAGCGGCTGGTGAAATCCGGCCCGAAGGACTGGCAAAAGCGCGCCGCACTGCGCGATCTGATCCGCGCCGAAGAGCCCGAGCTGAAGAACGCCATCATATTCTGCAACCGCAAAGTCGATGTGTCGGAACTGTTCAAGTCACTGGTCAAAGCACGAATTTGACGCCGGCGCGCTGCATGGCGACATGGACCAGCATTCGCGCATGGCGATGCTGACCGGGTTCCGCGAAGGCAAATTGAAGCTGCTCGTCGCCTCGGATGTGGCGGCGCGCGGGCTTGATATTCCCGATGTTTCGCATGTCTTTAATTTCGATGTGCCGATACACGCCGAGGACTATGTGCACCGCATCGGCCGCACTGGTCGCGCCGGACGGTCTGGCAAAGCCTTCACTATGGTCGATAAGAGCGACACGAAATATCTCAACGCCATTGAAAGCCTCATCAAGCAGACAATTCCCTGGCATGACGGCGATCTCTCAACGCTGGTGTTCGAAGAAGGCGAAGATGCCAAGCCGAGCCGCGAGCGCCGCCCGCGCGCCGGCGACAGGCCCAAGCGCGACTACAGCGACAAGCGCAAGAAGCCGGAAACGGAAGCGGCTATGACGCCGTTTGTGCCTGCGGAAGCAGCGGCGGAACCTGCTGTTGAGAGGATGCCCGCGGAAGCGAAAGCCTCCGCCCCGGCAAGGTCGGAACGCGGCCCGCGCCGCGAGCGCAACGAGCGTCCCGCCAAGCCCGCGCGCGGCGATGACCGCTTCCAGAACCAGGTGCCTCCTGAAAAGCGCGGCTACAGGGATGACCTTGGACCTGCGCCAGTAGGATTTGGCGGCGAACTTCCGGCCTTCATGGCGGTTGTGCCAAAGGTCTGACTCCCCCGCGCCGCGCCGGTTAACCGGTTCGCTTTACCACAAAGCCAAGTCCCGCTTCGTTGACAGAAGTGCCCGTTGTAAGAACCGGGCTCGTTAACGAAGGATTAACTTCATGGCCAACATGGAAGCCGCTGTTCCCGTCATTCACGAACGGGACCCGTATAAGAACTCCAAGAGCATGGAGTTCGGCTTCCGCGCCAAGCGGTTTGAGGAAATCCGCGGCATCATTCAGTCCATCCTTGACGAAAAGGGTCACGCAGAAATTCTCGACCTTGGGGGGTCTGAAAAATACTGGCGCATCGGCTCCGATTTCATCCGCGCCAACCGCAGCCGTTTGCGCTTCACAGTGATCAATCCGGAAGTGCAGGAATCAAACGACCGGACGCTGTTCGAATTCATGGTGGGCGATGCGTGCGACCCCAAACTGTTTGAAGGCCGGCGCTTTGACTTAGTCCATTCAAACTCGGTGATCGAGCATGTGGGCGATGACGCGCAGATCGCGCGATTTGCCAAAAACACCCGCCGCCTCGGTGACCGCTACTATATGCAGACACCGGATTTCTGGTTTCCCTACGAACCGCATTTCCGCTTTCCCGGATTCCAATGGCTGCCCGCCTCAGTGCGCGCCTTCATGATGACCAAGATGCGCCTTGGATTCTTCGCCCGCCAAAGAAGCTATAAGGAAGCCAAGGAACATGTTGATTCCATTCGGCTCCTAACGGCGCGACAGGTAGAGGCGCTGTTCCCGGACGCGCAAATAAAACATGAGCGCGTGCTGGGCCTGTCCAAGTCCATCATGGCCGTGAAGAATTAGTGCTACACCAGTTCCACATCGACGACACCCGGCACGGCCTTCATCGCGGCGGCGTTCTGCGGCGACAGGAGATAGCGCTCCTTCAGCTCAATCTCGACTTCAAGTTTTCCGCTTTGCTTGAGAAGAATCAAACTGACCGTCCCCTCGCCGCGCTGGCCGAGCAGCGGTGTCACCGCTTTCAAGGGCGCGGCGTCTCGCATGTAAATGCGCAGCGACTTCTGCGCCCGGCTTGCCACTTCCTCCAGCGGCTCCAAAGTTGCGACGCGCAGACTGATGCCTTCCGGACGGTCCTCTGCGGCGGCTGTGATAATGAACGAGCGTCCGGTTTCCAGTGCGTCGCGGTATTGAGCCAGTCCTTCCGAAAACAACACGCCCTCAAATTGACCCGTCGCGTCAGAAAACTGGATGATGCCCATTTTGTTGCCGGTGCGGGTGCGCCGCTCCTGCTTGCCGATAATCGTCCCGGCGAGCCTGCCGGCGCTGGAGCCGTTTTTCACCGATGCTGAAAACTCCGCCCAGTTCTGCACCCGCATCTTTTGCAAAACTGTCTTGTATTCATCAAGCGGATGGGCGGAGAGATAGAACCCTGCCGATTGATATTCGCGCAAAAGCTTCTCGGCCGGCAGCCATGGCGTCGCCTGCGGCAGAACCAGTCTTTCCGGGATATTAGCGCCCATTGCGCCAAAAATATCCGCCTGCCCGCTTTCGATCTCCTGATGCTGGCGCTGCGACAGGCCGATCAGGCGTTCAGCGCCAGCCGACAGCGCGGCGCGGTCATAGCCGAAACAGTCGAGCGCTCCGGCATTGATCAGGCTTTCAAGCACCCGCTTGTTGACAAGTTTTGCGTCGATGCGCGTGCAGAAATCTTCAAGGCTGGCGAACGGCTTCTCACCGCGCGCCGCCGCGATGTGATCCGCCGCCGCCTCGCCGACGCCTTTCAGCGCGTTCAACGCATAGAAAATGCGGTTCTCACCGACCTCAAAAATCCTATGTGATGTCTGCACCGATGGCAGGACCACCTCAATGCCTATGCGCAGCGCGTCCTCACGGAAATCGCTTAATTTGTCGGTGTTGACCATATCGTAGGTCATCGATGCGGCGAGGAACTCGACCGGAAAGTGCGCTTTCAAATAGGCCGTCTGGTAGGAAACGATGGCATAGGCTGCGGCGTGCGACTTATTGAAGCCGTAATCGGCGAATTTGGCGAGAAGGTCGAAAATCGTGTTGGCGCGGAATTTGTCGATGCCGTTGCGCTCGGCGCCGCGGACGAAATCCTCGCGCTTCTGCGCCATTTCCTTCTGATCTTTTTTACCCATGGCGCGGCGCAGGATATCGGCGTCGCCAAGCGTGAAGCCGGCCAGAATCTGCGCCACCTGCATCACCTGCTCCTGATAGACGATGACGCCCTGCGTCTCCGCAAGGATCCCGTCGATCAGCGGATGGATCGACGCGATCTCCTCTTCCTTGTGCTTGCGGGCGTTGTAGGTCGGGATATTCTCCATCGGACCCGGCCGGTAGAGCGCCACCAGCGCGATAATGTCCTCAATCCGGTCGGGCCGCATGCCGAGAAGCGCCTTGCGCATGCCGGCGCTTTCCAGCTGGAAAATCCCAATCGTCTCGCCGCGCGACAGCATCTCATAGGTCTTGTCATCGTCGAGCGGCAGGCGCTCAAGATCGACCTCAATGCCGCGCCTGCGGATGAAATCCCGCGCCAGTTTCAAGACGGTGAGCGTTTTCAAACCAAGAAAGTCGAACTTGACCAGCCCGGCATATTCAACGCCCTTCATGTTGAACTGCGTCACCGGCATGTCCGAACGCGGATCGCGGTAGAGCGGCACGAGTTCCGACAGGTTCCGGTCGCCGATCACGATGCCGGCGGCATGCGTCGAGGCGTGGCGGTAAAGCCCTTCAAGCTTTTTGGCGATGTCGAGCATGCGAACGACGATCGGCTCTTTGTCCATCTCCTCCTGAAAGCGCGGCTCGCCCTCGATGGCTTTCGCCAGCGTCACCGGATTGGCGGGATTGTTCGGCACCAGTTTGCACAGCCGGTCCACCTGGCCATAGGGCATCTGCAAGACGCGCCCAACGTCGCGCAGCACGGCGCGCGCCTGTAACGAGCCAAACGTGATGATCTGCGCCACCTGGTCTCGGCCATAGCGCGCCTGCACATATCTGATCACCTCGTCGCGCCGCTCCTGACAGAAATCAACGTCAAAGTCAGGCATGGAGACGCGGGAGGGATTGAGGAAGCGCTCAAACAGCAGCGAGAACTGCAGCGGGTCAACATCGGTGATTGTCAGCGCATAAGCGACGAGCGAACCCGCACCGGAGCCGCGGCCAGGTCCGACCGGAATGTCATTCTGTTTGGCCCATTTGATGAAATCGGCAACGATGAGAAAATAGCCGGGAAACTGCATCTTCTCGATGACGCCAAGCTCAAAGTCCAGCCGCTCGCGGTAACCCTCTTCGGTGAAGCCGCCATTCAGCCCGTTTGACGCAAGGCGCTGCTGCAGCCCCTCATGCGCCTGACGACGAAGCTCCAGCGATTCGGCATCATGCGCATCCGGCGTTTCGCCTTTGCCAGAAACAAATTTCGGCAGGATCGGATCACGCTTGCCGGGGTAGAAGTGACAGCGTCTTGCTATCTCCACGCTGTTTTCCAGCGCCTCTGGCAGGTCAGCGAAAAGAGCGGACATGTGCGCTTGGCTCTGGAGGCAATAATCCGGCCCGAGGCGGCGGCGGTTATCGTCCGACATCAGCGCGCCGTCGGCAATGGCAAGCAAAGCGTCATGCGCCTCATAATCATCCGGCACGGCAAAAAACGCCTCGTTCGTCGCCACAAGCGGCAGCCCGTGACGGTAGGCCAGTTCCAAAGTCTGCGCCTCTATGCGCGGATCATACCCGTCCTGACGCTGCAATTCGACATAAAGCCGGTCACCGAACAAGTCCTTCAGCCGCGTCAGCCGCTTTTCGGCAAGTTCGGAATGTTCCAAGAGCAGGCTGCCAATGGCCCCGCGCGCGCCGCCGGTCAGCGCAATGACACCCTCCACGGAACCTGCAAGCCAGCCAATGCCAAGCCGCGCCGCGCCGCCGTCGGAATTTTCAAGATAGGCCCGGCTGACCAGCTGGATCAGATTAGCGTAGCCTTCTTCGGAAGTTGCAATCAGAACCAGCGGACGCTGCGGTGCAGAATGAGAATGAACTTGGCCAGAAACCGCCGCCTCGTCGCTAAAGTCCACATCCAGCTGGCAGCCGATGATCGGCTGAATGCCCGCCTTCACCGCCTTCTGGGCAAAATCCAGCGCGCCAAACAGATTGCCGGTGTCGGCAATCGCCACCGCCGGCGCATTATCGGCGACGGCAAACTCGACAATCCGGTCAATCGGCAGCGCGCCTTCAAGCAGGGAAAAGGCCGAGTGAACCCGAAGGTTCACAAAGGACAGCGGCTGCCCCGCCTTGTCCTGCCGTGATGAAAGACCTGCCATGAACGCACCCGTGAGATTCTCCAAACCAACCTATCACGCGGCCTCCGGCAAAGGTCCAGCGCAGCAAACGCCGGACGCCTGCTTTTCAACCGTCAAACAGCGCCAGCCCACATGACGAGCGTCAGAACAAACAGCGAGATCGACACAAGCGCCGACACATCTTGAAGAATGTCATTCATAAGAACCTCCATAATTCGCTTTATGTTTTTGTTATGTTCTATTTATGTTCGCTTGTCAAATAGATTTTTTCTAACGCTACAGGAACCCGCGCGGAATGCTTTCACGGTGGTCTTTGGCAAAGACCAGCTGGCCGTTCTCGTACGCTTCCAAACGCCCGGTCAGATGAAAGTCTGACGCGTCACTCCACATTGACGTGTAAGCCTCCGTGCGCACGCTCCAGCCGCCGCGCGTCAGCGTCTGCGTCCAATGGGTTTCCCCCCGCGCGCTCAGCGGGTAGCCTGGATGTATGCGCCACGTCTCCCGCGCAATGCTGCCGGTTTCCAAACCATGCTCAAGATCGCGCGTGACGCCGAAATCATCGACAATAGCCAGAATGTCCTCGCCGCTCGTTGGATCAGCCGAAAACTCGCGACGGTTGGACGACTCTCGCAGCGTTTCAATCCGCCAAGGCGCAGCGGCTTCCGGGGCCTCAAATGTCACTGTGTCTTCAGCCAAATCGGCTCTTAGCGGAATGTCGATGCTGCCTGACAAGAGTGTCAGGCCGGTCCTTTCCGGTGAAGGCCAGACCATTGGCCAGTATGCATTTGAGATGCACAGACGCAGACGATGCCCGTTGGGCAGGCGGTATGCAATGTCATCCAGCTGCAGCAAAACGTCATACCCCCGGCTCGGCTCAAGCTGCTCCGGAAATTCGTGGCTGCTCCGGTGGCAAAGGTTCAAGACGCCGTAAGTGATCCGGCTCGACGCGCCGCTCTCATCCACATCGCAGAGCCGCACGGCAATCTGTGCCATGGGCTTGTCGGAGATAAGCCGCAGCCGCACAATGGGCGCGCCGACAATATCCTGCGCCTGCGCCAAGAGTTCGCCGTCAAAGCACACTGACATCGCGTCATCACCGCTTTGGTCGCCAGGCATTTCCGGGCCGAGCCAGATTGCGCAATATTCACCGGCCGCCCCGCCGCAATTGGCCGCTGAGGAAATGCACAGGCTGAAATTGTCAGTCTCGCTTCCAAGACCGTTTTCGCCATTCAGATGCAGTTTCCGCATCGCGATATCCGGAGAGGGCCAGACATGCTCCGCGATCCACCTTCCCGGCCTTTCGGCATACCAAGTCTGCGGCGGCAATCCGTCCTTCACATAGAGGCGCATGGCCGGGTCGTTCTCGACGCCTGTCTCAATGCCTTTGAGCCAGCGGTCCCACCAGCGCAGCGCCTCCTGCAAAAACCCGATCCGCGGGTGCGGCACGGCGAAATGCGGATATTTGTGAATCCATGGACCAACAATGCCCTTGACCGGCGCCTGAATGCCCTGAACCAGCCGCGAAACCGCGTTCTTGTAGGCGTCGCCCCAGCCGCCGACGGCCAGAGTTGCAGCCTTGATCTTCGGGAAGTCCTCGCAGACCGAGCCGCGCTTCCAATAGCCGTCCCGTGTCTGATGCTTAAGCCAGACCGCCGGGAGAAACGGCTCGTTCTCCAGCCGCTGCAGCCACATGTCGCGCCACTTGTCGCCGACAATCATCGGGTCCGGTGGGCGCGAGGAGTAGGACAGCATGGTCGCGCCCCAGCCGAGATTTTCATTCAAGAGGCACCCGCCCTTGTAATGGATGTCGTCGGCGTAACGGTCGTCGGTCGAGCAGAGCGTGATGATGGCGTCAAGGCCGGGCGGCTGCATGGCGGCGACCTGCAGCGCGTTGAAGCCGCCCCAGGAAATGCCCATCATCCCGACTTTGCCCGTGCACCAAGGCTGCTGGACGATCCATGCAATGACATCGCACGCGTCCTGTAATTCCTGTTCATCATATTCGTCCGGCATCAGCCCTTCGGAATCGCCATTGCCGCGCATGTCGACGCGCAGGCAAGCATAGCCGTGGCCGGCGAGATAGGGATGCGTCAGGCTGTCCCGCGCTGTTGTTCCGTCGCGCTTGCGGTAGGGCAGATATTCGAGAATGGCCGGAACCGGTTGATTCGAAGCGCCTTTCGGCATCCAGACCCGAGCTGACAGGCGGCAGCCGTCTGGCATGACGATGGCCATGTCGGGATATTCGACGGTCTCGACAGGGAACTCGGTGACGGTCTTCAAGCTGAATGCCCCTTCACCATGACCCAATGCGCAGCCGGACGCGGGCCTTCGTGCGTTTCTATGTCGAGTTCTGCTGTCTCAAGCAGCCTCCAGCCGCGCCGCTCATAGAACTTGCGGGCCGCAAAGTTGCCGTCCACACAGTAGAGTTTGAAACGTGAATGCCCGTCATCCCGCATGCGCTTCTCGGCTTCGGAACACAGCCGGTCTCCTACGGTCTGGCCACGAAACTCCTTATCGACAAAGAGACTGTTGAGAACATCGTCCGTCCAAGTGGCGAATCCCGCAATCCGCTCGCCGTATCGCGCCAAGAGAGTTCGTCCCGACCTTGTTTCAACACGGCGGCGAAAATGCTCGATCCCCCGAAAGGCGGCGATTGAGGCATCTTGCAATGGCGCCTGCGTTTCATGCCAAACGTCATGAAAAAACTGGGCCGCCGCCTCCACTTGACTGCGGTTCAAGAGGGCTGATCACGAACGCCATTCACCTGATCCTTCGAGGTCGGGCCTGATCCTCGCGCCTGCCCGACATGGCGGCCCGCACCGTCGGGCTTTGGGAGATGTTCATGCGCCGCGGCATATGCCTTAGCCTTGTCAGCGACTCTGGCGGGCGGCGGGGTTGAGGCGCCATTCGACACATGCAGCAGCAAATGTTCGCCGCTCGCCTGCTCCGCGCCGGTCTCAGTGTTGAAGAGGCGGTGGAAGAGATGGAGCTTTTTGCCTTCCGCGCTCAACACCTGTGTCTCGACCCTCAGCTTTGTCCCGACCTTGGTTTCGGAAAGATGGCGGATATGTGTTTCGACCGTGTAGTAGCTGCTCCCCGCCGCCGCTGTCTCCGCTGTTATGCCGATCAGGCGCAGGAAAGCATCGGTGGCATCGCCGAAGACGTGCAGATAGCGGAATTCGGTCATGTGGCCGTTGTAGTCGAGCCATGCCGGGTTCACCTTGGTTTCCAGCGTCACAAGCGGTTTGCCTGACGGCGCGATTGCCGCATCGGCCTTGTGCCCGGCCCACAGCCTGTCCTCGAACTCCTTCAACAGCCGCCCCGCGCCCCAGCCCTCGCCGCCGCGCGCGCCTTTGAGGCCATGCAGGATGGCGACAAGATTTTCATCGCGGATGCGCTCCAGTTCGCGGATTGAAAGCCCCGCCGCCTGTTCGTCGGACTGGCGGGCAATCTTCTCAACGAGCGCGTCATCCAAATCCGGCACATCGGTCAGCTTCGACCACGGCCATTTGCAGGCACGGGCCGAACTGGGCGAGAAAATGTTTCATCCCCGCCTCGCCGCCTGCGATCCGGTAGGTCTGGAACAGGCCCATCTGCGCCCATCTTATGCCGAAGGAATAGCGCATGATGTCGTCGAGCGTCTCGACATCGCAGATATCGTCCTTGATCAGCCAAAGCGCCTCGCGCCACAGCGTCTCAAGCAGCCGGTCGCCGACAAAGGCCTCGATCTCTTTTTTGAGAACGACGCCCTTCATGCCGATTTGTTCATAGATTTCCTGCGCTTGCGCGATCTGGCTCTCACCGGTCAATTTTCCGGGAACAAGCTCGACCAGCGGCAGGAGATAGACCGGATTGTAGGGATGGGCGACGAGCAGCCGCTCCGGATGCTTCATTTCGGCTTGGAGGTCGCTTGGCAGCAGCCCGCTGGTCGAAGAGCCGATGATCGCGTCCTTCGGCGCAAACTGGTCAATCTGGTTCAGCACGCCGCGCTTCAGCTCCAGCCGCTCCGGCACGCTTTCCTGAATGAATTCAGCATTCTGCACGGCGTCTTGCAGAGTTTTGGAAAATGTCAGTTTCCCGGCCTTTGGCAAAGGCGCGGAGGTCAGCAGCGCCATAAGCCCGCTCGGCGTTCGCCATCACTTCGCCGACAATGCGCTCGGCATCCGGATGCGGGTCGAACAGCTTGACATCCACGCCCTGACAGGATCAGCCGCGACACCCACCCCGCCCCGATGACCCCGCCGCCGATGCAGGCCGCCTGTTTTATTTTCATTGATGTTTCCGCTTCCAGACAATCATGCGCGATTCTTGAGCACATCGATCATGATGGATTGCCGGAAATCTTGCCAGCCCGGTCTTGCACCGCGCAATTGAAAAAGATGCCGCGTCCCGCATCTTGGTCACACTTCTCCAAAACGCCAAACGAGCCGCCATTTCGGGCGGCTCGCGGCATTCTAGCGTTTACGGTCTGGCCTTAAACCTTCGCTGGCGCATAGCCCTCGATATAGCCGTCCGCCTCAGATTTGCGGATGGCAATCATAAATATGACCACACCAAACACGGCTTTTGCAACAACATCCGCCACAGTGTACCCGACCTGCACCGCAGTTGTCGCGTCGCCGCCGACGAAACCGATCATCGGGAAAACGAACACAATTGGGTAGAAACACCAGGAAATCACAGTGAGCCAGCGCGCCGTGCTTACGAGTCCGCGGGCAGACTGCGGCTGAGCTGCAATTGATTTTCTAAGGCCGACGAAAAGCTCGTAAACGATAATAATGAAGGGCACCATGCCCAACGACCACCAGAGCCAGCGTGTGCCGCTCATTGTTGAGATTTCCCCTGGATAGCCCAGCATGACCATGATTGCGGCAAGTATGCCCAGACGAAAGCCCTTTGACACTGTCTCGCCCGATGACAGCCGCATGACGAGAATGAGCTCGACCAGAAGCAATGGCACCGTCAGCAGCCAGTCAACGTAACGGTAGGCATCATTGAACTTTATTCCCGACGCCTTGATGTCCGTTCCGGTAATCACGTAGGCCGCTTCCCACGATTGGAAGATGCGGACGTAGTGGTAGAGCGCAATCAGAGTCACGAGACCCGTCAACGTCATGGCCGTTCGGTAGGCGGGCGCGACCTGCGACCGTCCAAAAAACGAGAACACCGTTGACGCTCCCATCACCGCAATGGTGAATGAGAACGCGTTGTAAACGATGTCATATTGTCCAAGGCTTATTGTTTCCAAGATTGCAATCCTTCCGTGCGCGATTATGACGGCTGGTTGACGCTTTTGTGGCGATACAGCTCCGATTGCTAAGTAGAGCGGGAGAATGGTCAGGCAATTGGAAGGTCAGTCATGCGACAAAATCACACGGAAGAGTTTTAGGTTTGCACGGGCGGCCATGCATGCAGCCGTAGACCCGCCGCCAAATAGTCGTCAAGCGAACGACCGCGCTTGCAAGTGACCCCGCACGCGTAGGATACATGCTGCTACTGGCCTGATTTCGGAGACGCAGCTTATGGATTGCCTTTTCACCACGCTCGGGCCGCTGACCAAAGATCAGCTTGGAATGATCCTGCCGCATGAGCATGTTTTTGTCGATCTGCGGACGCCAGATCAGCCCGGCTATGCGCAGGCGGGGGCGGATGATGTCATTACGCTGATGAGGCCGCAGATCGAGCGGATCAAGCAGTTAGGCGTCACAGCGCTTGTCGAATGCACCACCATTGGCGTCGGCCGCCGGGCTGATCTTGACCTCGCCGTGTCCCTTGCCGCCGACTTTCCCATCGTGGTGCCGACAGGCAGCTACCGCGAGCCGTGGATCACGGACTGGGTGGCGGCGGCCAGCGGGAAGGCGCTTGAAGATTGGATGGTCCGTGAATTGACGGAACGCTTTGACGAGGCGGACTTCCGCGCGGGCTGGATCAAAATCAGCGCCGGTGATGACGGAATCAGCGCCACCGAAGAGCGCATCCTGCGCGCAGCCGCCCGCGCCGCAGCGCGCACCGGGGCGGTCATCGGCAGCCACACCATCAAGGGCCGCGTCGTGATGCAGCAGCTTGACATTATTGAGAGCGAAGGCGGCCGGGCGGACCGGTTCATTTCAATCCACACGCAGGAGGAGCCGGATATCGGGCTGCATCGGGCGGTGGCCGCGCGCGGGGCATGGATCGAGTATGACCATGTCGGGCGCAGTCCGGATGAAGGCGTCCTTGAGCTGATATTGGCGGCGATCCGGGCCGGGGACAGTGACCAGCTGCTGCTCAGCCATGATTTGGGCTTTTACGACCCAGCACTGCCGGGCGGCGGCTCGCCACGGCCCTATACGCATCTGAGCGAGGTCCTGCTGCCCAAACTGGCGGCGGCGGGCGTCACCGAAGCGGCGATCCGGCGGCTGACCCATGACAATCCGTTTGCGGCATTTGCCCGGCCGATGTTGACTGGCGCCTGAGTGCCGCGCTGCCGATAGAACCTTACAGCATGACGGAAGGAATTGATGCCTCACAGCCCCATCGTCGCCTTGGTCTCCAGATAATCATGCAGCCCGAACTCGCCATACTCCCTGCCATTGCCTGACATTTTGTACCCACCAAACGGGGCGAAATAGTCGAAGGGGGCGTAGTTGATCTCGACCTGCCCTGCCCGCAAGAGCCGGGCGACGCGGCGGGCGCGGGCCGGGTCTGAAGTTTGGAGATAGGCGGCGAGGCCATATTCGGTGTCGTTGGCGATGCGGATGGCGTCCGCCTCGCTCTCATAGCCGACCATGGTCATGACCGGGCCGAAGATTTCCGTATTGGCGATGGTCATCTGTGGCGTGACGTCGGCGAAGACGGTCGGGCGAACGAAATAGCCGCGGTTGAGATGCTCAGGACGTCCCGGCCCGCCGGTCACTAGAGTGGCGCCCTCATTGATGCCGATTTCGATCATGCGCTGGATTTTGTTGAAATGCTGTTCGCTGACTACTGGTCCAAGATTTGTGGCCGGGTCGCGCGGATCGCCGACCTTCAGCGCCTCTGCGGCGCGCTTGGCGATATCAGCGGCCTCCCGCATCTTGCCGAACGGCACAAGCATGCGCGCCGGGGAATTGCACGACTGGCCGCTATTGTTGAAGCAATTGGCGATGCCGCCTTCAATCGCGTCCTTGAGATTGGCGTCGTCAAAAACGATATTGGGCGAATTGCCGCCCAGCTCCTGCGCGACGCGCTTGACTGAGCCTGCGGCAAGCTTGGCCACTTCAATCCCGGCCCGGGTTGAGCCGGTGAACGACATCATGTCGATGAGCGGATGCGCCGCCATCACCGCGCCGACATTCGGGCCGTCGCCATTGACCAGATTGAACACGCCGGCCGGAACGCCTGCGTCATGCAGCACTTCGGCAAAGATCAGCGCGTTCAGCGGCGCGATTTCGCTCGGCTTCAATACCATTGTGCAGCCGGCGGCGAGCGCAGGCGCGATTTTGCAGGTGATCTGGTTGATCGGCCAGTTCCACGGCGTGATCAGACCGCACACGCCGATTCCCTCGCGGCTGATCATGGTGGTTCCGCGCATTTCCTCGAAAGGAAAATCTTCCAGGACTTTCACCATTGTGGCGATGTGATCGTAGCCGGACTGCGCCTGCGAGGTGCGCGACAAGACGGCTGGCGCGCCCATTTCCATCGTCATGGCGGCGGCAATGTCGTCGAGGCGCTTATCAAGTTCATTGAGGATTGAATTGAGAAGGTCGATCCGCTGTTTGCGACTTGTCATGGAAAAGGCGGGAAACGCGGTCGCGGCGGCCTGAGCGGCGCGGTCGACATCGGCGGCGCTGCCCATGGCGATGCGCGCGATTGCTTCCTCAGTTGCGGGGTTGATCACATCGGCGAAACTTGGCTGAGCCGGATCAACCCACGCGCCTCCGATATAAAAGTTGTCTGTGTTGGCCATGCGAAAACCCTCGTGTTCAGCGCTTGCTCAGGATTTCACAATCCTCTGTTTCGCCGATCACCAGCGCTAGCGCGATTGCGACGTTCGCTGGTGCAGACGAGAGACCGCCGGCAATCTAAACCATCAAATTTGCACAGCGTGCTTTTGCTGCCGCCACTCCCACACCCCTAGGAACAGCCCCGATCCGATGATTACCGCGCTGCCGATCAGCGTTGTTTGCGCCGGAACGTCGCCGAATATCCACCAGCCGAACAGGATTGCCCAGATCATCGCGGAGTATTCAAACGGCGCGATGAAGCTTGCCGGGGCTTTGCGGTAGGCTTCGGCATAGGAGAAGAAGCCGGTGGCGGTGGCGATGCCAAAACCCGCCAACAAGCCCCAGTCGCGCAGGGACGGCATGACCCAGGCGCGGGTGAGGAAGGCAAGGCTTGGATGGCCGGAGGTGACAAATTTACCCGTTCCAAAAATCAGGGCCAAAAGCAGCGCCACGGTGAGAAAGCCAAAACCGGCGAACATGGCGATGACCAGTGGCGAAACCTTGCGGTCGATGCGGCGGGTGAACAGATTGCCGGCGGCGTAGAGGAATGTGGCGATGAGGGTGAGAATGGCGGCGGGCTCAAACAGGCTGCTGGCAGGCCGGATCGTGATGAGCACGCCGATGAAGCCGATGAAAGCGGCGATCCAGCGCCAGGGCTTCACCTCTTCACCTATCATCAAGCCGGACAGCGCCGCCACGATCAGCGGCAGGGCGAAGTAAATCGCCGTCGCGTCGGCAAGCGTCATGGTGGCGAGGCTGACATAATAAAACGCGCTGCCCGCGCCCAAAATGAAGCCGCGCGCGAAGACGGGCCGCATATCGCGCCAGTCAAACCCGGCAAAGCCGCCCGTCGCCGCGCCGATCAGCGCCACCAGCGCGATGGCCATGGCGCAGCGGATGGCCTGCAACTGGTGGAACGGATAGTCGCCGCTCAGATATTTCATGAATGTGTCCTGCAGGCCGGTCATGGCGATGCCGATGGAGAGGATGAGCACGGCCCAAGGTTTGTGGTCTTGCATGCCCAATATAGTCCATAAAAAAGAGGCTGATGAAAACGAGAACTCCTTAGACATTGTCGCAGGCACAGTTCGGCAAAGTAAGCCCTTTTTCTCCGAACGTTTGCTGGTGAGCTGTGAAAAAAGATCAATGTCGGTTGTTGACGCTGGGAAAGTTAAGTCGCAATGTGCCTGCACTTCAACCGGTGGCCGCTGCGATGAAGATTGCAATCAAAACTAACTTTGACAGAACGATCAGAGGCGCGTCGAAAAAGGGGTCCATCGGCGATCCTTCGGATGGCGACACGTTGAAAATCTCGCAGCCTGTCCGATTTGTCTCGGTTGACACGCCAGAAAAAGAGTCGGTTGCCGGCGCTCCGGCCATTGCCCAGACGAAGCTTGATCTAACCCGGAAGCGGATTGAGGACGGCCTCTTTTGCGCACTGCTGAGCGATCGGCTTGCAGCCTATTTGGTATCAAAACTGACGGGTGATGCCGCAGAGCGGCATGTGACAGCCGGTCACGGCGCCAGTGCATCGCTTCAGAAGCTGCTTGACGAGCGAGCGCCACGAAACAAGCAGAACCAGCGCGCGCTGGCTGTGATGCCGACTGGCGAAATCATTGACCGTTACGGGCGCATGCTCGTCTATGTGGCTCCCTGGCTCGCAAAGCCCAAAGATGTGCCGGTGGATGATCCTCGGCGGGCTACCTTCAATCTCAATTTGATCGAATCGGGGTGGGGAGCGTTTTTTCCCATTTTTCCCTCCCTGCCAAAGACGGCGGACCTTAAGCTCGCCGTCGCCGCGGCATCGTCGGCATGGACCGAGAAAAAAGGGCAGTGGTCTGGAGGAAACGAGAATTTGCTCTTGGCCTATGAGTACCGGGCGGCTGTCAAACTTGCGGCGATACCACGCAAAGGCTCGTTTGCGGCAGGGGCAACTGCGAAACAAAAGAGGGAGGCGGCGGCAGATCTGCTGCAAACGGCTTTCCAGCGGATATGCATCGACATTACGACAGCTAAAATTCACGGTCTGCAGGGCTTTCACGCAATTGCTCCTCCAGCGCGGCTGTGGGTTTGGGAGAGCGAAATCAACAATGCCGCCGAGGCCATGGGCCTGAAGCCCTGACTGCGGAGAGAGGATGGACAAAGCGGACGCCGCACCTGCCTGTCAATTCCGCCTTCAAATAGGGCTACCGCCCCTTCCAGACCGGCTCACGCTTCTCGGCGAAGGCCTTGAAGCCCTCCCTATTATCCTCAGAACCATAAAGCGCATCGACCGTCGGCAGTTTGCGTTTTGTCACCAGCTCCATCGCCTCCATAAACGACCTGTCCTCCGCCTCCCGCGCCACCTCCTTGATCGCGGCGAAGACAAGCGGCGGGCCGGAGGCGAGGAGGCGGGCCACTTCCCAGACGCGGTCCACCAGCTTTTCCTTCGCCAGAACCTCGTTGACCAAGCCCCAGCGGTGCGCCTCGGACACATCCAGCCAGCGGCCCGTCAGCAGCAGGTCCATGGCGACATGATAGGGCATGCGCTTGGGCAGCTTGATCGTCGCGGCGTCGGCGAGCGTGCCCGCCTTGATCTCCGGCAGGGCGAATGAGGAATGATCAGAGGCGTAGATGAGGTCGCAGGACAGCGCCAGTTCGAAGCCGCCGCCGACCGCCATGCCGCTGACTGCGGCGATGACCGGCTTGTTGAGCCCAGGTAATTGCTGCAGGCCGCCAAAGCCACCCTCGCCATAATCCCCGTCCACCGCATCGCCCTCTGCGGCGGCTTTCAAATCCCAGCCGGCGGAGAAGAACTTGTCGCCCGCCGTCTGCAGGATGGCGACGCGCAAAGACGGATCATCGCGGAAGGCGGCGAAGGTTTTGCCCATTAGGCGCGAGGTGGCGAGGTCGATGGCGTTGGCCTTGGGGCGGTCGAGGGTCACTTCAAGGATCGCGCCTTCGCGCCGCGTGGTGATGACGTCGGTCATGATTTCTCCTTCGCCAGCCGCACCAGCGCATCCACCGCCACCGCGCCGTCGGCGCGCACAATGAGCGGATTGATCTCTATCTCTTCAATAGACGCGTCCGCCAGCATCAGCGCGCACAGCTTTCCGGCAATCCCTGCCGCAGAAGCGCTGTCCGCCCTCTCCCGCCCTCGATAGCCGTCCAGCAGCGGCCAGAGCTTCAATGACTTCATCGCCAAAAGAATTTCCGCTTCCTGCACCGGCAGAACCAGCGTCACGGTATCTTCAAGCAGTTCCGCCGTCACGCCGCCCATGCCGATTGTCAGGGTCACTCCATAGACAGGATCGCGGCGCAGACCGATGAGCATCTCGGCAATGCCGCCCGTGATCATTTCTTCGGCGAGATATCCGGTCGCGCCGGGCATTTCCGTCTGGCCATCAAGCGATGCGAGACCGAGCCGCACCGCGCCTGCCTCGCTTTTGTGGGCGAAGCCGAGGCCTTTGAGCGCCAGCGGCGGATGAAGCGCGGCGGCTCTGTCTTTGAGTTCACTCAGTGTTCTGGCTTCCACGCCCCTCGGAACAAGAATTCCAGCCTTTCCGAGCAAGGCTTTGGACTCAGCTTCGGAAAGAAGCACAGTCTCCCGCTCCCCGATGGCTGGCGCGGGCCCCCAGCCCGCCTTGCCGGACGGAGTCTGGGCGGCCTTGATGGCGGCGAGCGCGGTTTCGAG
>CAWDIY010000022.1:0-90184 GCA_963802455.1 uncultured Alphaproteobacteria bacterium | reverse complement strand
CTATGTCCCGCTCGGTCGCAGCCACACACTCCGCCAGCCGCGAGATCGGCACACAGACATCTGTCGAAATGCCCTTGGCGCCGGGCCGCAAAGTCAGCGAGGCCCAATAAGCGTCATGCCGCGCCTGCCAGAGTTTCGCCCGCTCTTCTGGATTGGCGGTCCAATGGAACGGCCCGCCGCCATATTCTCCGGCAATCGCGCCAAATTCCTGCGCCTGCTCCATCACCGAGGCTTCGGAGCCGTGGAACTCGACGAAAAGACATGGCGTTTCTTCATAAGCGAGCTTTGAATATTGGATCATCGCCCGCATCTGCAGCGCGTTGACCAGCTCAATCCGCGCCACGGGAATGCCAAATTGAATTGTCGCGATCACCGCGCCGCACGCCGCCTCCAGCGAAGGAAACGGGCAGACGCCGCCGGAAATGGCCTGTGGAATGCCCGCAAGCTTCAAGGTCAGTTCGGTGATAACGCCGAGCGTACCTTCCGAGCCGACCAGTAGCCGCGTCAGATCATAGCCCGCCGACGTCTTCTTCACCCGCATAGACGTCGTCACAAGCCGCCCGTCCGCCATCACGGCTTTCAATGCCAGCGTATTCTCCCGCATTGTGCCGTAGCGCACCGCATTGGTGCCGGACGCCCGGGTCGAGGCCATGCCACCGAGCGTCGCGTCCGCGCCTGGGTCAATTGGAAAGAACAGGCCCGTGTCGCGAAGCTGCTCGTTCAGTGCCTTGCGCGTAATGCCGGGCTCGATGACGCAATCCAGATCTTCCGGATGCACCGCAATGAGCCGGTTCATCCGCGTCATGTCCAGCGACACGCCGCCGCCCGGCGCATTGAGATGGCCCTCGAGCGACGTTCCTGCGCCGAAAGGAATGACCGGGACCTGATGTTCGGAGCAGATGCGGACAATCTCCTGAACGTCTTCCGCGCCTTCAGCGAACACCACCCCGTCCGGCGGCTGGTTCGGAATATAGGTGGTCGTGTGCGCATGCTGGCGGCTTATGTCGGCCCCGGTCTGCATCCTTTCGCCGAAGCGCTGCTTCAAAATGGCGAGCGCCGCCGCGATCCCGGCCTCGTTGCGCGGCACAAGCGGGATATGTTCCAGCGCCATTTCAACGGCTTTCCAAGTTTTTCTGAATCAAACTGTCAGATCAGTTGACCCAACTTTCCCGTCTTTGTCCACCACCGCGTTGCGTCATCGCCGCCCATCCTCTATGCGCGGCGCAACAGGAGCGGATCATGGCTGACTTCATCCAAGACGCGGTGTTCAAACGCGATATATTTTCAGAGACGGTGACCGGCCATTTCGCCGGCAGCCCGGACACGCGCATCATCCGCCGCATTGTCTCCGCTGCGCCATGGTGGGCAAAACCTGTCGCCTGGCTTCTGGCGCGGCGGGAAATCCGCGCCCTGCGCGCCGTCAAAGGCATTCAGGGCGCGCCGGACCTCATAGAGACTGACCGGCATGGCCTGTTCCGCACCTGGACCGACGGCGCGCCACTGCACCTCGCGCGCCCGGCCCACGCCGAATTCTACAGCGACGCAAGACGCATCCTGCGCGACATGCGCCGCAGAAACATCACGCACAACGACCTCGCCAAGCCGCAGAACTGGCTGATGACGCCGGACGGCAGGGCGGCTGTGATCGATTTCCAGCTCGCCTCGCTGCACAGGCGGCGCAACTGGCGTTTCCGCCTGATGGCCTATGAGGATCTGCGGCATCTCCTCAAACAGAAACGCTCATTTGCGCCGCATCTGCTGACGCCGAAGGAAAAACACATCCTCGCCACCAAAAGCCTGCCCGCGCGTATCTGGCTGAAGACGGTCAAGCCCGTCTACAACGCCGTGACGCGCGGCCTGTTCCGCTGGTCGGACGGCGAAGGCACAGGCGACCGGCTGGACAATGAAGGCCCGGCGATCCTTTCGGCGCTGAAATCCGTTCCCGGCGTTTCGGACGCCGCGCTCTGCGTCTACGCCCAGCCCGCAAAGGGCGCGGGCATTTACGCATTTGCCGAGGCCGAAGACGCTTCGGTTCAGAGCCTGCGCGCCGCGCTTGGCGCGCTGAATGTCGAGAACCTGCAGCCGGTCCCAGCCCTGCCCCGCCGCGCCGACGGCAGCGTGCGCGATGACCTCCTGCGCCTGGTCGCGCTCAACCAGATGACCGAGCTCGACGCGGCCTTGACCAGAGAGCCGGAGCTGAAAGCGCTGATGTGGCCCATCATCGCTGGCCGGCTCAACTTCACCGACCGGCGGGTTGTGAAGGCGGAAGGGCGGCGCCCGCTCACACCGCCAAGTTCTTTCTGAAAAACGCCACCGTCCGCCCCCAAGCCAGGTCCGCCGCCGCCTTGTTATAGCGCGCCTCCGACGTGTCATTGTTGAACGCGTGGTTTGCGCCTTCATAGATATGGACTTCGTAAGCCTTGCCAGCCGCTTTCAGCGCCGCCTCATACGCGGGAATGCCCGCATTGATGCGCTCGTCGAGGCCGCCATAATGCAGCAGCAGCGGCGCTGTGATCTTCGGCACATCCGCCGCGTCCGCCTGCCGTCCGTAATAGGCGACGCCGCCGTTCAGATCGGCTGAGGCAACCGCCAGCGAATTCACCTGGCCGCCGCCCCAGCAGAAGCCCATCGCGCCGACTTTGCCGTTCGCCGCCTCATGCGCCTTGAGAAACGCCACTGTGGCGACGCTGTTGGCGATGGTCTGGGCCGGATCAAGCTCGCCGATCAGCTTGCGCGCCGCTTCCTCGTCCGCCGGCGTGCCGCCCTTCGGCGACAGGTAATCGACCGCGAGCGCGGCGAAGCCCTCCAGCGCCATGCGCCTTGCCACATCTTTCGTGTGCTCGTTGAGGCCGCGGTTCTCATGGATGACGATCACCGCGCCTAGCTTGCCCGCCGCCTCCGTGGGAAGGACGAGATAGCCCTTCATGTCGCCGCCGGAGCCCGGCCATGTCACATCCGAGGCTTTGATCTTCGGATCGTCCGGCGCAACCATCGCCGCCTGCGCCGGACTGGCGCCCAGCATCGGCGCAATCATCGCCGCCGCCGCGCCGGAGCCTGCAAGCTTGGTCAGGCTCTCCATGAACCTGCGCCGGTCAAGCGTCAGGTGCGTGTAGTCGTCATACAGGCGGATCATATCCTGTGTGATTTCTGGCTGGGACATCGTCATCTCCACAAATTCCGAAGTCACCCCCGCGACAAATGTAGTGCCGCAGGCGGGCGCGTCCAGTCACAAACAATTGACTGCCGTCACGCCTCCAGCAGTGTCCCGACCCTGATCCCGGCGCGCGGCAGCAGCACCCGCAGCAGCGGCCCGGTCATGATGGTGGTGCCGACCGCCATCAGCACCAGCATGGTGAAGACGTTCTGCGGAATGAAGCCGAGCGAGAAGCCGACATTGAGCACAATCAGCTCCATCAGCGCCCGCGTGTTCATCAACACGCCGAGAATGCGCGCCTGCGGCGGCGAGAATCCGCTTGTCTTGGCCGCAAAATACACCGGGACCACTTTCGACAGCGTCGCGCCCGCAAAAATCATCGCGCACCAAAGCCAGTCCTGCACGGTGACCAGTCCCAGCACATTGGTGCGCAGGCCCGTATAAGTGAAGAAAACCGGCAGGAAGAACACCAGCACAAACTGCCCCACCTGCCGCCGCCACGCCTCGACAAACGCCGTGTGGCTGTGAAACAGCAGGCCGAGCGCGAAGCCGCCGAATATGGTGAAAATGCCGAGCTTCTGTGTGGCGATGCCGCAGGCGAAGATTGATGCGAGGATGACCGCCATGGCCGAAAGCGGAACCTGCCCGCCGCTCACCGGCATGCGCGCCATCAGCAGGCTGACAAGCCGCGTCCCGCCAAACCACAGTGCCAGCCCAAATGCGGCCAGCCCGGCGAGCTGAATGGCAACCGATAAAGCAGACAGCCCCGCCGAAGCGAGCGCCGCGACAATTGCCAGCAGCACCCAGCCCACCACATCATTACCCGCCGCCGCCGAAATCGCCACCACGCCGATCTCGCTGCGCGTCAGGTCATATTCGCGCAGGATGCGGCCGAGGATCGGCACGGCGGTGATGGCGAAGGCAATGGCGACAAACAGGCTGTAAATCAGCCGGTTTATTCCCGGCGCGAGGAAGCCGTGGCTGAGCCATCCCGTGAGGAAGCCCGTCAGCAGCGGAGCGGCAATACTTGCGATTGAAATGAGCCAAACCGCCCGCCTGTTCCGGGCACTTTTCAAATGCCCGAACTCGAAATCGCAGCCGATCTGGAACATGAGCAGTATCAGCCCGATCTGGCTCAGAACCTGCATCGGCGCGCCCGCTTCTGACGTGAACAAGCTTGTTGAAACGCCGGGAAGAAAATGTCCGAACAGCGACGGCCCCAGCATCAGCCCCGCCACAATCTCCCCCACCGCGCGCGGCTGGCCCGCCCAGCGCGCCGCGCTTCCCGCCAGCCTTGCCGCGAGGATGATGACGATCAGCTGGATGAGGACGGAGACGAGCAGGTCTTCGGATTGGTGGACCGTCAATATTGCTTTCCTCACTGCTTTCTTTGAGCGGGCACATATCGTTCAGCGGCGAAATCAGTCAACCGCCGTTCTGGGCCGGCCGTGAACTCAAAATGAACGCCCGCTTCAGACAAGGTTCAAGCCGGCCCTGCCACCTTCCGGTCAATTCTCCGATAACCGGAGAATCTCTTTGGAGGAGGAAATCATGAACCGCATCGCATCGGCACTTTTCACCGCAGCCCTGACCATCACAACACTGGGTCCCGCCAGCGCAGCCCCCCGCGACCACCGTCTGGTCGAGCTTGGCGGCGTCAACCTAAACAGCTATTGCCGCGCCGTTTTCGGCCATGGCTTCAAGTCTGTTCTCATCGGCTCCACCGCCGGTGACTGGGCATGCCAGCGCAGCCTCGGCAACCGCCGCCCCATCTCTGTGCAACAAGCCTGCAACATGCAATATTCCGGCCGTGGCATTGTCGCCAAGGCACTCGACTGGAACGATTCCGGCTCTTGGCGCTGTTTCAAAGTTGGCTATCCCCGGCCATCCGGGCGCATTCTCGGCGGCCTTGATCTGACCGGTTATTGCCGCGCAACATTTGGCCAGGGTTTCAAAGCGGTGACCCTTGGCTCCGGCGCAGGCGACTGGACCTGCGAGCGGAGCGCCGGCGACCGCCGCCCGATCTCCGTGCAGAAGGCCTGCGAAATGCAATATCAGGCCCGCCCCATCAAAGCCGTAGCGCTGGACGCAAATGACGCAGGCTCGTGGCGCTGCAAGGGCTGACACGATCACAAATGCTCAAAACGGCAGCTTTAACCGGCTGCCGATTTTGCCTTTGCCCCCCGAATCACTACATTGGGCATCATGTCCGACCCGTTTGACGATGTGCCGTTCTTTGACGCGCCAAAACCCGCTCCTTCCGGCCCCGCTTCCCTGGGCATCGCCGCGCGAGCCATGGCCGCGCGGGCGCAGCCGACTTATCTGGATGGCCTGAACCCCGAGCAGCGCCTCGCCGTCGAAACGCTGGACGGCCCGGTTCTGGTTCTGGCGGGTGCGGGAACCGGCAAGACGCGGGTGCTCACCACCCGCATCGCCCACATCCTTGCCACCGGCAAAGCCTTCCCCAGCCAGATACTCTCCGTCACCTTCACCAACAAGGCCGCCCGCGAGATGAAGGAGCGCATCTCGGCTTTGGTCGGCCAGGCGGTCGAGGGCATGCCCTGGCTCGGCACGTTCCATTCCATCGGCGTCAAGCTGCTCAGGAGACACGCCGAGCTGGTCGGCCTCACCTCCTCATTCACCATCCTCGACACCGACGACGTCATCCGCCTCATAAGGCAGCTGATCCAAGCCGAAGGCCTCGACGACAAAAGATGGCCCGCCCGGCAGTTCGCGATCATGATCGACGGCTGGAAGAACAAGGGCCTCGGCCCGTCGGAAATCCCCGAAGGCGACGCGCGCTCGTTTGGCAACGGCAAGGGCCGCGAGCTGTACCGCGCCTATCAGGACCGGTTGAAAACGCTGAACGCCTGCGATTTCGGCGACCTGCTGATGCACCCGATCGCGATCTTCCGGCAGCATCCGGATGTGCTGCGGGAATATCACCAGAAGTTCCGCTATATTTTGGTGGATGAGTATCAGGACACGAATGTCGCGCAGTATATGTGGCTGCGGTTGCTGTCTCAGCGTCCGCGCGCTTCAATCTCCCCCCTTGTGGGGGAGACGCCCGCGAAGCGGGCAGAGGGGGGAAGTGCAAGCGGCGACAGACTCCCCCCCTCCGCCGCGCAAGAGCGCGGCACCTCCCCCACAAGGGGGGAGGTTGGGAGCGTCAACATCTGCTGCGTCGGCGACGACGACCAGTCGATCTACGGCTGGCGCGGCGCGGAGGTGGACAATATCCTGCGCTTCGACAAGGATTTCCCCGGCGCGGTCGTCATCAAGCTCGAGCGCAACTACCGCTCGACCGAGCACATTCTCGGCGCCGCCGCGCATTTGATCGCCTTCAACGACGGCCGCCTCGGCAAAACCCTGTTCACCGAAAAGCTCGACCCCGAGCATGACCGCGTCAAGGTCCATGCCGGCTGGGATTCGGAGGAAGAGGCCCGCGCCGTCGGCGAGGAGATCGAGCAGCTGCAGCGCAAGGGCCATCCCCTCAACAATATGGCGATCCTCGTGCGCGCCTCGTTCCAGATGCGCGAATTCGAGGACCGCTTCGTCACGCTCGGCCTCAATTATCGCGTCATCGGCGGGCCGCGTTTCTACGAGCGCCAGGAAATCCGCGACGCCCTCGCCTATTTCCGTGTGGTCGCGCAAGGCGCGGATGACCTCGCCTTTGAGCGCATCATCAATGTGCCGAAAAGGGGCTTGGGAGAAGCCGCCGTGCGCCAGATCCATGACGCTTCCAGAGCCAATTCCGTCCCGATGCTGGCAAGCCTCTTCCCTGCTCATCCAGACCGAGGAGCTGAAGCCGAAAGTCCGCTCCACCCTTCATAATGTCGTCGATCTCTTCACCCGCTGGACGTCCTTGCTCGAAACCAAGCCGCACACCGAGCTGGCCGAGCAAATCCTCGAAGAGTCCGGCTACACCGACATGTGGAAAAACGACCGCGCCGCCGACGCGCCGGGGCGCTTGGAAAACCTGAAAGAGCTGATCCGCTCGATGGAGGATTATGAGAGCCTGCGCTCCTTCCTTGAGCATGTGGCGCTGGTCATGGACGCCGAGCAGAACGAGGAGCTCGACGCCGTCAACATCATGACGCTGCATGGGGCCAAGGGTCTTGAGTTCGACACGGTGTTCCTGCCCGGCTGGGAAGAGGGCCTGTTCCCGCATCAGCGGGCGCTCGACGAAGGCGGCCGCGCCGGCCTGGAGGAAGAGCGCCGCCTTGCATACGTCGGCCTCACCCGCGCCAAACAGCGCGCCCATATCTGGTTCGTCTCCAACCGCCGCATCCACGGCATGTGGCAGTCCACCATCCCCTCGCGCTTCCTCGACGAACTGCCCGCCGATCACGTGCAAATCGCCGAGGCCGGCCAAAACTACGGCGGCTACGGCCACAACGCCTACGGCGCCTCCCGCTTCGACAAAGCCGCCAGCGCCCGCCCCGAAGCCTTCAGCGGCAATTACAGCACCCCCGGCTGGCAGCGCGCCCAGCAAACCGCACCGGCGCGACCAGCCAGAACTGGGGCACAAGATCAGGCGCCAATGTCGAGCGCGTCGGCTACGGCGAAACGGATTCAGGCTTTGGGGCTGGCAGGGGAAGCGTGAAGGGGCGGACGATTGACGGGGAGCTGATCGCCAAATCAGTCTCTGACGAGCCGTCGCGGTTCGCGGTGGGGGACCGGGTGTTTCATATCAAGTTCGGCAATGGGAGCATTGCGGGGATTGAGGGGAACAAGCTGACGATTGATTTTGATAAGGCCGGGCAGAAACGGGTGCTGGATGGGTTTGTGGCGGGGGTTTGAGGAGTATTGCGACGCAACGCATAGCAACCCAAGCTCCCCACCCACCACACTATACGTAAGGATGGTTTTCCGAAATACCCCATGTAGTCATCTGGCTATTGTAGAATCCATCCCGTAAGTTTCCACCCGCAGCACCAGCATACAAACGCATGTCAATGTGCATAGTATCCATCGCATTGGAAGCGTTTTTAAAGTAACCACCGAAACGAGCTCTTTCATCAAAATCACCATAGTACTGTAAGCCGGCTCTTACGACCTCGTTATAGAGCTTTTGGTACAGTGGTGCGTTTTGCCCCACTGTTCCTTGGTACTGATGGTTCGAACCTGGGTGGTTTGTTAGCCATCTCGCTGT
This sequence comes from uncultured Alphaproteobacteria bacterium, assembly GCA_963802455.1. Classification (GTDB taxonomy): domain Bacteria; phylum Pseudomonadota; class Alphaproteobacteria; order Rhizobiales; family Rhizobiaceae; genus JANOYJ01. The sequence continues at coordinate 81,875 of CAWDIY010000022.1, read as the reverse complement.
TGTGAGATCAATAATAACGAAATCTAGTGCCGCGCCACGGCCGGTACCCAGCTGCGCTCCATGATTGGCAACACTTCCACTGGTGCGAAACCCACCACCCGGGCCATATATTTCAACGCGATGATTTGGATTTACTGCTTCGAACAGACCTATGCCTTCGGCACTGGCATGTAAAAGTTGCGGGTCTACAAGTGCATTGTTGGAACTATTGTACAAGCGAGCGCCACGTGGATTTCTCTCATTCCAGAAACTCCGCACATTGTCCGCTGACAACTCTCGACCGGCCCTAGCGCCAATTGTCCCTCCATCTAAGAACGCTAAGTGGACTGCCCCATCGGCCGCCCCATCGCCCGCCTCATCAATTAGACCCCATCGTCCTTCCTGACGAACCAGATTAACCTTGGTACCGAAAGGGAGAGAGCGAATAACCGGAAATTCTACACCTGGACCCGCTCTGACGTTTAGACCATCTCTTGCTCTCACGGTATAAGTAGCTTTGGTTGTAATAGTAGCCCTTGAGAGACCAAACGTCGAATTTACCGACGTTCGAACAAACTCTCCGGATGTTTTGCTCGTTTCATTGCTTACGACGTTTACATCCTCGCTTTCATCTCCACCATCCCGGTCAGCTATCAACTGATCGTCCGTGTCATCGCTGAATAAGCCACTATTCACAGTCTCGACGGTCGCGGCTGCTGTCTCTCCGAACAAACCTTGCCGCATAAGTTCTGCGGGCTGGGTGCCCTCTGTCTTGTGTCGATCAGTTTGTATTTCGCCATGACCGACTATTTTCTCGTATGAGATTTCGAGCGTTTCACATAAGGCACGAGTAAGTTCAAATACTGACGCAAGTTGCTCTGGCGTAGCGGCAAACTCTGGCGTTCCCGCCCCTACGCAAGAGATGCCTATCGCATTCTTATTGTTAAGCTCTCGACAAATCGGCGTTCGCTCTTTTTCATTTGATGGCTTGACGTGATTTGTGCGCTTTGTCAGCGGCGCTCCTTGGATGATTTTTCCGTCTTGAGCGATGTAAAAATGATAACCGAAATGGCCGCCGCGAACTGGATCGCCGTCAATCTGATATTGAACATACCAGTCAGCATCCTGATCCGGAGCTGTGTGGTGAATTACGATCCCGATAAATTTCTTCTTGTCGCTTGTCGCAGTCTTGCCATAAGGACAACTATCTACGCCTCGATACTCAATCTCCAGTCCGTCCGCGCCAACCGCAATCTTCCCATTCCGGCTTATGCTCACAGAACCCGCAGACATCAAAATCACTCCTTATGCCGACAGCATTATTCTTCCCACAACAAGTCCTATCCATCATCCTTTTCTACACTAACAGATCGCTCCAAATAATACAAGGACAACAGTAACGATGCTATTACTTTGATATTTAAAGTTAAGTTACGGTGGCAGCTACCGAATTAAGCTCCGCCCCAGATTGCTTCTGAACCGCGAGGCGTGGATGGCTGAAACGTGAGCGCGAGCGGATTGGGGCGGCGGTGTGCGTCCTTCGAGACGCGCCCAAGAGGGCTTCCGGGGCGAGCCACAGGTCTCGCCCGTCCTTCGGACCCTCAGGATGAGGGACTTGGGTGGGATTTAGGCACAGAAGACGGAGCGCGTCTCCCTCCCCCTTGTGGGGAGGGGACAGGGGTGGGGGCGCGCAGCCCATCACGGTTCCAAAAAGCGCTCCGCCGCCGATGCAGCCTTTCCCGCACCGGATGTGGGCTGGACCGCCCCCACCCCTGCCCCTCCCCACAAGGGGGAGGGAGGAGCGTGCCCGCGACCAGCCCTTGATCTGCCGCTCGCGGGCGTGGCCGTCGGTTAGGCGGTCATAGGTCTCGGTGAAGACGAGCGTCACGGGGCGACGGCTTTTGGTGTAGCCGTCATAGACGCCCTCATTGTGCTCCCAAACCCGCGCCTCGATCTCCTGCTTGGTCGAGCCGACATAATAGGAGCCGTCGGCGCAGAGCAGGATGTAGACCGTGAGTTCCATCGGATAAATACACGCTATGGGGGAGGGAAAAGCAATAGGCTGGATGAGCGCGGTGCGTCCTTCGAGACGGCCCAAAGGGGGGCCTCCTCAGGATGAGGGACCGGGGTGGACTCCGCCGTATACTTGCGTCGTTGATGCACCACCGATGTCTCAAGCAAGCTCACCCGCCTCGCTCCGCCATATACTTGCGTCGTTGATGCATCCCCGATGTCTCAAGCAAGCTCACCCGCCTCGCTCCGCCGTTCCTCATCCTGAGGAGGCCCCTCTCGGGGCCGTCTCGAAGGACGCACCCCATTTGACCCACATCAACACCGCCCACCGCTCTTCGTCCCATACTCCCGCTTTGCCACCGGCAGGAGCACCCCGCCATGCAGACCAACGCCCTTCCCCATTACGACGACAGCCACAACACCACCGGCTGCTGCCCGAAATTCAATCCCGGCGGCTGGGATGGGCAGGAGCTGCATTTCAAGGACAAGAAGTTTGTCCGCGCGCAGACGCGCAATGCGCTGCATATCCCGCTCAACATGGGCTCCGTGTTCAGCCGCGTGCAGGGCAAGATCGAGGATGCGGGCGCTTATGATCCGGACAATTTGCTGGTGCTGAGCCATGAGCTTTCGCCTTGGAAATCAGAGCATTTCTTCGCAGTGGACCGCGACATTCCCGGCGAGGACATGACCACGCTCAGCGGCGATTATCTCACCAAAGTGTTCGAAGGCCCCTATTCAAGCGTCAAGGACTGGCACGGGGAGATGGAAAGCGCGGTGCGGGCAAAGGGCGGGGAGCCGAATGATATCTATTTCTTCTACACGACCTGCCCGAAATGCGCCAAGGCCTATGGCCAGAACTTTGTGGTTGGAGTTGCAGGTTATTGATGTTCATCAATCCGCTTCGCCTTCAAGGCGTCTATGAGAGCATATGACAGCGGCGCTGAAAGGAACTGATCATGGCGGACATTGTTGTGCTGGGCGCGGGCCTCGGCGGCGTCATTTCTGCCTATGAGGCGCGTGAGCGGCTTGGCGCGGATCATAAAATCACAGTGGTCTCAAAAGGTTCGCGCTTTTCCTTCGTGCCGTCAAATCCCTGGGTCGCCGTCGGCTGGCGCGACCGCGAGGCGGTCGAGGTTGATCTTGAACCGGTTTTCGCCAAGCGCGGCATCACGCTGAAGCCGCAGGGCGCGGCCCGGCTGCATCCGCAGGACAGCAGGATCGAATTGTCGGACGGGTCCGGTGTAGACTATGACTATCTCATCATCGCCACCGGACCGGACCTTGCCTTCGACGAGATCGAGGGCTTCGGCCCCGACATGTACACGCATTCCGTCTGCCAAGTTGACCACGCGCTCAAGACCAAAACCGCCTTCGACAAACTGGTCAAATCCGGCGGCCCGGTGGTGATCGGCGCGGCGCAGGGCGCCTCATGCTATGGCCCGGCTTACGAATTCGCCTTCATCCTTGACACGGCGTTACGCCAGGCCAAGGCCCGCGACCGCGTGCCGATGACCTTCATCACACCCGAGCCCTATATCGGCCATCTCGGCCTCGACGGCGTCGGCGACACGAAATCGCTGATGGAAAGCGCCCTGCGCGAGCGTCATATCAAATGGCTGACCAACACCAAGGTGGTGAAGGTCACGCCCGACAGGATCATGGCGGAGGAAGTCAACGAGGACGGCTCCACCAAATCAGCGCATGAACTGCCCTTTGTGTTTTCGATGCTGCTTCCGGCGTTCCGCGGCGTGGAAGCCATCCGCGCAATAGACGGCCTCACCAATCCGCGCGGCTTCGTTCTGACAGACAAGCATCAGCGCAACGAGCGCTACAGGAATGTCTTCGCCGTCGGCGTCACTGTCGCCATACCCCCGGTTGGCAAAACGGCGCTGCCGGTCGGCGTGCCAAAGACCGGCTTCATGATCGAGTCCATGGTGACCGCCGCCGTCGAGAACATCGCCGCCCTGATCAAGGGTCAGGAGCCGAAGGCCGTCGCCACCTGGAATGCCGTGTGCCTGGCGGATTTCGGCGACACCGGCATCGCCTTTGTCGCCCAGCCGCAAATCCCACCGCGCAATGTCAACTGGTCTTCGCAGGGAAAATGGGTGCATCTGGCCAAGATCGGCTTTGAGAAATACTTCCTTCACAAGATCCGGCAGGGCACAAGCGAAACCTATTACGAGAAGCTGATGCTGCACGTGCTGGGGATCAACAAGCTGAAGGATCTCGGCGACTCTGCCAGCGTCTCGTGAGCGTGCGCGCAACCGTGTCCAGCCGCCGTCTCAGACGACCGCCCGCTTGTAAATATGCCAGGTCGCATGCCCCAGAACCGGCAGCACCACAACAATGCCGAGGAACAGGGGGAGCGAGGCGAGGATCACCAGCAGCGTCACGATCAGGCCCCAGGAGAGCATCACAACCGGGCTCGCCAGCACCGTTTTGACGCTGGTGATCATCGCAGTGACCATGTCGAGCTCGCGCTCCAGGAGCAGCGGGATGGAGACCACCGTCACCGAAAACATGATCAGCGCCAGCGCCGCGCCGACGACATGGCCGAGGACGAGAAAGGCGATGCCCTCGGGCGTCGTCGTGATGATGTCCACGAACTTTCCGAAACTGGAGAAGGACTGGCGGCCGAGAAAAAGGGCAAGCAGCAGGCGAACCTGATAGACCCAGACCCAGAACACGAACAGCATCACAAACGCCATCCATGACAGTTCGCGCCGGCGCTGCGCCCAGATCACCCGCCAGATGCCGGACCAGCTCAGCCCCTGCCCCGCCTCCAGCCGCCGCGACACTTCGTAAAGGCCGACCGCCATGAACGGACCCACCAGCGGAAAGCCGATGGCGAACGGATAGATCATCCAGGGAATGCCGAGAAAGGTCACGCAGGCGACAATGGCGACGCCAAACAGGGCGGCGATGAGGCCGAATGTCAGCCCGTATCCCGGCGCCGCGCGAAGATCGGCGAGTCCCTTGTTGAGGCATTCCCCAATATCCGCTGCCGAAACGACGCGCACCTGCGGCATTGTCGGCTGACTGGTCATGCTTTCCTCCCCAAGGCGCAGGCGAACCGCGCGTTCGGCAGTTTTCCGCAAAATTGCGATGGCAGGAATTGCGTCAGATCAAAATGCCCAGAAACTGCCGCAGAAAATTGCGCCTATCCCGCAAACCGCTCCCATACCGCCACGCCCCATACCCCCGCCGCCAGCAGAATGGACAGGAGCACAGCGAGCGAGCCGCAGTCTTTGGCGATTTTGATGTCGGCGTGGAATTCGCGGGTGAACGCGTCGCAGGCGGCCTCAATGCCGGTGTTCAGCACTTCGACAATCAGTACCAAAAGCACCGACCCAACAAGCATCAGATAGGAGCGCAAGTCCGCTGCGAGAAACCAGCCAAGCGGAAGAGCTGCGGCCAGGAGGGCGGCTTCCTGCTGAAACGCCTTTTCCGAAGCGATCAGATGCCGCCAGGCCGCCGCCGAATTATGAAATGCCTTGATGATGCGGTCCAAGAATCACCCCCGGAGTTTGACGCCTCTTAACGCCTCCGCGCCGCCCGCATCAATCGCCCGCCACCATGATTCCGGGGCTGGAGCGCTCATACTGCGGCAGGCCGTCGCCGACCTCGTAATAGTCGCCCTTGTCGGCGGTGAAAATGTGGCTCGCTCCTTCCAGCCGGCTTGGCAGGTCGAACGCGCCGGCAAGGATGGACGTGTAATCCCGCTTGCGGTGCTTCCAGAACAGGCCGGATCCGCAGACCGAGCAGAAGCCGCGCTTTGCGTCGTCCGACGACTGGAACCAAGTGACTTTGTCCGCGCCGCTGACCTCAAGATGATCGTCAGCGACATTGGTCGAGGCCAGATAATGCCCGGTCTGGCGTCGGCACTGCGAACAGTGGCAGTAGACCACGCCGCGCAGCGCTCCGCGCGTCTTGAACGAAACGGCGCCGCAGGCGCAGCTGCCGGTGCGGATATCGGTCATCTGGATCTCCATAGAAATTGAGTCAAGCCGCCGCCCTCGCCGCCGTGCCCTTCTCCTTCTTCAACAATTCGGCGATCAGGAACGACAGTTCCAGCGCCTGATCGGCGTTGAGGCGCGGGTCGCAATGGGTGTGGTAGCGGTCGGCAAGGTCTTCCTGGCTGATCGCGCGCGCGCCGCCGGTGCATTCGGTGACGTTCTTGCCGGTCATTTCCACATGCACGCCGCCGGGGTAAGTGCCCTCGGCGCGGTGCACTTCGAAGAAACCTTGGACCTCCTTAAGGATGCGCTCAAACGGCCTTGTCTTGTAGCCGGACGACGCCGAAATCGTGTTGCCATGCATCGGGTCGCAGGACCAGACGACCTTGCGCCCCTCCTTCTGCACAGCGCGGATGAGCTTGGGCAGATGATCGCCGACCTTGTCCGAGCCGAAGCGGGCGATCAGCGTCAGGCGACCGGCCTCGTTCTCCGGATTGAGAAGATCGATCAGCCTCAGCAGCCCGTCCGGCTCCAGCGAAGGGCCGCATTTCAGGCCGATCGGGTTTTTGATGCCCCGGCAAAACTCGACATGCGCGTGGTCCGGCTGGCGGGTGCGGTCGCCGATCCAGATCATGTGGCCGGAGCAGGCATAATAGTCTCCCGAGGTTGAATCGACACGGGTCAGCGCCTCCTCATAGCCGAGCAGCAGCGCCTCGTGGCTTGTGTAAAAGTCCGTCTCGCGCAGCGCGTAATTGGTCTTCGACGTGATGCCGATGGCGCGCATGAAATCGATGGTCTCGGAAATGCGCGCGGCAAGCGCCTCGTAGCGGTCGGCCTGCGGCGAATCGGCGAGGAAGCCGAGCATCCAATTGTGCACATTCTCAAGGCTGGCATAACCGCCCTGAGCGAAAGCGCGGAGCAGGTTGAGAGTCGCGGCGGACTGGCGGTAGGCCATTTCCTGACGGGTCGGGTCCGGAATGCGCGAGGCGCTGTCGAATTCGATGCCGTTGATAATGTCGCCGCGGTAAGAGGGCAGCGTCACATCGCCCTTGGTCTCATTGTCCGAGGAGCGCGGCTTGGCGAACTGGCCGGCGATGCGGCCGATCTTCACCACCGGCTGCGAACCGGCGAAAGTCAGCACCACGGACATCTGAAGGAAGGCGCGGAAGAAATCGCGGATATTGTCCGCCCCATGCTCGGCAAAGCTCTCGGCGCAGTCGCCGCCCTGCAAAAGAAAGCCGCGCCCTTCAGAGACTTCGGCCAGCGCCTTCTTCAAATCGCGCGCCTCGCCGGCGAACACCAGCGGCGGATAGGTGCGGATGCGGTCCTCCACATCGGCCAGCGCCTTTTGGTCGGGAAACGCCGGAACCTGGCTGATCGGCTTGCCGCGCCAGGATGTGGGGGACCAGTTCTGTGTCATGACATTGGCTTTCGATTGCGTTGAATTGGTCTCGACCGGCAGCTGGGCCGGCGCGGTCTTGGTGGCAAAGGCGCTGTGGTCGGGCACCATGATATGGTTCTCATCGGCCAGCGCCTTGATTTTCACCACCGCGATGCTCTCATGCGCCTTGGCCGGGTCCAGCTCCATGCGGTAAATCGTCGGCTGGCTGACCCCCGCCTTCACGGCAAGCTCGGCCTGCGACAGGTCGAGCATGGAGCGGATATATTTGACCTGGCGGCCGGTGAGCTGGGGGATGTTCATGACGTATCCAGTGGATTGTTTCAATACATGTATTATAAAATATCCAGCACTACAATCCATGGTGAATTAAAAACATCAGAATTCTTCGAAAGGCAAAGTGATTGGCGGCGGCGTCCGGGCAGGCGTACACTCAATGTGTATTCTCTTTCACGGAAAGGACCCAAGTCATGCCTATGAAAGAATTCCAATGCGGCACGCTTGTCCCCGGCTGCGGCTGGCACACGCGCCATCAGGACGAAGCCGAAATCATCCGCCGCGCGGCGGATCATCTCAGGGTCACGCATGGCGAAACCATGATCCGCGAAAAGATGGTGGAGGCCATTAAGGCAAGGATTGAAGTGGAGAGGAAGGTGGCTTGAGGGTTAAACCCTCACCCCGCCCCGCACCTTGTGGGTCGGCGCGTACATCGTCACCAGCTCCTCCGCCGCAGTCGGGTGCACCGCCATGGTGCGGTCGAAGTCCGCTTTGGTAGCGCCCATCTTCATCGGGATCGCCAACAGCTGCGCCATCTCTCCCGCGTCCGGCCCCATGACATGCGCGCCGACAACCCTCTGGCTGTGCGCGTCGACCACCAGCTTCATCAGCATCTTCTCCTTGCGCCCCGACAGCGTCGACTTCATCGGGCGGAACTCGGCGCGGAAAATGTCGAGGTCGTGGAATTTCTTCGCCGCCGCCTCCTCGCTCATGCCGACCGTGCCGATTTCCGGTCGGGTGAAGACGGCGGTGGCGATCATTTCGTGGTCGGGCTTCGTGGGATGTCCGCGATAGAGCGTGTCGATGAAACACATGGCTTCATGAATGGCGACGGGCGTCAGCTGGACGCGGTTGGTCACGTCGCCGACCGCATAAATATTGGGCTGCGAGGTGCAGGAAAATTCATCAACAATCACCGCATGCTGCGCGTCTGTCGTCACGCCGGCAGCTTCAAGGCCGAGAGCTTCCGTGTTCGGCATGCGCCCGACCGCGAGCATCACCTGATCCGCATCAACGGTCTCGCCGTCCGACAGCGTCGCATGCAAGCGGCCTGAAGGCGCGCGCTCGACCATTTCCAGCACCTTTTCACAGATGATGCGGATGCCTTTTTCCACCATCGCATGGTGCAGCATCTGGCGCAGGTCATGGTCGAAGCGTGACAGGATTTCCCTGCCGCGATAGACCAACGTGGTCTTGACGCCGAGGCCGTGAAAAATGTTGGCGAACTCCACAGCGATATAGCCGCCGCCCTCGATAACGATGGCCTTTGGCAGCTGCTTCAGGTCAAAGGCTTCGCTGGACGATATGCACAGCTCATGCCCCAACAGCGCCTTGTGCGGATTGGACCGCCCGCCGGTGGCGATGAGGATGTGCCCGGCGGTGACGGTTCTATTTTCCTTCAAGAGCCTGATCGTATGCGCATCGACAAGCTCGGCCCGCGTGTCGAAAATGCTGGCATGATGATTGTCGAGGCCCTTGCGGTAGAGGCCCTCCAGCCGCGCAATCTCCTTGTCCTTGGCGGCGATCAGCGAGGGCCAGTCAAACTTCGTCGCGCCAACGCTCCAGCCATAGCCAGCCGCATCCTCGAAATGCTCGGGAAACTCGGACGCATACACAAGCAGCTTTTTCGGCACGCAGCCTCGGATCACGCATGTGCCGCCGAACCGGTGCTCCTCGGCGATGCCGACGCGCTTGCCCATTGAGGCCGCGACGCGCCCCGCCCGCACGCCTCCCGAACCGCCGCCGATGACAAACAGGTCAAAATCATATTGGGCCATTGGTCAGTCCTCAAAGCATGAGAACAAACCCTAGAAAATAAAAAAGCCCGGCGCAAACCGGGCCTTATAAAAGAATCATGCGCAAAGACTATTTCTTCTTCGGCTTCTCGGCGGGCTTTGGGTTTTCTGCCGGCGTCGGCTCCTCCGCAGGGGCGTCAACCGGCACGGCGGCGTCGGCGGCGACTTTGACCCTCTTCGCCACTGCTTCCGCCAAGTCGCGCGCAATGCCGGCCTGCCAGATATTGGCGGCCTCGATCACTTTGCGTGTTGCCAGCGGACCTTCGGCAATCAGCTTCTTGCCAGAAGCTGAGTTGTAGAAGGCGGCGATTGCGTTCAGCTCCTCAATAGAGAAAATATTGGCATAGGCGCGCGCGGATTCAGCTTCAAGATCGGCGCGGCGGGCGGCGAGCTTGATCACCTCCTCGTCGACCGCGGCGGAAATTGCGGCTTCAAGGTTCGGATCCTTCTGAATCATTTCCCCGCGCAGCGAATCGGCGGCCTGCGGCAGGATGAGGTCGAACTGGTCCGTCGCCTTGATCGCGGTGATCGCGGCGCGCGCGGCGGCGATATGCTCAGGCGTGGCGTCGGCGGCATGGGCGGCTGCGGCAAATCCCAGCAAAGCCAAAACCGACAGGGTTTGTCCAAGCCGGCGGGCGGTTTTCGTCAAAGTCATAATCCTGTTCAACTCCGTGTTCACTCAAATGCTGAAAGTTTCGATCCCGTCGTCGCCGGCGATCACAGCCAGCTTTGCCAGACCCAAAAAGATGCCATGCTCAACCACGCCCGGCACCGAATGCAGAGCGCACGACAGCGCTTCTGCATCGGGAATGAGGCCAAAAGATGCATCAAAAATGCAGTGCCCGCCGTCTGTGGAAAACGGTGCGCCGGGCCCCTGTCTTAGGAGAATAGAGCCCGAAAGCCCCAGCTTTTCCGCCGCCTTTTCAACGCCAATCCGCGTCGCGGCGATGCCGAAGCGGTTCACTTCAATGGGCAGCGCAAATTTGCCGAGCGCACTGACCATTTTAGTTTTGTCGGCGATGACGATCATGCTCTTCGAGGCATAGGCGACAATTTTCTCACGCAGCAGCGCCCCGCCCGCGCCCTTGATCAGAGTCAGCGAGCCGTCGATCTCGTCGGCGCCGTCAATGGTCAGGTCTAGTTCCGGCATGTCCTCAAGCGTTGACAGCCTGATCCCGAGCTCAACACACAATTGCGCCGTGCGCTCGGAGGTCGGAACACCGACAATATCGAGGCCGTCCGAAACCCTGCCTGCCAAAAGCCGGATGAACTCATCCGCTGTCGATCCCGTGCCAATGCCGAGCCGCATGCCGCTTTCGACATGCGCCAGCGCTGCTTCCGCCGCCTTAATTTTGAGTTGCCGCGCGTCCATGTCCAGCCTGAATGATTGCCGCGCCTCTATACACTGGGGAGAATGCCGGGCCAACCCCGCGCTTGCGCCTTCGTCGCGCGTGGTTTACGCGGAGCGGAAATCCGGGAACATGCGATGACGCCGCCGACACTTGTGTTTGATCTTGATGGGACGCTCGTCCACACCGCGCCCGATCTTTTGGACAGCCTGAACCATTGTCTTTCCCTGGAAGGAATTGCGCCGTCAGATCCCGCCGGGTTTCTGTCCTATGTCGGACAAGGGTCGCGCGTGATGATCGAGCGCGCCTTCGAAGCGCGGCGAGTGCCGCTGGAGGCGGAGCGGCTGGACCGGCTGCAGGCGGCGTTTCTCAAGCATTATGTCGGCAACATGCCCGGAAAGAGCGCGCTCTATCCGGGAGCCGCGCGAATTCTCGACTACTTTTCCGGCGAAGGCTTCCTGCTCGCCGTCTGCACCAACAAGCTGGAAGGCATGTCCGTCCAGCTGCTTGAGGGTCTTGGCGCAGCCGGACAATTTGCCGCCATCTGTGGCTCAGACACGTTTCCGTACCGCAAGCCGGACCCGCGCCACCTGTTCGACACGATCAAAATGGCTGGGGGCGACCCCGGGCGCGCCATCATGTTCGGCGACTCGCGCGCCGACATTGAGGCGGCCAAATCGGCCGGCATCCCGGTCGTCGCCGTCGATTTTGGCTATTCTGAGCGGCATGTGCGCGAGTTCGACCCGAGCCGCGTCATTTCGCATTATGACGAGGTCACGCCCGAACTCGTGGAGGGACTTCTTCGCGCCGCGGCGGCCTAGTTCGAAAGATAAGTCTGCGTCATCCGGTAGGCGATTTCGTCAAACGCCTCAATCAGTTTTGTCGCATCCGCCGCGTCATAATAATGCTTCGGGTCGCTGGCGCAGTTTTTCAGCATTAGCTTGGAAGACGCCGTCACATCCGAGCCGAAGCTGATTGTATACAGTTCAACCTCGTCTGCCTTGGCGCCGCTGCAGGCGTCAAGAGTCCATTGATTGGCTTGGGCGACATCCGCGTCATAAACCGCCTTTGGCGTGACGTAGATGTCCGGGCTGAGCACATGGTGCGTTGGCGCTGCGGGAATGTCGGCCATGGCCTGATTTTCGCCATCGGTCATGACAATCATGATCCTCCGGACTTTCTCGTCAGGCTTCGGCGATTTCACTTCGGTGAATGGCTGAGCCTTGGTCAGCATGCGCCAGCCCCACATAACCCCTTCGGGAATATAGGTGTAGTCATTGGTCCAAAGCGAGCTGATATGATTTGCGACCTTGACCGCATCATCGGTCAGCGGCAATATTTCGGAGTTGCACCATGTGTTCATCAACCCCTGAAACTTAACACCGCCGAACGCCTCTTTCAGGTTGAGCGGCTCGTTGCGCGAGCCGACACAGCCAGCCCACGTCTCGCCGCCGGTCGGTGTGCACTGCTCGGTGTAGTTTGAGCCATAAATTGGCGGACACCAAGTGCCGGAGACCGGCACGCCGTCATAATACCATGTATAGGGTTCACACGTTCCATAGCCGGTGATTTCGTAATATTTGGTGCATTGCTCGCCGGTCGCCCCTGTGTCTTTGGGCACAGACAGCCAAGGCGCATTGCGGTTGGCGAGGCCGACATTGACATAGCGGGCAAACGGCACGATCGCGATGCGCGAGCGGTCCTTCAGATCAGGCCCGTTGAGGAATGTGTTGGTGAACCGCAGCGCCGCCACTTTCAAAGCATCAATGCGCCTCACGTCCAAAATGTCTGGCGGCAAGAGCGTTCCGTCCGGGTCAATCTTGGCGGATGAAATTCCTGTCAGCTTCGTCATCGAATGGGTCGTGTCGAGCGCAAGCGATATCTCAAGCCGAGTGTCATCGCCGATTGTGACCGAGGAGGTCGTTTGAATATCGGTTCTGTCATGCCCAAAAATGCCCATTATGAAAACGGGCACATCTGCATGAGAATCGAGTGTCAGCACTTTGTCTTTAATTGACATTTTGACAATGGAGGGATCGCCGTCTCCTGACGGGCGGTCAAAATTGGTCGTGAGAAAGGCAAGCACCTTATCTTCGGAGGGCAGGACGCCGTGTTTTTTGAATTCCGTCGCTGCGAACAGCGCCGCTGCGTCATTGGCAGCGAGAAGCCGCACCCGGGACTGCACAGCATAGCTATAATCAATGGCAAGGCCGACGGCAGCGAGCAGCGGAATGCTCAGTATGGACATGAGCAGCGCGAACTGTCCGCTGCGGTTTTGCACGAATTTTCGAAGCAGGTTTGCCATCTTCATCTATCGGCCGTCTCTCAATCTGAACATTTCCGAAAGTGACAGGAAACTGTTAACGCCCGCCTTGCCGCTGCGGAGATAATGGCAGGCAGAGATTCACAAAAGATTAACATCTGACCCGCGTAAGGTCGGCGCATTTTCTTGCGCCAGAGGATTTCTGCCCTTGCCTTTCCGCAGAACAATGCATTGAATGAGTAATGTTTTCAGAGGTCCCGCGTTGAACCCTTTCGATGAGATGCTGGTTTCGGAAGGCGGTGTCAGAGCGCCTTACCATTCATATGAAAAATGGTTCGCGTCACAGGACAAGGCACAGCTGACAGATAAAACCTCGGACGCCGAGCGGGTGTTCCGCCGCACCGGCATCACGTTTGCCGTCTACGGTGACGATCAGGCGTCTGAGCGGCTGATCCCATTTGACATCATCCCGCGCATTATTTCGGGCCAGGAATGGCGGCAGGCTTGAGCAGGGCATCGAGCAGCGCGTCTTGGCAATCAATGCTTTCCTCGACGATATTTATCACCGGCAGGAAATCATCCGCGCCGGCCGCATTCCGAAAGAGCTGATCTACAGCAATGAGGCCTTCCTGCCGGAAATGATCGGCTTCCGCCCGCCGGGCAATGTCTACACCCACATTATCGGCGTCGATATCGTCCGCACGGCGGAGAACCAGTTTTACGTCTTGGAGGATAATGCCCGCACGCCGTCCGGCGTCTCCTACATGCTGGAAAACCGCGAAACCATGATGCAGCTGTTTCCGGAGCTGTTTCAGCAATGCAAGGTGCGCCCGGTCGAGGATTATCCAAAACTCCTGCGCCAGTCGCTGGCGGCGGTGAAACCCAAGAGCGCGCCGGACAGGCCGACGATTGCCGTGCTGACGGCGGGCATTCACAACTCGGCCTATTTCGAGCACGCCTTCCTTGCCGACCAGATGGGCGTCGAACTGGTGGAAGGCTCGGACCTGAAAGTGATGGACGGGCGCATCGCCATGCGCACCACGCAGGGCTACCGGCAGATCGACGTGCTCTACCGGCGCATCGACGACGCCTATCTCGACCCTCTCACCTTCCTGCCGGACTCGCTGCTCGGCATTCCCGGCATCATGGATGTCTACCGCGCCGGCAACATCACCATCGCCAACGCGCCGGGAACCGGCATCGCCGACGACAAGGCGATCTATTCCTACATGCCGGAAATCGTCGAATTCTACACCGGCCGCAAGGCGATCCTTGAAAATGTCCCGACCTGGCGCTGCGCCGAGGCGGACAGCCTCAAACATGTGCTGGAGAACATCAAGGATCTGGTGGTGAAGGAAGTGCATGGCTCGGGCGGGTATGGAATGCTGGTCGGGCCGACCTCGACCAAGGCGGAATGCGACGCTTTCTGCCACAAGCTGCGCGCCAATCCCGGCAATTACATCGCCCAGCCGACGCTGGCGCTTTCGACGACGCCGATCTTCACCGAGGCCGGCCTTGCGCCGCGCCATGTGGACCTGCGCCCCTATGTGCTGGTCTCCGACCGCGTGCGCATCACGCCGGGCGGGCTGACGCGCGTGGCGCTGAAAGAGGGCTCGCTCGTCGTCAATTCCAGCCAGGGCGGCGGCACCAAAGACACATGGGTGATGGATGACTGACGGGCATCACATGCTTTTGGGGCGCACGGCCAACGGCCTGTTCTGGATGCACCGCTACATTGAGCGGGCCGAGAACATGGCGCGCCTTGTCGATGCGGGCCTGCGCATGGCGCTGACCAAAGCCTCCGGCGCGCCGGAGGAATGGTCGTCCGTGCTGATGAGCGCCGGCGCGGACGAGGGTTTCCGCGCCAAATATGACGAATACAGCGCCGAGACGGTGGCCGACTTCATGCTGCGCGATCTGACCAATCCGTCCAGCGTCGTCTCCTGCATCAACATGGCGCGCACCAACGCCCGCATGGTGCGCACGGCGCTGACCCGCGAGACATGGGAAAGCGTCAATGACGCCTGGATGAACCTGCGCACGCTCCTTTCCGCGCCCGCTGCTGCGCAGCGAAATGCCCGCCGCGCTCGACAAGATCAAACGCGAGACCGCGCTCATCAGAGGCGCGTTCGTCGGCACCATGCTGCGCAGCGAGAATTTCTATTTCTCACTCATCGGCACCTATATCGAGCGCGCCGACAACACAGCGCGCATCGTTGACGTCAAATATTACGTGCTTCTCCCCTCCGTCGCCTATGTCGGCACGACGATGGACAATTACCAATGGGAATCGCTGCTGCGCTCCGTCTCGGCGCACCGCTCCTACCGCTGGGTCTATGACGCCGAATACAAGCCGTCCAACGTCACCGACTATCTCATCCTGAACCAGCGCATGCCCCGCTCGCTCGCCTTCTGCTACCGCAACATTGTCGATAACCTAAACCGCCTCGCCGACGATTACGGCGCCCGCGCCGAGCCGCATGCGCTGGCGGACGCCACGCTGAAAAGCCTGCGGAACCGGACTGTCTCGCAGATCATCGACAACGGCCTGCATGAATTTCTGCTGGAGTTCATCGAGCAGAACAACCGGCTCGGCAGTTCCATCGCTGAGGCTTATAACTTCAACTGAATGAAATCATTGAACAAATGCTCCTGAAAATCCAGCACGAATCCAAATACACCTACGATGCCCCGGTGCCCTACGCGCTGCAGCGCATCCGGCTGACGCCGCAGACGACGCGGAGCCAGACGGTGCATGACTGGAAGGTGGATTATCATGGCGCGGCGCGCGAAGTGGCTTACCGGGACGGGTTCGGCAATTTGACCGAGCTGGTGCGCAATGAGCGCAACGCGCATGACATGACAATCAGCGTCGGCGGCACGGTGGAGACGCTGAACAATACCGGCGTTGAGGGCGAGGATTCCGGCCCGACGCCGCTCTGGACCTGGCTGCGCCAGACGGAGCTGACCAAACCGGGGCCTTCCGTTCGGGCGCTGGCTGGCGAGTATGAAGGGGGCTCTGAGAGACTTGATCTTCTTCACGGGCTGCTTGAAAACGTTCACAAACGCATCCGCTTCGTCGTCGGCGCCACCGAAGTGACGACGGACGCCGAGACGGCGCTGAACGCCGCTGAAGGCGTCTGCCAGGACCATGCGCATGTGTTCGCCAGCGTCGCCCGCATTCTCGGCATCCCGGCGCGCTATGTCTCCGGCTACCTTTTGATCGACGGCGAGACGCAGCAGGCGGCGAGCCATGCCTGGGCCGAGGCGCATGTGGACGGGATCGGCTGGGTCGGCTTTGACGCGGCCAACGGCGTCAGCCCGGACGAGCGCTATGTGCGGCTTGCAACGGGCCTTGACTACCGCGACGCCGCGCCGATGTCGGGAATCCGCCATGGATTTGGCGGCGAGAGCCTTGAAGTCCATATCAATGTGGAGCAGTAGAGCCCTGTTATGATTCAAGAATCGAGCGGGCTTGGATGACTTACTGCGTTGGAATGAAGCTGGACACCGGCCTCGTGTTCATGTCGGACACGCGCACCAATGCCGGCGTTGACAACATTTCCACCTTCCGCAAAATGTACACCTGGTCGCGCCCGGACGAGCGCGTCATCGTGCTGATGGCGTCCGGCAACCTTGCCACGACGCAGGCCGTGGTGAGCCTCCTCGACGAACGCACCAAAGCCGTCGCCGACCGCCATCCCTCGCTGCTTGAGACGCCTTCCATGTTCCAGACCGCCCGCCTCGTCGGCGACACGGTGAAAGAAGTCATTCAGGGCGCGCGCAACGGAAGGCCAGAAGGCCGAAGGCGCGTTTAACGCCTCTTTCATTCTCGGCGGGCAGATCAAGGGCACCGACCCGCGCCTGTTCCAGATCTATCCGGAAGGCAATTTCATCGAATCCTCGACCGACACGCCGTTTTTCCAAATCGGCGAACATAAATACGGCAAGCCCATTCTGGTGCGGGCCTATGATCCGAAAATGTCGTTCGCCGAGGCGACGAAACTTTTGTTCGTCTCGTTCGATTCAACGCTGAAATCGAACCTTTCGGTGGGGATGCCTTTCGATCTGCAATTCTATGAAAAAGACTCCCTGCAGGTCGGCGTCCAGCGCCGCATTGACCGCGACGACCCCTATTACAGGCTCATATCAGACGGCTGGTCGAACGCCCTGAAAAGCGCGTTTGCCAGCCTGCCGAGCTATACCGGATAGGCGATAACTATTTCCGTTCGAGCGGCTTGAATTTGGCAACTGCAGGTATTAACTCGAGCCAAACGGGAGGGAATAATGATCCGCATCGCTTCAATTTTCATGGCTTCCATCTGCCTTGCGTCGGTTCCAACAGCTGGATTTGCCGAGGAGACCGGCTGGCTGTCGGGCTACAATGCCCTCAGCAAGGGCCAAGCACTCGTGCGACAGGGACTGTTCCCGGTGAAAATGGCCTGCCGCGACAGTAACAAGCGGCAGCTGGACGTTGGCGAAACCGAATACAATGTCACGTTTGCCAAAAACACCAACGACACAGCGTTTCTCTGGGCCGTCGGCAGCGAGTACGGGCCTTACAAGCTGAAAGCCGCCAAGGAAGGCTACAAACAGGTCAGCTACAAGAGCTATGTCCGCAAGAAGAGCGGCCTGACGGTTCACTGCGCAATCTGGCACAAGTGAACGCGGCGGCCTGCTCCCGCTCAGTGACAAACATTTGTGTGAAGTGATTGACCAACAGGCAAGTGAACGCGAATATTGCGCGAATCACACCTGAGGAACAAACGTGCGCACCATTCTTTCGACGCTACTTCTCGCGGCCTCGCTGCTCCTGCCCGCCTCGCTCGTCACTTCGCCCGCCAGCGCCGAAAGCGCCCTAGCCCGCTTCTTCCTTGCCGGCCAGCCGCGCGAGGGCGGCAACAAATACCGGTCCGACCATTCGCCGATCCCGCGCAAAACCGTGTCCTACAATGCCAAAGCGCCCGCCGGCACGATCATCATCGAAACCGGCGAGCGGCGGCTCTATTACACGCTCGGCAACGGCAAGGCGATCAAGTTCGCCGTCGGCGTCGGGCGCGAGGGCTTTGAATGGTCCGGCACCAACCGGATCAGCCGCAAGGCCGAATGGCCGGGCTGGACCCCGCCCGCCGAAATGCGCGCCCGCGAAGCGAAAAAGGGCCGCATCCTGCCGGTCTATCAGGAAGGCGGGCCGAACAACCCGCTCGGCGCGCGCGCCATGTATATCGGCGGCTCGATCTACCGCATCCACGGCACCAACCAGCCCTGGACGCTGGGCCTCGCCATGTCGTCCGGCTGCATCCGCATGTCGAACAATGATGTGAAGTTCCTGTATGACAAGGTGGGGATCGGCACGAAGGTGATCGTGCGGCGCTAACCCCGCCCCAGCCCCTTCGCCGCCAGCTCGGCCAAATAGCCCGCCCATCTTTCCGCCCCGCTCACCCCGAGCTCATGCAGATAGACCCAGGTGAATATCCCGCTGTCGTGCCGGTCGTCGAACACCAGCCGCACGGCGTAATTGCCGATGGGCAGCACCTGCGCGATTTTCACATGGCGCTTTCCGGGCACGGTGACGCGCTGTTCGGGCGAATGGCCCTGCACTTCGGCGGACGGGGAAAGGACGCGCAGCATTTCGGCGGGCAGCGTGAAGCGCGCGCCTGTCATTGAAGGCGACGGTCAGTTCGCTCTTGTCTTTCGAGACGCGCAGTTCTGAGGGCCATGGACTTTGGTCGGACATTGATATCGCTTAGCGAGAGGCATAGAATGCGGCAAGACAAATCGGAGCACCGTATTTCGGTGACAGTGCACTTAATTGCCTTTGCCAGTTTCAGATAATTCCGGCGCGGACGACAAGGCAATTAAGTGCACTGTCACCGAAATACAGCCACCCGCCATGATCGACCCGTTCGGCCGCCACGTCTCCTATCTGCGCGTCTCGGTCACCGACCGCTGCGATTTCCGCTGCACCTATTGCATGGCCGAGGACATGGAATTCCTGCCCAAGCGCGATCTGCTGACGCTTGAGGAGCTGGACCGGCTCTGCACGGCTTTCATTGACAAGGGCGTGAAAAAGCTGCGCCTGACCGGCGGCGAGCCGCTGGTGAGGAAGAACATCATGCAGCTGGTCCGCTCGCTTTCCCGGCATCTGAAGTCCGGCGCGCTGGAGGAGCTGACGCTGACCACCAACGGCTCGCAGCTGGCGAAATATGCGCAGGAGCTGGCCGACTGCGGCGTCCGGCGCATCAATGTCTCGCTCGACACGCTGGACCCGGCCAAGTTCAAACACATCACCCGCTGGGGCGACATTGCGAAGACTCTGGAAGGCATTGACGCGGCGCAGGCGGCGGGGCTTGAAGGTCAAGCTCAACGCCGTGGCGCTGAAGGACTTCAACGATCAGGAAATTCCCGACCTGATGCTCTGGGCGCATGGGCGGGGCATGGACCTGACGCTGATCGAAACCATGCCGCTCGGCGAAATCTCCGAGGACCGCACCGATCAATATCTGCCGCTCAGCCAGATGCGCGCCGCCCTCGCCCAGCGCTTCACGCTCAATGACATCCCCTACAAGACCGGCGGCCCGGCGCGCTATGTCGAGGTCGCCGAGACCGGCGGCCGCCTCGGCTTCATCACGCCGATGACGCATAATTTCTGCGAAAGCTGCAACCGCGTCCGCCTCACCTGCACCGGCACGCTCTATATGTGCCTCGGCCAGGAAGACGCAGCGGACCTGCGCGCCCCGCTGCGGGCCTCGGAAGGCGACGAGCTTCTGTCAGCCGCCATTGACGAGGCCATCGGGCGCAAGCCGAAGGGGCATGATTTTGTCATTGACCGGGTGAGCAAGAAGCCGGCGGTGGCGCGGCATATGAGCGTGACGGGGGGGTGAGGATCAGCCCTCCGGAAGCCCCGCCTTGCGCAGATCATCCAGATAGGGCTTCAACAGCGGCTCGATGAATTTTGGATGCCTTCCGATGGCCAAGTCGCTTCCTTTGCGATTGTCCAGCCGGGAAACTCAGCCAGAAACCGGGCCAGTTCATGCCGCGCTTCGTCCAGCCTGCCAAGCCGGGCATTCGCCGCGGCGAGGATTATCTTTCTCGGCCCGCGCAGCACCCCTTTGTAATTCGCCAGCAGTGCCAAAGCATTTTCGGGGCGGCCTGCATTGTAGTAGGCAGTCGCAAGATTGATAAAATACCAGTCTAGCGGGTGCGCATCATGGCGCATCACGTCTTCCAGCCAGTTTACCGCCAGATCGCTCCTCCCCGCCGCAGTGAGATAATAGCTGAGCTGGGCGCGGGCAAGGGAATCATGGGGAATAATTCTCACCGCAGCCTCAGCCTCGATTACTGAACGCTCGAAGTCGCCCTCGTAAAGGCAATACAAAATCGCCATCATCCAATGGCTCATGAAAGACGCCAGCCGTGATTTGTTCTCCTGCGCTTCTGCCGCCTTGCCCAGCCTCCATGCACGCTCCAAAAAACGAACGCGGTCATCGGCCCAGTCATAGAGAAGCGGCAATATATGACCCCATGCCACTTTAACTTTGAGCAGGGCCGAATCCGGAAATTTCGCTAATCCCTCCTGCCAGATTGCAAGCGCTTTGAAATTGGCCTCCTTTTCAAAACGAAGAAACAAATCATGCCCGCGAAGACAGTAGTCGTATTCCTCAATGCCCGGTCCCGATTTGCTCCAGGCCCCGGCTCTCTCTTTCGCCATAACCTCGCCCTGCAGCCCTGCCACTGTGTGATATATCCGGTGCCCAACCGCATCCTGCAGCGCCGCGATGTCGCCACCCTCTTCATCGAAACGGTCTGCCCAGATATGATCGCCTGACGAAGCATCAATCAGCTGCGCTGTGACGCGCACCTTGCTGCCGGCTTTGCGCACGCTGCCTTCCAACACATAATTGATGCCAAGATCCTTGCCCACCTGCCGCACATTCACAGGCTTGTCGTAGGCGAAGCTGGACGTGCGGGACGCAACGCGGATCCAAGGAAAGCAGGAGAGCATGGTGATGATGTCTTCCGCCATGCCCATCGCCATAATAATCCCGCGACGGATCGCCGCTCATGTTGACGAAAGGCAGGACTGCGATGCCGGGCTGACGCGGCGGGGCAGACAGACCGCTGCTCCGAACTCAGCACGTAGCCGCGCTTCGGCACGGTCTTGATGATTGAATGGGCATCGTCGCCCAGCGCCTTGCGCAGCTCGGTGATGCATTGCACGAGGCTGTCATCGGTCACCGCGATGCCCGGCCACACTGCGGCCATCAGTTCGTCTTTTGAAACGAGAGTGCCGGACCTCGCAACCAAGTGTGTCAGCACGGACCAAGGACTGCGGGCGCAGTGCAACCGGCCTTGCGCCGCTGACCGTCACATTGCCGAGCGACAGGTCAATGTCACGCGCATTGATGCGGATTGAAGGTGAGGTAACGGCTTCCATCGGCTTGATCCTTCGCAGACAACCTAACCCGGGACATGACAACCAGCAAGCGACGAGTGGCGCACCGCATCCGGCATTTTTCGTGAACTTTTCGTCTGCCCTTCGTGACGCGCCGCCACCTCCTCTGTCAGTCTTCATGCATTCGGCAGGGCCATCACGGCCCTTTGAGGAGAACATCATGAATACTCTCAATACAACCGCCGCTGCGTTCGCCGGAGCGATTGCCATGAATCTTTCGATGGCAGTACCGGCGGCTTTGAGCGGATCGCTGACCGAAGATCAGGCGCGGTACCGGCCAATCCAGAGCATCAGCTATGATTTCGGCTCGAAGTCGATGAGCGGGTATTTCGTCGAGCAGGACGCCACCTGCCTTGTGACGCTCATGATCAGCGAGAAGGGCGATCCCGAACAGACGCCGCCCTTGTCGGCGGCGCGTGTCCGCCTCCAGTTGTATCCGGGGCAGATGACGGGCCTCGACAGCGAGGAGGGACGCTCACTCAACTTCACCTGCGGCGACAACGCGGCGACGCTGCTCGTCGATGCGGGTGATCGGGAACGGCTCGTGGAACTCCAGGCGAATACGGTCTCAAAGCAAGTGGCAAGATCACATTAGCGATGACGCGCATTCGGTGAATTAACCATTACTCAGGAGAAAAAAATGAACGCGTTCAAGACAATTTTTGCGGCTTCGTTTCTCGGCGCATCTGCTTTCGCATTGGCGGCTCACAGCGCTTTCGCGGCTGAATTGCCGAAAAGCGGCAGCACCAAGGCAACGGGCTATCAGACCTTTGTCTTCGCCGACGCCCTCGATGGATGGGATACTGCCTTTCAGCCGGACATCTTTGTGATGACTGCAGTGATCCGCAATGAGAAGGAGGGAGGACCCTTTGACAAGAACACCATGCGCTGCGTTGGCCAGGAAGCAATCATCGCGGGCGCTTACAAGAACAGCGGAACCTGCACTGAGACCGACACGGACGGTGACAAGATGTTCATCGCATTCGGGTCAGGCACATTCACCTACCTTTCCGGCACAGGAAAATACAAGGGCATCACCGGCGGCGGCACGATCAGGTCTGAGATCGTCTTTCAAGGTCCAAAGAGCCGGGCGACGATCTCTTCTTACGAGAAGCATTGGGAGATCAAGTGAATTCGAGCGCCGCAGCACTCTGAAAATGGATATCGAAAGGACATTCCCATGCGGGGCTATAGCGAGTTCATGGGCTACTGGAGGCGTGTCGTTTATGACGCGGGCTCCAAGAGCTTCGAAGCGAGCCGGATGGACGGGCCAATTCCGGGCGGTCAGGCGCCCGCGGCGGCGGCGCGGCAGATACTGGCCGAGGCGCTGTGTCTGCCGCAGAGCGCCTTGTCCGCCGACACCCAGCTGGCATCACTCGCTATAGACAGTCTCGTTCTGGAGTGCATCGCGCTGCAGGTCGAGGAGATTACGGGCCGGGAATATGACCGGGCTGATGTCTGCGCGCTCAGAACGGTGCGCGATCTCGAGCTCCTGCTGACCGGCCCGCAGCCGAGGCCGGCTTCTTGGAGTTCGCCATGAATGCTCTCCAATTCCTTGACTATGCCGGCATGGCCGTCTTCGCAGCAACCGGTGCGCTCGCCGCGTCGCGCAAACAACTCGACTTGCTCGGATTTGTCTTCCTTGCCATTCTCACCGGTGTCGGGGGCGGAACGCTTCGGGATATTATTTTGGGGGCAACGCCGGTGTTTTGGGTCCGGCAACCCGAATATCTCGCTGTTGCGGCGGCGGCGGCTGTGATTGTCTATTTCTCCGCGCATCTGATTTGGCCGCGTTTTCTGTGGCTGCTGTGGCTCGATAACATCGCGATTTCGGCCTATTGCGTGATCGGCGCCGCCAAGGGCCTGGAGCTGGGGGCGCCTGCGCCGATCGCGGTGGTGACCGGCGTCATGACGGCGACGTTTGGCGGCATCTTGCGTGATATTGTGATCGGCCAGCCATCGGTTTTGATGCAGCGGGAGATTTATGTGACAGCGGCGCTGACCGGGGCGGGCATTTATGCAATTTTGAGTGTTTCCGGCGCGCCCTTGGCGCCTGCAGCGCTCATTGCATTCCTTGCCGCGTTCTCGGTAAGGGGCGGAGCTTTGTGCCTTGGCTGGAAATTCCCATGCCTCTGCGCACGCGCGGGGCGGATGCCGGACGACGCAATTGAGCCGCTTTTGGAGCGCCGGGCGTAAACTTGAATGCGCATTCCGCTGCATTGGGAATTTTTCGTTGTCTCTTGGGCGGATGAGGCCAAGGGTATCGCGGCATATGAGTATGGCGGGGGACGCGCCCCCCGCCGAATGTGTCCCCTCACCCCTTCCCCACCACCACCTCCAAATACTCGCTCGGCACAATCAGCGTCCCCTTCCCGCCCCGGTTCATCCGGTTGAGCAGTTCCAGAATGTCGGCCTGCAGCGCCGCCTGCCCGGCTTCGTCCAGCGCGGCGAAGGCGCGGTTGGTGGGGCCGTACCAGGTTCGGAATGTCTCGAGCCAGTGTTCGGGCGAATGGTAGCGGAAATGGAATATCTGTTTTGTGGCCTTGACCTTGTGGCCCGGGAACAGCTCGGCAAGCCGCGCCTCGGAGCCCCAGAGCGAAGGGGATTTCACGCCGGCCGGCGGCGGCAGATGTTTGCCGATGATCTTGAACAGCTGGCCGATGTAGCTTTCCGGCGTCCAGTTGGCCATGCCGATGCGCCCGCCCTTCTTCGTGACGCGCGACATTTCGGAGGCGGCCTTCTCCTGGTTCGGCGTGAACATGACGCCGAAGGTTGAGACGACGGCGTCAAAGCTGCCGTCGGCGAAGGGCAGCGCCTCGGCGTCCGCCTCCTTGAAGGTGACGGTGAGCCGCTCGGCGTCCGCCCGCTCTTTGCCGCGTTCAAGCAGCGCGCCGACATAGTCGGTCGAGGTGACATTGGCATGCTGGCGCGCGGCGGCGAGCGTGGCGTTGCCGTTGCCGGCGGCGACATCCAGCACGTTTTCGCCGGCGCGAAGGTCAATCGCCTCGATCAGGCGCTCGCCGACGATCTGCAAGCGTGGTGCCGATGACGGCATAGTCGCCCGCGCCCCATGTGGCTTTCTGTTTGACTTTGATGGCGGCGTAGTCGGGCTGGGGAATGGCAATGTTCATGATCTTGATCCTTGCATTTAACCGGCGGACAAAGCTGTCCGGCCAGGTCCGCGCCCCGCTGGGCAAGGATTTAGAGTGAGCGCACGAACCGCGCATCTCCCGCGCGGGGGATAGATATCACCGCGACCAGCGCGTCCACGCCGCCGCATCGCCGTTGAAGACATTCAGGTCGATCTTCTCGCCGACGCCCTTCGACAGGCCCGTGCCCGAATATTGCCAGAAGACCCATCGGCGGCCCGGATAGACTTTCGACGGATGTTCGGCGACGGCGCGCAGCCAGAATGGATGGTTGGGGAAAGCGCCTTCGAGATTGTCCTCGTAAAAATCCGGCGCGGTGTAGATGATCGGGCGCTGGCCGTAATGGGCCTCCAGCGCGTTCATGAATGTCGCCATCTTCTTCCGCACCGCAGCGGGCGACGGGCGCTTCGGGCAGCTTCTTGAGCGGACCCATTCCACGTCGATGACCGGCGGCAGCGCATTGGCGTCGCGCGGCACGTGGCGGATGAACCAATCGGCCTGATGCGACGCTGAACGGCACCAGTAGAAGAAATGATAAGCGCCGCGCTTGACGCCGGCCGCCTGCGCGCCCTTCCAGTTGCGCCGGAACATCG
This sequence comes from uncultured Alphaproteobacteria bacterium, assembly GCA_963802455.1. Taxonomy (GTDB): domain Bacteria; phylum Pseudomonadota; class Alphaproteobacteria; order Rhizobiales; family Rhizobiaceae; genus JANOYJ01. Next base: position 56,647 of record CAWDIY010000022.1, on the reverse strand, counting down.
GGTCCAGATGGTCGCCGCCATCCGTCGCCTTGATAAAGGCGAAGTTCGCGCCGTTCTTCCTCAGGACGCTCCAGTTGATGTTTCCCTGCCAGCGCGACACGTCAACGCCATGCACGGCATAGTGTTTCGGCGAGACGCGCCCGAAGCGGATCGGCTTGGCGTCGCGGAAACGCGGGCCGTGGACGGTCCCGGGTTGGGCGCGCAGGGAAGGCTTTTGAGCGAGCGCGGCTGGCGCGGCAAAGGCCATTTCAACACGCGCGTCGGGTTCGACCGCTTCCGCCTTCGGTTCAGGCTTGAGGCGCGGCGCTTTAGCGGCGGCAACGGTTTCGGGCGCCGGGACCTGGTCGGCAATAGGCGCAGACAGAGGTTCAGCCGGATAAGACTGGACGGGATCCGATGCGGAAATCTCCTGCGGCCCGATCTCCGCCTGCGGCACAGGCGCGCGCACCGAGCTTGTCAGCTCCTGCGAAGGCCGGGCCACATCGAGCGCGTCAACGCGCGAAGACGTGTTGCAGCCGGACAGGGCCAAAATCAGGGAAATGCCGAAGGCGGGATGAAAACGCATGAACACAACCAGTTACGCAGACACACAGACGCAAACAGCGCCGAAACCGCCAAGTTAACGGGAAATTACCAACAAAGGCTGAATCAGAGCAAAGGTTTATAGAATTTGCCCACAAAGAGACCCGGCCAATTTCGCGGCGCGGCGAGTTAAGTCACATTTTCCCGCGCTGACAGTCAAGAATCGCGCTAGAAGCCGGTCAAAATCAGGAAATGCCCTTGTCCCTTTCCCCCAATCTGCGCGGCGCGCTTTTCATGGCCATCTCCATGGCCGGCTTCACCATCAACGACACGTTCGTCAAACTCGCCACGCAGGAGATGAATGTCGCGCAGATCATGTTTGTTCGCGGGCTGATGGCGAGCGCGATGATTGCGGTATTGTCCTGGCACATGGGCGCGCTGCGGCCGGTTTCGTTTATCTGGAAACCCGGCGTTCTGGCGCGTTCTTTCGGCGAGATGGCGGCGACTGTGACTTTTCTCGCCGGCCTTGCGCACATGCCGATCGGCAACGCTTCCGCCATACTTCAGGCGCTGCCGCTGGCGGTGACGCTGGGGGCGGTGCTGTTTCTGGGCGAGAAAGTTGGGTGGCGGCGCTGGACGGCGATATTTGTCGGGTTCCTCGGCGTCCTGATCATTGTGCGGCCGGGCATGGAAGGGTTCAGTCAATATTCGCTGCTGATCCTCGCCTGCGTCTTCGCCGCCGCCTTCCGCGATCTCGCCACCCGCCGCGCCCCGGCGGATGTGCCTTCCCTGTTTATGACGCTGGTGACAGCGGCGATGATTTCACTGACAGGCCTTGCGCTGATCATTCCATTCGGCGGCTGGACGCCGATGTCGGCACGAAGTCTTGGTATCCTGTTTGCCGCTGCAAGCTTCATCATTTTCGGCTATCTGTTCATCATCAACGCCATGCGCGCCGGCGAAATCGGCTTCATTGCGCCTTTCCGTTACACAAGCCTGATCTGGGCGCTCGGCCTCGGCTTTCTGGTGTTCCGCGATGTTCCCGACCGCGCCACTCTGATTGGCGCGGCGCTTGTCATCGGCTCGGGCACATACTCCTTCTACCGCGAGCGGGTGCGTGCGCGCAGAATTCAATCAGCCGTGCCGCCGGAGCCCGCCGCATGAAAGTCATCGGCTGCATATTGGCGGGCGGGCGCTCAAGCCGTTTTGGCACAGACAAGGCGCTGGTCGTGTGGAAAGGCAAAACGCTGCTTGCACACGCCATTGAGCGTCTGCGCCCACAGGTGGACGAGGTGATCATCAACACGAACAGCGACGCCTCCGCATACATGGAACTGGAGCTTCCCCTCGTCACGGATGAGACAGACAGCTTCGACGGTCCGCTGGCCGGCGTTCTCGCCGGGTTGCGATGGGCGAAAGCCAGCGGCGCGGCGCAGCTTGTCACGGCTGCCGTTGACACCCCCCTCTTCCCGCAAGACCTCGCAGCGGCTTTTCTGAAGCAGGCCGGACAAAAGATCATCGCCGCGCAGAGCGCAACCGGCCTGCACCCGACCTTCGCGCTCTGGCCGGTCTCCATCGAACCCGCGCTTGCATCCTGGCTCTCCACCGGGCAAAGCCGGAAAATGACGGATTTCCTCAAGAGCCAGTCCTTCGAAACCGCGCAGTTCCCGACTGCGGACAAGCTCGACCCGTTCTTCAACATCAACACGCCGGAAGACTTGGCGGCATTGCCAGCATGAAGCAGAACGTCATCGGCATCACCGGCTGGAAAAACGCGGGCAAGACAACGCTGGTGGAGAAACTTGTCACCCGCTTTGCTGAAATGGGTCTCAGGATCGCGACGGTCAAACATGCGCATCATGAGTTTGACATTGACCATGAGGGCACTGACTCATACCGGCACCGCAAGGCGGGTGCGCGGGAAGTCGCCATAGTCTCGGCGCGGCGCTGGGCGCTGATGCATGAGCTGGAGGGCGAGAGCGAGCCGCCGCTCGCAGACGTGCTGGCGCGGCTTGGCCCTTGCGATCTTGTGATTGTCGAAGGCTACAAGCGCGAAGGCCACGCCAAGATTGAGGTGCGGCGCGGCAAAGCCGGAACGCCGCTTGCGCCGGAAGATCCGTCCATTATCGCCATTGCATCCGACTTGCCATTCCAGGCACAAACACTTGCCGGTTCTTGATCTCAACGATGCCGAGGCGGTGGCCAGCTTTATTATTCAGCGGTTTTCGTTGGCGCATTGACGCAAAGTAACCTGCATTTTGGTGATCCAGACGTGGCATTTTGGCGGTTTCGCGTGCCAATATTTCGCAATTACAGTTGCAATGCGCCGCTTTTTGGTGGGAGTATCCCTTTCTGCACGGCCTTTGCCGCTGCCTGGGGCACGTAAGTCACGCTGGCCTCTCAAACCGGGAGAAACACACAAGATGAAATTTGGTCCGAAACTAGCAATTTTCGCTGCCGCCGCAGCGCTGTCGCTCAGTGCCGCTCAGGCAGAAGACATGATGAAGCTCAAAATCGGCACGGAAGGCGCTTACCCGCCTTTCAATAATCTGACCGCCGACGGCAAGCTCGAGGGCTTTGACATCGACATCGCGATGGCGCTCTGCGCGCAAATGAAGGCTGAGTGCGAACTCGTCACGCAGGACTGGGACGGCATCATACCGGCGCTGCAGGCCGGCAAATTCGATGCCATCATCGCCTCCATGTCGATCACGGCGGAGCGCAAAGAGAAGGTGGATTTCAGCAAGAAATACTACCAGACGCCGCCCGCCATCGCTGTGGCGAAAGATTCAACCATAGCAGACGCTTCGCCTGAATCCCTGAAGGGAAAATCGTTGGGTGCGCAAGCCTCGACGACGCATTTCAACTATGCGGAAGCCAAGTATGGCGAGTCCGAGATCAAGGGCTTCCCGTCCGCGCAGGAATATCAGCTCGACATGGCCAATGGCCGCATTGACGCGGTCATGGACGATGTCATGGTGCTGCGCGGCTGGCTTGCCACAGAGGCCGGCGCCTGCTGCAAGATCCTCGGCACTCTCCCGACAGACGCCAAAATCCATGGCGATGGCGCAGGCATTGCCGTGCGCAAGGGCGAAACGGCGCTCGCCGACAAGTTCAACGCCGCCATCGACGCCATCCGCGCCACTGGCGAATACGAGAAAATCCAGAACAAATACTTCGATTTCGACGTCTACGGCAGCTGATATTGCCAAAAATGAATAACTGGACGGCGGCCCGCCGCCGTCCTAGCATCCGCCAAACCGGGGGACGCGGATGGACCACTATCTGACATTGCTGAGCTGGGGGCCACAGGGCTGGCTGGACGACATTGCCAGGGGCGCGTTCATCACGGTTGCGCTGGCGCTCTGCACACTGCCGATCGGGCTTTTGATCGGCTTTTTTGTGGCCCTTGGCAAACAGGCGGAGGAGCCGAGCATCCGCCTCGCGGCCAATATCTACACAACGATCTTCCGCGGCCTGCCTGAGCTTTTGACGCTGTTTCTCGTCTATTTCGGCATCCAGATCGGCGTCCAGCAGGTGCTTCTGTTGTTGGGATTCGATTCAAAAATCGAAATCAATTCCTTCGTGTCAGGCATGATCGCGCTTGGCGTCGTGTTCTCCTCTTATGCCTCTGAAGTCTTCCTCTCCGCTTTCCGCGCAATTCCAAAGGGCCAGTATGAAGGCGGCGACGCGCTGGGTCTGCATTATGGGCAGACAATGCGGCTCGTCATACTGCCACAGCTGATACGGCTCGCCCTGCCCGGCCTGTCAAACCTCTGGCTGATACTGCTCAAGGACACCGCCTTGGTCTCCGTCGTCGGGCTGTCGGACATTTTGCGCCAGACCGGCGTTGCGGCGCGGGTCACGAAGGAAGCCTTTCTGTTTTTTGGGCTCGCCTGCGTCATCTATCTGGTGCTCGCCATTGTCTCATCTTTCTTCATCGAGAGAATTGAGACATGGACGAAGAAGAGCGGGGTGTCGCGATGACCGATACCGCAATCATCCGCCGTCCTGAAAGGCCCGCCAAGGAATGGACCCGCACCCGCATAACCGGCTGGTGTCTGATGGGGTTCTGGGCGCTTGTGTTCGTTGGCCTGGGGATATTTCTTGCGCGTGCTTACAACCCCGAACTGTTCGACAAATATGCGCCAAAATACTGGGAGGGACTGAAGGTCACTTTGGCGCTGGTTGCGCTGTCCATGGTGTTTGGCGCGCTCTTGTCCTTCCCACTTGCCGCCATGCGCATGTCGAAAAACCGCGTCCTCTCCGGCATCGCCTATGGTTATGTCTACTTCTTCCGCGGCACGCCGCTTCTGGCGCAGACATTCCTGATCTATTACGGCCTCGGCCAGTTCCGCCCGGCGCTGGATTCGGTCGGTCTCTGGTGGTTCTTCAAAGAGGCTTGGTACTGCGGCGTCTTCGCCTTCACGCTGAACACGGCGGCCTATCAGGCCGAAATTCTCGCCGGCGCCATCCGAAGCGTCGGAAAGGGCCAGTGGGAAGGCGCCGCAGCGCTCGGCATGCCGAAGACACTCACCTTCTTCAAGATCATCCTGCCGCAGGCGCTGATCGTCGCGCTGCGCCCGTATGGCAACGAGCTGATCCTGATGCTGAAAGGCTCGGCGGTCATCTCGATCATCACGGTCTATGACCTGATGGGCGAAACCCGCCGCGCCTACTCCCGCTCGTTTGATTTCCAGACCTATATCTGGGCGGCGCTGATCTATCTGTCGATGGTCGAGACGCTGCGGCACCTGTGGGACGCCATTGAGCGGCGGCTGACCCGGCATTTGATCAGGTAAGCGGGGCGTGACCAAAACGCCCCGCTGGCGGTTGCTTTGAAGTTCAGTGCGCTTCTTCCGAAATCACCACAGCTGAACCGTCGCTGGCGAGCGTGTAATATTGAATCAAGCGTGCGCCATCGCGCTCGATCTCGCGCTTAAAGACTTTCCTCGCGGCCACAGCGCCTGTCCGCGTATTGTCTGTCGCGGTGGGAATGTTGCCGAGTGGCATGCTGTTGATGTCAAAGGATTGGGCGCTGGCAGCGCTGGAAAGGGCTATCAGAGTTGCGATTGCGGCGAGCGGAATCTTTTTCATGTTTAGGTCCTTCATACGTTTCCCGGACCCTTCCGGGATAAGGCGGCACCAGTGTTGCTCATGGGTGTCGTTTGCCCCCTTGATATGATTGATAGAGTTTCATAGTTTAATACCAATATTTTCGATATGACTTATGCTTGTTAGGAATAAATATGGACATGGACTCCGCATTCCGCGTCTTTGTGCGCGTCGCCGAGACCGAGAGCTTCTCGCTTGCCGCCAAGCAGCTCGGACTTGGCCAGCCTGCCGTTTCCAAACAGATTTCAACGCTGGAGGACCAGCTCGGCGCGCGGCTGCTGCACCGCACGACGCGCTCCATCACACTGACCGACGAGGGCCGCGAGTTTCTCGGCCATGCCCGCCACGCCGTCGCCGCCACAGATTTTGCGCTCGAGCGCGTTCAACGCGTGAAAAGCAAAGCCAGCGGCTTGATGCGTCTTTCCTGCCAGACCGGATTTGGCCGCATGGCGGTGGTGCCCAGACTGAAGGCAATTCTCGAAAACTTTCCGGACTTGGATATTGAGCTGATGCTGCAGGACACGTGGCCAAATCTGGTCGAGCAGGGTATCGATCTGCGCATTCATGTCGGCGAAATCGAGGACGAAACCGTCATAGCCCAGCTGATCGGCCACAAACCGGTCTGGCTGTTCGCCTCGCGCGGGTACGTGGAGAAACACGGCGAGCCCAAAACGCCGGCGGATCTGGCCGGCCATCAAATCATCCGGTTCAGCCACGCTGGCAACAAGCGCCGCTGGGAGTTTTCGAAAAACGGCGCGAGCCAGTCGGTCACCCTGAAGCCGCGCATCAGCATCAATAATCAGGACGCCCTGTGCGAAGCCGTCTGCGCAGGCGTCGGCATATCCAGCGGGCCGGTTTGGTGGTTCGAAAACTCGCCTGATCAAAACGCGCTTGTGCGCCTGCTGCCGGACTACGACATGGGCGTCGTGCCTCTGTACGCCGTCTATCCGAGCCGCAGGTTTGTTCCGCAGAAAGTGCGCATTTTCATCGACTATCTGAAGGAAGAGCACCGGAAATATGAGATGGCGCACCCGATTTGAGACGTGTGCTGGAATTGCTTAAATCCTGTCCTTAACGGACTTTTCCAAGACCCTGTTTTGACTCTGCTTTGCCACCGCGTGATTGCGCTGGCGCTGACGAAATGGCAAGGCTTCCACCTCACCTGCATGGAGTTTCAAACATGGCCAAATTAGCATTTCTCGGCCTCGGCGTCATGGGCTATCCCATGGCCGCGCATCTGAAGAACCGAGGCGGTCACGACGTGACGGTCTACAACCGCACTTCTGCCAAGGCGGAAAAATGGGCTGTCGAACATGGCGGCTCCATGGCCGCGACACCCGCGGAGGCGGCCAAAGGCAAAGACTTCGTTTTCGCCTGCGTCGGCAATGACGATGATCTGCGCGCCGTCACGCTTGGAGAGATGGCGCATTCGCCGGGATGCAGCCGGGCGGCATCTTCATTGACCACACGACAGCCTCCGCCGAAGTCGCACGTGAACTCGCCGCCATCGCCGCAGCCAAGGGCATCCACTTCCTTGATGCCCCCGTTTCCGGTGGTCAGGCAGGCGCCGAAAATGGTGTGCTCACCGTCATGATCGGCGGCGAACAGGCGGTCTATGACAGGGCCAAACCCGTCATCGACTGTTTTGCACGCATGACCGGCCTGATGGGGCCTGTCGGCTCCGGCCAGCTCACGAAAATGGTCAACCAGATATGCATCGCGGGTCTCGTGCAGGGCCTCGCCGAAGGCATCCACTTCGGCAAGCGCGCCGGTCTCGACATTGAAAAAGTCGTTGACGTGATCTCAAAGGGCGCGGCGGGCTCCTGGCAGATGGAGAACCGCCACAAGACGATGAACGTCGGCAAATTCGATTTCGGCTTCGCCATCGACTGGATGCGCAAAGACCTCGGCATCTGCCTTGAAGAAGCGCGCCGCAATGGCGCGAAGCTCCCAGTGACGGCACTGGTGGATCAGTTCTACGGCGACGTGCAGGCGATGGGCGGCAACAGGTGGGACACGTCCTCGCTCTTGGCGCGGCTGGAGCGAAACTGAGCCATGTCCGGCCTCGGCCCTGACTCCACTTCGGCCGAAGTTCTGGCGCATCTGCGCAGCCTTGCCTCGGAGGAAAACCGGCAGGGCATGAAGCGCTATGGCATCAGGATCGACCACGCGCTCGGCATTTCACATGGCGTGCAGCGGCAGATCGCCAAGCTCATCAAGCGCAATCACAGCCGCGCGTTTGAGCTTTGGGACAGCGGCATCATGGAGGCGCGGTTCATTGCCTCCGTCACGGCTGATCCGCACGCTCTTTACGGCGGACAATGCGCGCAATTGGGCAGCTGAGTTTGATTCTTGGGACATTGTAGACGGCGTGTCGGACCTGTTTGCCGACTGTGGCGGCTGGAAGGCGCTGATACTGGAATTTGCCGCTGACGAGCGCGAATTCGTGCGCCGAACGGCGTTCGCCATGATGGCCTGGGCGTCCGTACACCGGAAAAGCGAGCCGGACGCAACGTTCCTGGGCTTTTTCCCGGTCATTGAAGAACATGCATCCGACAGCCGCAATTTTGTCTGGAAAGCCGTCAGCTGGGCGTTGAGGTCCATCGGCAAGCGGTCAATCGAGCTGAACGAGGCCGCCGTTTCGCTTTCGCGCGAATTGATGAAAGCCACAAGCCAGTGTGCCCGGCGCATTGGGCGCGAGGCATTAAAAGAGCTGAGCGCTGAAAAGACGCGGGCGGCGATCATCCGGCGGACCGAAAACCAGTCGAAGAAGCGCGGCGGACGCCCTCCCGGCTAACTGCTGGACGCTGACGGGTCCTTCTCAAAAACCATGTAATCCAGCGGCATTTCGGTCGTGTATTTGATCTGCTCCATCGCGAACGCCGAGGACACGCCGCGGATCTCGATCTTGGCGATCATCCGTTTGTAGAACGCGTCGTAAGCGGCGATGTCGGGGACGACGACGCGCAGGAGGTAGTCCACATCGCCGCTCATCCGGTAGAATTCGACGACCTCCGGAAACTCTTGAATGACTTCCGAGAACCGCTTCAGCCATTCGATCGAGTGCATGTTGGTGCGGATTGAAACAAACACCGTAACTTTGGCGTTGATCTTGACCGGATCAAGCAGCGCGACGCGGCGGCGCACGACGCCGTCCTCCTCAAATTTCTGAATCCGCCGCCAGCAGGGCGTCGTCGAAAGGCCGACCTTTTTGGCAATGTCGGCAACAGCAAGCGTTGAATCTTCCTGCAGGAGCTTCAGAATTTTCTTGTCGAGCCGGTCCATGGCAAATCCTTGGATGTTTTTTCCATGAATGACCGAAAAGAACGTTCAAATCAAGAATGAGGTTCCAAGATGGTGAAGAATAGCGAAAAAGGCTTCCATTGCTATGCTGAAGCGCTTGGCCTTGCGGCAAGTGCGGAATGCCAGCGCCGGACATTGGCCATCTCCTCCGGCACGGCGAGCTTGGCGGGCTTCATGAAATCGACGGCGATCATGCCGGTGATGTCGGCGACGCAATATTTGTCTCCCGCCGCGAACTCCCGGCTCCCCAGCTCGCGGTCGAGAATGGCAAGGAAGTCCATGACCTTGGACCGGTTGGCCTCGCCCCATTCCCTGACCTGCGGCACTTCCCATTCCAGCATTGCCGGATGTGTGTGGCGGAACACGGCGGCGACCGGACCCAGCAGGTTGAGCTCCATCCGCCGCTGCCACATCTCTATCACAGCGCTTTCCAACGCCCCTTTTCCGAACAGCGCAGGCTCCGGATGCAGCGCCTCGAAATAGCGGCAGATGGCGATGGATTCGGTCAATATCGTCCCGTCGTCCAGCTCCAGCACCGGCAGCCGCTGCAGGGGATTGCGGCTTGTCACTTCATCGCCCTTGTGCCCCATTGCGCCCATGTCCACCGGCACAAGCGGCACGGATATGCCCTTCTCCGCCAGAAACACCCGCACCCGGCGCGGATTGGGCGCGCGCCCGCCATCAAAGAGTTTCATCGCAACTCCTCCTCATTCGATACCCGCCAGCCGCAGCGCGCCATGCCATGCCCCCTGCCAGAAATCATGCTCCGCCTCGGCCGCCGAGCCCTTCATCTTGCGCCAATCCTGCGGCCGGTCAAATGTTCCGGCCCACAGCCCCAATTTCGCCTTGCGCGCCGCCGCCTCCTCCGCGGCGTAGCCGCCATAGGCGACAGCCCAGCCGCTCGCCGCCATCTCGCGGTTCAGATTCTTGCTGCCGGTTTTACATTCCGCCAGGAGACGCTGATATTTGTCATACTGCCAGCCTTGGCATGAAATCTGGCTGACTCCAACAAACTTGCGAAGCCTGATGCGCGCTTCCCTCCCGCATTCAAAAGCGCCGTCCATTCCCGTGCAGCTCTGCCCGATCTCCGGCGCGTCAATGCCCTTGAGACGGATGCGCACGCCCGCCAGAACCAGACTGTCGCCATCAATGATCACCGGCCGCCCAATGCTCTGTTGCGCTTCGATCGCATCAAGCCGCAGGATGATGGCGGTCAGCGCCGCTAGGAATGCCAGCGTCAGCGCCCAGTCAGTCAGGCGCGAGCGGACCCGCCGAATGCTCATATGCCCCGCCTCCGCTTTCGGAAGCCCGGTTCGGAAGGTTTAATTAACCATTCCTGCATAGGGTGAAGTTCTGTTTTCAAGCGTTCAATCCAGGGTGTGGCCGCGTTTATCATGATGGCCGGGCGATCAGCAAATTTCGACAAAAATGTCGTCGAGCGCAGGCAAAAGCGCCGCATGACGGACGTGTCGCGCGCCGTGCAACGCACCCGCGACCGGCTGGTTGAGCAAAGCGGCACCGTCGATTTCACCACCGATCTTCTGCAGATGCACGCCCACGCCATCGTCGCGGGCGCTCCTGCCATTCCGTTTTTGGTTATTGTTGTGGCAGCGCTCGGCATGATGGCGGGCGTCGGGTCGCAGGCGCTGATCTGGGCAATGATGTCAGCCACCGCCTATGTCGCGCTCGGCCTTGTTGCTCGCCATCTCGACCGGCTGGAACCGGAGGATGTGAACCCGGCTGTCTGGTCGAAGCGCCTGCTCGCCGCCCATGGCTTCACTGGAATTGCCTGGGCCTACTTCGCTCAACTGAGCTGCGACGCCTGCGGGATTGCGCAAATCAGCGTCATTCAGGCCGTGGTGATCCTGCTTGCAATGGCAGCCACGGCCATCGTATCCGCCGCGCTGCGCGGCGCGGTGCTCGCCGCTTTCACGCTGCCCGTGGCGAGCTACACGATCTTCTCCGCCAAGATGACCGATCCGGTGCAGGCCTCAATGGTCGCCGTGCTGATCGCCGGCATTGGCTTCTTTTCCGTCGTCTCATCCTATCTCAACGCCTCCGCCCGCTCGGCGCTCGCTTTCCAGTCGGAGAAGGACGGGCTGATCGCGGCGCTTGAGACCGCCAAATCAATGTCCGACGAGGCGCGGCGGCGGGCAGAGGAGTCCAATCTCGCCAAATCGCGCTTCCTCGCCACGATGAGCCACGAACTGCGCACCCCGCTGAACGCCATTCTTGGCTTTTCCGAAGTCATGGCCCATGAGGTGCTCGGTCCGCTGCCGAACCAGACTTACAAGGACTATGCGAGCGACATTCACGGCTCCGGCCAGCATCTTTTGAACCTCATCAATGAAATCCTCGACCTGTCGCGCATTGAGGCAGGCAAGCATGAGCTGATCGAGGAGGCGGTCAAGCTCGAACATGTCGCCGACGACTGCATCCACATGCTGCAGCTGCGCGCCAAGAACAAGGACATCAAAGTCCTGTCGCAGATCGAACCGCAGCTTCCGGCGCTCTGGGCCGAAGAGAAATCTGTGCGCCAGATCATGCTCAACCTCCTATCCAATGCCATCAAATTCACCCCGACCGGCGGCGAGATCAATCTTAAAATCGGCTGGACTGCCGGCGGCGGCCAGTATTTGTCCATCACCGACAACGGCCCCGGCATCCCCGAAGACGAAATCCCCATTGTGCTCTCCGCCTTCGGCCAAGGCTCCATCGCCATCAAAAGCGCCGAGCAAGGCACCGGCCTTGGCCTGCCAATCGTTCAAGCGTTGATGAAAATGCATGAGGGAACGTTTGTGCTGAAATCCAAACTGCGCGTCGGCACCGAGGTCTTGGCGTGCTTCCCTGCAGCGCGGGTGATGGAGGAAATGCCGTTGATTTTGGACGGGGCGGCTTAGGGCAGCGCGGCATGGTGCGTCCTTCGAGACGCGGGCTTCGCCCGCTCCTCAGGATGAGGACAGTTGGCGGCGCTCAAAGGGGCCCTTCACACCATCGTCCAACGACTCCCACAGCAATCGGCGAAACCCAGCCGCCCTCCCTCATCCTGAGGAGCGGGCAAAGCCCGCGTCTCGAAGGACGCACCATCCCCGCCTCGCCGCTTGATTGCAAACCTGCCGAGGCATCGGCATATAGAGGCGGGTTTGGGAGAAGGGGCGATGGCAGGGACAATGGAGGAGCAGTTTACAAACCAAGCTCAGGTTGAAGCATGGCTGAGAAAATTGCCGCCCGAGAAAGTCTTACCTTATTCAGTACGTATCTCGTCACGAAATGGCCTGAGGTTACTGCCGCTGATCAGCCTGGCATGGCAGCCTCACAGACCTGACGAACAATTCCGCTCAAAACTTGCGCTTTCCGCTTTTCGGCTAAACATCGTCGCACATTGCGCAACATATAGCTCGGACCCGTCTGTTTTCAAAAGAGCGGCACAAGAAGCAATCGAAGCTGTCGAGAAAAATTCTAAGACACCGAGCGGCATGGACAATGATTCGGCGATTGAGACCTCCAGATATGCCGCCTTATCAGCAATGGTAATTGACCAAGAGGGCGATGCCGCGACCGCATTTTCAAAGGCAATCGGCTACGCTATCAAAGCAGCACTTGGCTGCCAGATGACGCCTTCACTTAACTCGGCGCAAAATGTCTCCGCAGCGCGCGAAATCTTGCTTAAAATTACTGATGATGCCAAAGCACAGGAACGAGCCAAATCGCTTTCAAGCCTGAAATACACACCCCTTTGGCCGAACGGCCAGCCCGCTTGGTGGAATGAGGCGTACATGAGGCTTGGAAATATGCTGGGGCCGCAGCCCCTTACACAAAGGGGCACTCAGCCATTCTTCAACAACTGGCATGTGTGGGCGGAATGGCTTACCTCACGGCTTAATGGTGTGCCGTCCTTCGACCTTCCAATTTCGATCGCAGAAGCACTGGATATCAAAATTGCATTGGGCGACGGCCAGAGCAACTTTTGGAACCAAGAGCCACACGTGATTAATGCGGAGATTGCGGGGTGGGTGGAGGCGGCGCGCAATCGCATTGATGCGGCCGCGCGCGTTTTCATCAGCTATAATTCCGCCGACGCCGCTTCGGCAAAGGAAGTTGGCGGCTCATCGACTCGTTCGGTTTAATCCTTCGCCCAATACGGACAGACATGCCGCCCGGCTCGAATTTCATCGCCGAAATGCAGGACGGCCTCGCCACCATGGGAAGTTGCTCGCAGCCGCTTTATTCGCCCGAATAATGGCGTCCGACATTTGCTTCAAGCCGAGTGGAATGCGCCGCCTATAATATGGACCGGCTTCGGAAATCGGCGGCTCATCATCGGCTTTTGCTCAAGCCAACGGTGCTGATTTGCCGCTGCAAAATGCAAGTCGTGCATGTCGCCGCTGCTGGGCTGACAAATGAGAAGTGCAGCGGGCGGCGATATTTGAGGCGCTGACCGGGAAAATGCAGCGCGAACCGTCAAGCGCCATGAACGATCCTCGCACGACGCAGCGGAAAATGCGTTCGCCGATGCATGAGACTTGATCGATGCCGACCGGCAAATTGCGAGTCTTGATGCCGGAGAGTTTGAAAAGTTCCGCGCGCTGGAGCGGGAACTTCTGATATTATTCGCCGCGCACGGCTACCATCATTGATGTGCGGAGAGCATCCGAGCGCGCAGCAAGAAGCGCGCTAAACGTCGGGCAACCGGCGGTCTCGCTGGAACAGTTTCTGGACTGCATGAACAGCTGCGCCAGCGCTTCCGATCATGATGCTGCGGGACCAGACCATTGCACGCTCGGCAATCGGAGCTGGCAGTTTTCGACGGCGTCGGATTTGCCACAAGAATAGTCAGCCGCCGCCGCGGCACACCAGAACGATCTGACAACCGATGAATTCAATCGCGTCGTCTTGTGTTGCGCGAGCGGCAAAGAAGGCCATCGCATCTCTCCGCGACCCGCGAAAGAGGCGCAGACGGACATTTTCCTAAAGCGAAGACCGAATTCAGCCGTCGGCAATCAAGAGCGACCGTCTGTTCGACATGAGCGGGACAGGCGACAAGCTTTTGGAACGGACAGAGAAAGTCGCCAAAATCGCTATTCCGGCGCGGGCCAGATGCTCATCGGCGCGACGCGGGAATTGCTGAAACTGATCTGGGGCGGATAGCCGCTACAGCCACCGCCCCGCGTCCATGCTGCCATGCAGGATGCGCACAACATCCAGCCGCGACTCCGAAAGCAAAAAATACACAATGTGCGAGCGCGCGACCGTCTTGTGAACACCCTCCCTCAGATCGGACGCGTCGCGGGCAAGGCCGGGATTTTCCGCGATGTTTCTCACCGAGTCATGCAGCTGCGCAAGGTATCGGTTGGCTTGATCGGGGCCGAATGTCTTGACTGTCCAGCCGCGTATCTCAGTGAGGTCCCTTCGCGCCCGCGACGAATAGCCGATGCGCAGCTTCACGCCGCCGCATCCACGAAATAATCTTCGATTTTGATTTCCTGATAGTCCCCCAACTCAATGCCCTCATCAATCGCCCGTCGCAGCGCCTCAAGCTTCAGCTCCCGCTCCTCGAAGCAGCGTCAGCGCCTCGCGCACAGCTTCGCTCGCCGTGCCAAAGCGCCCAGAGGCTACCTGCCGTTTGATAAAGGCCTCTTGGGCCTCGCCCAGTACAACGGAAGTGTTCTTGCCCATGACGGACTCCTTGTTACCAATGGATGGTAACACGCAGTGCGCCCGATTTCAATTTCAAAGAACTCATCCAGAACTGCGCCATTTCGCCGGGTCGTTCAAATCCTGGCAGCCATAGGGCGGCAGCGTCTTTCCGCCGAAGCGCTCGAACAGCTTGGCGCAGCCCCAGTCTTGAACAACCGCAGGCATGTATCGGTGCAGCTCGATACCGACCTCATCGAACGGGCTGTCAGCCTGCACCGCCCACGCATAATAACGCTGGCCGATCCCAGCTGTCACGACCACGAACACCGCAGCCAAAATGATTAGGAGCTTTCTCAACATTTCTGATTCCTCTTTCGACGCTTAATCTCAGGCGCGCCGCTACTCCTTGTCCGTAACCCCAGCCTCGCCAAACGTCGCCATGCCCGAATGGCACAGCGCGGCTGACTTGACGATGCCCGCCGCAAGCGCTGCGCCTGTGCCTTCGCCGAGTCGCATGCCAAGGTCGAGCAGCGGGCGCTTACCGAGCTTTTCCAAAGCCAGCTTATGGGCTTTTTCTGCGGAGACATGGCCGAACAGGCAATGGTCGAGCGCGGAGGGGTCGGCTTTGAACAGGATCGCCGCCGCGGACGTTGCGACGAAGCCGTCTACGATGACCGGGACGCGCTGCATCCGGGCCGCCAATATTGCGCCTGCCATGGCGGCGATTTCGCGGCCGCCAAGGCGGCGCAGGACCTCCAAAGGGTCTTTGAGGTGCGACGCATGCAGCGCGGCGGCGCGGCGCACGGCGTCCGCCTTGCGCTTCATGCCCTCAGTGTCGGCGCCGGTGCCCGCGCCGACCCAGTCTTCGGCTTGGCCGCCAAACAGGCCGTGAAAAATTGCGGCGGCAATTGTTGTGTTGCCGATGCCCATTTCGCCGATGCACAAAAGGTCCGTGCCGCCCGCGATGGCTTCCATGCCGAAGGCCATGGTGGCGGCGCAGGTTTTCTCGTCCATCGCCGCATCCTGCGTGATGTCCTGCGTGGGAATGTCGAGCGCCAGATCATAGACTTTCAGGCCGAGGTCATGCGCGATGCATATCTGGTTGATCGCCGCGCCGCCTGCGGCGAAATTCGACACCATCTGGGCTGTGACCTCGCTTGGATAAGGCGAAACGCCCTGCGCCGTGACGCCGTGATTGCCCGCGAAGACCGCCACCAAGGGGCGCGTGATGGCGGGCCTGTGCTTGCCGGACCATTGCGCCAGCCATTCGACGATCTCCTCCAGCCGGCCCAGCGCGCCGGGCGGTTTGGTGAGGAACGGATCGCGTTTGCGCACAGCGGCGAGCGCGTCGAGGTCAGGTCCCGGCATGGATTTGAGAAGGCTGCGGAAATCGTCGAAGGGCAGGCCTGATGCCATGGGGAGAATCCTGATTGCATTCATCTTTCGGCCTGCCCTAACCCGCGCTATGATATGAAGACAACCCGGCCTGCGGCAGCGCAGAGCGCATAAGCGGCAGAGACATGAACCTTGACCTTCTGAACATCACGAAAAACACCGCCCGTGCCCTCGGCTTCCTGACACGGTTTTCGGTTTCGGCGCACTATTTCGAGGGCGATGCGCGGCCTGTGTCGCAATCCAGCGGCGCGTTTCCGCTCGCCGGGTCTATTGCCGCCCTGCCCGCCGCAGTCTTCCTTCTCGTCGCCCCTTGGCTGACGGTCCCGCCGCTGCTCGCCGCGGCACATTGCCGTGGCAATTTCCATTGGCGTCTGCGGCGCGCTGCATGAGGACGGGCTGGCGGATGTTGCGGACGGGTTTTTCGGCGGGCGGGATGCGGAAAGCCGTCTCGATATCATGAAGGATTCGAGCAACGGCACGTACGGCACGCTGGCGCTCACGCTGTCCGTCGCCATCCGCATCGCGGCCCTCGGCGCCATTGCCTCCGAAAGCGGCCTTGCCGCCGCATTCGCGCTGCTCTCCGCCTCCGCCGCCGCGCGCGCGGCATTGGTCTGGCACTGGTTCGAGCTTCCATCGGCAAGGCCGGGGGGAACTGCGGATCAGGCCGGGAGGCCGGAGAAGGACCAGCTGAATTTCGCCCTGATGACCGGCATTCCGCTTGCTTTCCTCCCTGCCGTCCTCGCCTCCGGGATAGACGGCATTGTGCTGATGGCCTCGCTCATCGCGCTCAGCGCCATCTTCTTCGTGCGCCTGTGCCGCGACAAGATCGGCGGCCATACCGGCGACACTTTGGGCGCGGCGGCGCAGATTGCTGAGATATCCACGCTCATCGCTCTTGCCAGCGCGCTTTGAAATCTCCAGATAGCTGCAATGATCGAAAGCCCCTGCATCCTCGTCTGCTCCATCGACATGAAGACCGGCTTCTGCTTCGGCTGCGGGCGCACGCGCGAGGAGATCGGCTATTGGTCGATGATTTCGCCCGAGCGGCGGCGCGAAGTCATGGCGGAGCTGCCCGCGCGGCTGGAAGGCGTTGAGCGCAAGCCCCGGCGCGAGACAAGGCGCGCGCAGATGGCACGGCAGGCGCAGCCATGAGCCGGATGCTGATCCTCATTCTCGGCGCGCTGGGCGCGACGCTGGTTCTGCTTCTTATCAATGATGAGCGCGGCACGACGTTCGGCATGGAAAACGGCGATTTCGCCCGGGTGGCGATGCTGGGCGTGCTGGGCGCGGTTCTGGCGGCGGGCGTCCTTCGGCGCGGCATGCGGTTTCAGGACACCGCAAGGCAGGCGGCCGTCTGGCTTGTGCTGCTGACAGGTCTGGTCGCCGCCTATCAATACCGGTTCGAGATGCAGAACATCGCAAGCCGCGTCACCGCCGGGCTCGTTCCGTCGCGCCCGCAGACCGCGTTCGGCGCCGACGGAGCACTGCGGGTCAGCATCGGCAAGGCTTCGAGCGGACATTTTGAGGCGGACGGCATTGTGAACGGCGCGGGCGTGTCGTTCCTCGTCGACACTGGCGCGTCGAGCGTGGTGCTGACCTTGGACGCCGCCAAGGAAGCGGGCATTCGGCCTGATGGCCTCGCTTTCACCTTTCCAGTCTCAACCGCCAACGGCATGGCGTTCGCCGCCAAAGTGACGCTGGACGAGGTGCGCATCGGCGACATTGCGCGCAGGAATGTCAGCGCCATGGTCGCTGAACAGGGCAAGCTCGATCAGAGCCTCCTGGGCATGAGTTTTCTCTCGAGCCTGTCGGCCTATGCCGTGCAGCAGGATCAGATGATCCTGCAGGACTGATCCTCAGGCAAGGCTCCAGAAAAACCGCGCCGCCACGAGCAGCATGTAGGTTCCAAAACTGATTTCGAGCGCCTTGCGCGACAAGGCATGTGCCAGCCTGACGCCGAGCGGCGTGACGAGCAGCGTAAGCGGTATGATTAAGAGCACCGTCATCCAGTTGACGTAGCCGCTTGAGAACGGCGGCAGCCCCCCCTTGCCCCAACCCGCCCAGATATAGCCCAGAAACGCCGGAATGGAGATCAACACGCCGACGCCCGCCGAAGTCCCCACCGCCTGATGCATCGGCCGGCTGAACAGCGTCATGAATGTGTTGTTCAACACCCCGCCGCCAATGCCCATCAGCGTCGAGATCAGGCCAATGAACCAACCGATCACAGCGCGCGCCGGGTCACCGGGAATGTCATGCCCCAAGCGCCATGAATCCTTGCCGATCAGAAGCTTGAGTCCGACAATGACTGAAATCAACGCAAAAATAAGCCGAAGTCCGAAACTCGAAATATGCGCCACCAAAAGGGACGCGGCGACGACGCCGAGCGGCACGGCCACCACCCATTTTTTCAGCAGCGCAATGTCCGGCGTGCCGCGCTTCTGGTGCGATGTGAACGAGCGCAGCGATGTTGAAACCACAATCGCCATCGACGAGCCCAGCGCCAGGTGCATGCGCACATCATCCGGCACATGCACCGCGCCGAACACCTCAAAAAACACCGGCACCAAAACCGTGCCCCCGCCGATCCCGAACAGGCCAGCCAGGACTCCCGCGATGACACCGGCAGCCGCGAGGTAGAGGGCAAAGGTGAGGAGGTCGTTGAGCGGGATGTCGGGCATGTGAAAAAAACTCCGGCGCTGAGCGGCAGGCGCGCCCTGAAGCACTGCCCAAGTGAGAGCAGTGCGGCGGTGCAAAGGCAAGACCGTAACGCTATTTTGCTGTATCGGCTGTTTCGCCGCCGACCAATGCTGACGCCCACCTTTGAAGAACGCCGGGTGCCGCCTCCACAAGTGATGCGCTGTTGGGGCAGGCGCGCGGGTCAAGCATCAAGGCTGCGGCGTCAGCCTTGAATGGGCCAAACTGGAGAGTGGGATCCTCTTTCACACCGGGTAGAAACACCACCCTCCTGTAGATATCGATGCCATTCGCGTCGTCGCCGCAAATATTGTCCGTCAAATGCTTGACCCGGCTTTGCCAAGCTGCGGCTTCGCCCGCCGTTGGGTCCGCCGACAGCGGTTTGACGCCCTTTCCCATAATCTCCGCAGCCTTCACCGCTGGATCGGATGTCTGCGGCGCAGCCGCCTGGCCAGCGCCATCGGCAAGGCCGGCAACGACAAAAGATGGATCGTCCTTTTTGACCTGCGCCTCCTCCTCGATGCCTTTGAGACCCTTGATCAGGGTGGTCCGCCAGTCCACACCGGAATCATTGACGCCGCGCACATTGACATCGAACAGCGCCGCCGCCGTCATATCTGCGCGGTTTAGAACAGCGAACTGCATATGGCCCTCTGAAATCACCGCGCCGATGAGCTTGGCGCCGGACAGGTCGGCCTTTGAGAGATTTGAGTTAAAGATTTGCGCGCCCGTCAGGTCGGCGAACCGCAGATTGGCCCCCGGCAGCTTGCTGTTGACGATAGTGGCGCCCTGCAGCTTGGCGCTCTCAAGGATCGCGCCTTCAAGCTCGGCGTTGCTGAGCCTGACCCTGCGCATGTCCGCCGAGCGGAATTCCGCGCGCTGCAGCGACGCGAAATCAAGATCGGCGTTTTGCAGGTTTGCCGGCTCGGAAAATGTTGTTTTGCCATCGATGCGCTGGTTGCTGGGCCGCGCAAAAACTGCACCCTGCAGTCGGGCAGACCTGAGAATCGCGCGCGACAGGTCCGCGCCTGAAAAGTCGACTTTTCGCAAATCCGCGCGCGCGAGATTTGCTTCGACAAAGTCGCGTCCGCGCATTGAAAGCGTTGAATCCGCCAGTTTGAGCTTGTCGTCGTCCAAGCTGACGAAGTCTTCGTCCGACAGCGCCAGCGTGTCTGAAAACCAGCTGAGACGCTTGCCAGTGACCTCGTTATAAGTGCCCCGGAATAGAAAATCCGTCATGCCGGATTTCTTGACGACGGCGTTGCCATAATTGCTTTCGCCAGGAAAGGTGGCGACGAAAGCTGAAAAAAGCACGACGCAGAACATGACGGCATACATGCCCGCCCTGTAGCTCCGGATAGTCCTCGACACCGGATCGCCGACAATCCGCCTCCAAAAATACAGGATGAGCAGCATATCGACAAAAATTGCGGCCCGCTGCACCATGGTCACTGGCAGCGAGTGGTATGGCAGAAACTGCAGCTGCAGAAACAGCAGCGCCAGCACAGGTCCGATCACGACGGTCAGTATCACGACGCCATGCAGCGAGAAGCCCATGAGAGTCCATGGCAGAACCCTTCTCTCACGCAGCAGCTGGACCATCATGAAATTGGGCAGCTGAAGATAAAGCTTCTCTTTTGAAGCCTCATCCAGCCCTGTGGAATCAACCAATTCGAAATAATGCCGGACATTGTCGGCTAGAAACTTCAGGTTCAGCAGCAGATATCCATGAAAAACCAGAAACATCAACGGCGCCACCCAGAAGAACGCGACGAGTGGCAGCTCCGCGTTCAGGAGCGGCAGCCGCACTGGGGTTTCCAGAAAGAGATTGCGATGGGTGACCGAGCCGACCGCGATGACGAGATAAGCGACCAGCGACAGAAATGTGAACCAAAGCCCGCGCGCGATGTTTGCAGCGCTTTCAAGCGCTTTGCGCGCCTCACCCAAATCCTCCGACTGCGCCTTCAGGGCGAGGCGCTTTTTCTCAGTCAGGTCTTCTGCAGGCGCAGCGGCTTTTGCCACGAAAGTTGTCCTCTTTTCTATGCGCCCTCAATACTAAACAGATTTACCAGAGATTAGGCAAGAGTTCACCAAAAATGCGGCCAATGGCGGAACTAACTTGTTTGCGCCAGCTGGCGGTCAGGCCGCCCGCGCCAGCGCCGCCGCCTCGAACGCCCGCCAGAGCAGCCCCGCATCCGCCCCTTCCCTGCCCGCCTCCACCGTCAGCATCTGCCGCCACAGCCGCGCGCCCGGCATTCCGTGCAGAAGGCCAATCATATGGCGCGTCACATGGTGCATCCGCCCGCCCGACGCGACATGCGCCGCGCAGTAGTCCGTCATGCGGTCGATAATGTCCTCCAGCGCCGGAACCGGTCCGGCACCGGAAGAAATGAGCGCATCGGCATCCAGCAAAATCCTCGGATCATGATAGGCGGCGCGGCCAAGCATCACGCCGTCCAAGCGCTCGAGCTGCGCGGCGGCCTCTGCCAACGATGCGATGCCGCCATTGATGCCGATGAATCTGTCCGGCAACCGCGCCTTGAGCCGGTGAACACGGTCATAATCGAGCGGCGGCACGTCGCGGTTTTCCTTCGGCGAAAGCCCGTGCAGCCAGGCCTTGCGCGCATGCACCCAGAGCGCATCCGCGCCTGCCGCGAACACATTGTCGGCCAGCGCATCGAGCGCAGTCTCAATATCCTGCTCGTCAACGCCGAGGCGGCATTTGACCGTGACGGGGATGGACACCGCGCCCTTCATTGCCGCGACACATTCCGCAACCAGATCCGGCTTCTCCATCAGGCATGCGCCGAATGTTCCGCTCTTCACCCGGTCGGACGGGCAGCCGACATTCATGTTGATTTCAACATAGCCGAAGTCCTCGCCGATCCGCGCAGCTTCGGCCATTTTCAGCTGATCGGAGCCGCCCAGCTGCAACGCCACGGGCTGCTCTTCCTGAGAAAATCCCAGCAGCCGGTCACGCGGCCCAAACAGGATGGCGTCGGCGACGACCATCTCGGTGTATAGCAGCGCATGGCGCGTCAGCTGGCGGTGGAAGAACCGGCAGTGACGGTCGGTCCAATCCATCATCGGCGCAACGGCCAGAATTTTATTCTTGTAATGCAATGGATTAACTCAAGCTTCTCACTGCTTGGAAGAAGGACCGCTTACCCTTGCCTCCACGCGAAAGTTGACGATTGCCCACAAAAACGCCGAACCGTCAAGGCAGGGCGGCGCGCCAGTCAGTGATAAAAGTTCCGCGTCCACACGTGCGCGGGAAGCTGCGCCGCAAGCTCCGGCGGAAACGCCGCGCCGTCTGAATAGACAATGTTCATGTCAACTTCAGTGCGGCTTTTCATGCCGGGAATGACGGCGGAGACCTGCGGCACGCTCAGCACGTATCGCATCGCCGCTTCCGCCAGCGTTGGATAAAACGGTTTGCAGATTTCTTTCAGCGTCTCAACGCGCCCCAGCGTCTCCGCAAACCGCTCACCCCGGAACATGGAATGCGGCTGCGATCCCGGCTCGAATTTCTCATAACCTTCCTTCGTCCAGTTTCCGACAAGCGAACCTGAATCCAACGGCACACGGGCAATGAAGGCAGTGCCGGTCGCCTCGCCCGCCTTGAACAATTCGCCTGCCGGCCGCTGTTCGAACATGTTGAACACGACCTGGATCGAATCGGCGAGGCCGAAACGGGCCAGTTCAACGCCCTCGTCCGGCCTGTAGTCGCGGATCGAGACGCCGATGTGATCCACTTTGCCTTCCCGCCGCAGGTCGTTGAGCGTCTCCAGCCAGTCGAGCGATGACAGCCCGTCCTTCAGCCAGCAATGCAGCTGAAACAGGTCAAGCTGTTCAACGCCAAGACGCTTCAGGCTGTTTTCGACATTGTCGCGCAGATGCAATGCGGGATAGCGCCCGCGCATTGCCGGATTGTCCTCGTCCGGGTCCGGCCAGACTGTGGGCTGCGCCTTGGTGGCGACATAAATCTTGCCGCCTTTCCATTCCCGCAGAGCCCGGCCGATCACTTCCTCGCTGTGGCCGCTGCCATAAAGCTCGGCGGTGTCGATGAAATTTATGCCCTTTTCAAAGGCATAAAGCAGCGTGTCGATGGACTGGGCGTCGTCCACCTTGCCCCAGCCCCCGCCGATCTGCCATGCGCCGAAGGCGATCTCACTGACCTGCCAGCCTGTGCGCCCGAATGTGCGGAAACGCATCAGCCGCCGCCCGCCTGTTTCTGCTTGGCGCGGGAGAGGAAGCGCTCGTTCATCGCCTCGGTCGCCTCGTCCGTGCCATTGTGGAAAGTGCCGAACACTTTGTCGAGCATCACCGGCCCGTCGCCGCCATAATTGCACTCGAAATGCCGGTGGTGGAGATAGTGGAAGTAGTCGCCCGTCTGCACCTCGACGCCCTCATGCAGCACCACCGCCGAAAAGCCCGCATGGCCCTGCACGGGTGAAAAAGCCGCGTGCTGGATGTGGAACAGGGCGTGGATCGGGTGCGAGGGAATGACAAAGTGAATTAGGACGCCGGTCCAGTAGAAGAAATGCTCAACCGGGTGCATCGACAGACCGGTGAACGGCCCGACATCGACATTGTTGTGATGAATGCGGTGCGCATGGTCGTAGAGCGGGACCCCAATGGATCAGCCGGTGGATCAGATAAAAATGCGTCTCGCGGATGATCGGGATCAGCAGCATCAAAAATGTGCAGTAGACCGGGTGGGTGCGCCAGTCGACATAGGGGAAATAATTGTTGGCATAGCCCCATAACGTCACCGCCTCGAACGCCGTCCAGACCGGCACGCCGCTGGCGAAGGTCCAGAACATATTGTCAAACAGCTGGTTCTTGAACATGAAAATTGGATTGTCGCGCGCGAACCATCTGTTGGAGTATTTGAAGTCCGTGCCCTGCATCTTTTTGACATGCAGCCAAAGGTGCCAGGCACCGGCCCATAGAAAGATCATCACCGCATTGCGTATCAGGAGATAAGACACCCAGCCAAACTGGAATGTTTTCATCTCCTCCATCGGCGGCGTCAGCCAGAGCCAGGTGACAACCGGAAACGCCATATAGACCACGCCCCACGGAAACAGATACCCAGGATAGCCGAACATGAATTTCAGGAACTTCGCCACGCTCCAGATATCCGGCTTCTCGAGCGGCTTTTCCGGCTTCCAGTCGCCGCGCTTGTTGCGCTTGCCTGTGAATGTGGTTTTCATTTCATGCTCCCGAACGCAGCTCCGGCTTGATGCGGCTTTGCCGTTTTGTTTCGCTTAGAAATAAACTCACCCGCACAAGCGCAAAGTTGTTTCTTGATGTTTTCCCATCAGTGGCGCACTTTGAACCGTCATCGCGCAAAGGCATTTCGCCACTGCAGCGGAACGAAGGGAGGCGGCGTGTCGGAGAGCCCGGATCGGAAAGTCAGGACGGCGCGGCTTGCCGACATTGCGGCAATGACCGGTGTCGGCATCGCCACCGTTGACCGGGTGTTGAACGAGCGCGGCAATGTCAGTGAAAAGACCACTCAAATGGTTCTTTCAGCGGCCAAGCGCCTGAACCTGAAGCGCATTCTTCCATCCCCGCACCACCGCCTGCTGCGGATCGAGGCTCTGCTGGCCCGCCCGGAACTGCCGCTCATCAACCGCCTCAACCGTGAATTCGCCCGGCAGGCGCAGCGGATCGACAAGTCGGTCATCATCCAGCGCACCATACTGAAATCAGACAATCCGGCGCCGGTCGCCAAGGCGATTGAAGAGACAAAATGCGACGGCGTGGTGATGTATACACAGGCGCATCCGCTCATCCACGATGCCATTGCCAAATGCAAGGCGCGCGGCGTCGCGATGATTTCAATTCTCTCGGACCTGCCGGATTCCGAACGGTTGGCCTACGCCGGCATGGACCATTATTCCGGCGGGCGCACTGCGGCACAGTTCATGGCATGGACCATCCGCACACCCGGCGCCATCATCGCCATCGGGGATCATTTCGGTTTCCGCGCCCATAAGGAGCGTGTGGAGGGTCTGCGCGACGGTCTCAAGGATTATGCGCCGCAACTCAATGTGACGGAGGTGATCGCGGCGGGCGACAATTCCGCCCTTTCGGAGCGTCTCCTTCTGCAATCGTTCAAGCAACATGGAAACGTCGCCGGCGTCTACAATGTGGGCGCGGCCAATGATGGGTGCGGGCGCGCGATCAAGACGGCGTTTCCACAAAATCCGCCGGTCTTTGTCGGATTTGAGCTGACGGAGGAATCAAGGCGCCTGCTGCTCGATGGAACCATGACTCTGGTGATCGACCAGAATCCGGAGCATCAGGCGCGCTTTGCGCTGGATGTTTTCACCCACCATTTCGGTTACACAGAAAATCCCTGGCTGGCGCCGCCCTATCACTCTGACATTGCGTTCCGCCTGTTCACGCGTGAAAGCCTGCCCGCCCTCAACACCCCGTCCTTTGCCCGGAGCAGCCTGAATGAAGAACTTTGACCACGCCCGCCTCGGCCTGCTCCTGCCCTTCCAGATACGGGAACGCCTTGCGGCGAACCCGCTTGTGTTCATCCCGCTCGGCACGATCGAATGGCACAGCGAGCACCTGCCGGTTGGCCTTGACGCGCTGACGGCGGAAGGGCTTTGCCTGCGCGCGGCCGACAGGATTGGCGGGCTGGTCTATCCGGCGCTGCATTACGGCACAGGCGGCGGCCATGGCGCGTATCCTTGGACAGTGATGCTGAAAACGCCGGATGAGCTGGAAGCGGCGCTGCGATTCACATTGCAGCGGCTGCATGAATTCGGCGTCGAAAAAGTGCTGCTTTTCTCCGGGCATTTTCCCGACGGGCAGCTCGACATGATTGACCGGCTCGCCGCCACATGGACCACGCCCGACACGCCGATGCGCGTCGCCGCAAGCGCCGTCAGCCGCATTCCCGGCCTTGATTTCGCGCCGGACCATGCCGGTCTGTTTGAGACCACGTTGCTGTATGGCCTTCATCCAGACCTGGTCCACGAAGAGCGTCTGCCTGTCAACAAGGCGGGCGAAGCCGAGGCCGATCCTTACGGCGCACAGCGCCATGAGCCGACGCATCCGCTCTGGGGGATATTCGGTCCCGACCCGCGCGGCTTTGACAAGGCAAAAGCGGCCCCGCTGGTTGAGGCGATTGTCACGCATCTCGCCAAAATAACCGGGGCTTGAACTTCCGCGCTTGAACGGCTTTTCAGTCGCAGAACCGACTGGCGTGAAACAAAGCGAGACCGGAGGCGGTCGCCACATTGAGGCTGTCAAAATCCGCAGACATCGGAATCCGGCAGGTTTGCATGGCGTCCAGCACATAAGGCGGCAGCCCCGGCCCCTCCGCGCCAAAAACCAGCGCCCGCCTACCTGTCTTCGGAAGCATATTAATCGCCAACGTGCCGCGCGGCGACAGTGCAAAATGATCAAATCCGGCGGCTCCAAGCACGGCGAGCGCTGCTTCAATTTTCCCGGCCCTTAAGTGCGGAACTTTCAACACAGCGCCGACCGAGACGCGGATGGCCTTGCGGTAGAACGGATCGCAGCATTCTTCGTCAAGCAGGACCCCATCCGCCTCGAACGCGGCGGCGTTGCGGAAAATTGAACCCATATTGTCATGATTGGATATGCCCGCCAGCACCGCCACGAGCGCATTTTCGCCAAGGTTTGAAATGAATGGCAAAAACTCCGGAGGCGCGGCGCGCTTGGCCACCGCCAGAATGCCGCGGTGCAGATGAAAGCCCGCAATGGCGTCCATCACCGGCTGGGCGGCGCAGTAGACCGGAACGGAAGGCGGCAGACTCCCGATGAGCCGGCCCATCCCCTCAATGCGGTTTTCAAGGATAAGCAGCGACTCAATCGTCTGCGGCGCGTTTTGAATGAGCACATTCAGCACCACGCGCCCCTCGGCAATAAACCGCCCCTGCCGCCCAACCAGATCGCGCTCCCGCACATTCCGGTAGGCGTCAATGCGGCTGTCGTCAGGGTCGGTAATTTGGATTGAGGCGCTCATGCGGCAGAAGCCGCTGAAACATGCGCCGGAGTCAAGCGGTCAGGCGGCTTTCGACGGATAATAAATCCCGTGCAGCGTGTCGATGACGGCGCCTACCGAGGTTGAAGCGGCGCGGTAAAAGATAGTCTGCGCCTCGCGCCGTGTTGCGACAAGGCCGAGCGCCCGCAGCTTGGCAAGGTGCTGCGACAAGGCGGACTGGCTGAGCCCGACGGCCTCCGCCAGCACGTTGACCGACATTTCGCCTTCGAGCAGATGGCACACGATCATGAGTCTTTTTTTGTTCGCCAGCGCGCTCAACAGCCCAGCCGCCTCGTCAGCTTTCGCGGCAAGCTCGCTCGGCACCATGTTGTCGTCCCTTGTCTCTGCCAGCATGAATTGCCGGTCTTGGCCATTCGATTTTAGCACGAAATTGACGGCTTTTGCCGCAATGTCAAAGCAATTCCTTTTGTCTCCATCCACATTTTGTGTGGCTAATATTGACGGAGTGTTCAGCAATTGGCCATATTTCGACCATTGCAAAAAAGCACCCGGAAATTCGTTGAAAATTGCGCACCCGAAATCTTGAGGATTGTTGTCCCGGCTTGGCAATTTGCGTACCAATCCATTCAATTCTCAGTGAAATCTGACGCAGTGAGGTTGAAGGCCTTGCCAAACCCGCCATTCAGCGCCGCCGACTGAATTTCGAGCTGAAAAAACGAAAAGTCGGCGAACCCGATGTAAAGCGCCGTCTTGGGCTGGTGCACGAGAAAGCGGGCGGAAAGATCGTCGAACTCACCACCTTCCCGCGCTAATCTCTTCGCAACGCAGGCAAGCGTGACGCGCGGATGGGCCAGCGGATCGCCCTTTCCCGGCTCGCCCACCATCAGCGCACAGCGCGGGTTGAGTTTAAGCCCCTGCGTATGGCGCGACAGGTCTGATATCAGCAAGATCGGCATGCCGCGATCATCAGTCGCCACCGCCACGCGGCTGACATCGGGCGCGCCAGTCTGAGGATCGGTGAACGCCAGCGCGCCGTATTTCGCTTTGCTCACCAACCCGCGCGCCAATGCAATGGCCTCGGCATTGGTCTCACGGATGAGGTTGATCTTCTTAGCCATTTTGTCCGCCAAATGATTGCCGCATAAAGCTGCCCCATGCTAACGAGCACGCGTCCTCAATCCAAGCCCGGAAACACACATGGCCGAGATCACCCAGCAAGATGTCTATGCGGCCCTTAAGCTGGTGGCGGGACCTGACGGGCGCGACATTGTCAGCGCAGGCCTTGTCTCCGGCATCTTCATCGCCTCCGGCAAAGTCTTCTTCTCCGTCACCGTGCCTGCCGAGAAAGCCCAGGCGCTCGAGCCGCTGCGCCTCGCCGCCGAAAAAGCCGTCGCCGCCATTCCCGGCGTCGTCAGCGCCGTCGCGGCGTTGACCGCCGAAAAGCGCGCCGGCGGCCCGCCCGCCCGCGCCGCAGCGGCAATCCGGCCATTCGAAACAGGGCGTCCCCGGCGTCGGCGCGATTGTCGCTGTCGCCTCCGGCAAGGGCGGCGTCGGCAAATCCACCACGGCGGTGAACCTCGCGCTCGGCCTGAAAGCCAACGGGCTCAGAGTGGGCATCCTCGACGCCGATGTCTACGGCCCCTCCATGCCGCGCCTGCTCGGCCTCAAGGGCAAGCCGCAGACGCGCGACGGCAAAATCCTGATCCCGATGCAGGCCTATGGCGTCAAAGCCATGTCGATGGGCTTCCTGGTGGACGAGGAGACGCCGATGATCTGGCGCGGGCCGATGGTCATGTCGGCGCTGACGCAGATGCTGCGCGAGGTTGAATGGGGCGATCTCGACATTCTGATCGTCGACATGCCCCCCGGCACCGGCGACGCGCAGCTGACCATGGCGCAGCAGGTGGCGCTGGCGGGCGCGGTGATCGTTTCAACGCCGCAGGACCTTGCGTTAATTGACGCGCGCAAGGGACTCAATATGTTCAAGAAAGTTGATGTGCCCGTGCTCGGCATCGTCGAAAACATGAGCTATTTCATCGCCCCCGACACGGGCAGACGCTACGACATTTTCGGCCACGGCGGCGCGCGCCTTGAGGCGGAGCGCATCGGCGTGCCGTTCCTGGGCGAAGTGCCGCTCGACATGGCGCTGCGCGAGAATTCCGACAACGGCACACCGTTAGTGGCAACGCAGCCGGACGGAACGCATGCGCGGGTTTACCGGGAGATGGCGGCGAAGGTATGGGCGGGGGTGGAGGCCGGGGAGGCTGGCGGCAGGGCCGCGCCGGTGATTGTGTTTGAGTGAGGGGTGCCTGGCTTCTGTCAGGATTCGCAACAGCGGGTTTGGGCGGCTTGTCCTGCTTCGCTCTTCGATCTCTTCTTCAAAGGGCGAAGATTGCTGCCCACCCGGCCATTACTGCTCCAGCGGGCTCAATATAATGCTCGTCACATTCTGAATCACATGCACCGGCGCCGTGATCGGGTTGATGTCGGGCTGCGGGTCGAGGAACGCGCCGCCGCCATTGGCGAGAATGCCGTTGATCAAGGTGATGAGTGTTGGCGACGTGGCCACCGCGAAATGGTCGAGCTTGTCGCCGCCTTTGAACTTCGACACATCGACCATTGTCACTTTCTCATCGCCCAGCTCCGACAGTTCCGAGAGCGAGCCGAGGCGCTCTTTCTGGCCGGTCAGAAGCGCCGAAAGCCGCAGGGCTTTGTCGCCGCTGGAGGTGAAAATGATGAACGGCTTTGGAAACGGCGAAATGCGCCGGACCTGCGATTTGAACACATCCACGTCTATGTCCGGCGACATCAGGATGACGGGACCGAGCTTGCTCTGAACCTTGCTGACTTTCAGCATGGACAACTGCCGCAGCGTTTCGACGGTCAGGTACGTGCCCATCGAATGGCCGACCAAAGTGATCTTCGACACATTTGTGTCGGCAAGGTCTTCCAACAGGCTTTGCAGCCCGTCACGCGAAAGGGCGATGCTGTCGCGGTCATACACGTAATAGCGGGTCTTGGCCGCCGAGGGCCAGGAATAGTCGATGGCGAGGCCCTTGACCTTAAAGTCATGCTTGATCTGCGCCAGCCGGTAGATGCTTTCGGAGTAGCTTGTGTTGTAGCCGTGAATGAAGACCACCGCCTCGCGCTCGCCCGCAGGTTTGCCTGCGACGGCGCCGTTGACGGCGGCTTTGAACTCCGCCGCGTCAGAGTAGCTGGCGCGTCCAGCTGTCACGAAATTGACTTTGGGGTCGGGCTTGCCCTTGGCCCATTCCACCTTTCCCGGCTTGTGCGACGGCGGAATGGAGACGGCATATGAGTCATAGCTGAGCTGGCTGCCCCGCCCGCCGTTGAATATTTCCTCATTCCCGGCTGCGGCGCGGTTGGTGACGGCGAAGATGGACTGCGTCTGGCTGGTGAAGGCGGCGGAATCGACAAAGGACATGTTCTTGTGCCCGGCGCAGGCGGCCAGAGGAAATCGACGTCAGAAAAAGGGCAAAGGCGCGGCTGCCGAGTTTGTTCATTCGAGGCGGAACCCGTTCACACGCCGGAGCGTTTAGGCGGCTGACGCGGATTCGTCAAACGTCAACGCGGCGCCCGGTCCTTCCCCCTTGCGGGGAAAAGTTCGAAAGGGCGGAACAGAGATTGGGGAGCGGCTTGTCCTGCTTCGCTCCTTCGGAGCTTCGCAGGATTGGGTGCCTCAATCCTGCTAACGTTCTATAAGGTGCAGAATGAGGCACCCCATCCTGCGAAGCTCGAAGAGCGAAGCAGGACCAGCCATCCCTCCTAAAATTTCTCCCTACTGATCGGCGGGCGCATACTCATTCGCCTCAAACACATGATGATGCACCGTGCCGGTGAACAGCTTCAACAGCTCGCCCGTCACCTCCCGGCTCTGCGCCCGCACCGGCGAGGCGAGCGCCCGCTCGCAGGCCGTCCATGTCCGGATATCGGATGGCGAGCGCCATGGCGTAGTGCGGCGCGCCCGCGTCCCGGTCCGTCCCGTCCAGCACCCGCACCTCCTCCGCCCCCGGAAACTGCGTCCACAAAGGCACGAGCCGCTCTTTGACAAACGCGCGGAATTCATTTTCCCGGCCTGCATGGATATGGCCCTCGAAGAGCGCGTAGCGGATAATCATGATTTCTGTCCGGAAAATGAGCGCAGGAAAATCTCCAGCGGCGCGGACGCCGCTGGAAGTGTGGAAATCGCCGAAGTCTTGGCGCTTCTTATTTGCCCCAGATTTTCTTGTATTCGTCGCGGTAGCCGTTGCCCGGGTCGAAGCCGTTGTTCGGGCCGCCGTCGAACTCGACATTGGCGGAGGTCACAACATGCAGCGGCGACAGGTAGCCGGACCATTTCTCGCCCGCCATGCCGCGGTTGAGCTCGTCCACCAGCTGCCAGCCCTGCAGGTTCAGGGGCTCGGCCACCGTCACGGTCTGGAACTGGCCGGAGCGGATGCGCTGATAGGCGGATTCTGAGCCGTCGCCGGCTGAGACATTGATCGGCGCGTCGGTGCCCTTCTTGCCGGCTGACGCCAGCGAGGGGCCCATGAAGTCGAAATACAGATCATTGATCGCCAGCGAGTGCGTCCACTTGTCGCCGTATTTCTGCAGCAGCGAGGTGGTCAGCTGCGGCATGCGCTGCGAGGTTTCGGCGATCGGCGTGTCGACATATTCAAGCACCGTGCCGCCCAGATCCTCGATCTCCTTCTTCATCCGGTCGGCCTTGGCGATGGCGATGGCATAAGTGGAATCGGTGAAGATGATGACGCCGGGCTTGCCCTTGGCGTCGATGAACGCCCAGTCGGCGGCGGATTTCGACACTTCCATCGCGTCCGTTCCGACATTGGCCATGACGCCAACCTCGTCAATCGGGCCGACGCCGGGTCCGGCATGCCAGGACACCATCGGGATTTTCGCCGCCATCGCCGCTTCCATTGCGGGCTTCTGCTCGACCGCGTCAAAGCCGTTGATGATGATCCCGTCCGGCTTCAGCGCCATCGCCTGGCCGAAAGCCGCCGTGCGCCCGCCGATGGAGCCCGCGCCGTCCAGAACCTTGACCGTCCAGCCAAGCGCCGCCGCCGCTTCCTCGACGCCCTTGGTCACGCCAAGAATGCCGCCATTCTTCATGTCGCCGCCGAGCACGACAATCGTCTTGCCCTCAGCGCCCTTGGGTCCGGTGGTCGGGCCGTCCCATTTCTCCACTTTCATCGCATATTTATCGACCACCGCCTGCGCGTCCGCCATGGCGTCGGCGAAGGCGGGCGCGGCGATGGACAGCGCCAAAGCCGCCACCGTGTATTTCAAAAGCTCTCTGCGTATCATGATATTCCTCCCTTTCATGAAGTCTTCCCGGCAGTCAGTGACCGCCGGTTTCCGTTGGGCGCGGCGGCTTGATCACCGCCCCGCGTTTGCGCTGCGCGTAGCCCGCGATGCCGATGGCAACGAGAAGCGTGACGCCGTTGAACAAAGGCTCGACAAAGAACGAGCCGCCGAACTGCTGAATGCCGGATATGCCGACGGCCAGAATGATGACGCCGGTCATCGTGCCCCAGACATTGACGCGGCCCGGCTTGATTGTCGTCGAGCCGAGAAACGCGCCGACCAGCGCGGGCAGCAGATATTCGAGGCCGACGCTCGCCTGGCCGATGCGCAGTTTCGAGGCGAGCAGCACGCCCGTCAGCGCCGCGAGAAAGCCGGACGTGATGAACGCGCCCATGACGAATTTCTGCACCGGAATCCCGTTCAGCGCCGCCGCCTTCGGGTTCGCGCCGATGGCGTAGAGATAGCGGCCGACGGGCGTGTATTCGAGAATGACCCAGAGGGCGAAGGCGATGATGAGGACGTAGAAGCCGGTGATCGGCAGGCCGAAAACCATCGTGCCGTTCAAGCGCATAAAACCCGTCCGGCAAGACGCCGACCACCTGCCGCCCGCCCGTGTGCCACAGCGCCAATGCGTAGAGGATGGTGCCGGTGCCGAGCGTGGCGATGAACTAGTCGATCTTTGGCGACTTCCACCAGCAGCCCGTTGAGAAAGCCGGTGAAACAGCCGAGCGCCAGCACGATCAGCACCGCGAGCGGCCAGGGCACGCCGTAGAGCGTCTGAAGACTGATCGCCAGAATGTGCCAGAGCACGATGCCGTAGCCGACCGTCAGATCAATGCGCCCCGACGCCATCGGGATCATCGCCGCCAATGAAAGCAGCGCGATGATCGCCTTGTCGGAAATGATCGAGCGCAGGTTCAGAAGTGTGGGAAATGTGTTGGGCAGGAGCAGGGAAAACAGAATGATGAGAAGCGCCGTCAGGATCACCAGCCCATAGACCGGGATGTAGCGCATCAGCTTCTGGCCAAACGACAGCCCGGCAAGCTCGCTCTTCGTCGGCTCAAGGGCGGTGGACTGGATCGAGTTCATTATGCCGCCTCCGAAGCCGATGCCGCGTGGATGAGCGCCGCCGTGGTCAGCTGCCCGCCCGAGAGTTCCTGCACAATGCGCCCGCGCGAGAACACCAAAGCCCGGTGGCAGATATGCGCCACTTCCTCAAAATCCGTCGAGACGACGATCACCGCCAGCCCCGCCTCCAGCGCCTTGGCGATCAGCCGGTAAATCTCCGCCTTCGCCCCGACATCAACGCCCGCCGTCGGGTCCTCGGCGATCAGAAGCTTGCGCCCGGTCAGAAGCCAGCGCCCGACAATCACCTTCTGCTGATTTCCGCCGGACAGCGCCTCGATGGGAATGAACGGATCATTTGGCCTGCAGGCCGACATCGTTCCCAGCCTCGCGCGTCAGCGCGGCCTCCCGACGCGGCGACATGCGCGAGAACAGGCGTGCGGCCCGACGCGCCGGGATTGATGAACATGTTCTCGCGGATCGACAGCGACAGCGCGGCGGACTCCTCCGTGCGGTCGCGGGCGATGAGGCCAATGCCGGATTTCATCGCGGAAATCGTTGAAGAAAGGTCCGGCGTTTCGCCGTTCAAAAGCACGCTTCCGGAAAACGGCTCGCTGCCGAACAGCGCCCGCCCGATCAGCTCCTGCCCCGCCCCGCGCAGGCCGACAAGTCCGAGCAGCTCGCCCTCGCGCAGGGAGAACGACACCGGCCCCGCGCCGTGGCATTCCATGTTTTTCACCGAAAGCCGCTCGCCGCCAACTTTGGTGTTGGCTTTGACAAACAGATCGGAGGCGGGACGCCCGACAATCATTTCGACCAGCTCGCGCGGCGATGTCTTCGCCACCGGCTTTTGCCCGACAAGCCTGCCGTCGCGCAGCACGGCGACGCGGTCGGCAATCCGGAAAACCTCATCCAGCCGGTGCGACACATAAATCATCCCGACGCCGCGCGCCTTCAGCGGACGCAGCGCCGCAAACAGCCGCTCGACCTCGTCCGCCGGCAGGCTCGCCGTCGGCTCGTCCAGCACCAGCACATCGGCCTCCACCGCCAGCGCGCGGGCGATGGCGACCAGCGACTTCTCCGTGCGGCTCAAATCCTGCACCCGCTTGGTCGCGTCGAAATGGCAGCCGACCAGCTCGAGCGCCGCCTTGCCGCGCGCCTCGGTCGCCTTCCAGTCAATCAGCTTGGCGCGCAGCGAAAAGCCCTGCGCCAGCCCGACATTCTCCGCCACCGTCATCCATTCGATCAGGCCCAGATCCTGATGGATGAACGCGACGCTCTGCCGCTCATTGGGTTTGGGCGGCCGGTGCGCATAGGGCGCGCCCTTGAACAATATCTGCCCGCCGTCCGGCTTGTGGATGCCGGCGAGCGCCTTGATGAGGGTGGATTTGCCCGCGCCGTTCTCGCCAAGCAGCGCCAGAATTTCGCCGGAAAACAAATCAAGCGAAACATCGCTCAGCGCCTTGGTGCCGCCGAAGATTTTGGTGATGTTCTGGAACTCGACGAGCTTTTCAGACGGCACCCTGCGCTCCTCCCAAAGCTTCCGGCGTGGCATTTCAGATATTCATGTTATCGATAACATCGACGGCGCGTCAATGGCTTTCTGATGCAAAATTTGTCTTTATTGAAACCCGTCCAAAAGCCGCATCATCTCGGCGGAGTCTTTTGCGCCCAGCCCGGCGGCGACGAGCAGCCGGTGGATTTCCACCACTTGACCGGTCATCGGCAGCGGCGTTTTTGTTTTGAGGGCAAAGGCCTGCAGCGAGTCCAGATCCTTCAGCATATTGTCGATGCGCCCAGTCGGGGCATAGTCGCGCCGGGCGAATTTGCCCATGAACTCCTGCATAATAGCCGAATCCGCCCGCCCGCCTTTCAACGCCGCCGGTATCGCCGCTGGATCAACCCCGCCCGCCTCCGCCAGCTTCACCGCCTCGGCCACGGCTTGGAATTGGACCGCGCAGAACAGCTGGTTGATAAGCTTGACCGTCTGCCCCGCCCCGCTTGGCCCCATAAGCGTATAGTTCGCCGCCAGATGGCGCATGACCGCCCGCGCACGTTCGAAATCATCAGGCGCCCCGCCCGCCATGATTGTCAGCCGACCCGCCAGCGCGCCGGGAACGCCGCCGGACAGCGGACAGTCCACCCACGCCATTCCCGTATCTGCCTTGAGCTTCGCAGCCATTTCCGCCGTGTCCCGCGGGTCGATGGAAGACATATCGATCAACAGCTTGGAGGGGTTTGCGCAATCAGAAACTCCGCCCTTTCCGAAGACGACTGCGCGGACGATGTCGGCGTGGTTGAGGCTGAGGATGATGAAATCGCTGGCATTGACGGCTTCGGAAACAGTGGAAGCGGCAGTTGCGCCCTTCCCCACGAGAGCAGCAACTTTAGCGGAGTCGAGGTCAGAGACGGTTACATTCTGGCCGGTCTCCAAGAGCCTTGCGGCGATTGCCGAGCCCATGATACCTGCGCCGACGACGGCGATTTGCAGCGCTTCCTCAACCATGCGCGGTTCTCAACTTCCCAATGATTTCAGCCATGATCTCCGCATGCCCCGCATCGCCATTGACCGTCACAACCCCCGCCTCGCCGCCCGGATCCTCCAGCGTCGCAAGCTGGCTGGCGAGCAGCGAGGGCGGCATGAAATGGCCCTTGCGCGCCGCGCATCCGCTCTTCGAGAACTTCCCGGCTGCACTTGAGGAAAATAAACCGCAGCCCCTCGCCCGCCGTCCCGCGCAGCCTTTCCCGGTAGACACTCTTCAAGGACGAGCAGGTCGCCACCGCGCCGCCCGGATGCGCCTTAAGCGCCGCGCCGATCTTCTCCAGCCAGGGCCAGCGGTCATCATCGTTCAGGGGCGTGCCGCCCGCCATCTTGGCGACATTTTCCGCCGGATGCAGCGCGTCGCCTTCGATGTACGGCACGCCGAAATGCAGCGGCGAGCGCCTCGCCTGCCGTGGTCTTGCCGCAGCCGGAAACACCCATGACGATGATTGGACCCAATGCTCATATTATAGCGACGCCGTGATGCCGCCGTCGACATGCAGCATGATGCCGTTGGTGAAGGACGAGGCGTCGGAGGCAAGATAGACCGCCGCGCCGATCAGCTCGTCCACATTACCCCAGCGACCGGCCGGGGTGCGCTTTTCGAGCCAGGCGCAGAATTCCGGATTATCGACCAGCGCTTGATTGAGCGGGGTGATGAAATAGCCGGGCGCGATGGCGTTGATGTTGAGGCCATATTTAGCCCAGTCGGTGCACATGCCCATGGTCAGATTCTTCACCGCGCCCTTCGTCGCCGTGTAGGGCGCAATGGTGGGCCGCGCGAGGTGGCTCTGCACCGAGGCGATGTTGATGATCTTGCCACGCCGGCGCGGTATCATGTGTTTAGCGACCGCCTGCCCGACATAGAAGACGCTGGAGACATTGGTCTTCAAAAGCTCTTCCCACTTGTCGTGCGGAAAGTCCTCCAACGGCGCGCGGAACTGCATCCCGGCATTGTTGATGAGAATGTCGATGGGGCCGGTCTCGGCCTCGATCCTGTTCACCGCTGCCTTCGCCGCCGCGCCATCGGTGACGTCGAACGCCGCGCCGCTGGCCTCGTGTCCAGACTCGCGCAGCCGGTGCACGGCCAGCTCCAGTTTGTCGGCGTTCCTGCCGTTCAAGACCACCTCCGCGCCATGCTCGGCAAGGCCGGTCGCCAGCGCCAGACCTATGCCCTGGTTGGACCCTGTGACCAGCGCCCTGCGCCCCGACAGATCAAAAAGCTTGGACATTCCGCTCCCGCAAACCTTTGAAACCGCGCTCTCAACACTCGGTGCTTGACTTAGATGTTATCGATAACATAAGCAAGGGACCGCGCAGCTTTGAAGCAGAAAACCATGACCAGACCGGAATTGCTAGTCATCGGTCCCTACCCGGATTGGGACATGGCGGCTTTGGAAGAAAGCTACAGCGTTCACCGCCTCTGGGAGGCCGCCGCCCGCGCGAGCTTTATCGCCGAACGTGCTGAAAAGATTCAGGCAATCGCCACGCGCGGCGATCTCGGCGCATCGGCGGAGCTGATGGGACAACTGCCCAATCTGCGGATAGTTTCCGTCTTCGGCGTCGGCACGGACGGTGTGGACTTAACGTTTGCCCGCGCCAACAATATCGATGTCACCAACACGCCGGACGTTCTGACCGGCGACGTCGCCGATCTCGGCATGGCCCTGCTGCTCGCCGCCGCAAGGCTGATGCCAAAGGGCGATGCGCTGGTGCGCAGCGGGGCCTGGCCCAATGGCGGTCTGCCGTTGACCACACGGGTGTTTGGAAAGAAGGTCGGCGTGGTCGGCATGGGCCGAATTGGCCAGGCGTTTGCGAAACGCGCGGCGGGGTTTGACTGCGACATTTCTTATTTCTCCAGAACCGAACATGCAGAGCTTCCATACCGCTTTTTCCCAAGCCTGACCGACCTCGCCGGGAATGTTGAATTTCTCGTCGTCACGCTTGCGGGGGGCGAAGGCACAAAGAGCATCGTCAATGCCGAAGTCCTGAACGCGCTCGGACCGGACGGCATTCTGGTCAACATTTCGCGCGGCTCAACGGTTGACGAAGAGGCGCTGCTCCATGCGCTCGAAAACCGCGCCATCAAGGCGGCGGCGCTGGATGTGTTCTGGAACGAACCCAATATCAATCCGCGTTTCCTCGCCCTCGACAACGCCGTCCTCCACCCGCATCATGCCAGCGGCACGGTGGAGACGCGCAGAGCCATGGGCCAGTTGGTCCGCGATAATCTCCAAGCCCATTTTGCCGGAAGGCCTCTGCTGACCCCAGTTGTTTGAGGAAATAGGCCCATGAAAAGCATCATCATCCACGCCGCGAAAGACCTACGCGTCGAAGAAACCGAGCCGGAAGCATTGGGGCCGGGCCAGGTGGAGGTGCGCATCGAGGCGGGCGGCATTTGCGGCTCGGACCTGCACTATTTCAACCATGGCGGCTTTGGCGCAATCCGGCTGAAAGAGCCGATGATCCTCGGCCATGAGATCGCCGGGACCATTTCGGCGCTCGGCGCGGGCATATCGGGCTTTTCCATCGGCGAGCGCGTCGCCGTCTCTCCCTCCAAGCCGTGCAGCACGTGCGAATATTGCCTGAGAGGCCAGCAGAACCAGTGCCTTGACATGCGCTTCTACGGCAGCGCCATGCGGATGCCGCACATTCAAGGCGCATTCCGCCAGCTTCTCGTTGCCGAAGCCTTCCAATGCCACAGAATCGCCGATGGCGTCTCCATCAACGAGGCGGCATTCGCCGAACCATTCGCCGTGACGCTGCACGCGGTGAACCGCGCCGGCTCGCTTTTGGGCAAGCGCGTTCTCGTCACCGGCTGCGGCCCCATCGGCGCGCTGTGCATCCTTGCCGCAAGGGCGCATGGCGCGCGCGAAATCATTGCCACGGATGTTATCGACGGCGTATTGAAGATGGCCGCGCTTGTCGGGGCGGACCGCACGATTAACGTGGCTGAACATCCTGAACAATTGTCAGACTACGCGCTGAACAAAGGCTCGGTCGATGTCATGTTCGAGGCGTCGGGAAACGAGCGCGCGCTGCGGGCGGGACTGGAAGTGCTTCGTCCCCGTGGCGTCCTGATGCAGTTGGGATTAGGCGGCGACATTTCCATTCCTCAGAATGTCATCGTCGCCAAGGAAATCGAAATCCGCGGCTCCTTCCGCTTCCACGAGGAGTTCGCGCTGGCGGTCGATCTCATCAACCGGCGTCGCGTGGATGTGACGCCGCTATTGACGGACACATTCGACATGGCCGACGCCGTAAAGGCGTTTGAGACGGCTAATGACCGCTCGCGCTCGATGAAAGTGCAGCTGAGTTTTTCCTAAACTGCATCCGCCCCAACAGAGGCGAGCGCGGCGCGGGCGACCTCCACATCCTCCTCGCCCTTGCCCGACCCAATGCCGATACCGCCCGCCAGCTTGCCGCCAAAGCGTATGGGCAGCCCGCCCATCAGCCCGGTCACCCCGCCGCCCGTCGCAATCCCCGCCTGAAGCGCAAACTCCGGCGCCATTGCGCCAGTTGCATTGTTGATTGATGCTGCGGTGCGGGCTTTTGAGCGCGCTGTCTGCATGGAAAGGTATTTGGCTCCGTCCATGCGCAGGCTCGCGATCATCTCGCCGCTGGCGTCAACCATGACGATGCACTGCGGCACTTCCATTTCTGAAGCCCGCGCCGCAGCGGCGGCGAGCATTTTCAATGCGCCCTCATGCGTCAGGGCTATCGTCTCGCGTGTGGTCGCCATTCTCATCTCCTTGCCCGCGATCAGGCGCTTTCCCGCTCAATTACACGGTAGCGCGTCAGCGTGAGCGAGGGAACCTCTTCGCTCTCCTCGCCCTTGATCGAAATATGCAGCTGCCGCGCCGCCTGCCTACCGATATTGTAGCAGTCAACGTCTACGGATGTGATGCGCGGATGGCAGCACTCAGCGATTTCGTAATTGCCAAACCCGGCGATGGCGATGTCGCCCGGCACTTTCATGCCGCGCCGCTGGCACTCCATGACGGCGCCGAACGCCGACAGGTCGGAGACGCAGATCACAATTTCCGTGTCCGGCCAATGCGTCAGCAGCTCCATCACCGCCTGCCCGCCCTGCTCCATCGAGATTGGCGGCACGCCGAACGAGATCAGCCGTTCGCTTGGCAGGCCCATGCGGCTCAGCGCGCCGACAAACCCTTCGCGCCGCTGGCTGCCGCGCGTGTCGCGTTCCGTTGTGCCGCCGATATAGCCGAATTTTCTGTAGCCTTTCGCCGCCAGCGTTCTGACCAGCAGCGCCATCGCATCCGCGTTGGAGAAGCCGACAATCTGGTCAATCGGCTGCTCCGGCACATCCCAGGTCTCCACCACCGGAATCCCCGCCGCCTCCAGCATCCTGCGCGTCCGTCTGGTATGGAAACCGCTGGTGACGATGATGCCCTCGGGCCGGCGGCGCAGCATGGCCTCGACCAGTTCCTCCTCGCGCTCAATCGAATAATCGTTCGATCCCAGCAGCAATTGCAGCCCGGTGCCTTCCAGCTCGTCGGTGATGCCGCGCGCCGTGTCGGAAAAGTTGGAATTGTTCAGCGAAGGAATGATCGCCGCGACAAAGCCGGTGCGCTTCGACGAGAGCGAGCCCGCCGACAGGTCGAGCACATATCCAAGCTCGTCTATCGCAGCCGCGATGCGCTGCCGCGCCGCAGGTGAGACGGTCTCCGGGTCCTTCAGCGCCCGCGACACGCTCATCGCCGACACGCCCGCATGACGGGCGACATCGGCCATGGTCGGCTGGTCTTTGTCGGCTTGTTTGTTCAAAGCCTGCTTTACCACCCTTCTTTCATTGCACTTTTTGAAATCATGGTATCGATAACATAGACAAGTGGATTGGCAAGATGCAGATTGCGCCGAAGGCTGGAAAGAAATGGGTGGGGACGACATGTTTGGCGTGATTGAAGGCACAGGTTTTGAAGTTCTCGACCCAAGGTTCAACGCCTGTTTCGTCGGCCATGCGCGCGTCGAGCGGCTGTGGACGGGCGGGCGCTGGCTGGAGGGACCGGCCTGGTTTGCGGCGGGGCGCTATCTGATCTGCTCGGATATTCCCAACAACAGAATGCTGCGTTTTGACGAGACGGACGGCTCGGTCTCAACCTTCCGCCAGCCGTCCAACAATTCCAACGGCAACACCTGCGATCGCACAAGGCCGCCTTGTCACCTGCGAGCACCTGACCCGCCGCGTCACGCGGACGGAGCATGACGGCTCAATCACCGTGATCGCCGACCGGTTCGAAGGCAAGCGCTTCAACTCGCCCAATGATGTCGTGGTCAAATCCGACGGCTCCATCTGGTTCACCGACCCGAGCTACGGCATCCTGTCCGACTATGAGGGCGACAAGGCCGAGCCGGAGATGGATTGCCATGTTTACCGCGTCGATGGCGCAGACCGGCTGCCCCGCCCGCGTTGCGGATGATTTCGTCAAACCGAACGGCTTGGCCTTTTCCCCGGATGAAAAACTCCTCTACGTCGCTGACACCGGCGCCAGCCACATGCCGGGCGGGCCGAAGCATATCCGCCGGTTCAACGTGTCGGACGATGGAAAACTCTCCGGCGGCGACGTCTTCGCGCAATGTTCGGCAGGCCTTTTCGACGGCTTCCGGGTGGACCGCAGCGGCCGCGTATGGGCCTCAAGCGCCGAGGGCGTGCACTGTTATGACCCCGACGGCACGCTGATCGGCAAGCTGCACATTCCCGAGCTTGTCTCAAACCTGTGCTTCGGCGGGCCGAAGCGCAACCGGCTGTTCATCACGGCGAACCAGTCGCTGTATGCGGTCTATCTGGCGGTCAATGGCTAGGCAGCCCCAGCCGCGCCCGCAGCTCGCCGTCAAATTCCTGCGCCTTGCCAAGGCTTGCAAGCGGCGGCAGCCGGTAGCTGCGGCCGGCCTTTGAAACCATCACCAGACAAAACATGTCGCGGCGCGTCCCGTCCGCGTCCTTTTCCGCTTTCGTGACGATGGTGGTCGCAGCCACGTCGCGCGACCGGAACCGCACCGTGCTCAAGAGCCAGGGAGACTTGCGCGCCAGCATGAGCTCGCGCTCGCGCAAGATCCACACCTCCGACTGCCCAAACGCGTTGAGCAGCACAAAGGTGAGCACCATGCTGCACAGGCTGGTGATGGTGGCGAACACCGGCAGCGGCAGCGCATTCTGGAACTGCCCCAGCGCCAGCACAATCACCGCAAACCCCGCCAGCGCAAACACCGCCCGCTCGCCCGCCCCGAAAGGCTCCGACAGTTTAATTTCCGACTGATGCGTCCATGAAGGTTCCATGGGACTGGCATAGCGCAGAGGGCTGAAAAATGCGTGTGGAGGCTTGGTAAATGAAACATCGAAACGGCCCCCGCTCACTCCACGCGTCTTCCCCCCATCTGCAATTTCTAAGACTTGGCAAGAGCCAAGCCTAAGAAATTGCTTCTTCCCCCACCAAGGGGGAAGCAAAGGCTTGCGCCATCGAAGCTGTGTTTACGGTGCAAGAAAAGGCGAAGGCGGCGGGCTTTGCCTCTCCCCGAAGTGGGAGAGGACTCAAAAACTTAGGCTTAACCCTTGTTAAGTCTTAGTTTTTGATGGTGAGGGGGTCCGCCCTCTCCGGCAAGCCCGCCGCCCGCGCCGTTAGCTCCGGCTCGGCGGCGATGACGCGCAGGTATGCTTGCGCCGTCTTGTCCGGCTCCGCCCGCCGCTGCTCCCAGTCGCGCAGCGTGCCGAGCGGGATGTGGTAACGCGCGGCAAATTCCTCCTGCGTCAGGCGCAGGCGGATGCGCAGGGCGCGGGCTTTCGGCAGCGGTCTCAGCCGGGCGAGGTCAGCCTCGGTGAGCGGCGGGTTGTCGGGATCGGACAGGGCATTGGCCATAATGTCGGCTTCGGACATGGGAGGCAGCGGGGGAAAATCACGCGATGTCGGCATGCGCGAAGAATACTCCGACGCACAGCATTTGTCGAACACCGGGCGCGAGGAATTTCGGGGACAGTTTACTTAATTCCATTCCGCAACGCTGAAATTTTCAACTGGTGGTGAAAGGAATTAAGTGAGCTTTCCCCGAAATTCTTCCACCGAAGCGGCTTCACGAAGGACGGCGATGGAGCGCAGACCCTCGTCCTTCGAGACGGTCAAGTTGGCGTCTGCTGGATGAAAGTTCAGCACGCCACCAAGCGGGCCTGTGGAATACCACAAATTTATACTTGCTGCCCTTGCAACTAGACAACTCAGCCCCAATATAGCGCACATTGGTATTCGCTTAACGGTGAAGCCACCTTCACTACGGTTAAAGGTCCTAGGCCGGTCGATTTGCCTGCATGCAAGCAATGGGATTCGGTCGAAGATGAGGCAGGCGTCTTTATGGTGCTCTGTCTTGAAAACCGATCAAAGGAGGTGTCCATGTCCGCAGATATTAAAATTGCACAACGGACTGGTAGCATTTTTGAGGTGAAGGGATGGTGGAAGCGGTTGCGGCGAGCGTCCATAGCCTTTTGTTCATGGTTTGTTCTGGTTGCGCTTTTTGCCACCGCGTCCAACATAGAAGGTGCTGTTGTGAAGCTCGGGATTTCGCTTAACGGTGAAGCCACCTTCACTACGGTTAAAGGTCCTAGGCCGGTCGATTTGCCTGCATGCAAGCAATGGGATTCGGTCGAAGATGAGGCAGGCGTCTTTATGGTGCTCTGTCTTACCCGTCCCGGTTTGGCGTAGGTTTTCTGGATTTGTGCCCCTATGCCCAAGGAACAAGTGCCGCGTCCAACACGCATACTTTCCAAGGCAGCCCTAAGAGCTGCGTGGAACTATTCCAAGGACAAGTCTGCCAAAGCTGGTGCGGCGGGAACCGACGAAGTTACAGCTCGTTCTTTTGCCGCCAACCTTGACGCTAATCTCGATAGACTCGCAAGGAGTGTCGCTGACGGTAGCTTTGGCTTTTCGACTCTCCGTCCCTGTGCAATTCCAAAAGCGAATTCGAACAAGGAACGGCTAATCTGCGTACCCACTGTTGGAGACAGATTGGTACAGCGTTGCGTCGCCGCATATCTCGGTTCACGAAAATTGCTGCCGATCTACAACTCGAGTTCCTTTGGATTTTTGCCTGACCTTGGCCTTCAAAAAGCAATCAATCGTACTCTCGATCTTCGAGCTGAACACGATTTTGTATTCGAAACCGACATCGAAAAATTTTTCGACAAAATCGACCGACTTCAACTTTGCGAGCTGTTGAGAAAAGAACTGAAGCACCATTCGATATTGCCCATACTTGAAAAGGCTATCCAAACCGAGGTCAAGCCCACTGCAAACTGCCCACCCGAAAAACTTCACTCACTCGGCATCACGCGGGGAATTGGCGTCCGACAAGGTATGCCTCTTTCGCCAGTTTTCGCAAATGTTGCCCTTAGCGGATTCGACCGGGCTGTAGAAAAAGCAGGAATCAGCATGGTGCGCTATGCGGACGACATTGTCGCCTTTGCGAGCAGCAAAAATGAGATAATGGAAGCCGCCCAATTCATTGAGCGCGAACTCCTCTCTCTGGGACACAGCATTCCAAGTCTTGCTGAAAACAGTAAAACCAGAATAGCGGGGCGGCTTGAGCCATTCGAATTTTTGGGCAGAGAGATCGCTTGGGCCAACCAATATGGGCGTTATGTTCAAAGGGTTTCCAAGAAAAAAACTCAGAAAATCAAAGACAAAATTAAGGACGAATTTGGTTCGGAGAAAACGTTGAGCGGCAAATCGAACTTTGCCGATTTCGCATCAGGCCTCAAGAAATCGATTGGTTCCTATCTTTCGTCCTATTCAGATGTGTCGAACTATCCGACGTTTGAAGCCGAGCTAAAGTTGGTGACCATTGAGATTCTTCGAGATGTCTACGCAAGAATATTTGGACTGGGAGCTATTCGTCGCGTCACACCTGAACACAGAAAATTTCTAGGTATTGAAGACATCTCGTTCCCAGTTACAGATGTTGACGACTTCTACTGATTACATTCCTCAATTCCGCCCCCGCCCCTCCACCAAATCCATCACCTCCCGCGCCGCCGCCAGCACATTCGTTCCCGGCCCGAACACCGCCGCCACGCCCGCATCGAACAGGAATTGGTAATCCTGCCGGGGAATGACCCCGCCGCAGA
The DNA here is from genome assembly GCA_963802455.1 of uncultured Alphaproteobacteria bacterium. Taxonomy (GTDB): domain Bacteria; phylum Pseudomonadota; class Alphaproteobacteria; order Rhizobiales; family Rhizobiaceae; genus JANOYJ01. The sequence goes on along the minus strand of CAWDIY010000022.1, from coordinate 11,920 downwards.
CGACAATGATGTCGCCCGCGCCTTTATTGCGTAATGTTTCAATAAGTTGCGGCAGCAAGGTCTTGTGGCCGGCGGCCAGGGACGAGACGCCGATGACGTGGACTTGGCGGGTGATGGCCTCTTCCGCCGCCTCTTCCGGCGTCTGGAACAGGGAACCAGCGATGACTTCAAAGCCGATATCGCCAAACGCGGAACTGATGACTTTCGCGCCCCGGTCATGCCCGTCCTGGCCGAGCTTGGCGACCATCAGGCGCGGGGCTGATCCCGTCCGCTGGATGAAATCGGCGAGGCGGGCGGTGAGCAGGTCGTATTCGGGGTCGCCGGAATAGGCTTTGGCGTAGATGTCTTTGACGACTTTCGGCGTGGCGATGTGATCGCCGAAAACAGCACGCAGGGCGTCCGAGATTTCGCCGACAGTGGCGCGGGCGCGGGCGGCATCTACTGCGAGGCCGAGGAGGCTGCCCTCGCCTGTCCGGGCTGCACTTTCCAGAGCGGCGAGCGCGGCGCGGACGGCTGAGGTGTCGCGGTTGCGCTTGACTTGTTCGAGGCGCTTGATCTGACCGGCGCGGACAGCGGCGTTGTCAACTTCGCGCGTCTCCAGATGCGCCTCGTTTTCCAAGCGGTATTTATTCACCCCGACAATCACCGTCTCGCCCCGGTCCACCATGGCCTGACGCCGCGTCGCGGCTTCTTCGATCAGCCGCTTGGGCAGGCCGGAGGCGACGGCCTTGGTCATGCCGCCCAGCGCCTCCATCTCTTCGATCAGCGCCCAGGCCTTGTCGGCCAGATCCTGCGTCAGGCGCTCGACATAAAAGGACCCGGCCAATGGGTCCACCACGTCGGTGATGCCGGTCTCGTGCTGCAATATCAGCTGCGTGTTGCGGGCGATGCGGGCGGAGAATTCGGTGGGAAGGGCGATGGCTTCGTCGAAGGAATTGGTGTGCAGCGACTGCGTGCCGCCCAGCGCGGCGGACATGGCCTCGAACGCGGTGCGGACAATGTTGTTATAGGGGTCCTGCTCCTGAAGGCTGACGCCGGACGTCTGGCAATGCGTGCGCAGCATTTTTGAAGACTCTTTCTTCGGCGCAAACTCCTCCATGATCCGCGACCAGAGGAGCCGCGCGGCGCGGAGCTTGGCGGCCTCCATGAAAAAGTTCATGCCGATGGCGAAGAAGAAGGACAGCCGCCCGGCGAACGCGTCCACATCCAGCCCGCGCGCAATGGCCGCCCGCACATATTCGCGCCCGTCGGCCAGCGTGAAGGCCAGCTCCTGCACGAGCGTCGCCCCAGCCTCCTGCATGTGATAGCCGGAGATGGAGATCGAGTTGAATTTCGGCATTTCCCGCGCCGTGTAATTGATAATATCGGCGACGATGCGCATCGAGGGTTCGGGCGGGTAAATGTAGGTGTTGCGCACCATGAATTCTTTGAGCACGTCGTTCTGGATCGTGCCCGACAGCGCCGCGCGCGGCACGCCCTGCTCCTCGCCTGCCACGATGAACGAGGCCAGCACCGGAATGACCGCGCCGTTCATCGTCATCGACACCGAGACTTTGTCGAGCGGAATGCCGTCGAAAAGAATCTTCATGTCTTCGACAGAATCGATGGCGACCCCCGCCTTGCCGACATCCGCCGCGACGCGCGGATGGTCGCTGTCATAGCCCCGGTGGGTCGCGAGATCAAAGGCGACCGACACGCCCTGCTGCCCGGCGGCGAGGCCATTGCGGTAGAAGGCGTTGGACTCCTCAGCCGTGGAGAAGCCGGCATATTGGCGGATGGTCCATGGCCGCCCGGCATACATGGTGGCGCGCGGGCCGCGCGTGAAGGGGGCGAGGCCGGGGAGCGAGGATGTGTCGAGGTTGGCGGTGTCGGCGGCGGTGTAGAGGGGTTTTATGGGGATGCCCTCGGGCGTGGGGCGGGGCGCGGGGGGTGCGCCGAGCTCGCGGGCGGCGAGGAGATGCCAGTCGGTGAGTTTGGTCATGAGAAGCACACCCATCGGCAGACTTCCCCCCTCTGGCAGCTTCGCTGCCGTCTCCCCCACAAGGGGGGAGATTCTCCGCGCCCAACCTCCCCCCTTGTGGGGGAGGAGCCGCGCTCTTGCGCGGCGGAGGGGGGAAGTGTTGCCGCAGCCGTCCCCATCACACAAACTCCAAAATCACATCATCCACCGCCAATGAATCCCCCGCTGTGACAAGCACCGCCTTCACCACGGACTTGCGCTCCGCCTTCAGGACATTCTCCATCTTCATCGCTTCCACGGTGGCCAGCGTCTGCCCCTGCTGCACCTCGTCGCCGACGCTCACCACGATGGAGGTGATCAGCCCCGGCATCGGGCAGCGCAATGTCTTCGACGTGTCCGCCTTCTTCTTCGGCAGCATGAATTTCGCCAGCTCCGCCATGCGCGGCGAGCGGCACTGCACCTTCACATTCGCGCCCCGGTAGCGGTAACGAAGTCCCGGCATCAGGCGCTCGCTCTTCACAGCCATCGGCGCGTTGTCGATCAAGGCCTCGATCAGCGTCCTTCCGGGCCTCCAGCCGTTGAGATCAACCTGTTTGATCCGGTCATGCATGACCACGGCATAGCTTCCGTCCCTGCCCTGCAGCGACAGCGGAAAGTCGCGCCCGTTCAGCACGATCACCCAGTCATGTCCGATCACCCGCCGGTGGTTTTCCATCGTGCCGGAAATCTGCGTGGCGCGGGTCTGGATTTCCATGTTGCAGGCGGCGGCGATGGCGGCGAGGTTTTCGAGCGTCGCGTCGGGGAGCGTGACGCCGGAAAATCCGTCGGGAAACTCCTCGGCGATGAACGCCGTGGTGATGTTTCCGGAGCGGAATTTTTCATGCGCCATGACGGCGGAGAGGAAGGGCAAATTGTGGCCGATGCCCTCCAGCTCAAACCGGTCGAGCGCGTCCTCCATGGCGGCGATGGCCCCCGCCCGGCCGGCGGCGTGCGTGCAGAGCTTGGCGATCATCGGGTCATAGAACACCGAAATCTCGCCGCCTTCGACGACGCCCGTGTCGTTGCGGATCACGGCGCCGCTGGCGGTTTTGCCCTCTTCGGGCGGGCGGTATTTGGTGAGGCGGCCAATTGACGGGAGGAAGCCGCGGTAGGGGTCCTCCGCGTAGAGGCGGCTTTCCATAGCCCAACCGTTGAGCTTCACATCGGCTTGGGAAAAAGCGAGCTTTTCGCCCGAAGCGACGCGGATCATCTGTTCGACAATGTCGATCCCGGTGATGAGTTCGGTGACCGGATGCTCGACCTGCAGGCGGGTGTTCATTTCGAGGAAGTAGAAATTGCGGTTGGCATCGACGATGAACTCGACCGTCCCCGCCGAGCAGTAATTCACCGCCTTCGCCAGCGCCACGGCCTGTTCGCCCATCGCCTTGCGCGTCGCGGCATCGAGAAACGGCGACGGCGCTTCCTCGATCACCTTCTGGTTCCGCCGCTGGATCGAACATTCGCGCTCATGGAGGTAAAGGCAGTTGCCATGCGTGTCGCCGAGCACCTGAATTTCGATGTGTCGCGGCTGGGTGACGAATTTCTCGATGAAAATTCTATCGTCGCCAAACGAGGCCGCAGCCTCATTCTTCGACGACTGAAATCCTTCCCGCGTCTCGCCCTCGTTGAACGAGATGCGCATCCCCTTGCCGCCGCCGCCGGCAGAGGCCTTGATCATCACCGGATAGCCGATCTCGGCGGCGATCCTCACCGCCTCGTCCGCATCACCGATAATGCCCATGAAGCCGGGAACGGTGGACACCCCCGCCGCCGCCGCCAGCTTCTTCGACGAAATCTTGTCGCCCATCGCCTCGATGGCCGAGGCGGGCGGGCCGATGAAAGCGACGCCTTCCTTTTCCAAAGCCTTGGCGAACTCCGCCCGCTCGGACAAGAATCCATAGCCCGGATGCACGGCGTCCGCCCCGGTCTGGCGCACCGCATCCATGATCCTGTCGATGACAATATAGGACTGCGCGGCGGGCGGCGGGCCGATATGCACCGCCTCGTCCGCCATTTTCACATGCAGCGCGCTGCGGTCGGCGTCGGAATAGACGGCAACGGTCGCAATCCCCATTTTCCTCGCGGTCTTGATGACCCGGCAGGCGATTTCGCCGCGGTTGGCGATGAGGATTTTCTTCAGCATGAAAGCCCTATGAAAAAGCGCCCGGAAAATTCTTCCGCGCCAGCGGCAGGTCTAGCCTCAACAGCGCATCATAGTCGATTGGACTAAAGTTGTCGTCCGCCGCGACAATCTCGCGCCCGAGCAGCCAGTTGATCCGCCCAGCATCTATATTGCCGCGCACAAACGGTTGGTCCTTGAAGAGCTTGTACAGCGAGCCGATGGTGAACTCATCGGCTTGTGTCTGCTCCGGCGGCCGTTTCCAGTCCCGCTCCCGACGCCGCAGCGGCGTCACGTCCTTCGCATCGCGGCGGATGGCGATGCGGATATTGGTGCCGTACATGAATTCGGGAAGGCCTCGGTGTTTTTGCATATGCTGACTTTGCGGATGGAAACTGTTTGTATTCTTATGCTCAAATTCGCCGTGCCGCGCCAGTCACCTTCAGCATTGGCGCTCCGGTATCTGCTAGCCGATGCCAGGTTTTGAACGTATGATGAGGCTTCACTGAAAGTCCCGTTCCTGGCAAAGGCGTCCGGCATGAAAGAACAGGCGAAATTCCATCTGGCGGAGGGCATCAAGCTCGCCACCGAGGCGATCAAGATGATCTTTTTTCTGAACGGCGCGGCGACCATTTCGGTCATCACCTTCATTGGCAACCTCAAGCAGCGCTCCGAGCCTTTGATCTTTGCCTTGCAATTGTTCGCTATTGGCGCGGCGCTGGCCCCTGTGGCGCTGGTTCTCGGCTATCTGAGCCAGCTCTATTTCGGCAAAGGTGAACAAGCATTTGATGCCAGAGAACGGTGGATCGCCGCGGGCCTTGTTCATTACTCGGTCTTCATCGCCATGTTCGCCGCATGGGTGCTGTTCCTCGCCGGCGCCCGATACGCAGCAATCGGCTTTGGCTCGCTCAGCTTCTAGGCCGGCGGCGCTGGCGCGGCGGCATGGCGAGGCTGTAGCCCATCAGCCGGGCAACCGGCGACAGAACCGCAAACAGCAGCTTCTGAAACCAGACCGGAATGCCCGCCCCGTAGCCATGGCCATGAAACGCGTGCAGCGCTATGGCTTGCAGGACCAGCGGCGGTTCGCCCTTCCCGTCATACCATTGCGGGTGATTGGCCGTGTTCATCGACATGTTGAGAAAGAAGCGCAGGAAATCCTGCGCGGGGCGGAACTTGGTGGTGAACAGCGTTTGCCCGTCATGGCCGTTGCGAAACAGATGCGGCGTTGCGCGCGGCACGGTGAAGCGCTCGCCCGGTCCGAGCATCCGCCACTTCCCATCGACCATCAGCTTCAGCGCGCCGGTTTGGACGATGAACTCTTCCTCAGCGCCGGGATGAAAATGCTGCCGCCCCGTGCCTGTCAGCATCCCGCCGCGCTCAAGGAACACATCGAATTGAACCTCATCGGCGCGTTCGACCAGATGGGTGAAGATGAAGGTTTCGCCGTTGAAACCGTTGCGGATGCGCGTGCCGGGAGGCGGAAGGTTGGGCATGTCGGCTGTCCGAGGGGAACAGCTTTACTTTAGCACAAGCGGGCGCTGCGGAGAAGTTTCGGCTCCGAATTAGGACGGCGCGCTCCCTTGCAGGAACCTGACCATGAGCAACTCATCCGAATACCCAGCCTCCGTCTTCAGCGCCCGTTTCTCCGTGCCGTAAATATCAAACCCGTGCTTCTGATAAAGCCGGATCGCCGCTTCATTTGTGTCGACCACGCTGAGCCGCAGCTGCTCGACGATGGCAAACGCATATTGGGTGAGCGTGTCCAGCAAGGCCGAGCCAATCCCCTGCCCGCGCGCCTCCGGCGCGACATACATGCCCCAAATGACAGCTTTGTGCCGGCTCTTGGCGCCTTCCTCCTGCCAATACCCAGCCATGCCCGCGATTTTCCCGTCCGGATATGCGCCGAAAACGCCTGGCGTCTGAAGCCGCTCTTCCCAGCCGGACAAGGGACGCGCGGCTTCGGATTCGTAGGTGGAGCCGAAGCAATCGGGTGCGGTCTGGAGGGCGGCAAGGCGGATGGCGCGGAAGTCGGCGGCGTCGGCTGGAGTGAGATGGCGGATGGTGAAAATACGTCGAACCATGCCCTGAGTTGAAGTCTTGAGCGAATTCGTCATACCACCAATGGCCGAAAGTAGCCGGTCCTCACCTTCTTCACCTCGGGAAAAAACGAAGCGTGGTGAGCTATGCGGTGATGCAAGGACGATGACACGCGAGTGACTGTTTCATTGTCTTCGGGACCCAATCGTTTCTTGATCAGACACTTGAACCAGTAGCTGTTTGTCTCATCAATGACATGGGTTGGATGCTTGATGAGGATAATCGCGTCGATTAAGCCAGTTTCGTCTTTTGCTCCGTCAACTCCGCCCATTTTGCGGCCAACAAAATATTCGTCAGTGGCATTCGACGATCGTATCTCAGAGTTGTCCGAGATTGCCAAAATCCTCAATTGTCCCGCATTCTCGATATGCTTTGAATGCTCCTCAAACTGACGCGCCGCATCTCTCATGGTCTTCATCATTTGGTTGAGCATGAAGTCGACCATCTTGCGGTTCGCCTCCACTGGATTCGGCAGAGTCTTTATGATGTTCGCCAAATTCATTTGCCCTACTCCAAAAAAAGGAGCGCCTTGAGATTTAGCAATCTCCTGCAACTTATAATAGAACTGAGAGTCATCTACGGCGTTGCGAGACTTTCTCTCCAACAAAACCTTGCCGCCCAAAATGGAGTGATCAGGAGCCCTGTGTTGAGTGCCATCGAGCAAGAAATTGTTTTGATCCGGAATTGTTTGCTCCGGGAACACGTCTTCGATTGCCATCCGAACGATGTCATCTACTGTCCCAATCACGACTTGAACTCCTTGACACCCGGAGCTTTTGCACCCCTGATCAGCCCCTCAACGCTCAAATCCTCATCAATCTCCTCCCAATGAATGCCAAGTGGCGAAAAACGGCAATCAGCTCTTTGCTTTGGCGTCGCGTTGAGCAGCCTAGGAAACCACCAGAGGGGCGTTGTTATCTTTACGCCGGTTGAAAGAGTCACAGTGAGATCGTGCGAACCGCAAACGGCCTTGACTGGCTCCATCCGGTCCAAATCAAATTCGAGAACCGTTTTCCTGCCCATTTTTCGCTGCACAATCGGCATGTGATGCCTCCTTGGATGGATTTCTAGCCATTTATCAGCCGAGGAATTTATGTTGAATTCTTGTTATCAGCCGAGGAATTTATGTTGAATTCTTGCGTCAAGGCTGACGTACCTGCCAAATGAGACTTAAATTGTGCCTCAGATTAGATATCGACGGACGAATTCGAGTCTCGCATATGCGCAACTATCAACTGCATTCGTACAAAAATGAATAAACGAATGCGCCCGGATTCTTCGAGGAGCGACTGGCATAGTAGTTAACAATGCAACCTGCCTCATAAGGCGCTTGTATAAAATTTCCTATACTTAGTTTGTTGGAATTTTTTGTACCATTTTTTGTAAACAACACTTCGGGACTTGACGGATTTTCAGAATCTACATTTTCAACAGTAAACATTCCTCCCTCCTTTAATTTAACAACTTCACCAAGCATTAATGCAAATTGAGTACCGCTTGATATAGTCGATATAGTATTAGGAGTTAGCAATGCTATTTTCGAAGGATCATAACTTGGTTGCTTTCTTTGATTATAGATAATTTCCAAAGCGCGAATCGCGCAGTCGTTATATACTCTGCGAGCCTCCACTTTGAGATTTTCATCTTCAAACGAATTCAGAAAATCGGTCTCGTTTTCTGAGATAGCAAGCTCCCCATCACCGGAAATAATCTTTCCAAAAAGATTATTTAGCCCACCTTCAATCTGGCCCCTGAATTGAACGCTTGATCCCGAAGAACACAGTACGGCAAGCGCCCTAACGTCTTCTGGAACGCTGTTTTCCTCGCCACAACCAATTGTCGGGGAAAGCACTGCAATGAAACATGAAAAAAAACGGCGCGCATCTATCAGGCTCCACTTTCAAATCGGGAATAGCTCGCCTGTAAATGATGCCCTAGTGGTTCCATCTCTGCAAGCGGCAATCATAGTTCAATTTGACGCCTACAGCCCTCACAGCGGAATATTATCATGCTTCTTCCACGGATTCTCCAACACCTTGTTCCGTAAACTCGCAAACGCCCGCGCCACACGTTTCCTTGTCGAATGCGGCATGATGACATCGTCGATGAAACCCCGCTCGGCGGCCACGAACGGGTTGGCGAAGCGTTTCTCGTAGTCGGCTGTGCGGGCGGCGATTTTGGCTTTGTCGGCGAGTTCTGACCGGTAGATGATCTCCGCCGCGCCTTTGGCGCCCATCACGGCGATTTCGGCGCTCGGCCAGGCATAGTTGATGTCGCCGCGCAGGTGTTTGGAGGCCATCACGTCATAGGCGCCGCCATAGGCCTTGCGGGCGATCAGCGTCACCTTCGGCACGGTCGCCTCGCCATAGGCGAACAGAAGCTTTGCGCCATGTTTGATGATGCCGCCAAACTCTTGTGACGTGCCCGGCAGGAAGCCCGGCACATCGACCAGCGTTAGGATCGGGATGTTGAACGCGTCGCAGAAGCGCACGAAGCGTGCCGCCTTGCGCGAGGCGTTGATGTCGAGACAGCCGGCCAGAACCATCGGCTGATTGGCGACGACGCCCACCGTTGAGCCTTCAATGCGGATGAAACAGGTGATGATGTTCCTGGCGAAATCGCGCTGGATCTCGAAAAAGTCGCCCTCGTCGGCGATCTTGCCGATCAGCTCATGCATGTCATAGGGCTTGTTCGGATTGTCCGGGATCAGCGTGTCGAGCGAGGCGTCAAGCCGGGCCGGATCATCGAAAAACGGCCGCACCGGCGGCTTTTCGCGGTTATTCAAGGGCAGAAAGTCGATGAAGCGGCGCAGCGCGGCGAGCGCCTCGACATCATTGTCAAACGCCCCGTCCGCGACGGAGCTTTTCGCGGTGTGCGTCTTCGCCCCGCCCAGCTCCTCGGCGGTGACGATTTCGTTGGTGACGGTCTTCACCACGTCCGGCCCGGTGACGAACATATAGCTCGTGTCCCGCACCATAAAGATGAAATCGGTCATGGCCGGCGAATAGACCGCCCCGCCCGCGCACGGCCCCATAATCATCGAAATCTGCGGCACGACGCCCGAGGCCAGCACATTTTTCTGGAACACATCCGCATAGCCGCCGAGCGAAGCCACCCCCTCCTGAATCCGCGCCCCGCCGGAATCATTAATGCCAATGACCGGCGCCCCGGCCTTCATCGCCATGTCCATGATCTTGCAGATTTTTCCCGCATGCGTCTCCGACAGCGAGCCGCCAAACACGGTGAAATCCTGGCTGAACACATAGATCATCCGCCCGTTCACCGTGCCCCAGCCAATGACAACGCCGTCCCCGGGAATTTTCGTCTCCGCCATGCCGAACTCGACGGCGCGGTGGGTGACGAACATGTCATATTCCTCGAAACTGCCCTCATCGAGGAGAAGCTCCACCCGCTCGCGGGCCGTGAGCTTGCCCCGCGCGTGCTGCGCGTCAATGCGCGCCTGGCCACCGCCGAGGCGGGCCTGGGCGCGGCGCTCTTCTAGTTCAGCTAAAATTTTCGACACCCTTCCCCCCGGCGCTCCCTGATTTGTTGGGGACGCTAGCGCAATTGACTGTGAAGTTCAAAGACGGGGGGTTCTAGCCTCAAAGCAGGCCTGGATGTAGTTGGCACATAGTCTGATAGGCTGGATTTAATCCAGCAGCTTCAGCCGCATCGCGATCGCCACCGCGTGCACCCGGTTGGCCGCGTTGAGCTTGTTGGCGGCGTTGGTGAGGTAGTGGGTGACGGTGTGCTCGGACAGGTCCATCATTTCGGCGACCTCGACGCTGGTCCTGCCGCCGGCGATCCATTTCAGGCATTCGCGCTCGCGGATTGTCAGAAAGCGTATGTGCTTTTCCTCCGGCTTGCGGTTGACCATGTCGACATAGCGGGAAAACAGGCTGATCGAGCGCAGATGCAGCGTCGCCACGTCGTGCTCGTCGACAAAATCGCGGTTGCCTTCGAACGTCACCTTGGCCTTTGAGCCGTCCTTGTTGTGCACCGGAAAAATCACCGAGCGCGAGATGCCGTAGCTGCCGAGCAGGCGCTGGGTCTGTTCGGCGATTTCCGGCGGCACGACTTTGCCGAATTCGTCAAGGTCGAGCTGCAGCGGCATGGTCGAATGCATCACATAATCGATGATGCCGCCCGCAAGATTGAGTTCGTCAAACTGCTGGATCAGTTCGGCCGGCCAGGAGGAGAACAGAACATCGTCGGTGAACAGCCGCCCGCCATCGCTCGGCACCGTCGCCAGCGCGAAATAGCGGAAGCGGTAGAGCTCGGTCAGCTCCTCCAGCTCCTTGCGGATGTCCTCGCCAGATTCAGCCGCCGGCGCTTTGGCCGCCGCAGCGCGCCGCATTGTTCTTTCGTCCAAGTGAACCGCTCCCCTCAGTGGCCAAAATTCACAGCAGGCTCCCGACAACAGGCTGCAAATCGATAAGGCGCTCAAAGCATACGCCGCACCTTGAGCGAACACTAGGTAAAATTTTACCTAATGCAAACACAAAAGCGACATTCTCAAAGATAAAGTCAGTCATTTCAACAACTTTCAGTATATTTTCGCGCGAAGTCATCGCGAAAACCGATATTCGGTAACCTGAACCGATGTCTCGCCCGGGCGCAGGAACGCCTGCGGAAAATGGGCATATTCGGCAAACCCCGGCCAGACCTGCGCCTCAAGGCAGAAGCCCGCATAGGCGTCATAGGCAAAACCTCCGGGGGACAAGGCCGACCGCGCCATGCCGGCACCGGCATAGAGCTGCACGCCCGGCTCGCCGCTCCAGCATTCCATTGAAACGCCGGATACCGCGGAGCGCGCGCTGGCCACGTGCCGCAGCGGCCCGCGCGCGGCGCTGACACAATAGTTCAGATCATAGCCGATCTGCTTCCCGGCTTGTTCGCGCCGGATCGGCCGCATCTTCCGGAAATCGAATTCCGTGCCATTGACCGGCAGCACACTTCCATCCGGGATCAGCTCGCCGTCCACCGGCAGATAAGCGCCGGCGTTGATTTGCAGCGCATGGTCCAGAATGGAGGTGCGCCCGCCGTCACTGAGATTGAAATAGGAATGGTGCGAGAGATTGCACACGGTCGGCGCGTCGGTCACAGCCTCAAGCGTCACGGACAACACGCCTTTGCCAGAGAGCCGATAGGTGGCGCGCACATCGAGATTGCCGGGGAAACCCATATTGCCGTCCGGGCAGCGCACTTCCAGCACGGCTTCGTCTTTCGATACAGCGACAAATTTCCAGTTACGGGCGCTGATGCCCTGTGCGCCGCCATGCAGATTGTGTTTGCCCAGATAATTGCGCTCGAGCTGATAATTCTTGCCGTCAATCGCCAGCTTTCCACCGCGCATACGGTTGATCGAGCGGCCGCAGTTAGCGCCCAGATAAGGCGATGGCGGGAAATGCTCCTTGAGGTCGCCATAGCCAAGCACCAGAGGCGCGTCATGGCCCTTGAGCCGAAGATCATGCAGCAGCGAGCCGTAGGAGAATATGGTCGCCTTCAGCCCACCGCCCGAAATCTCCACGGCCCCCACCGGCTCGCCGTCCGGCATATGCCCGAAAATGTCCATGTCAGGTCACTCGCTTTCTTCTGCGCATTTATCGAGGCCGCGCAGCGCCTCGAAAGTCCGAGCGTAGGAGTTGCGCAGCGCATGCGACAATTCATACGCCGCCGCCTGCGCAGGCGTGAAAGCGGCGATC
>CAWDIY010000021.1:0-166227 GCA_963802455.1 uncultured Alphaproteobacteria bacterium | reverse complement strand
CGCAGGGGGCTGAGCCGCTCGCCATGGCCTATGCCGGGCATCAGTTCGGCCATTTCGTCCCGCAGCTCGGCGACGGGCGGGCGATCTTGCTGGGCGAAGTCATTGATATTCATGGCAACCGCCGCGACATTCAGCTGAAAGGCGCGGGGCCGACGCCGTTTTCGCGGCGCGGCGACGGGCGGGCGGCTTTGGGTCCGGTGCTGCGCGAGTATATCGTCTCGGAGGCCATGCATGCGCTCGGCATTCCGGCGACGCGGGCGCTGGCGGCGGTGCTTACGGGCGAGCGGGTGCAGCGCGAGACGGGCAAGCCCGGCGCGGTGTTCACCCGCGTCGCGGCGAGCCATGTCCGCATCGGCACATTCCAGTTTTTCGCCGCGAGGGGCGACACGGCGTCAGGTCAAGCGGCTGGCGGATTATGCGATTGCCCGGCATTATCCGGAAGTCAAGCAGGCGTTGAACGGCCCTACGCCGCTTTCCTTGACGCGTCATGGAGCGGCAGGCGAAGCTGATCGCGTCATGGATGTGTGTCGGCTTCATTCACGGCGTGATGAACACCGACAATATGGCCATTTCCGGCGAGACCATCGATTTCGGTCCCTGCGCCTTTTTGGATGCCTATCATCCGAACAAGGTCTTCTCCTCCATCGATGAGTATGGCCGCTACGCCTTTTCGAACCAAAGCGTCATCGCGCAGTGGAATCTGGCGCGCCTCGCCGAAACGCTGCTGTCGCTCTTGGATGCGGATGAGGTCAAGGCGCTGGATATCGCCAATGAGGTGATCGGCTCGTTTCCGGACCGGTTTGAGCGGCATTGGCTCGATGTCATGCGCCGCAAGCTCGGTCTATTTGGAGCGGAGGAGGGCGACGAGGCGCTCATCAAGAGCTGGCTGGCGCTGCTGCTCGACAACAATATGGACTTCACCATCGCCTTCCGCCGGCTTGGCGCGCCGACGCCTGCGCTGCGCGACGAGTTCACTGACATCGCCGCCTTCGACGCTTGGCGTCAAGACTGGCAGTCGCGCCTGTGCCCGCGAGCCGCAATCCGCTGAGGAGCGGGCAGAGCTGATGCGCCAGTCAAACCCCGCCCGCATCCCGCGCAATCACCGGATTGAGGGCGTGATACGCGCGGCTGAGGACATGGGCGACTTTGCGCCATTTCATGAGATGCTGGGGGCGGTTGCTGAGCCTTATGAGGACAGGGCGGAGTTTGCGAAGTTCGAGCTGGCGCCGGAGGAGGGGGAGGTGGTGAGGCGGACTTTTTGCGGAACGTGATCATAGGCGGCTGACCAGACCGCTCACTTGCTGCCCGTGTCCAGACGTTTCTTGACTTTCGTCACTATTGCAGTGGCAATTTCGTCAGTCTCTCTCTTGGTCTGTTCCAGAGAGGCGTCGAAGAGTGAGAGATACTCACCAATTTCTGCGGCGATCATTTTCTCGACTTCTCCGACAAAGACTGCGAAGGCCAAGTCTGTTGAAGTCTGAGCTCCGTACTTTCCGCATTTGGTCAAAAAAAGCCACCCTTCCACCTTCAGCAATTCAGCGGCGCGGCGCTTTTCCCGCCATGTCTCGCCATAGTTGGCCACGCCTTCCCACGCCGCAGCCGCCGCAACGATGGCACCGACGATGGCAGTGGCAATCGCTGCGCACCGCCCCCAGCCAGGTGTCATCCCTGCGGCCGCAAGAACGGGTATAGCCACGCCGCCGATGATGATAATCAAGCGGAACGAGTGGTATCTACGCTTCGCATCTGTGGACCTGTCATGCCACCACATGACCATGGAAACCCAACGGGTTCGAAGATAATCTTGTTGCGCTGAACTGAAACTATCGTCACCCACAGCTCTCTTCTTGATGACAGATTCCAAAATTTCCCGAGTCACCAGCGGTTCCCGTGATCGACAAAATACGCCGCCCTTGACTCCGTCTGGTTCAATTGTCCGCTGTCCGCTGTCAGATGTCATGAAATCGCACTCCATGCGGTGTCATTGCGAAGATATCACAATTTGAATGGGACTGGCATGGGCCGCCGCCTGAGGGCCGGTACTGTGCGATGGGCCGTTGGCGGAGGGGGTGGGATTCGAACCCACGGTGCGGTTTCCCGCACGACGGTTTTCAAGACCGTTGCCTTAAACCACTCGGCCACCCCTCCTGAATGCATGGCGTCTTGCGCAAAATCGGGTGCAAATGCAAGCGGAAAGCAATGATCGCCCGTCTTGAGCGCGGCTTGCCCGAATTTCGTCTTTGAACCGCCACATTGTTTTAATTCAACCTCAAGCATTGCCTGTCAAATGTCAGGCTTGGCGCGGGGGCGCTCAGAAGCAGAGTCCGGGGGATCGGTTGCCACAAGAATTGCATCATGCCGCGCCAGTGCGCAAACGCCTGCTGGCTCAGGTTCTAGCTGGGCTTTGCGCTTCAGCTTTTCTGTCGGCCTGCACCACCAGCGAGCCGGTCAAGGTCAGCTACAAGCCTAAGGCCAAGAGCACGGAATATTTTGCCGAGAAGGAATATGGCGTCAAAGCCAGCCCGCGTGTCATTGCGGCGGCGCTGCATCTTCCGGGCGTGAAGGCCAAAAGGCTGCCGCGCGGCGGCGGACGCGAGCAGGTCGGCAAACCGTACAAGATTCGCGGCAAATGGTATTATCCGCGCGAGGAGATGGCCTACGACAAGAGCGGCACTGCCTCTTGGTATGGCGCGGCGTTTCATGGGCGCAAGACTGCCAATGGCGAAATTTACGACATGAACCAGCTTTCGGCGGCGCATCCGACCATGCCGCTGCCAAGCTATGCGCGCGTCACCAACCTTGCCAATGGCAACACATTGATTGTTCGCGTCAATGACCGCGGGCCTTATGCACACAACCGCCTGATCGACATGTCGAAGCGTGCCGCCGAAATGCTGGATTATACCGGCTCGGGGACGGCGCAGGTGCGCGTGCAATATGTCGGCCGCGCGCCGGTGCATGGCAATGACGATCAGTATCTGATCGCTTCGTTCCAAAAAGGCGGCGGCGGTGCGGCACCGGAAGACGCAATGCAGCCAAATGTGATGGTGGCGATGGCGGGGCCGACGCCTGAACTGCCGGGCGTTAACACGCAGCCGCTGCTCGAAGGCGAGACACCGGTTGCCGCTGCGGCTGCAACGCAAGATCCCTTTGCACTTATGGAGACCGTTGAAATGCCAGCAGTCGGGCCAATCGTCCCAGACAAGCCGGTGAGCGAAGCGCTGGTTTCCGCTTATGCCGATGCCCGCGCCGCCTCCGCGTACGAAGGTTCCTCGCCGTTCACAGCGCTTGGACTGACTGAAACGCAGATCGACACATCTTGGAAGAGCGGGACATCGGCTGTTTCCGAGGAAGAATACATCCTGCTTGGCACTTTTTCCAGAGCCGATGCAGCGCGGATCGTCACGCAGACGCAGCCGCTGGGCCGGATTGTCCGCGAAGAAAGCGGACAAGGGGTCTCACTCTCGCTCTTTGCCCCAGCAGGCGCGGACATTGACGCGCTTCTGGAGCAAAGCTGGGAGCTCGGGGCGCGGGACGCCTTTGTTGTGCGGCAGTAACGGCGCGACAGTCTTACCAGCCGGAAAGGCGCGCGGAAAACGCAGCGGCGCGCGGCCTGATTCCCCACGTTCACCCTGTTACCGAACTTGTGTTGAACTCTTGGCGGACCAGTGCCTATAATTGCGCCTTAGGGGCCGGCACGGGACGGGACAGATGAAGCGTTTTCTACTTGCGCTGCTGCTTTTATGCGCGCAGCCAAGCCTTTCCACCTCGATTGCGCAGGAACTGTTCGCCACCAAGGCGAAACAGGCGTTTCTGATGGATGCCGACACCGGCACTATCCTGTTCGAGAAAGCAGCCGACGCGCCAATCCCGCCCGCCTCGCTTGCAAAACTGATGACGATGGAGCTGGTCTTCCGCTCTATCCGCACCGGTGAGCACAGCCTAAGCGACATGATCCATATCAGCGAGAATGCCTGGAGAACCGGAGGCAGCGCCTCAGGCGGCTCGACAATGTTCGCCAAGCTTGATTCAGACATCAGCCTTGACGATTTAATCCATGCCGTCATCATCCAGTCCGCAAACGACGCCTGCATTGCTATTGCCGAGGCCTATTCGGGAAGCGAGGACATGTTTGCCAAGGCGATGACCGAGCGCGCCAAGGCGATTGGGCTCACAAAATCCGTCTTCAAAAACGCGACCGGCCTTCCCGCCGACGGCCAGCGTGTGACCATGCGCGACCTTGCTGCGCTGGCGCGGCATATCTGGAAAGAATATCCGGAGTTCTATCCCATTTACGGCCAGCGCGAGTTTGAATGGAACAAGATCAAACAGCGCAACCGCAACCCGCTGCTTGCCATGGATATCGGCGCGGACGGGATGAAGACCGGGTTCACCGAGGAATTGGGTTATGCGATTGTCGGCTCGTCGCAGCGCAACGGCCGCCGCCTGTTCATGGCGCTCAGCGGCATGGCGAGCGAGCGCGAGCGTTCCGAGGAAGGCCGCAAAATGCTGGAATGGGGCATGCGCGCCTTTGAAAAGCGGGATTTGTTCAAAGAGGGCGAGCCGGTGGGCGAAGCTGCGGTGTTTGGCGGCGCAAAATCCCACGTTCCGCTGGTCGCGAAGGGTGTGATGTCAATCTTCGTGCCGGTGGCCAACCGCGATCAGCTGAAAGCGCGCATTGTCTATCAGGGGCCGCTCGCCGCGCCGGTCGAAAAAGGCGCTGAAGTGGGCAAGCTGCGCGTGTTCATCGGCGAACGGCTGATGCAGGAAACGCCGGTCTTCGCGGGAGAGACTGTCGGGACCGGCGGTCTGAGACGCCGCGCTGAAGACGCCCTGTATGAGCTGATGACCGGCTGGTTCCGCACGCTATAGACATTCCTCCACAAGTCATGGCGTCCAGCGCGTTGAGAATCCGCCGCAAGATGCCTATGCTGCGCGCTGTATCCAAGCATTGGAGCCGGTTTGCGCGGTTTGTTCATCACATTTGAGGGCGGCGAGGGAGCGGGAAAATCCACCCAGATCAAGCGGCTCGCGGAAACGCTGCGCCAGCGCGGGCTGGCGACGCTGATCACCCGCGAACCCGGCGGCTCTCCCGGTGCGGAGGCGGTGCGGCATGTGCTGCTGTCGGGGGCGGCCGAGCCGCTGGGGCACAGGATGGAGGCGCTGCTTTTCGCTGCGGCGCGGAGCGATCATGTCGAGCAGGTGATCCGGCCCGCAGTGGCGGCGGGGACCATTGTGCTGTCGGACCGTTTCATGGATTCAAGCCGGGTCTATCAAGGTGAGGACACGGCGCTGCCCGGCGGGTTTCTGGAAAACCTCGAGGCGGTCACGGTCAACGGCATGGTTCCGGACCTGACCCTGATCCTTGACCTTGATCCGAAAGAAGGGCTGCGCAGGGCGGCGGCGCGCCGCGAAGGGCCGGCCGACCGCTATGAGAAGGAGACCCTGGAGCTGCACCGGCAACGGCGCGCCGCATTTCTGGAAATCGCAAAAAGTGAGCCGCAGCGCTGCAAAATCATCAACGCCGCGCAGCACGCTGACAGCGTCGCCAACGAAATCATGAGCGCGGTTCTGGATCTGGTTCAAAAGAGCGGCAATTCTCCAGAAAGGGCTGGCCGTGCAAGCGCATGATGTTCCTGAACAGCACGACACTCTGCATGGCGTCAAAGCGCCGGTTGGGACTCTCGCGCTTTTTGGCCATGAAAAGCAGGTTGCGCTGGTTGCTCAATCATACCAGACAGGAAGACTGCACCACGCGCTGCTTCTTGAAGGCCCGGCTGGTATCGGCAAGGCGAGCTTTGCATTTCAGCTTGCGCAGCATCTGATTGCCAATCCGGTTCCAGGCGAAGCGCCCATGGACTTCTCGACCCTTGACCAAAACAGCAATGATTTTCGGCAATTGGCGCAGGGAACGCATAATCAGGTTCTGCATTTAACGCGGCCGTTTGATGCGAAGACTGAGAAGTTCAAGACCATGTTGACTGTCGATGAAGTGCGGCGCGTTGGACATTTCCTGTCGCGCACAAATGTCGGCGCGGGCTACCGGACCGTCATCATTGACCCCGTCAATGACATGAATGCAAATGCGTCGAATGCGCTCTTGAAGAATCTGGAGGAACCGCCGGCGCGCACTCTGTTCATTCTCATCGCACATGCGTCGGGTAGGGTGCTTCCGACCATACGCTCCCGCTGCCAGCACATTGCTTTTTCGGCGCTTAACGAAAGCGCTCTTGCAAGTGCCATCGAAAATGCGGTCGGCGCGCCGGTTCCCAGCGGGGAAATGGCTAAATTCTCGGAGCTTGCGGAGGGAAGTGTCCGGCGGGCGCTGCTGTTGTGGCAGTTTGGCGGACTGGAAGTGACCGAGGCGGCGGATGCGCTGATTGCGGCAAGCGCGTTTGACGCCGAAAAGGCGGCAAAGCTGGGCGATGTGCTGACGGCCCGGGAAGCGGAGATACAGTATCAGCTTCTGACCGATCACTTGCTTCAACGGATTGCTAAGTCAGCGGAACGCCATGCGGTCGCTGGACTTGCAGCGCGCTCGGAGGCCATGGCGCGCAATTTTTCAGAAACGCGCGATATGCTTGCACTGGCGCATGGATTCAATCTTGACCGCAAGCAGACCGTGTTCGGCCTTATCGCCGACCTGCATGGCAAATCACGCGCTGGACTTCTGTAGCAATCGCTCAGGCGATGCGCTATTTGGCTCACTGGAAGTCATGAGACCCGCGCTGGCATGTCCGAGAAGTTTTATATCACGACCCCGATTTTCTACCCGAACGGCGTGCCGCATATCGGCCATGCCTACACGGCGATTGCGACTGACGTTCTGGCGCGCTTCGCCCGGCTTGACGGCAAGGACGTGTTTTTCCTGTCCGGCACGGACGAGCATGGGCAGAAGATGCAGCAGACGGCTGTGAAAGAGGGCATTGCGCCGATTGAGCTGGCGGACAAGAACTCCGCCGTTTTCCGGCAGATGCTGAAGACCTTCAACTGCTCGAACGATGACTTCATCCGCACCACCGAGGCGCGGCACAAGGCTTCCGTTCAGGCGCTTTGGAAGCGCATGCAAGACAATGGCGACATTTACCTCGACACTTATGGCGGCTGGTATTCCGTGCGTCAGGAGGCTTATTTTGACGAGGGTGAGACTACGCTGGGCGCAGACGGCGTGCGCCGCGAGCCGTTGGGTTCGCCCGTCGAATGGGTGGAGGAGGAGAGCTATTATTTTCGCCTGTCCGCCTATGGCGACAAGCTTCTGGCGCTGTATGAAAACAATCCCGGCTTCGTCATGCCCGCTGAGCGGCGCAATGAAGTGGCGAGCTTTGTGAAGTCCGGCCTGCGCGATCTTTCGATTTCGCGCACGACATTTGACTGGGGGATCAAAGTGCCGGGCAACGACAGGCATGTCATGTATGTCTGGGTCGACGCGCTGACCAACTACATCACTGCCGCAGGATTCCCGGACACAGAGTCTAGCGAAATGGGGTTACTGGCCCGCGACACATATTATCGGCAAGGACATAGTCCGCTTCCACGCCGTCTATTGGCCGGCCTTTCTGATGTCGGCGGGCGTGCCCTTGCCAAAACGCGTGTTTGCCCATGGCTTTGTGCTCAACAGCGGCGAGAAAATGTCAAAGTCCGTTGGCAATGTGGTTGATCCATTTGCCATGGTGGAACGATATGGCCTCGACAAGACGCGTTATTTTCTGATGCGCGAGATCCCGTTTGGCCAGGACGGCAGCTATGCGCACGAAGCCTTCGTCAACCGCACCAATGCGGATCTTGCCAACGACATCGGCAATCTGGCGCAGCGTTCCCTGTCGATGATCGCCAAGAACTGCGACGGCAAAGTTCCCGAGCCGGGGGCTTTTTCCGCCGAGGACGCAGCGATACTGCGCATGGCGGACGAGGCCTTGGTCAGCGCCCGCGCCTGCATGGCGGATCAGGCCATACATGCTGCAATCGCCGCTACTTTCGCCGTCGTAGCTGAAGCCAACCGCTATTTTGCGGGTCAGGAGCCATGGGCGTTGAAGAAAACCGATCCGGCCCGCATGGCGACGGTGCTTTATGTGACGACGGAGATCATCCGGCGCGTTGCCATCCAGTGCCAGGCAGTGATGCCGCAATCGGCGGCCAAGCT
The DNA here is from genome assembly GCA_963802455.1 of uncultured Alphaproteobacteria bacterium. Taxonomy (GTDB): domain Bacteria; phylum Pseudomonadota; class Alphaproteobacteria; order Rhizobiales; family Rhizobiaceae; genus JANOYJ01. Next base: position 158,087 of record CAWDIY010000021.1, on the reverse strand, counting down.
GCTTGATCTGGTTGCCGCCCCGCAGGATCAGCGTGATTTCACCTTTGCAGGCGAAGCGGGCGCGCTGACCGCCGGCACGCCGCTGCCTGCACCGGAGCCGGTGTTTCCGCGCTATGTGGATGCGGATGAAGGCGGCGCGTGAGCCATGCTGGTTGACAGTCATTGCCACCTTGATTTCCCGGACTTTGACGCCGAGCGCGATGACATTGTGCACAGGGCAGGTGAAGCGGGCGTCGGCCTGATGGTGACCATCTCGACGCGCGTGCGCAAATTTGAGCGTATCCGTTCAATCGCCGAGGCCTATCCAAACGTCTTCTGCTCCGTCGGCACGCATCCGCACAATGCGGGTGAGGAAACGGATGTGACGGCGGAGGAGCTGATCGGGTTTTCCGCCTATGAAAAGTGCATCGCCGTCGGCGAGGCGGGCTTGGATTATCACTACGACAAGTCGCCGCGTGACGCCCAGGCGAATGGTCTGCGCACGCATATTGATGCCGCGCGCCAGACGGGCCTGCCGCTGGTCATTCATGCCAGAAATGCCGACATGGACATGGAGAGGATTCTCGTGGAGGAAACAGGGAAGGGGGGCTTCGCTTTTCTTCTGCACTGTTTCTCATCAGGCCCCCGCCTCGCCGAAATAGGCGTGGAGCTTGGCGGCTATGTCTCCTTCTCGGGAATTTTGACCTTCAAGAACTCTGAGGAAATCCGCGCCATCGCCAAAAACGTCCCGGACGACAGGCTATTGGTCGAGACCGACGCGCCCTATCTCGCCCCGCCGCCGCACCGGGGAAAACGCAATGAGCCGGCCTTTGTGCGGCATACGGCGCAATGTCTGGCCGAGACGCTTGGCCGGAGCATTGAGGAAATAGAGGCGGTGACGACTCGCAACTTCTTCCGATTGTTCTCGAGAGTGCCGCGCCACTTTATCCCGGCGGACCTTGATGCCTGACATTCTGCGCTTCACCATTCTCGGCTGTGGCTCTTCGCCCGGTGTGCCGCGCATCACCGGCGACTGGGGCGCGTGCGATTCGAACAACCCCAAGAACCGGCGGCTTCGCTCATCCATGCTGGTTGAACGCGTCAAGCCAGAGGGCGCAAGGACGGTCGTTGTCATCGACACCGGCCCAGATTTCCGCCAGCAAATGGTTAATGCCGGGGTGAGGCGGGTTGACGCCGTTGTATATACCCACGCGCACGCTGACCATATTCACGGCATCGACGATCTGCGCGGCTTCTGGCTTGAGCACAAGAAACTGATCGATATCCACACTGACGAGGCGACATCGGCGCGCCTGCGCGAAGGATTTCTCTATTGTTTCGAAACCCCTCCGCGCAGCTATTACCCGCCAATCGTGCGTGATAACCGCATCGTCCATCACCGGCCATTCACGGTTTCAGGTCCGGGCGGCGACATCCGCTTTGAGCCGCTGCCGCAGCGGCACGGCAGCATTGTCTCTCTGGGCTTCCGCATTGAAAACATTGCCTATTGTTCGGATGTAAGCGACTTTCCGGCAGAGACTGTTGAGCGGCTGGCGGGCCTTGACACGCTTGTCATCGACGCCTTGCAGCACGAGCCGCACCCGACGCATATTTCGCTGAGCGAGAGCCTTGAGTGGATCGGCAGGCTTGCGCCGAAGCGCGCCATACTCACGCATATGCACACGCCGCTGGATTATGGAACCGTGCAGGCTATGACGCCGGAGAATGTTGAGCCGGGCTTTGACGGGCTGGTGTTTGAGGCAGCGGCGACCGCCTAACTCAGCGCCGAAGAAAAAAACCAGACATTTCCAAAGATTGCGGCAGCAGTGTCATCCGGCGGCCGTTCTGAACTTATCCAAACCGAGCGAACTGAACGCGCCTCGTCAATGTCCGGCGCTTTTAAACACCGGACAGTGTCGGACGCGACAACACATGGAATGAACCATGACGGCATCAGCGGTTTGACGTTAAGGCCGCTATACCGACGCTTCACCAGCATTGTCAGCCCGATGCTTTCCGAAGGCCGCCATGGGAAAATCATCCGGCCTTGTGGGCGCAGGCTTTGCAGCCATGAAACCGTCGGCGCGGCAACGCCGACATTGACATAGATGAGATCGGAACCGGGCAGAGTTATCTTTGTGGCGTCGGCGCAAACGATGCACAGATTCAAACGCGCGTCCAAACCTTGGGGCATTTGACAGGCTGGCCAAAGCCATCTGTTTGGTGAAGAAACGTCTGATCTAACTGAGGCTTTCGCGCGTCAGCTTCATGGATGTGGAAACTCCGATCCAAGGATACTATCTGTTTCACCGCGTTGCGTCACGTCATTTAGTTCCATAATCCATCTTATGCGATATATTGCTGTAGCCTCACTGTGGACAAGTTCGGATTTTCCTTGAGCTGGGCGCATTGGTGGCCAATGACTGCTGCTGTCCCAATTGGGTGTATTCATGACCTCATCCTCCGACATATCCCGGCTCCTCGAGATCATGGCGGCGCTTAGAACGCCGGTCACCGGATGCCCTTGGGATCTGGTGCAGGACTTCAGCACGATTGCGCCCTACACGTTGGAAGAGGCCTATGAGGTCGCTGACGCCATTGATCGAAACGATCTTGATGACCTGTGTGACGAGCTGGGCGATCTTCTGCTGCAGGTGGTCTTTCATGCCCAGATAGCCTCGGAGAAACGCGCTTTCGCTTTTGGCGATGTCGTGGAGCGCATTACGTCGAAAATGATCCGGCGCCATCCGCACGTCTTTGGCGATGATGATGCCCGCAGCGCTGGAATGGCAAAGGGAATGTGGGACAGGATCAAATTCGAGGAGAAGGCCGAGAAAGCGGCGCGGCGCGGCGCTTCTGGGGCGGGGGCAGATCCGGACAAGGGATTTCTAGACGATGTGCCGCTCAATCTCCCGGCCCTGACGCGTGGACTGAAACTGCAGCAGCGCGCGGCGAAAGCCGGATTCGACTGGGACCATGCAGAACCCATCCTTGACAAGATTGAAGAGGAGATCGGCGAGCTGCGCGCGGAAATACGCGCCGGGGATAACAGCAAGGCGCGCGGCGAGTATGGCGATTTGCTCTTCGCGCTGGTCAATCTCGGCAGACACCTCAAAGTCGACCCGGAAGATGCGCTGAAGGCGGCGAACAACAAGTTCCGGCGCAGGTTCCGGCACATTGAAGCAGGACTGGCGAAATCCGGAGGAAGCCTGGAGGCGGCGTCGCTTTCCGAGATGGAAGCGCTCTGGAATGAAGCCAAAGAAAACGAGAACCGTCTCTGATTTTCAATGCTTGGCGAGGCGTTCGGCCAGTTCGCTTGACGAAAGCGCCGACATTCTGAGACTGAACGTCAAGCTGCCGTCCTTATTGTCCTTTCGCGAGACAATCTCGGCGTTTTTGTAAATCCAGCTCAGCTCCGCCATCTTCGAGAGCGGCAGCTTGACCATGACCTCCTGAAGACTGCCGGCGAGCTTTTCTTCTATGAGCGTCATGAGCCTGTCTGCGCCCTCGCCTGTCACGGCGGACAGCTCGACAATGGCGCGCTGGCTCTGCTTGCCATTTTTCAACAAGCTGAAGCGCTCTGGCCGCGCATCGGTGCTGATCAAATCGATCTTGTTCCAGACATCAACAACGCGGCCGTCTTCATCAGGACCAATTCCGAGATCAGCCAAAATCCGGTTGACATCCTGCGCCTGCGCGACTGTGTCCGGGTCGGAAACGTCACGCACATGCAAGATGAGATCGGCCTCGACCACCTCCTCCAGCGTAGCCCGGAAGGCCGCGATCAAATGGGTGGGCAAGTCCGAAATGAAGCCCACCGTGTCCGAGAGGATGCAGATGCGGCCGTGTGGCAGGGTGAGTCTGCGCAGCGTCGGATCAAGCGTTGCAAACAGCATGTCCTGCGCCAGAACCCCTGCCCCTGTCAGCCGGTTGAACAGCGTCGATTTGCCGGCGTTGGTATAGCCGACCAGTGCGACGATCGGCTGCGGCACCTTCTTGCGTTTAGCCCGGTGCAGCATCCGCGTGCGGACAACCTGCTCCAGCTCATGCTTCAGACGGTCAATCTTATCCTGCAGGAGCCGCCTGTCGGTTTCGATCTGGGTTTCGCCGGGACCGCCCATAAAGCCGCCGCCGCCGCGCTGGCGCTCCAAATGCGTCCAGCTTCGGACAAGCCGGCCCTTCTGATAGGTGAGATGCGCCAGCTCGACCTGAAGCACGCCTTCCTTGGTGTTTGCGCGGCGGCCAAATATTTCAAGAATAAGCCCGGTCCTGTCGATGACTTTGGTTTCCCACGCCCGCTCCAGATTGCGCTGCTGCACCGGCGTAAGGGGGTGATCAACGATGACAAGGTCAAGCTCCTGCCCTTTGACGAGATCACCGATGGCAGCGACGGTTCCTGAGCCAAGCAGCGTCGCGGGTCTTGGCGTTGAAACGGCAACAACAGCTTTGTGAAGTACTGAAAGATCAATCGCCAAGGCGAGACTGCATGCTTCCTCAAGCCGCGCTTCATCGCTGCGCGCGCCCGCTGGAGCGGAGGCGCCCGACTTTCCGACCGCGCGTTTGATTCGCGTCACAATCACTGCTGCGCGGGTCTGGCGCGCTGCAATTTCACGTGTTGATCGTGTGCCGTCGGGTGATTCTCGGATAATCAGCTGTCCCGGTCGTCGTCTTCGCCTTCAAACATCTGCACCGGCATCGATGGCATTATGGTGGAGATAGCGTGCTTGTAGACAAGCTGCGAGTGTCCGTCGCGCCGCAGAAGCACACAAAAATTGTCAAAAGAGGTCACAACGCCGGTCAGCTTCACGCCATTGACCAGGAAGATAGTCAGCGAATTCTTTTGTTTGCGGACCGAATTCAGGAACAGGTCCTGAAGATTTTGTGACTTCTCAGCCATTGTTCTGCTTTCTGCCTGGCGCTTTGAACGCTCTCTTAAAGTCCGGAGACCGGTTATGACCGAGCTTAGAGCACCCATTGGATGATGCAAATAAACCGATGGTTGCTGCTGCTCTGATTTGGGTTATCAGGCTCTGATTTTTTCCGCAACGTCAAAAAACGCATCACGGAGCGAAAGTGAGAGGCTACCGGGGCTGCCATTGGCGATTGGAACGTCATCTATGCGCACAACCGGCATGATCAGTGTGGTTGCGGCGGAAATGAACGCCTCGCGCGCGCCTTTCGCTTCATCGACAGTGAAGTCGCGTTCCTCAATCTGAAGATTGAGTCTCTTGGCGAGGTCAAACAGCGTGGTCCGCGTCACACCGCGCAGGATGCCGTGTTCGGCCGGACGGGTGACCAGAACGCCGTCGCGGGTGACAATCCATGCATTTGTCGCCGCGCCCTCTTTGACAAAACCGCGCTCATCGACAAACCAAGCCTCCGCCGCGCCCGCCTCCTTGGCTTTCTGGCGGGCCATGACGTTTGGCAGAAGGCCGACGGTCTTGATATCCACCCTGTCCCAGCGGTTCTCTGGCACGGTGATTACATTTATGCCCTTGTCCGCCCTTGTATTGCCCGCCGCCCGGTCGATGCTTTTTGCCGTCACCACCAAGGAAGAGCGCACGCTCTTTGCCGGAAACACGTGGTCGCGTTTGGCGACACCCCGCGTCACCTGCATGTAAAACATGCCGTCCGTCACCCGGTTTCGCCGCACGGTCTCCCTGATAACCCTGATCAAGGCGCTGCGCGCCAGCGGCCAGGCGATCCGCAATTCGCCAAGAGAGCGGTCCAGCCGGTCAAGATGACGCGTCAGATCGACGATGTAACCCTCCCGCACCTCGCAGACCTCATACACACCGTCGGCGAACTGGTATCCCCGGTCCTCAATATGCACGCTGGCAGCGGCATGCGGCACATACTGTCCGTTTACATATGCAATTCTCGACACTTCTAAACTCCAAGCGATTTCAGTTTGCGGTGCAATGCCGAACGCTCCATGCCAACAAATTCGGCCGTGCGCGAGATGTTACCGCCGAATCGGTTGATCTGGGCAATCAAGTATTCCTTTTCGAAGAGCTCACGCGCATCCCTCAGCGGCAGCGCCATAATGTGCTGATCGCTCTGGTTCGGCGCGCGCGGCAGCGTGTCGCCGACTTCGGCTGGAAGCAGATCAGCTGTGATGACGGATTCAGGGTTGTCGCCGCGCGCCAGAATCAGCAGGCGCTCCACATTGTTGCGCAGCTGGCGGATATTGCCTGGCCAGCCATGCGACTGCAGCACGGCCATCGCGTCATCGCCGATGGGCCGCACTTTGATGCCCGACTGCTGCGCCACCTGGCGCGAGAAGAACGCGATCAACGAAGGAATGTCCTCGCGGCGGTCCGCCAATGGCGGCACCATGACAGGCACGACCGACAGGCGGTGAAACAGGTCCTCGCGGAACCTTCCTTCGGCGATCAGCTCTTCAAGATTTTGCGCCGTCGAGGAAATGATGCGCACATCCACCTTGACCCGCTTCGAACCCCCTACCCGCTCAAACTGCTGGTCGACAAGCACGCGCAGGATTTTGCTCTGCGTTTCGCGCGGCATGTCTGCGACTTCGTCGAGGTAAAGAATGCCGCCATGCGCCTCCTCCAGTGCGCCGACTTTGCGCTCGCCGCCGGTCATTTCGGTGCCGAACAGCTCGATCTCCATCCGTTCCGGCGTGATCGTGGCGGCGTTCAGCGTGACAAACGGACCCTTGGCCCGCGTGGAGCTTTTGTGGATGGCCCGCGCCACCATTTCCTTGCCGGTGCCCGAAGCGCCAAAAATCATCACCCGGCTGTTCGTCGGCGCGACACGCTCGATTGTCTGTCGCAGATGGTTCATGGCAAGTGATGCGCCGATCAGCTCGACGCTGTCACTGCTTTTGCGCTTCAATTCGGTGACTTCACGTTTCAGCCGCGAGTTTTCCAGCGCGCGCTCGGCCACCAGCACAAGCCGGTCGGCCTTGAAAGGCTTTTCAATGAAGTCATAAGCGCCGCGCTTGATGGCCGACACGGCGGTTTCGATATTGCCGTGGCCCGAAATCATGACAACGGGAAGATTTGGATGTATGGCGCGGATTTCGTCGAGCAGCGACAATCCGTCCAGCCGGCTCCCCTGCAGCCAGATATCCAAAAACATCAGCCGCGGCACGCGTTCGGTTATCGCGGCGATGGCCGTGTCGGCGTCGCGGGCCGTGCGTGTTTCGTGGCCCTCGTCACTCAAGATTCCGGCCACCAGCTCGCGGATGTCCTCCTCGTCGTCCACAATCAGAATGTCAGATGCCATGGTGCAACTCTTTGCTCATTTCACGTGCTTTTTCTTTGGTCAGAAGATCATCCTGGCCCGCAAGCTCGGAAGGAACTTCGCCGCTGCCCAGCGCCGCCAAGGGGAAAGTCATGCGGATCAATGCGCCGTGCCCGCTGTGAAACCCCTCCTCCGCATCGCGCAGCGCCAGTGTTCCGCGATGGTCCTCAACGATCTTTTTGACGATGGCGAGGCCAAGGCCGGTGCCTTTCTCCCGTGTGGTCATATAGGGCTCAAGCAGACGGTGACGGTTGTCGCGCGGCAGTCCTTTGCCATTGTCCATGATGTCCACAACGATGTGGCCGCCTTCCTGACCGGCGCGCACCAGCAAATGTCCCTCTGTCTTGGGATCGTCCGCCATGCGCGACTCGATTGCCTCAGCGGCGTTTTTGACAACATTGCCAAAAGCCTGCCCCAGCATCCTGCTGTCAAAATTTCCAAACAAAGGCGCATCCGATATCTGCCGCTCAAATTTAATGTCCGGACTGGACACTTCGACCAGAAACGCCGCCTCGCGCAGCGGGTCGCGCAGGTCCAGCCGCTTGAAGACAGGTGTAGGCATCCGCGCAAAGCCCGAAAACTCATCCACCATTCGGCCGATGTCACCGACTTGACGCACGATCGTATCGACACACTGGTCGAACACCTCGCGGTCTTCTGTGATGACCTTGCCGTAGCGCCGCCGGATGCGTTCCGCCGAAAGCTGGATCGGCGTCAGCGGATTCTTGATCTCGTGCGCGATGCGGCGGGCAATATCCGCCCAGGCGGAGGAGCGCTGCGCCTGCATCAGGTCAGTAATGTCGTCAACGGTCACAACATAGGAATGGTCGAGCCGCGACGGCCCCTCCTCCATGGTGATCCGCACATTGACCGCCCGCTCCGCGCCATTGCGCAGCAAGGCGGTCTGTTCGCTGTAAACCGGCCGCTCGCTGCCTTTGGCACGCTCGAAGACGCCGCCAATTTCCGGTGCTATGGACGTAAGGCTCTTGCCGGTCGCGTCGAGAGCGGAAACAGAAATCATCTGTTCGGCGGATTTGTTGACAATGCTGACCGTGCCGTCCGGATCAACGCCGATTATGCCTGCCGAAACGCCTTCCAGCACCGCTTCGGAGAATCTGCGCCTCTCGTCAATCTGATCCTTGGCGGAGAGGATTTCGTTGCGCTGGGTCTTCAGTTCGGAAATCATCTTGTTAAACGTGCCCGAAAGCGATGCGACGTCGCCGTCCGAGCGGCGCACTGGAACCTCCACATCGAGATTGCCCTGCGCCACGTCGTCCGCCGCGCCGATCAGCAGCCGGATCGGCCGCACCAGCCTGTCGGCGACAGCGATGCCGGTCCAAATGGCAGAGAGAAGCACGACAAGCGTCAGGCCGAGATAGAGAAGCGCGAACGCAATCTGCGTGATGGTCCGGTTGGCCTCAAGCCCGTTATACTCGGCGGTGTTGGCCTGGACGATCTGCACCGCCTTGATGAGCTCAGGATCAACCGTGCGGATTGTGTAGAGGAAAGCGTTGTCAATTTCCTTGAGTTTCAGCACCGCGCCAACCAGATTGCGGGTCTTGGGCGGGATCAGAACCGGCTGGCCGTCCTGCGCGGTTTTCAGCACTTCCACCGGAACCGGCGGCAATTCCTCAATTGTTCCAGTGTCCGCCTGCACGATCACATCGCCGTTTTCCCGCACCAGTGACGCGGCGATCAGCCCGCGTCCGACGCTTTGCCGGTCCATGAGTTCCTGAAACCCGTTGCGGTCAAGGCTGAACAGCGTGCGCGCCGCGTCAAGGTCCACCGCCATGGACAGTGTCGTCCCCTGCAGATTGCGCGCATTGTCCTCGACATAGGACTGGGCAATGCTGATCGATGAGGAGACAATTTCTTTTGTGCGCACCTCAAACCAGCGGTCGAGACCGACATTGAGAGTGAAGGCCGCGACAATGGCCACCACCACGGCAGGAACCGCAGCGACAAGCGAGAAAAGGGCGACAATGCGCACATGCAGCCGAGCCGCCGCACGCTGATTGCGCCGCGCCGTCAGGATTTGCGTGACTTCCCGTGCAATCAGCCCGAGCAGCAGCAGGATGAGAACGCCGTTGGCAACGGCAAGCGCTGTGGTGATTTTCTCGTCTGGAACGATGGGTGTCAGGCCCATCAAGATCAAGAAAGAAATAACGGCCGTTGCAAGAGATGCCAGAACGACAGCGAGGCCGGATTGCGCCAAAAGCCTGCGCTTCTCGGTGACAGTCCGGCTTTGCGCTGGCAGCTGATCTGCGTTTGTTTGTGAACTCATTGCCAGAATCGCCGACCAACTCACATTTCGTGTCTATCATGCAACATATTGTGGCGAATTTACAACATGCACGGCGTGCGCAAGCAGTTCACAATTTCTGACACAGTGTGAATTTTCGAGAGAATTTATGCTGATCAGTCCGCTCAAGCGCGCCCTGTCCGGTAAACAGAAATGCTCAGCTCGCGGATTTTCTTGCGCAGCGTGTTGCGGTTCAGGCCCAAGAGCTCGGCGGCGCGTATCTGGTTGCCGCGCGTTGCCGTGAGACAGGCGAGCAGCAACGGTTTTTCAAATTCGGCGAGCACGCGTTCGTAGACGCCTGGTGGCGGCAGATCGTCGCCAAAAGCGGCAAAATACTTCTGCATATTATACTCGACTGCTTGGCTGATTGTGGAATCGCCATCGCTGAAATTGCCAAAAGCGGGCTTCGGCGCATCAAAACCGCCATTTTCACGCAGCTCATTTTCAATGATCTCAGCGCTGATTTCATCCTGCGGATAGAGCGCGGCAAGGCGGCGGACCAGATTTTCAAGCTCGCGCACATTTCCGGGCCACACATATTTTTTCATGAAATCCAGGCCGGCGGCAGAGATGCGTTTTGTTGGCAGACCTTCCCGCTCGCCAAGATGGAAGAAATGCCGCGCAAGGTCCGGCACATCCTCTCCCCTCTCGCGCAGCGGCGGCAGCCGCATCGGCACGACATTAAGGCGATAATAGAGGTCCTCGCGGAACTGGCCCTGCTGAATCAGTATCCGCAAATCCTTATTTGTCGCAGCCACTATGCGGACATCTGTTTTGATGGGCGTGCGTCCGCCGACAGTCGTGTACTCACCCTGCTGCAGAACCCGCAGCAGCCTGGTCTGCGCTTCCATCGGCATGTCGCCAATTTCATCGAGAAACAGCGTGCCGCTCTCAGCCTGCTCGAAGCGCCCGGTCGATCGGTTCTGCGCGCCGGTGAAGGCTCCCTTTTCATGGCCGAACAGCTCGGATTCAATCAGATCGCGCGGAATGGCAGCCATGTTGATCGCCACGAACGGTCCGGCTTTGCGTTTTCCAAACTCGTGCAAGGCATTGGCAACGAGCTCCTTGCCGGTTCCGGATTCGCCGAAAATGAGCACTGTGAGGTCGGTCTGCATCATCCGCGCCAAGACGCGGTAAATGTCCTGCATGGCGGCTGAGCGGCCGATCAGCGGCATTTTCTCCGGCGGCTCTTCCTTCTGCTGAGGCGCGTTCAGCGGCCTTGGCTCAGACAGCGCCCGTCCGGTTATCCGCACAAGCTCAGTCAGGTCAAAGGGCTTGGGAAGATAATCATAGGCGCCCTTTTCTGAGGCCCGCACCGCCGTCATGAACGTGTTCTGCGCGCTCATCAGGATGACTGGCAGGGCCGGACGCAGCTTTTTGATGCGGGGCAGCATGTCAAAGGCGTTTTCGTCAGGCATCACGACATCGGAAATCACCAGATCGCCCTCGCCGGAAGAGACCCAGCGCCAAAGCGTTGCGGCGTTTGAAGTGACCCTCACTTCGTAGCCAGCCCGCGAAAGCGCCTGATTAAGCACGGTGCGGATCGCGGCATCGTCGTCGGCGACGAGAATCATTCCTTTGCTCATTGATCCTGCCTTTCGAATCGCACGGTCGTTTCGTCCGCCTGTTCGCTGCCCTTGTAGGCAGGCAGCATGATGCGGAATGTGGTGCGGCGCGGCTGCGAATCGCATTCGACCACGCCGCCATGGTCGCGGACGATTTTCGCCACCAGCGCCAGTCCGAGACCCGAGCCGTTCTGCTTGGTGGTGATGAACGGATCGAACAGCAGCGGCAGCAGATCCGGCGGCACACCACCACCCGTGTCATGCACGCAAAATTCCAACGGCAGCGAAACCCGGTCGCGTATGCCCGGGACGGAAAGCCTGATGCCGGGGCGGAACGCGGTGGTCAGAGTGATCTCCCCCGGCTCCCCCTCCCCGATGGATTCAGCGGCATTCTTCACCAGATTGAGGAACACCTGCACCAGCTGGTCGCGGTTGGCATGGACCGGCGGCAGCGACGGGTCATAGTCCTCGACGAACTTCACGTGGCTGGCAAAGCCGTTGCGGGCGATGGACTTCACATGGTCTAGAACCACATGAATATTGACCGGCTGGCGGGAAATCGGCCGCTCATCGGAGAACACTTCCATCCTGTCCACCAGCGAGACGATCCGGTCGGTCTCGTCGGTGATCAGCCGTGTCAGCTCGCGGTCGCTGTCGCTGACAACCGTTTCCAGCAGCTGCGCCGCGCCGCGGATGCCGGACAGCGGATTTTTGATCTCATGCGCCAGCATTGAGGCGAGACCTGTGACCGAGCGCGCCGCGCCGCGGTGGATCATCTGCCGGTCCATCTTATCGGCCATCGATCGCTCCTGAAACATGACGGAGACCACGCCTTCCAGTTCGGGACACGGCGAGACATAGAGGTCGACGATCAGGTCATTTCCAAATCGCGGCGAGGAAATGTCCACCCGGTATTCGTTGACCGGCATCATTGTTTCTCTCACTTGCTCGACCAGCGCCAGAAGAGGGCTGCCGAACGGCACCAGCTCCTGCAGCAGGCTGCGGCCCAGCGTGGCGCTGCTCATCGAGAAGAAAATTTCAGCGTCGGAATTGGCAAATATCACCCCGCCGTTGGCAGCGACGAGAATGACGGCGTGGCGGATGTTGCTGAGCGCAATTGTCGCCAAGTCTGCTGTTGCTGCGCGCATGGACGTCATGCCGCCAGACTTTCCGGGTGCGCGTCTGTGTCCAAATGGAGAAAAATGCGCTCCAGCATCACCCTGACCAGCGCAGGGCTTCTCTGGGTCATAAGCTGCACGCGCGTTTCCGGTGAAACCTTGACTGGGAGCAGATTAAGATACCAGCCCAGATGTTTGCGCGCATGGCGCACGCCCATGTCCGCGCCGTAGAGTTCGAGCATGGCATCATAATGCTCTGTGACGTAGTCGGCGATTTCCGCATTGGAAACGGGCATCTCCGGTTGGGTTCCAGCGGCAGCCGATGCAATTGCGCCCGCAAGCCAAGGCCTTCCATATGACGCTCTGCCGACCATCACCGCATCCGCGCCTGAAGCGTCCAGCGCGCGGATTGCGGTTTCGGCGCAGCCTATATCGCCATTCACCACCAAAGGAACGGATATCCTGTCCTTCACAGCCCGCACCATGGCCCAATCCGCCGCACCTTCGTAAAACTGGCAGCGGGTTCGGCCGTGAACAGTGATCATCTGAACACCCGCGCCCTCGGCCCTCGCCGCCAGCTCCGGCGCATTGATTGACGCGTCATCCCAGCCAAGCCGCATTTTCAGCGTCACCGGCACATCGACTGCATTCACTGTGGCCTCAACCAAAGTCATCGCATGGTCAAGATCGCGCATGAGCGCGGAACCCGACAGACCGCCCGTCACCTTCTTGGCCGGACAGCCCATATTGATGTCAATCAGCGCAGCGCCGCAATCAGCAGCGCGCTTGGCCGCTTCCCCCATCCAAAAGGCCTCGCGGCCCGCAAGCTGCACCGCATGCAGCCGCAGATCGCCGCCCATGGCGCGTTTCTGCGATTCGGCGCTCTCTCTGCAAAACTCTGCGCTCGCCACCATTTCAGAGATGACCAGCCCCGCTCCCGCTCTTTCGGCAAGCCTTCGGATCACGACGTCCGTGACGCCCGACATTGGCGCGAGAAATACGCGGTTGGGAACCAAAACACTGCCAACGCGCAGCGGCGCAGCCAGCTTCTTCAGACAATTGCCTCCAGCAGCAGTTCCTGTTTTCCCGAAAGAGTCGGACATGGCTAAATCTTGAGCATCCAAATTTCCGCCTAATTCATAGTCAGATTGGCGGTGTCCCGCAAGCGCGAAGACCAGGACTTGGTTCACGGCGCAGATAAAACGCTTTGGCCTTTTGCCGCGTGCTGTTCTATCACGGCGCGGAAGAGAAACACATGGGTTCAATCTTGGCTGAATCGCTGAAAAAGAGCGGCATCGCTGCCGTGCTGGTCGCTGCCGGAAGGGGCGAGCGCGCCGGATCGCCTGAAGACGGGCCAAAACAGTACCGCATGATCGGCGGCGCGCCGGTGATGCGGCATACGCTTGATGCCCTCTTGGCGCATCCTTCTGTTGGCGAGATTGTCGCTGTCGTCCATCCTGATGACGCCGCGCTGTTTGAACAGGCTGCGTCCGGTCTCGGCGCACGCGTTCGGCATGTCTTTGGCGGGCCTACACGGCAGGCGTCAACTCTGCTTGGCTTGCAGGCGCTTTCCGGCAGCGCGCCGGAATATGTGATGATCCATGACGCCGTGCGCCCTTTCGTCAGGCCACTGCTCGTTGACCGGATTGCCCGAGCTCTCACGTCGGACTGTGGCGTTGTCCCCGCCCTTTCGGTTTCAGAGACAGTCAAACGAATGGACCATCAAGGCTTTGTGTCAGAGACCGTGTCACGCGCCGGCCTTTTCGCCGCGCAGACACCCCAGGCATTTCCGTTTCAGCTGATATTGCGGGCGCACAAAATGGCGCGCGCGCAATCGGACCAGGAATTCACCGACGACGCGTCGATTGCCGAGTATGCCGGGCTGAAGGTCCGCATTGTCGAGGGCGCTCCAGAAAACATCAAACTCACTTGGAAGCACGACATTGACATGGCAGACAAAAAGCTGAGCGGAGCCGCTGCTTTCCCCGACGTGCGTGTTGGGAACGGCTATGACGTCCACGCCATGGCGCCTGGGGATCATGTCATACTGTGCGGCGTCAGGATCGCGCACAGTTCAAGGCTTGAAGGACATTCGGACGCAGATGTCGGTCTGCACGCCCTCACGGACGCCCTGCTCGCCACGTGCGGCGCGGGCGATATCGGCACGCACTTTCCGCCCAGCGACCCGCAGTGGCGCGGCGCGGCGTCAAAGATATTTGTCGAACACGCTAGGGCAATGGTCAGGGATGCCGGTGGGCGCATTGCCAATGCCGATGTGACGCTGATCTGCGAGGCGCCGAAGATCGCAGCGCACCGCGACGCCATGGTTGCCGCTATTGCAGCCATGCTGCAAATCTCGCCAAACCGGGTTTCCGTCAAAGCGACAACGAACGAAAAGCTCGGCTTCATCGGCCGCAGCGAAGGCATCGCGGCAATTGCCACGGCCAGTGTGGTTTATCCAGGCGGGCTGGAATGAGCATTTTCCCGGCAGATGTTCTGGAACGGGCTGCGGCAATTCTTGAACTCTGCCGGGCGAGAGGCCTGACGCTCGCGACAGCCGAATCCTGCACCGGCGGACTGATCGCAGCCTGTTTCACCGAGGTGGCCGGAGCATCCGATGTTTTCGAGCGCGGCTTCGTCACTTATTCCAACCGCGCCAAGGTGGAGCTTCTCGGTGTTGCTCCGCAGACGCTGGCGCGTTTCGGCGCAGTGTCGAAAGAAACCGCGCTCGAAATGGCGGTTGGGGCGTTGACGGGAGCAAAGACGGATTTGGCAATCGCCGTCACCGGTGTCGCGGGTCCAGGCGGCGGCTCAGCCGAAAAGCCTGTGGGACTGATTCATGTGGCCGTTGCCGCGGCAGCTTCCCGGCCCGCGCACAAGGAATGCCGCTTCGGCGACATTGACCGCGCAGAAATCCGGATGCGGACGCTTCGGCAGGCATTGCGCATGACGATGGATGTCTTGTCCGCGCATGTCGGCAGCCAAACGTGACGCGGGCTTGGCGGTGAAGCGCCAGCGGCCTTTTTCCCCGCAGGGCGGCGCTGGGCGCGCAGCTTTGGATAGCGGTCTCCGGGGCGGGCGGAGCCCCTCAGCCATGTCCCTCCTGGCCTTCGCGCCCTTCGGAAGAAGAGCCCCATGCGCCAGCCCGGGCAAAAAGCCGTGCCCCCTCTTCATGCTAAGAATGGGCGTATGACGAGCCACACCCGCCATAGGTTAGATTCCAAACGGCAGGACCATGCGCCCTGTCATTCCTTGGAGTTTCAATGGCCGGACGCGAAAGCGGGCGCGGTGGCGAGCGGGCTTGCGCAACTTGTCAGAACACTCAAATGACAATGACCGGCGCGCCGTACTTCACCCGTTCATACAGGTCGATGATATGCTCGTTGACCATTCGGAAGCAGCCGTTGGAGGCGGCCTGCCCGATGGTCCAGGGCTGCGTTGTGCCATGGATGCGGATTTGGGTGTCGCGTCTGCCCTGATAGAGATACATGGCGCGCGCGCCAAGCGGGTTGCCGGGGCCGCCCTCCATTCCGTCCTTGTAGCGCAGGTATTTCTCCGGGCTGCGCTTGAGCATGTCCGGCGTCGGCTTCCAGCTTGGCCATTCGACCTTGCCCTTGATCTTGGCAATGCCGGTCCAGCCAAGCCCTTCCGAGCCGATCGCCACGCCGTAGCGCCGCGCTCTGTTGCCGGGCTGCACCAGGTAAAGCAGCTTCTGCGCAGAATTGACAATTATAGTGCCAGGAGTGAAAAGTGTATAAAAATCAATATCCTGCGGCTCATACATCGGGTCGATGACAAACGGCTTCTTGGACGATTTCCGCACCTTCGCCTTCTTGGCTGGCTTAATGGACGCCGTGACTTTCTTCGGTTTTGGAACAGGTGGCCGATCAGTAACGCCATCGACGCCGGGCAGACCCTGCGGCATGGGGCTGGCAAAGCCAAGGCGAGGCAATCCACCCGCCGCTGTGAACGACAAACTCAAAATCAACAAACGCCGCGACAGCATTCAAACCCCCAAGCCCGGTCAGAAAGCCCCACATTAGTGATAGGTAATTATTGAATCCTTACCCGCTTGCCAAGTAACCTGCGCATTTTCTATCTGTTTTTTTGCCGGGTGAGATATTCCTGCAACCCCTTCTCGCCGCGTGGCGTGGTCCAGCGGTGGTTCCAGGCGAAAGCCGGGCGCAGGATCGGGGCAAGGAACTTCAAAATCGGGCGCAGGACCGTCACTTGCCAGACAATTGCGACATGGACGCCGTCGAGCCGCTGGGTGAGCTCCGCGCTCCAAAGCCCCTCAAAATCGCCGATGGTTTTCACCTCGACGCGCCGGTCCGGCTCAAGCGCTGTCGCCTCAAGGATGAAGTTCAGCTCATAGGGCAGGAAGCCGCGCGCCCGCGCCTGAAGCCGGTCGCCAACTTTAGGCGGCCCGTCCGGTCCCAGCCGGTGGACCTCGAGATACACGCCCTTCCACCAGAGCGGCAGCCGTTCGCCATCGGCCAGCACCGCGTAGACTTCGCCAACGCTGGCATCCGCAATTGTCCAGCTCTCGTGGAAAACAAAGACATTGGAGGCCATGTGCCGGCCGCTCTCAATCGATGTCCAGCCCCGACCACAGGACTGAACCCTCAAAGACGAAGTTAAATGACAGTCACTTTGGTGCCAATTCCGACGCGAGTGAACAAGTCAATGACATGTTCATTGACCATGCGGAAACAGCCGTTCGACGCGGCCGTGCCGATTGTCCAAGGCTGCGTGGTGCCGTGGATGCGCAGATAGGTGTCCTTGTTGCCTTCATACAAATAGATCGCACGCGCACCGAGCGGATTATTTGGTCCGCCATCCATGCCTTCCGCATATTGCGCATACTTGTCCGGATCACGCTCAATCATTTCCTTTGTGGGGATCCAGCGCGGCCACTCTTGCTTGTCGCCGACGACGACCGAACCCTTGAATGCCAATCCTTCCTTGCCAACGGCCACGCCATATCGGCGGGCGCTGAACGGGGATTCAATCAAATACAGGAACTTCTGCTGAGAATTGATGACAATGGAGCCGGTGGTAAAGCCGCTGTAGGCCACCTCCTGCGGCTCAAACTTGGCGTCGATTGTATAGGTCTTCTTGCCAATTTTCTTGACGATTTTCTTTGGCGAGGCCTTCGCCGCGTCCGCGACTTCCGTCTTCGGCTTGCGCTTGAGGATCTTCAGCTCGCGCTTCTTGATCTCGTCCAAGCGGTCCTCTTCTCGAATTCTGGCAAGCTCCTTGCGGCTGACGCGCTGAATTTTAGGTCCGTCATTTTTGACCTGCGCGTTCTTCGCGAGCCCCAGCCGCTCGGCCTCTTTGCGCTTAAGCGCGTCGAGCCGCGCAAGATCGTCCGCCGACAATTTCTTGCCGCGCTTCTTGGCGAGGCGCAGGCTCCTCTTGAGCTCCTTAAGATCGGCGGCGTCGGCAGCGGCCTCAGCTTCGCGCTCAGCCCTGGTCTTGAATCCAAAAAGTCCGGCGTGAGACTGTGCGGTCAGGGCAAGCGTTGCAAAACCTGACAGGAGAAGGCGGCGTGAAATCATGATGGTTCTTTGTCCAGCTGGGTCGAATCTTGGGTTTCGACAGGTCACGCCGAATTGCGGCGCAATAGTGCTGTAATACCTCATTTGCCCTATTCGCCTCAAGCGGGCCCACGCAAATGTGATGATCCGATGCAGTTCAGCAACAGAACCGGCGTTCTGCGACAAGTTTCGATACATTAAAGGCGTGCAGGCCCGCTGAAATCAGTTTGCCGGCGGCGTCACAGGCTTTTCATCTGTTGCGGACGCGGGCGCCTCTGGCGTCAGCGGCAGCGCAGCGTCCGGCGCGGCAGGAGCCGGTATGTCAGATGCAGGAGCCGCGGGTTGCGCAGCCTCTGGAGCCTTAATTGCCGGGGCAGCAGGAACATCATCTGCGGGCGCCGCTGGAATGTCGGCGGCCGGAGCAGGTATATCCTTGCCGCCAAGCTGCTTCAGAACGCCGCCCTCGCCGCCGGATTGCGTGGCAGGAACCTGGTCAAGAATGTCCGTCGGTTTGTCGCCGTAAGTTGCCAAAATCGACAAAAGCAGAGATGTCGCAAAAAACGCCGCGCCTAGAAAGGCGGTCGAGCGGGTCAGCGCATTGGCCGCGCCGCGGGCCGTCATGAAGCCCGAGCCGCCGCCGATGCCCAGTCCGCCGCCCTCAGAGCGCTGCAACAGTACAACGCCGACAAGCGCGAGCACGACCATCAGGTGGATCACAATAAGCACGGTTTGCATGAACAGTTCCGATTTCTTCGATGTTAGCGCGGGAAATTAGCCCTGCGCGCCAGATTTCCGGCCCCTTTACACGCGTTCACCACGCATTGGAAGTCCGACCGCCAATCTGAGGTGAAATGGCGGCGGCCAGCCGAGAGTGCAAGGGCCCATCCGTTAGATACCGCGGTATGCGTCGCAAATTCCGAGGAAATCAGCGGACTTCAGGCTGGCCCCGCCAACAAGCGCACCATCGACATTTTCGATCGACAGCAGCTCTTTTGCGTTCGAAGGCTTCACCGAGCCGCCATACAGAATGCGCATTTTTGCAGCCGCAGGCCCTGCAATCGGACCGAGCTCTGCCCTGATATGCGCATGGGCGTCCTCGACATCCGCAGCTGTCGGCGTCAATCCGGTGCCGATCGCCCAGACGGGCTCGTAGGCAATGACTGTGTTCTTCTCGGTTGCGCCCTGCGGCACCGAGCCTTTCAGCTGCCGCGAAAGAACATCATTTGTCTCACCGGTGCGGCGCTCATTCTCTGTTTCGCCAATGCAGATGATGGCCACCAGCCCTGCCCTCCAAGCCGCCTGGGCCTTTGCGTTCACTGTCGCATCGCTTTCCTTATGGTCCGTGCGCCGCTCGGAATGGCCGACGATCACATGGGTCGCATGCGCATCCTTCAGCATCGCAGCGGAAACATCGCCCGTGTGGGCGCCTGAATCCTTGGTGTGGCAGTCCTGCCCGCCGACATGCAGCGGGCTGTTGGAGACGATATCGGCGGCGCGCATGACCAGCGTGGCCGGAACACAGATCAGCCCGTCGCAGTCGGCGTCCAGACCGGACATGAACCCCGCCCGCATCTGTCTGAGTTCACTGAGCTGCTCTGCTAATCCGTTCATTTTCCAGTTGCCCGCCACAAGCGGTTTGATGCCAGCTGTCATAATCTGTCCCTGTATTTGGAAAGCCATTCCGGTTCGTAGCAAATTCAAACGATTTGGCAATCCGCCGGACGCAAAGGTTTCGCCTTGCTAGCGCCCATTCCCATGCCTAAAAGACGGCATGCATCAACTTGCCTTCACACCGGATAATACTTGAATGTTAGACTCGCTTCGCAACGCCGCTCAAAGCTGGCTCGCCAAACTTCTGCTCGGTATGCTCGCCATCAGCTTTGTCGCATGGGGCGTCGGTGACGTGTTCCGCCAGGGATTCACCGGCAGCAGCGCCCTGAGCTCCGGCGACAGCAGCGTCTCGCCAGTGGAGTATCGCCTTGCCTATAACCGCCAGCTGCAGATTTACCAGCAGCAGCTGAACCAGCGCCTCACCCGCGAGCAAGCCAAAGGCATTGGCATTGACGGACAGGTCATGGCGCAGCTTACGGCAGGAATTGTGCTGGATGAGCAGTCCCGCAAGATGAAGCTCGGCCTGTCAAAGGAACGGCTCGCCAATCTCACCGCCGAGGATCCCGCCTTCAAGGACGCGTCAGGCGCTTTCTCCCGCACCGCGTTTGACGGAGTATTGCGCAATGCGGGCATGCGTCCGGAGGATTATCTGAAGAGCCGCGGGCAGATAGCAATCCGCCAGCAGGTCGTGGAATCCGTGACCGACGGCATTAATGCGCCAGACGCCTACCTTTCTGCACTCGCCATTCACAGCGGCGAAAGCCGTGATGTCGATTACATCGCCCTGCCCGTCAGCATTGTTCAGCCCATTGCCGAGCCGACGGACGCGGAGCTGAAAACCTTCTTTGATGAGCGCAAAGACACGTACAAGGCCCCGGAATACCGGAAGGTCAGCTTTGTCACTCTGACGCCGGAAACAATTGCCAATCCCGCCGCCGTCGACGACGTTGCTGCCAAGGCCGATTACGACAAGAACATTGCGCGCTACACCAAGAGAGAAACGCGTAAGGTTGATCAGCTTGTATTCGCCGACAAGGAAGCGGCGCTTGCCGCCAAAGCAAAGCTCGCATCGGGCGCAACGTTTGACGACATCGTCATCGCAGAGAAAAAGACATCGGCCGACGTCGCCCTCGGCGACTTGCAAAAGAAGGACTTGCCGGACGCCAAAGTCGCCTCCGCAGCATTTCAGCTCGCTGAAGGCGCCGTCAGCGACGTGATCGACGGGGCATTCGGCCCGGTGATAATCCGCGTGTCGGCCATCACGGCAGAGTCTGTGCAGTCTTTCGATTCGGTCAAAGAGCAAATCCGCAAGGACATTGCATTAAACGAAGCCAACGAAGTTCTGCTGGAATCGCATGATAAGTATGAAGACACGCGCGGCGGCGGTGCTTCAATGGAGGCAGCAGCCAAGGAAGCGAAGCTTAAGGCAGTCACAGTCGAGGCGGTTGATGTGGCCGGACTGAAGCCCGATGGCGCAAAGGCTGAAGGTCTGCCCGACAACGCCGAATTCCTGCCGGCCCTGTTTGCAGCTGAGCCCGCCATTGAAAATGCGCCACTGAACCTCGGGTCGAACGGCTTCCTTTGGTACGAAGTCATCAGCATCACAGCAGAACGGGAGCGGCCGATAGCAGAGGTCAAGGCAAAGCTGACCGCCGATTGGAAAACCGCCAAAGGCGCAGAGCTTTTATCCGCCAAGGCCGCTGACTTGGCCAAACAGGCCAAGGACGGCAAATCGCTCGACGAACTGGCTGCCCCGCTTAAGCTGGAGAAGGCCACCAAGCGCGGACTTAAGCGCGACGCTGAGGATACGGACTTTGACGCGGCGACGGTCGAAGCGGCGTTTGGCGGCGGCAAAGACTATGTCACTGTGTCGGCCGGCGGTTCCGGCGACACGCAATATGTGCTGAAAGTCGCAGAAACCTATGAGCCAACGGATAAATCGCCGTCCGCAATTGCAGAAGACCAGAAGAAGCGCACAAGTTCCGCTGTTTCGGACGACTTGCTGGATCAGCTCGTCGCGCGGCTGCAGGGCGAGTTTCCGGTCACCGTCAATCAAGCTCTGATCGAGCGTGCGCTGGCGAACTGACCATGGCAGAGTTCAAATCCTTCGTCCAAAAGATCGCCACCGGCGCAACGCTGTCCAGAGCGGAAGCTCAAGAAGCATTTGACACGATGCTGACGGGCGGGGCCGCGCCAGCGCAGATCGGCGCATTCCTTATGGCATTGCGCGTGCGGGGCGAAACGGTTGATGAAATCTCCGGCGCCGTCGCCTCGCTGCGCGGCAAGGTCATTCCGGTGGCTGCGCCCGACGGCGCGATGGACATTGTCGGCACGGGCGGCGACGGCTCGGGCTCTTACAATGTCTCGACCGCCGCAGCCTTTGTCGTTGCCGGTTGCGGCGTCAAGGTCGCCAAGCACGGAAACCGCGGCATGTCGTCTAAATCCGGCACGGCCGACACACAGGCGGCGCTTGGCATCAAGCTCGATGTTTCGCCAGAAGTCATTTCGCGCTGCATAGAAGAGGCCGGCATTGGCTTTATGTTCGCGCAGGGTCACCACCCGGCGATGAAACATGTTGGTCCGTACCGCGTTGAGCTCGGAACGCCGACAATTTTCAATCTTATGGGTCCGCTCTCCAATCCGGCAGGTGTGAAGAGCCAGCTCCTCGGCGTCTATTCGCCCAAATGGGTAGAACCTTTGGCGCATGTGCTGAAAGATCTCGGATCGGAAAGCGTGTGGGTCGTTCACGGCGCGGGGCTGGATGAGATCACACTGACGGGAACCACGAAAGTCGCAGCGCTTAAGAATGGCGCGGTGACCACATTTGAAGTCACCCCGGAAGACGCGGGCCTTTCGCGCTGCGATCCGCAGGCGCTGAAGGGCGGAGACCCAAGTGAGAATGCCGCCGCGCTGCGCGCCGTGCTGGACGGCGTCCCCAGCGCCTATGCGGACATCACCAAATTCAACGCCGCCGCCGCGCTGATCATTGCCGGGCGTGCGGCCGATCTGAAGGACGGCGTGGCCATGGCGGCGCAATCGATCCGTTCCGGCGCAGCCAAGGCCGCGCTGGAGAAATTGGTCGCCGTTTCCAATGGCTGACATCCTGCGCAAGATTGAAGCCTATAAGCGCCAGGAAATCGCGGCGGCCAAGTTCCGCATTCCCTTGGTTGCGATCAAGTCGATCGCCAAAGACCAGGAAAGGCCCCGGGGATTCCTCAAAGCGCTTGAGACAAAGCGCACCGCAGGTGAATACGCGCTCATTGCCGAAATCAAGAAAGCCAGCCCGTCCAAAGGATTGATCCGCGCCGACTTCGATGTGCCCTCGCTCGCCCAAGCCTATGAGCGCGGCGGCGCGGCCTGCCTGTCTGTGCTGACGGACAATCCCTCTTTCCAAGGCGCGCCGGAATATCTCGCCGCAGCCAGGGCTGCATGCGCCCTGCCCGCGCTGCGCAAAGATTTCCTGTTCGACGCTTATCAAGTTTACGAAGCGCGCGCCTGGGGAGCGGACGCAATCCTCATTATCATGGCCAGTGTTGATGACGCGCTCGCCGCGGAGCTTGAGAATACCGCTTTTGAGCTCGGCATGGACGCGCTGATTGAAGTGCATAACGAGGAAGAGACCGAACGCGCCTTAAAGCTCAAATCGCGGCTGATCGGCGTCAACAACCGAAATCTGCGCACCTTTGATGTGAACCTCGACACATCCGAGCGCCTCGCAACGCTGATCCCTGATGAACGTCTCCTCGTCGGCGAAAGCGGCATTTTCACCCATGAAGACTGTTCACGGCTTGCAAAGTCCGGCATCGGCACCTTTCTCGTCGGTGAAAGCCTGATGCGGCAAGACGATGTCACCGCCGCCACCCGCGCGCTCTTGACCGGAAGCATCGCGGCGTGAGCAAGCTCACTCATATCGATAAGATCGGCGCCGCGCGTATGGTGGATGTCGGCGGCAAGGCGGACACAGAGCGCGAGGCCAGCGCCGAGGGCTGCGTAATAATGTTGCCGGAAACCTTGGCGATGATCCTGTCTGGTAACGCCAAGAAGGGCGACGTTCTTGGAGTGGCCCGCATCGCCGGCATCATGGCGGCGAAAAAGACGCATGAGCTGATTCCGCTGTGCCATCCGCTGATGATTACAAAAGTCAGCGTCGACATCGAACCTGACAAAAGCCTTCCCGGCCTGCGCATATCCGCCTCCGTCAAGGTTTCCGGCAAGACAGGCGTCGAGATGGAAGCGCTCACCGCCGTCACTGCGGCCTGCCTCACCATCTATGACATGGCGAAAGCCGTGGACCGGGGCATGCTGATCACGGACATAAGGCTGATGACAAAATCCGGCGGCAAGTCCGGATCATTTCAGCGCGCATGACGCATTCGGCGAAAACTGACGAGGCTCATCCGTTTGGGTGATGCGCGGTTTCGCTCGGAATGTTCTGGTCAGCGCAGTGACCAAACCTGCCTGAGGCGGCTGAACATGCGTTCTCAGGAAGCCGTGGTCATGCAACCCGCGCCGGAGATGCCGCACATGATGCCGAACCAGATCGACTACGGGTTTCCATCCCGCATCGCGCCATTTGCACCAAATCTTGCCCAGACATTCGCTCTCACGGAGAAACGGATGCGAGCGGCGCATGAGACGCATCTGGGCTACCCCTATAATTTGAGTTTTGATCCCGGCGTCCCGGCAAGCCTCGGCAATTACCTTATCAACAATCTGGGCGACCCATATGCAGGTTCGCACTACGGCTCAGAGGTCTGCCAGCTCGAGCGTGAAGCGGTGAAGTGGCTGATGCAGCTGTGGCAGTGCGATGACCCGTCGGAATTCTGGGGTTCCATCGGCGCCAGCGGCACCGAGGGCAATCTCTGGGGCATCTATCTTGGCCGCGAAGCGCTGCCGGACGCGGTCTTGATACACAGCGCCGAAGCGCATTATTCCATTCCCAAAGCTGCGCGCATTCAGCGCATAGAAGCAGTGTCTGTCGCTTGCAGTGATTCGGGCGAAATTGATCTGGACGAGTTTGCGTCCGCGCTGACCGCCCTGAACGGGCGCCCGGTGATCGTGGCGCTCACCTGCGGAACAACTATGAAAGGCGCACACGACGACATTGCGGGCGCAATTGAAAGGCTTGAAGAGGCAGGAATTGCCCGCGGAAACCACTACATTCATGTCGACGGCGCGCTGAACGCAATGGTCATCCCCTTTCTCGCAGAAGCGCCCGACGCGATCCGTCCGTCCTTCCGCCACGCCATCGACAGCATCTCCACGTCCGGCCACAAAATGATCGGAACGCCGATGCCCTGCGGCGCGCTCATTGCGCGCAAGGAGCATGTTGACCGCATCGCCTCGGCCATCGCCTATCTGCGCTCAAACGACACAACGCTGATGGGCTCGCGCAACGGCCATGCGGTTCTGGCCATCTGGGCGCGGTTCATGGGCCATCGCAAAGACGGCTATTCGGCAGACGCGTCGAGTTGTGTTGAAAGAGCAAAGACGCTGGCCGAGCGGCTTCGCCACGGCGGAGTGCCGGTCCTCCTCAACCCGTTTTCCTTGACGGTCGTTTTTCCCGAGCCGGACGAAACCATCGTCCAGACTTATCAACTCGCCTGCCACCGCAGCGAGGCGCACGCCATTGTCATGCCCAATGTGACGCACGCGCTGCTCTCACGCTTTGCTGACGACTATCTGGACTGGTGGACGGCGGAACGGGCAAGCGCAGCCTAGTGCAGAAAAGCGGTGACTGGTTTTCAAAAGCGGATTATGGCGGTTAAAAAATAAGGAAGGCAATGTGTCTCCCTCGTCGCTTCGGATCGGCCCATGCCTCTCATCTCTGTTGAAGAAGCCACATCCCGCCTGCTTTCGGGCGCGGCCTCGCTCGCTGCCGAACGAGTGCCATTGGCCGATGCCGCCTACCGCGCGCTGGCTGCGCCTATTACGGCGCTGCGCACCCAGCCGCCCTTCCCCGCCGCCGCGATGGATGGCTACGCGCTCATGGCCGAGCCAGGACAGATTGAATTTGCCGTCATAGGCGAATCTGCCGCCGGGCGTGGCTTTCCCGGCAAAGTGATTACCGGCCAAGCGGTGCGCATTTTCACCGGTGCGCCCGTGCCAGATGGTGCGGACACTGTGGTTATGCAGGAAAATGTATCGGTTCGGCCGGACAGATGTATTGTGCTCAATGAGGTGCCCGAACCGGGAAAACACGTCCGCAGGCGCGGCCTCGACTTTTTGGAGGGCGATATTGTTCTGCCCGCCGGACGTATCCTTGATCCCGCCGCCCTGTCGCTCGCCGCCGCCTGCGGCCATGCTGGCCTTGCTGTCGTCAGCCGCCCCCGCGTTGTAATCATCGCCACCGGCGACGAATTGGCTGCGCCGGGAACGATTGCCGGGCCGGACCAGATCGTCGCTTCCAACGGCTACGGAACTGCCGCCTTGGCGCGGAAACACGGGGCCTTGGTAACGGACTATGGCATCATTCCCGACCAAAAGCCCTTGATCCAAGCCGCAATCGAACGAGCGATGGCCGAGGACACAGACATAATCGTCACGCTTGGCGGAGCCTCGGTGGGAGATCACGACCTGATCCGCCCAGTGCTCAGCGATCTCGGCATCGCGCTGGACTTCTGGCAGATCGCCATGCGCCCCGGCAAGCCGCTGATGTTCGGTCGCAGCGGCGGAACTTATATTCTGGGACTTCCGGGAAATCCGGTTTCCAGCGTTGTCTGCGGCCAGCTCTTCCTCGCGCCGCTGATTGCGGCGCTCTCCGGGGTAGCCTTCGCGCATGATATGAAAACGGCGGCGCTCTGTGAGCCGATGCGCGCCAATGACCACCGGCAGGACTATGTCCGCGCGAAAATCACGGCCACACCGCAGGGCCTTGCCGCCGCGCCGTTCGCCCTGCAGGATTCTTCCATGCTGACAACCCTGGCCAATGCTAACGGACTCATCATTCGGTCACCCAACGCTCCAAAGGCGCCTAAGGGAGCGCTGGTGGATGTGCTGATGCTGCGTTGAACTCGAAGCAAACAGGACCGCTTGCGGAACACAACTAGAACATATATGAAATGTTCAGGTTTTGTATTTAATTGATTCTCCAAAGGAGACCGCCATGCTGACCCGCAAACAACATGAATTGCTGCTGTTTATTCACGAGCGACTGCGCGAGTCGGGCATTCCGCCCTCATTCGATGAAATGAAGGATGCGCTGGACCTTGCGTCGAAGTCCGGCATCCACCGCCTGATCACCGCCTTGGAAGAGCGCGGCTTCATCCGTCGCCTCCCGAACCGGGCGCGGGCGCTGGAAGTCATCAAACTGCCGGATTCGCTCTCGCAGTCGCCGGTGGCGCAGCGCCGATTCGCGCCAAGCGTCATCGAAGGCAGCCTGGGGCGCGCCGCGCCGCCCGCCCGGCTGCCGGTGCGCAGCGACAATGACGACGACGCGACGCGCTCGATCGGCATTCCGATGATGGGCCGCATCGCGGCGGGCGTGCCGATTTCCGCCATCCAGCACCAGACCAGCACAATTTCCTGCCCGCCCGACCTTCTGGGCCAGGGCGATCATTACGCGCTGGAGGTCAAAGGCGACTCGATGATCGAGGCTGGCATCTTTGATGGCGACACCGTGCTGATCAAGCGCTCGGACAGCTGCAACACCGGCGACATAGTCGTGGCCTTGGTCGATGACGAAGAGGCGACTTTGAAGCGCTTCCGCCGCAAGGGCGCGTCCATTGCGCTTGAGGCGGCAAATCCGGCCTACGAAACGCGCATTTTCGGACCGGACCGGGTGCGGGTGCAGGGCAAGCTGGTTGGCCTTATGCGCCGCTATAATTGAAACTGATGGGCAATTCTGAATAAAAAAAGGGTGGCGAAAGCCACCCTTCCCCTTTGAATAGATAAACTGAATCAAGGAGTTGCAGCTTTTGCCTTGTCCTGCTCCGCCTTGATCTTCTGGTCGCGCTCGGCCTTCTTCTTGGCCATGGCGTCTTCAAGCTTCTTGTTGCGGTCCTCAAGGTCGGACTGTTGCATGCCGGGGCCGTCCAATGCGGCGGCAAATCCGGAAAGCGAAATCTTCAACGGGTTCGGCTTGTTCTGGAAATTGATTGAGGTGACGGTGAGCTCGCCCCCCTTTTTCAAGGCTGCAATCAGCTCTGGCCCCAGCTGCGCTTCTGCAATGCAGCGGTCGGGGAAGCAGATGCCGTATTCAACCTTGGTCGGCTTATTTTTGTCGATCTGCAAGCCCACACCCGGGAGGGATCAGCCGGCCTGACGGCACGGAAATCTGAAAAATCTTGCGGTTGATCTTGCCCTTGACGTCAATCAGGCTGATTGCGGTCAAAAGCTGACCTGAATCGGCGGTCACGACATTCTGCGTGTTGCAGATGTCGTTATCTTCCTGCTTGGCGCAGACCTTGAACCAGCCCTGCGGCGGCGTGCCGGCGGCCTGCTGGGCTGCGGCTGGCGAAATGCCAAGCGCGGAAACGGCGAAGGCTGCGAAGGCGGAACCACGGATGGTCGCAAAGGCGATGCTCGGCATCAAATCAATTTCCTTTTCATATTCGGCGCAGCCAAAGCTGCGGTTGCGCCGGGTTCCTGTTGCCGAAATACGGCGCTAGCAAGGCCATTCGGCGCGGTCTAGACGCTGATATACCGCAAAGCGCCGCAAATCCAGAGGCTTGGCGGTGAAATCAAAGAGTTTGGATAATTTTGCTGATGTCACTCCGCTAACCTTGACCGGGCGCATTCGCCGCTCAAAGATATGCCTCGATTATTCGAAATGCTAGCTTTCGGCAAATTGACGAATCAAACCGGCTGCAAATGCCGAAGCGGAAGAGAAAAGCTGATGAAACACATGCTCCGGACTTCACTGTTTGCACTCGCAGCAATCCTTGTCATGCAGCGGCATCTCCTTCGCAGAGCCGAAACACGCCATTGCGATGCACGGGGAACCGGCGCTTCCTGCCGACTTCGCCAATTTCCCCTATGCCAATCCGGATGCGCCAAAAGGCGGCGCAGCCAACTATGGCGTGGTCGGCTCGTTCGACAATCTCAATCCGTTCATTCTGAAGAGCATGCGCACCACTGCGCGCGGCGTCATTGACACGGCGTTTGGCAATCTTGTGTTTGAATCCCTCATGATCCGCTCGGCGGATGAACCGTTTTCGGTCTATCCGCTGATCGCCGAGAGCATCGACACAGACCCTGAGCGCACATGGGTCGAGTTTCAGATCAATCCAAAGGCCGCATGGTCCGACGGCACGCCGATCACACCGGAAGATGTGATTTTCACCTATGAGACTTTCACCGCCAAAGGCCGCCCGCCTTACTCCAAGCGCATGGAAAAAATCGCTAAGATCGAGAAGACGGGTGAGCGTGGCGTCAAATTTACTCTCAATGAGAAGTCAGACCGCGAGTTTCCGCTGATTCTTGCCGCGACGACGCCGATCATTCCCAAGCACGCGACGGATGCCGCCAAATTTGACGAGACCACTCTTAACTCGCTTATCGGCTCGGGCCCCTATCTGATCGACCAGATCACTCCCGGCCAGCAGATCACGTTCAAGCGCAATCCGAACTATTGGGCCAAGGACCTGCCGTCGAAAAAAGGCTTCGATAATTACGACACGGTCAGTGTCGATTACTTCGCCAATGAGACGGCGCAGTTTGAGGCGTTCAAAAAGGGCCTGTTTGATGTCTACCCGGAAAGCGACCCGTCAAAATGGGAGAAGAACTTTGACTTCCCCGCCGTTTCTGAAGGCAAAGTGAAGAAGGAAATCTTCAAAGCCGGAACGCCCGCCAACATGTTCGGCTTCGTCTTTAACACGCGCCGCCCAGTGTTTGCCGATCTCAAGGTCCGTGCCGGACTTGCCATGCTCTATGATTTTGAGTGGACCAACAAGAACCTGTTCGCCGGCAAATATGCCAGAACGGGTTCGTTCTGGCAGAATTCTGAACTGTCCGCATTGGGCAAGCCGGCCAGCGACGCCGAAAAGGCGCTGCTGCAGCCATACATTGACAAAGTGTCGCCTGAGGTCATGGACGGAACTTACAAGCCAAGCGAAACCGACGGGTCAGGCCGCGACCGCGCCGTCATCATGAAGGCCGTGGGACTGCTCAAAGAAGGGGGGTTCTCAGTTCAGGGCGGCAAACTTGCCGGTGCTGACGGCAAGCCGCTGGCCTTTGAAATCCTCACCGCTAATGAGAGTGAGGAGAAGCTGGCACTGGTCTATCAGCGCACGCTCGCCAAGATCGGCATCGACGCGCAGGTTCGAACCGTGGACGATGCACAGTACCAGCAGCGCCGCCAGACCTGGGATTATGACATGATTCTCGCGACTTTTTCGGCTTCGTTGTCGCCGGGCATCGAGCAGGACGGGCGCTGGGGTTCGGCCTCGAAGGACAAGGAAGGCACGTTCAATTATGCCGGCGTCTCCGAGCCGGCCATTGACGCCATGATCGCCGCGATGGGCAAAGCCCGCTCGCGTGAAGACTTTGTCACAGCCGTGCACGCGCTCGACCGGCTGTTGATTTCCGGCCAGTATTTCGTGCCGCTGCATCATCTGGGCGAGCAGTGGCTGGCCAAGTGGGATAAGCTGGAGCATCCGGAAAAGACCGCTCTGTTCGGCTATCAGCTGGCGACCTGGTGGGCAAAGCCTTGAGCGGGGCGGCTAAGACAAAGGTCAAGATCGACGTCATTTCCGATGTCGTATGTCCTTGGTGCTATCTCGGCAAGGCGCGGCTGGAAGCGGCGCTTGCAGGGCTTCCAGACCTTGAAGCGGAAATTCATTGGCGGCCCTATCAGCTCGATCCTTCCATTCCGCGCACAGGCGTGGACCGCAAAGCCTATATGGAAGCGAAGTTCGGCGCGGGACCGCGTCTTGGGCATATCCATGAACAGCTGAACAGCTTTGGAAAAGATGTCGGCATCAACTATGATTTCGACGCCATCAAAACCGCGCCCAACACGATGAGCGCCCACCGTCTGATCCGCTGGGCGGCGCAGGCCGGGCCGGGAATGCAGGACAAGGTGGTCGACCTTCTCTTCAAGGCATTCTTCGAGGAAGGAAAAGACATAGGCAGCGCGCCAGTCCTGATCGATATCGCAGAACGTGCAGGCATGGACGCTTCCATCGTCGAAACGCTGCTGCCCACCGATGCCGAGGAGGCCGGCGTTATCGGCGAAATCGCCACGTCCAAGCAGATGGGCGTCACCGGAGTGCCGTGCTTCATCATCGATCAGCAGTATGCGGTCTCTGGCGCGCAGACTCCGGACATTCTTATCGATGCGATCAAAAATGCCGTCGCCGCACGGGCTACCCCGCCATCCGCGCCAGCTGAGTCATGATCACGGCGGACCCCGCCAAGCGCTTTTCGGGCGTAGGCCAGTCGCGCATGAAGACGACGCCCTGATCCGGGCGGATTTTGGCAAGCGAGCCTTGCTCGCCGATATATTTGATCAGGGCAGCAGGGTTGGAGAACTCCTTTTTGCGGAATTGGATGACGACGCCCTTCGGCCCCGCGTCGAGTTTTTCGACATTGGCGGCGCGGCACAGGACCTTGATGTAGACGATCTTGAGCAGGTGCTGCACCTCATCCGGCAGTGGGCCGAAACGGTCGATCAGCTCCGCGCCGAAAGCGTCAATGTCGGCAATGTCGCTCAAATCCGCCAACCGCCGGTAGAGCGCGAGGCGCAATTGCAGGTCTGACACATAATCTTCCGGGATCATGATCGCCGCGCCCACCGTGATCAGCGGCGACCATTGGCCGGAATCCTCCGACGACCTGCCCGCGCTGTTCGGCCACCGCCTCCTCCAGCATCTGCTGATACAGCTCAAACCCGACTTCCTTGATATGGCCGGACTGTTCTTCGCCCAGCATGTTGCCCGCGCCTCTGATGTCGAGATCATGGCTCGCCAGCTGGAAGCCTGCGCCGAGCGTGTCGAGCGACTGAAGGACTTTCAGCCGCCGCTCCGCCCCGCCGGTCAACACTTTGTTGGCAGGCAGCGTGAACAGGGCGAAGGCCCGCAGCTTCGAGCGACCCACCCGGCCGCGCAGCTGGTAAAGCTGCGCCAGGCCGAACATGTCGGCGCGGTGGATGATCAATGTGTTGGCAGTCGGAATGTCGAGGCCGGATTCAACGATTGTGGTCGAGAGCAGCACGTCATACTGGCCCTCGTAGAAGGCGTTCATGATGTCGTCCAGCTCGCCTGGCGGCATCTGGCCATGCGCGACGGCGACTTTCAGCTCCGGCACGTCATGGCTGAGGAAATCATGGATTTCCTTAAGGTCGGCGATGCGCGGGCAGACATAGAAGCTCTGCCCGCCCCTGTAGCGCTCGCGCAGCAGCGTTTCGCGGATCACCAGCGCGTCGAACGGCGAAATAAACGTGCGCACCGCCATCCGGTCCACCGGCGGCGTTGTGATGAGCGACAGTTCGCGCACGCCGGTCAGCGCCAGTTGCAGCGTGCGCGGGATCGGCGTCGCCGAAAGCGTCAGCACATGAATGTCGCTCTTGATCTCTTTCAGGCGCTCCTTGTGCTTGACGCCGAAATGCTGCTCTTCGTCAACAATCAGAAGCCCGAGATTGCGGAACTTGATCCCCGCCCCCAGCAGCGCATGCGTGCCGACAATGATGTCCACCGTCCCGTCTTCAATACCCGCCTTCGCCGCCGCCAAATCCTTGGCCGGCACCAGCCGGGAGGCCTGCGCCACCTGGATGGGCAGGCCATGAAACCGCTCGGAAAAGGTCTTGAAATGCTGCCGCGACAAGCAGCGTCGTCGGCACCACGACCGCCACCTGCACGCCGTTCAGCGCCGCCACGAACGCCGCGCGCAGCGCCACTTCCGTCTTGCCGAAGCCGACATCGCCGCAGATCAGCCGGTCCATCGGGCGGCCCTGCCCCAGATCGTCGATCACCGATTCAATCGCCGTCAGCTGGTCGTCGGTCTCCTCATAGGGGAAGCGCGCCGAGAACTCGCCATACAGCCCGTCCGGCGGGACGAGCGCCGGCGCTTCGCGCATCTGCCGCTCGGCGGCAATTCTGATCAGCTGGCCCGCCATATCGAGCAGGCGCTTCTTCAGCTTGGCCTTGCGCGCCTGCCAAGCCCCGCCGCCGAGCCGGTCGAGCACCGCTTCCGTGCCCTCGGAGCCATAGCGCGACAGAAGTTCGATATTCTCAACGGGAAGGAACAGCCGCGCCTCGCCCGCATAAAGGATTTCGAGGCAGTCATGCGGCGCGCCCGCCGCCTCGATTGTCTTCAGGCCGGTGAAACGGCCAATGCCGTGATCGACATGCACGACAATGTCGCCCGCCGTCAGACCCGTCGCCTCAATGATGAAATCCGCGCCGCGCTTCTTGCGCTTGGAGCGGCGGATGAGACGGTCGCCGAGAATGTCCTGCTCGGCGATAACCACCAGATCATCGGTCTCAAAGCCGTTCTCAACCGAAATGACAGCCGCCGTCACCTTGTCGCGCGACAGCGCCTTGACCATCGACAGCGAGGACACGGTCTCGGCATTGCCAAGCCCATGCTCGGCCAGAACCTGCATCATCCGGTCCAAAGAACCGGCGGACCATGCCGCCAGCAGCACTTTCTTCCCGGCCTTGCGCAGATCGCCGATATGCGAAACGGCGGCGTCAAACACGCTGCTGGCGTCGCTGTTGCGCTCGGTCTCGAAACTCCGGCCGCGCTTGGACCCCGCCAGATAGACCGCATGGCGTCCGTCCGGCGGCGAATCGAACGGGTTGAGGTCAAACAGCGGCCTGCCGCCCGCCGCTTCGAAGACTTCGTCCGGCTCAAGATAGAGTTCGCCCGGCGCCACGGGCTTGTAAGGCACCGATCCGCCGCCCGACGGCGCATCCACCGCTCGCCGCCGCGCGTCGAAATGGTCGAGGATCAGCTTATGCCGCTCCGCCATCGCCTCGCGGGCGAGATGCTCAAAGACAATGGGAACGCCCGGCGCATAGTCGAACAGCGTCGAGAGCTTATCGTAATAGAAGGGCAGCCAGTGCTCCATGCCGGCGAAGCGGCGGCTTTCGCTCACCGCCTGATACAGCGCGTCGTCGCGCGTCGCCGCGCCGAACGTCTGGAGGTAGCGGGTGCGGAAGCGGCTGACCGTCTCTGCGGAAAGCGTCACCTCGCTCATCGGGTGCAGCTCGAAGCTCTTCTTTTGCGCCGTCGTGCGCTGGCGTCGCCGGGTCAAAAGCGCGGATCGATTCCAGCGTGTCGCCAAAAAAATCCAGCCGCACGGGCTCGTCCGCCCCCGGCGCGAAAATATCCAGAATACCGCCGCGCACCGCATATTCGCCGACATCGCGCACCGTGCCGACCCGCTCAAACCCGTTCAGCTCCAGCCGCTTTGTGAGTTCGTTCATGTCGGCGCGGCCACCCGTCTGTGCGGTCACGGTCTGGCGGGCGATGAAATCAGCGGGCGGCACGCGCTGAATCAGCGCATTTGCGGTGGTCAGGATGATCGCCGGATGCGGCGTTTTCTGCAGGCCGATCAGCGAGGCCAGCGATGTGAGACGACGCGCGGACACATCGGTGCTCGGCGAGACGCGGTCATAGGGCAGACAGTCCCAAGCCGGGAATTGTAGAATGGGAAGACCCGGCTCGATGAACCCCAGCACCTGCTCAACGTCCGCCATGCGCTGCCCGTCGCGCAAAACATAAATCAGCGGCCCCTTGCCCGCCGCCTCTGCGGCAATCTTGGCGATGACAAAGGCCTCATAGCCATCCGCCACGCCGTCAATGACGACATGCGCGCCCGCGTCCGGCTTGAGTCCGATCTTTCCGAACGCCGCCATTATGAGGATTGGTCCATAGTCAGATGATTTTGTTTGATTTTCTGAAACAACACCGTGTCCCATTCCGCCGGGGTTTCGACCTCATCCGTGAACCATTGAATGAGATCGCGGTCAAACACTTCGAGCAGGAAGGCGAACTCCTCAAGCTCCTTCGCCGACATTCCGCCAATATGCGCGTCGGCGAAGCGGCCAAGTATCAAGTCCATCTCACGGATGCCCCGGTGCCAGGCGCGGAACAGCAGCTTCTTGCGCAATGGTTCAAGGCCGTCGCTGGAAAGCACGCTGCCGGTCATTTTTTGGGGCCTTTGGTGAAGTGTTGCGCCGCATATAGCGCGGGAAACCGCGCCTGTCAGCCTTGCCGCGCCTTTGCCAACAGGTCATGTTGCAGCCATGAGACCGGACATCCTCAATCCGCTGTTTGTCAGCATTTCCGCGCTGGACGGGGTCGGGCCGAAAATCGCCAATCTGTTCGAGCGCCTGCTTGGCAGCGGCGACGGCCAGGAGCCGCGCGTCGTGCGGCTTATCACCCATCTGCCGCACTCGGTCATTGACCGGCGCAAACAGCCGGGCATCGCCTATTCGCCAGAGGGCGCGATTGTCACTCTGAAAGTCCGCGTTGACCGCCACCAGCCCGCCCCTCCCGGCAAGCCGAACCATCCGTATAAGGTGTTCGTGCACGACGACACAGGCGAACTCGGCCTCACCTTCTTCCACATGAAGCAGCCCTGGCTGGAAAAATCGCTGCCGGTTGGCGAGACGGTATTCGTCAGCGGCAAAATGGAATGGTTCAACGGCCGCCCGACCATGGTGCATCCGGACTATATCACGCCGGAAAGCGGCCTCGACGCCCTGCCCTTGATCGAGCCGGTCTATGCGATGACGGAGGGCCTGTCGCCAAAGACGATCCGCAAGGCGGTGACGCAGGCTTTGGCGCGGCTGCCGGATTTTCCGGAATGGAATGACCCTGCCTTGCTTTCGAAACAAAGCTTCAGACCGTTCAAGGCGGCGCTTGACGCGGTTCATCACCCTCACGATCCGATGGACATCGACCCGCAGTCTTCGTCGCGCCGCAGACTGGCTTATGACGAACTGCTCGCAGGGCAATTGTCGCTTGCGCTGGTCCGCTCGCGCATGAGGAAAGCGCCGGGGAAAGCCTTGATTGGAAACGGAAGCATCCGCGCCAAGCTCATCTCTTCTATACCCTACATCCTCACCGCCTCGCAGAACACGGCGCTCGCCGAAATCTCCGCCGACCTCTCCAAACCCGACCGGATGCTGCGGCTTCTGCAAGGCGATGTCGGCTCCGGAAAAACCATCGTTGCGCTGCTTTCCATGGCGCAGGCGGCGGAGGCGGGCGGGCAGTCGGCGCTGATGGCGCCGACCGAAGTGCTGGCGCGCCAGCATTATACGACCATAGCGCCGCTGGCGGAAAAGGCGGGATTGCGCATTGCGATCCTGACCAGCAATGAAAAGGGCAAGGAACGCGAGGGCATTTTTTCCCGGCTGGCGGACGGGTCAATTGACATCCTGATCGGCACCCACGCGGTCTTTCAAGAGGCGGTGGTCTACAAGAATCTTGGTCTTCGCCGTCGTTGACGAACAGCACCGTTTCGGGGTCCACCAGCGCCTGCAGCTCGCCGCTAAGGGCCAGAGCCCGCACTTGCTTGTCATGACCGCCACCCCAATTCCCCGCACATTGGTGCTCACGGCCTTCGGCGAGATGGATGTATCCAAGCTCACCGAAAAGCCCGCAGGCCGCAAACCCATTAGAACGGTGACGGTCCCCGACGACCGCATCGGCGAGGTGGTGGAGCGCATCGCCAGCGCAGTGAAGGAAGGCGGCAAAGCCTATTGGATATGCCCGCTGGTGGAGGAGACGGAACTCGTCGATGCGACGGCGGCCGTTGAGCGCTTCAATTCTCTCAAAAGCGTCTTTGGCAACAGCGTCGATCTTGTGCACGGGCGCATGACAGCATTGGAAAAAGACAAGGCGCTGAACGGCTTCCGCGATGGAACATCGAAAGTCCTCGTCGCCACCACCGTCGTCGAAGTTGGCGTTGACGTGCCTGACGCTACCATCATGGTGATCGAACATGCCGAGCGCTTCGGCCTTGCGCAGCTGCATCAGCTGCGCGGCCGCGTCGGGCGCGGCGACAAGCCGTCAACCTGCGTTCTCCTCTACAAGGGCCCGCTTTCGGAGAACGCCCATGCCCGCCTCGCCATCATGCGCGAGACCGAGGACGGTTTCCGCATCGCGGAGGAAGATTTGAGGCTGCGCGGTGAAGGCGAACTGCTGGGCACGCGCCAGTCCGGAATGCCGGGTTTCCGCATGGCTGACCTGTCGGCGCATGCCGATCTGTTGGAAACCGCCCGCCGGGACGCGCGCTATGTCGTTGAAACTGATCCGGAACTGGCGAGCCCGCGCGGTCAGGCGCTTCGCGTTTTGCTGTATTTCTTCGAGCGCGATGAAGCCGTGAGGCTTTTGCGGGCCGGTTAAGCCGACAGAACCTTCTTCATGTCCTTGCGCGCGGCGTCAGCCAATGCCTTGGTCTTGGCGTGATATTCCGGCGCCACCATGCCGACAGAAATCAGCATCTTGGCCGCGTCTTCGACAGACATGGACAGTGGTATGATCTCGGACTTCGGCACATAGACCAAATAGCCGGTGGTGGGATTGGGCGTGCACGGCAGGAACACCGGCACCGTTTCGTACTGGTCCGCCAGCAGCGCAGAGACTTCAGACTTGATGTCGCCGCCGATGAACACCAGCGACCATAGGTCCTTGCGCGGATACTCGAGAAGTCCCACCTTCTTGAACATGCTCTCCTTGTTCGACAGCACGGTCTCAAAAATCTGTTTCAGCGCCTTGTAAACCCCGCGCACCAGAGGCGTGCGGTCGAGAAGATGCTCACCGTAACGAACGATCGACCGGCCAACGATGTTTGCCGCCAGAAAGCCAATCATCGTGATCACAAACGCCGCCACCAGCAGACCGAAGCCCGGAATGGCAACCGGCAGATAGGTGTCGGGGTTGTAAACGTCGGGCAGATACGGCTTCACCCATGAGTCCACCCAGCCGATCATGGATTTCACCAGATAGGCCGTGATCGCCAGCGGCGCGCAGATGATGAGCCCTGTCAGGAAATAGTTTCTAAGCCGCAGCATGCGGAACCGCCCCGTTAGATCGCCCTGCATTCATACAAAGCGGCTTTCTCATAGCCTACAGGCGTGCGCGCCGCCATTCCCAAATGGGCCTACTCGACGGTCACCGACTTTGCCAGGTTGCGCGGCTGGTCAACGTCTGTGCCGACCAGAACCGCCGTGTGATAGGCCAGAAGCTGGATCGGGATGGAATAGATGATCGGCGAAATGATTTCCGGCACATCGGGCATAACAATCGTATGCATCGTTTTCACCGTCGAAACCGACGCGCCCTTTTTGTCGGTGATGAGGATCACCTTGCCGCCGCGCGCTGAGACTTCCTGCATGTTCGACACGGTTTTCTCAAATATCCGGTCATGCGGCGCGATGACAATGACCGGCATGTCCTCATCGATCAAGCGCGATTGGCCCGTGCTTCAATTCGCCCGCCGCATATCCTTCGGCGTGAATGTAAGAGATTTCCTTCAGCTTCAGCGCGCCTTCCATAGCGAGCGGGAAGTTCACGTCACGGCCAAGGTAGAGCGCGTGTTTGGCGTGCTGGATGGAATGTGCGACTTTCTGGATTTCGTCGTCCAGCTTCAGAGCCAGCGTCGCGTAGCGAGCGGCCTCGGCGAGATTGCGCACCAGCGCCCGCTCTTGATCCGCCGTGATTTTGCCCCGCGCCCGCGCTGCATGGATGGCAAGGCTCGCGAGAACTGACAGCTGGCAGGTGAAAGCCTTTGTCGAGGCGACGCCGATTTCCGGGCCCGCCAGCGTCGGGAAAATCACGTTGGATTCGCGGGCGATGGTGGATTCCCGCACATTGACCACCGCGCCAATCTGCATGCCCTGCGCCTTGCAATAGCGCAGCGAGGCGAGCGTGTCGGCGGTCTCGCCCGACTGCGAAACGAACAGCGCGGCGTCTTTGCCGGAAAGCGGCATTTCGCGGTAGCGGAATTCGGAGGCGACGTCGATGTCCACCGGCAGCCGCGCCAGCCGCTCAAACCAGTATTTGGCGATGAGACCGGCATAATAGGCGGTGCCGCAGGCGGAAATCGCAAGACGGTCGATTTTGGCGAAGTCAAAACCGACATCGAGGTTCTTGGCCGAGCCATGCGCAAAATCGATGTAGTGCGACATGGTCTGCGAAATCACTTCCGGCTGCTCATGGATTTCCTTTTCCATGAAATGCCGGTGATTGCCTTTGTCGATCAAAAACGAAGTGGCGTTCGACTTCTTCTTTTCGCGCGTGACCGGCTTGTCGTTCTCGTCAAAAATCTCAACGCTGGTGCGCGAAACAACCGCCCAGTCGCCTTCCTCAAGGTAGGAAATCATGTCTGTGAATGGCGCCAATGCAATCGCGTCTGAGCCGAGATACATTTCGCCGTCGCCATAGCCTATGGCCAGCGGCGAGCCGCGCCGCGCGGCAATCAGCAAATCTTCCTCGCCGTTAAACAGGAACGCCAGCGCGAACGCGCCGACAAAATGCTTCAAGGATGTTTGCACGGCGTCTTTTGGCGCCAGGCCCCGGTCTAGCTCGCGTGTGACAAACTGCGCGATGACTTCGGTGTCAGTGTCGGAATCAAAGACATAGCCGTCTTTCTCCAAATCCTGCCGAAGCTCGGAGAAATTCTCGATGATGCCGTTGTGGACGATGGCGACCTTCTTTGTGGCATGCGGATGTGCATTGCGCTCGGTCGGCGCGCCGTGGGTCGCCCAGCGTGTGTGGCCAATCCCAATATGACCGTCCAGCGGTTCGGCGCGCAGCTTCTTGTCGAGGTTGGCGAGTTTGCCTTCAGCTCGGCGGCGTGTGAGCACACCCGATTCCAGCGTTGCCACGCCGGAGGAATCATAACCCCGGTATTCCAGACGCTTCAGCGCATCGACCAGCAAGGGTCCAACAGGCTCGCGCCCGACAATGCCCACAATCCCGCACATATTTAACCCCTTGGATATTCAGCGGAAGAGTGATTCCACTCCGAAGCTGAACTGTATTTTTCACACCGTTTAGAGAACCCGCGTCGCGCTGGCAAAATCACTTTGCATTTCAGCCCGTCACCAGCCGTATCGTCCAATAGCACGGATTGTGCATTGCAACATCAGCTTGTTCAGGCTTTCTTCTTCGCATCCTTAACCGCCTTGTTGCGCGCGTTCAAATGCCCGGCCATGCCGAGCTTATTGGCCTGCCGCGCCCGTGCGAAACCGACCGCATCGGCAGGCACACTTTGCGTGATGACGCTGCCGGCGGCAATCAGCGCGCCGTCGCCGATCTTGACCGGCGCCACAAGAGCCGAGTTGGAACCAATGAACGCCCCCGCGCCAATCTCCGTCAGATGCTTATTGTAGCCGTCATAATTGCAGGTGATTGTCCCCGCCCCGATATTGGCCGCCGCGCCGACGATGGCATCGCCGATATAGGTCAAATGATTGACCTTCGCGCCCGCGCCGATCTTGGCCTGCTTGATTTCCACAAAATTGCCCGCCTTCGATTTTTCGCCCATTTCAGCGCCCGGACGCAGCCGCGCGAACGGGCCGATCTGCGCGCCAGCGGCAACGCTCGCGCCTTCCAGATGGCAGAAGGCGTGGATCGTCACGTTTTCGGCAATCTTCACACCCGGACCGAACACTACGTTCGGCTCTATCAGCGTCTCCGCGCCAACTTCCGTGTCCCAAGAAAACCACACCGTCTCCGGCGCAATCATCGACACGCCAGACAGCATCATCTCGCGGCGCATCTTTGCCTGAAACAGCGCCTCAACCTCGGCAAGCTCAACCCGCGTGTTGACGCCGAGCACCGAAGCCGCGCTCACTTCCATTGCCACGACTTTCTTGCCGCGAGCGCGGGCGATTTCGACAATGTCCGTCAGGTAATATTCGCCTTTGGCATTCTTGTTGGTGATCGCGTCCAGCATGGAAAGCGCATCACGCCCGGCAATCGCCATCAGTCCACCATTGCAGAAATTGATCTTCCGCTCTTCGTCCGAAGCGTCCTTGTGCTCGCGGATGGCCGCAAGCTGCCCGTCCTTCTCAATCAGCCGCCCATAGCCTGTCGGGTCAACGGTTTTGAAGCCCATGACCACGACTTCCGCTCCGTCCGCCAGCTTTTCCCGCGCCAGGGTCAGCGCCGCGCTGTCCACCAGAGGAGTGTCGCCGAACATGACGAGCAGATCGTCATATCCATTGGCGATGGCGCTGCGCGCCGCCAGCACCGCGTGTCCGGTGCCGAGCCGCTCCGTCTGCACATGCACGGACACATCTCTGGCGAAGGGCCGCGCCGCCGCCTCAACCTTGTCCGCATCACGGCCCACAACCAGCGCCACATCAGAACCGCCTGCGGCGGAAGCCGCCCGCACCGCATGGGCGGCCATCGGCAGCCCGCCAACCGGATGCAGCACTTTGGTCATTGCGGATTTCATCCGCGTCCCCTCGCCGGCGGCAAGGATGACGGCAAGGCAGGTGCGTTCGCTCATGAAAAGAGAATCCGGTGAATGTTGGTCAAGTCTAGCGCAAAAGGCGTTAAAAATGGCTGATTTTTGTCACTCAGGAGAGTTTAACCAACGCTGGAAAAGTCTCCAGCAGCCAATAGGACATGGCCTGCATCCCGCCGGTCAGAAACAGCACACCGGCAAGCACCAGCAATCCGCCAATCACTTTTTCCACTCGCCCCAGGTTGCCCCGGAACCGCCGCATGAATTTCATGAAACCGCCTGAGAAAAAGGCAGCAAGGAGAAAAGGAATTCCCAGCCCAAGCGAATAGACGGCCAACAGCGACGCTCCTTCCGCCACCGAGGCTTTCGCGCCCGCCAGCGTCAGGATCGGCCCGAGGATTGGCCCTATGCACGGCGTCCAGCCGAAGGCGAATGCCAGCCCCATGACATAGGCCGAAAGTGGGTTTGCCGGATTGCCCTCCGCCTGAAACCGCGCCTCCCGCGACAAAAATGGGATTTTCAGGATGCCGAGAAAATTCAGCCCCATTGCTATGATAACTAATCCCGCCAACGCGCCAAGAATATCCTGATATTGGCGCAGAAAACGCCCGATACCGGTGGCGCTGGCGCCAAGCGCGACGAAGACGGTGGTGAAGCCAAGGACGAAAAGGATTGAGGAAATCAAGAGCGTTCGCCGGGCGGCATTGTCCTTGCCTTCCGAAAAATTCTCGAACGACACCCCCGCCATATAGCACAGATAAGGCGGCACCAGCGGCAGCACGCAGGGCGACAGAAATGACAGCGCCCCGCCGCCGAACGCGCTCACATAGGATACATCAATCGCCATTCATGCCGTCTCTTAATCAATCGCAGCCTCCCATAACCGCACGCGGCTTCAAAGCAAACTCACCTTTGGGTTCCCATGGCGTGATTGCGCGGCTGCGCGCTTGCCAAGGGGAAGGAAGTTCTGAAAAGATGCGGCACAGATCAAATCCGGGAAGACCGCAATGACCGAATCCTATGACAACAACAATGTCTTCGCCCGCATTCTGCGCGGTGAGCTTCCTTGTGAAAAAGTCTATGAAGATGATGGCGCTCTCGCCGTGATGGACATTGCGCCCCGGTCAAAGGGCCACGTGCTCGTCATTCCAAAGAAGCCTTCGCGCAATTTGCTTGACGCCGAGCCTTCCGCGCTTAGCCGCAGCGCTTGCCGTTGCCCGCACCGTGGCCAATGCGCAGATGAAGGCCTTCAAGGCAGACGGTATCATGCTCGCGCAGTACAGCGAAGCGCCTGCGGGCCAGACTGTGTTCCATCTGCATTTTCATGTCATTCCGCGTTATGAGAATGAAGCGCTCAAGCCGGCGGAAGGCCCGATGGAGGACAATGCCATCCTCGCCGCCCACGCGGCGGCGATCAGATCAGCCCTTGACTGAAACCATCTGCGGCTCGGTGACAGGCGCGCTCAGGGGCGTAGCCGGAACCTTACGCATAAAGGCCGCCGCCAGCTGCCAGGCGAGGAACGCCACGCCAACGCCCGCCAAAGCATCGGTCAAATGATGCCCGCCATCGACGGGGGTTGCGAGCAGGACACATAAATTCAGCGCCAGCGCCGGCCAGCGCCAAAAGCGGAAAGCCCAAAGCGAAATCACAACCAGAGCCGACAGCGTTCCGTGATAGGACGGGAAGGCCACCAGCCCGTGCAGATTATCGAGCGAAATGAACCGCTCGGCGCCGCTGCGCAGATCGAAGAACACCTGCTTGTACTCAAGATCAACAATCGGAGAGCTGTTCGCAAAAAACTCAGAGCCGGGTCGCAGAAAGCCAAGCGCACCCGCAGATGGCAGGATTCCCGCCGTCAAAACGCAAACAAGACCGCTGATAATGACCGCGGCGCCCAGCTGCCGTCCTCTTACGATGTTGCCGGACATGCCGAGCGCAATCACGCACAACGCAATCTGCGTGATCGTCGTCACGTAAACAATTGAGGACGTCATAGACAGCCACGGGGTCTGATGGACATAACCGGCATAGCCCAGCCAATCAAAACCAAACAATGCGTCGGACTTGAGCAAGTAGGGGTCGATGAGCGGAAAATTGAAAGATGTGACCAGATAGCTCAGCACTGCGCCCGCCGTCGAAAACGCCAGCAGCAGCGCCGTCTCCGAGCACATGACTTCGAAATTCTGCATCGGGCGCTTGACCCGGTAAAACCAGGCGACGGTCAACAGCAGACTGACAACGGCGACAACTTTCAGTGCGCTTCCGGTGGCAAAGGTGAAATCGCTGAGCAATATCCATCCGGTGTCCACCATGATGATGGCAAGCACAATGAGCCATTTCGTCAAAGTCTCCACCCACAATCACACAATCAGCCATTTTGTCAAATCTGTCTGTCGCCCGCCATTTTGTCCTCTTTGGTGTTCCAGCCAAACCTAGCCAAGCGGCCTTGAAATTGCGTTAAGTGGGGAAAGCTCTGCATTCCTCGCCGCGCCGATTTCTCAGAGAACCAGATACTGACAATCGTCACGCAAATTCCGCCGAAGACATCAATGAGATTATGCGACTCCATGCAGCAGGATCGCAGGAAGCATCAACGAGTTGATCACCATGATGGGAATGAGGAGAAAACGCACCTTGCGGGCGAACCAGACCGAAAGCAGCGCCAGCACTGTGTGATAGGACGGAAATCCGACAATGCCGACCAGCTCATTCGGCGAAATCCGCGCCAATCCCTCATAACTCAGCTTCACCAGCCAGCTGCCCTGTTGCGGGCTGACGATCAGTCCGAGACGCGCCGCGACATCGGCGGGCAGCGCCTGAAAAGCCGCGGGCGTCGAGGAGGGAAAAAGCGCCCAGACTTCAATTGTGATCAGCCCACCAATGACAACGGCGAGCATGAATCGGGCAATTTCCTCGGTGCTGTTTGCCAAACCCAGTATCAGAATAATGCCGGCGATCTGCCAGGCGCAGCTGAGATAGACTTGTTTGAGCACCGCGCAGAATTGCCGGATAGTTTCGCCAGCCAAAGCACGAAGTCAGCCCAGACAAACCCCATCTTGGCGTCAAACTCTGCCAGGAACGTATCCGTTCCGTGAAAATTGTAGGGCAGCAACAGGTAATTGAGCAGTTTCAGCGCATGACCGGAAATCATCAACAAGCCCGACAGCGGTCACGACGGAGGCGATGCGCGGATCGGCGCGCTTGGTGCGGTAGAATTGGCCAATGGCGAGAAACAAAAGGTTGAACAGGACGGGAAACCCGAATGCGGCGGCGTCAACTTCAACACCCTTCGCCAGCGCAAGCGCGACGCTCGCAGCATGACGGCGGTAATGAGTATGATCAGATAGATTTCGCCGCGCTCAAACCGCATCGCCGTTCCTGCTTCAACCACTGATTCTGGTTACCGGTTTTCATTTAAGATTTGCCTAAATGTGATCGCGAAGTCGCGTTCTCGGTGATGGGCGATGTCAAAGCATCATTGCCGTAGGGGCACAAAGTCA
Organism: uncultured Alphaproteobacteria bacterium; assembly: GCA_963802455.1. Taxonomy (GTDB): domain Bacteria; phylum Pseudomonadota; class Alphaproteobacteria; order Rhizobiales; family Rhizobiaceae; genus JANOYJ01. The sequence goes on along the minus strand of CAWDIY010000021.1, from coordinate 113,832 downwards.
GTTAGAAGCCGCTCTCACAGCATTTTTGCCTGCCATAGGAACGCCGCCCATGTCACTTACCCCTTCCGCCGAAGAATGCCTCGCCACCATGACACTCGAGGAGCAGGTCTCCATCCTCTCCGGCGAGGATTTCTGGTCCCTGCCCGCCATTCCCCGTCTCGGCATTGGCAAGCTGCGCGTCACCGACGGGCCGAACGGCGCGCGCGGTGGCGGCTCGCTCATCGGCGGCGTCAAGTCGGCGGCGTTTCCGGTGGGAATTTGCATCGGCGCGTCGTGGAATGTGGCGCTGGCGCAGGAGATCGGCGCAGCTCTCGCACAGGAGGTCAAGTCCAAGGGCGCGCATGTGTCACTGTCGCCGACTGTCAATATTCAACGCTCGGTGACGAACGGCAGAAACTTCGAATGCTATTCGGAAGACCCCGTTCTGACCGGCAAACTGGCCGTTGGCTTCATTCAAGGGCTTCAGGGAGAAGGCATTTCCGCGACGATCAAACACTTCGCCGGCAATGAAAGCGAAATCCAGCGCACGACGATGAGCTCGCAGATCGACGAGCGCGCCCTGCGCGAGACCTATCTTGCTCCGTTCGAAATGGCGGTGAAAGAGGGCGGCACGTGGGGCATCATGTCTTCCTACAACAAGGTGAACGGAACATACGCCGCAGAAAGTCACTGGCTCTTGACCGAAGTGCTGCGCGGCGACTGGGGATACGACGGGCTGGTCATGTCCGACTGGTTTGGCTCCCGCTCCACCGCGCCGACGGTCAATGCCGGACTTGATCTCGAAATGCCGGGACCGACGCGCGACCGGGGTGCAAAGTTGTTGGCCGCTGTCGAAGCGGGTGAAGTAACCGCTGAAACCGTCGCCAAACGGGCGCAGAATGTGCTGCGCCTGATGGAGCGGGTTGGATCGCTCGCTGATCGCCGCTCGCATGAGGAACATGCTCAAGATAGGCCAGAACACAGGGAGCTGATCCGCCGCGCAGGCGCGGAAGGCGCTGTGCTTCTAAAGAACAAGGGCGGCGTTCTGCCACTCAGCATGGCTGGGACCGGCAAAATCGCTGTCATCGGTCCGAACGCCAAGACCGCACAGATCATGGGCGGCGGCTCGGCGCAGCTGAACCCGCACTACCGTGTCACGCCGTGGGATGGCGTTGCGGCGGCCCTCGGCGGCAAGGAGCGCCTCGCCTATGCTCCGGGTGCGTTGAACAACAAGTTCGAGCCCATGCTGGAAGGTGTTTTCAAGGCAGAATATTTCACTTCAGGCGATCTTTCAGGGCCAGTGGTCCACACGGGGACAATTGAAAATTTGCAGGCATTTCTCTTTGGTGCCATCGCCGATGGCAGAGTTGATCCCACGGCGTTTTCCCTGCGTCTTACAGGAACGTTCACGCCGAAATCGAGCGGAACGCACCGGGGCGGCGTCTTTGCGTCGGGGCCGATCCGCCTGCTGGTCGATGGCAAGCTGGTCGCCAACGCTTGGGACAATTGGGTGCCGGGTTCGACATTCTTCGAGGAGGGCTGCGATGAGGTGACCGGCGAAATGGTGCTGGAAGCCGGGCGTGCACATGAAGTGGTGGTCGAGTTTGCCGCAAAAGCCTCGGCGAACCTCGTCTTTTCAGCGCTTCAAGCGGGCATCGGCAGGCCGCTCGGCGAAGAAGAGATCAGTGAAGCGGTTGCCCTGGCGAAACAATGCGACACCGTCATCCTGTGCGTGGGGCGCAACGGCGAATGGGACACGGAGGGCGCCGACCTGCCGCACATCCGCCTGCCCGGGATGCAGGACGCGCTGATTTCAGCCGTCGCCAAGGCGAACCCCAACGCGATTGTCGTCTTGCAGACGGGCGGAGCGGTGGAAATGCCTTGGCTCGATGAAGTGGCCGCCGTCTTTCAGGCTTGGTATCCCGGACAGGAAGCAGGCAACGCCATCGCCGATGTCCTGTTCGGCAAGGCCGAGCCCGGCGGACGCCTAGCCCAGACTTTCCCTGCCAAATGGTCCGACAATCCCGCCCACAGCCAGGACCCGGAAGTCTATCCAGGCCACAATGGCAAAGTCCGCTATGAAGAAGGGCTTTTCACTGGACACCGCCACTATGACAAGACCGGCATTCAGCCGCTGTTCCCGTTTGGCTTCGGCCTTTCCTACACGACGTTTGCGTGGTCGGACCTCCGCGTTTCCATGGATGGCGACACAGTCACAGCAGAATTGGACGTGACAAACACCGGCCCCCGCGCAGGGTCGGAAGTCGTCCAAGTCTATGTCGAGGACCCCTCGCCCATCCTGCCGCGCCCCCGCCGCGAGCTGAAGGCATTTGAGAAGCTGCATCTGGCACCAGGCGAGACGAAAACAGCAAAGATGACACTTGGTCCGCGCGATTTCGCCTGCTTTGACGCCGATGCGCGCGGCTGGGTGGCAAGGGCAGGCGGATTTGTCCTGCAGGCTGGCGCATCCGCGGCTGACATCAAATCCAGCGCGCCGGTGACACGGGCGGCGGAATGGCGGGAGGCGGCGCGGAGATAGGCGCCGCCTACCTCACTTCTTCTTCTTCGCCGGAAGGCTTGGCACCGAGGCGCGCGGCTTGCGCGGCGCGTCGGAGACGGTCTCGGCCACAAGCTTCGTCACCGGCTTTGCCTTGCCGGCAACTTTTGCTTTCGCGCCGGGCTTGCGCGGCGGCGGCAGCGCCTCCGGCTCGCGCTTTGGCGTGACTTTCGGAACATCCGCGACGCAGTCCAGTTTCAGCTGGGCCACGCCCTCGGCATTCTTCTCAACGAACACATTGACCATGCCGCCTTTTTTGAGCTTGCCGAACAGGAGCTCGTTTGCGAGCGGCTTCTTGATGTGCTCCTGAATGACGCGCGACAGCGGGCGTGCGCCCATCTTCTCGTCATAGCCCTTGTCAGCAAGCCATGCGACCGCCTCCTGGCTGAGGTTGAACGTGACCTGCCGCTCGGAAAGCTGCGCCTCAAGCTGCATGACGAATTTCTGCACGACCTGATGGATGACCGGCACCGGAAGCGAGCCGAACGGGATGATCGCGTCCAGCCGGTTGCGGAACTCCGGCGTGAACAACTTGTTGATCGCCTCCATGTCGTCGCCTTCGCGCTTGGTCGAGCCGAAGCCGATGGCCGCGCGCGCCGCGTCGAATGCGCCGGCATTGGTGGTCATGATCAGGATGACATTGCGGAAATCGATCTGCTTGCCGTTATGATCCGTCAGCTTGCCATGGTCCATCACCTGCAAGAGGATGTTGAACAGGTCGGGATGCGCTTTCTCTATCTCGTCGAGCAGGAGCACACAGTGCGGATGCTGGTCGACGCCGTCTGTCAGCATGCCGCCCTGGTCAAAGCCCACATAGCCCGGAGGCGCGCCGATCAGGCGCGACACGGTGTGGCGCTCCATATATTCCGACATGTCAAAGCGCAGCAGCTCGACGCCAAGTGATTTAGCCAATTGCTTGGCGACCTCCGTCTTGCCTACGCCGGTCGGGCCGGAGAACAGGTAGGAGCCGATGGGCTTTTCGGGCTCGCGCAAACCGGCGCGCGCCAGCTTAATCGCCGAGGACAGCGCTTCGATGGCCAGATCCTGCCCATAGACAACACGCTTCAGCTCGGCCTCAAGCCCGGCCAGCACCGTCTCGTCATCTTTTGACACAGTCTTTGGCGGGATGCGCGCCATTGTGGCAATGGTCGCCTCTATCTCATGGATTCCAATCGACTTTTTGCGCTTGGCCGGCGGCAGCAGCATCTGGCTTGCCCCCGTTTCATCGATTACGTCAATCGCCTTGTCGGGCAGCTTGCGGTCATTGATGTAGCGGGCGGAAAGCTCCACTGACGCCTTGATCGCCTCGTTGGTGTATTTGACCTTGTGGAATTCCTCGAAATAGGGCTTCAGCCCCTTCATGATCTCGATGGCGTCCGGAATGGTCGGCTCAGCGACATCGATCTTCTGGAAGCGCCGCACCAGCGCGCGGTCCTTTTCAAAGAACTGGCGGAACTCTTTGTAAGTCGTTGATCCAATGCACTTAATCGCGCCAGACGACAGAGCGGGCTTCAACAGGTTAGACGCATCCATCGATCCGCCGCTCGTCGCACCTGCGCCGATCACCGTGTGGATTTCGTCGATGAACAGCACCGAGCCGGGATAGTCCTCCAGCTCCTTGACGACCTGCTTCAGCCGCTCCTCAAAGTCGCCGCGGTAGCGGGTGCCTGCGAGCAGCATGCCCATATCAAGCGCAAAAATCGTCGCGTTCAACAGCACTTCCGGCACATCGCCCTCGACAATGCGCTTGGCCAGACCTTCAGCAATCGCCGTCTTGCCGACACCTGGGTCGCCGACATAAAGCGGATTGTTCTTCGAGCGGCGGCACAGAACCTGGATCGTGCGGTTAATCTCCGAATCCCGCCCTATCAGCGGATCAATCTTCCCGGCCTTGGCCTTGTCGTTCAGATTTGCGCAGTAGGCCGAGAGCGCCGATTGTTCCTTCTTCGAACCATTGTCGGCATTTTCAACGCTTGGCCCCTTGTCGTTTGCCTCTTCCTCATTCGCGCCGCGAGGCGTGCGCGATTCGGACGAGCCGGGGCGTTTGGCGATGCCGTGCGAGATGAAATTGACCGCGTCATATCGCGTCATCTGCTGTTCCTGCAGGAAATAGGCCGCATGGCTCTCGCGCTCGGCGAATATGGCGATCAAGACATTGGCGCCCGTCACATCCTCTCGTCCCGACGACTGGACATGGATGACCGCGCGCTGGATGACGCGCTGGAAACCGGAAGTGGGTTTGGAATCTTCATCGTAGCCGGTGACAAGATTTTCCAGCTCTTCGTCAATATAAGTGGTGAGCGATTTGCGCAGCTCGTCAATATTGACATTGCACGCCCGCATCACCGAAGCCGTGTCGCTGTCATCAAGCAGCGCCAGGAGGAGATGCTCCAACGTCGCATATTCATGATGCCGCTCGTTGGCGAACGACAGCGCCTGGTGAAGCGCATGTTCAAGGCCTTGGGAAAAAGCTGGCATCAGATCCTCATTTCTTTTCCATGACGCATTGCAGCGGGTGCTGATTTTCCCGGGCAAAGTCCATGACTTGGGTAATCTTGGTCTCGGCGACCTCGTAGGTGTAGACGCCGCATTCGCCGACGCCGTGGTTATGCACATGCAGCATGATCACAGTCGCGGCCTCGCGGTTCTTCTGGAAGAAGCGCTCCAGAACATGAATGACGAATTCCATCGGCGTGTAGTCGTCGTTGAGCAGCAGCACGCGGTATAGGCTAGGCTTCAGCGTTTTCGGCTTGGTGCGCGTCAAAACCGCTGTGCCGCGGTTAGGCCCGCGCACATTGTTTTCATCACCCTGCATCCGCGCCGCAATCATCATTTTCAATCTCAGTTCCTTGGCTGCCCGAAGGCGCGCCTGGGGACTTGCCGGGATATAGTGACTCATACGCCAATTTTAAGCTCTCCGGCAGCGGAAACAAGTGCGCAATTCGCCTCAAGACTCTCCAGGCCAGAATTTTCTTTCCGCCTTTGCGATTTCTTGGCCGGGCTAACTGTTTGGTAACGACGTTTGCCTAAGATTTTAGACAAGAGGCCGTGTTCGGGCCGAAGCCAGTTTTGTTCTGTAACGAGTAGAGTGTAGCCAGTGCGTAATTCAGTAAGCGGCTTTGCCGCCGCGTCGCGTTTTCTTGCCCGGACCGCAATCTCGCTCATGGTTGCGGCAACATTGGTCAAAGCCAATGCCGCCGAGGCCGCCACAGCCAAATATGCCGCAATCGTCGTCGATGTGAATTCGGGGAAAACCATGTTCTCCGCCGGCGCTGACGCGCCGCGCTATCCGGCCTCGCTCACCAAGATGATGACGCTTTACATGCTGTTTGACGGCCTCAAGAGCGGCAAATTCACCAAAAGCACCCGCATTCCGATCTCCCGCCACGCCGCAAGCCAGGCTCCGTCCAAGCTCGGTGTCAAGGCCGGCCAGAGCATCACGGTCGAGACCGCCATCCTTGCGCTGGTAACGAAGTCGGCCAACGACGCGGCCGCCGCGTCGGGCGAATTCATGGGTGGATCAGAGGCGCGCTTTGCGCAGATCATGACCGCAAAGGCGCGCAATCTCGGCATGTCGCGCACCACGTTCCGCAATGCATCCGGCCTGCCAAACCCGTCGCAGCTGACCACCGCCCGCGACATGGCGACGCTGGGCATCGCGCTCAGACAGAATTTTCCACAGTACTATTCGTATTTTTCGACCCGCAGCTTCACCTATGGCCGCAGCCGCATGGGCAATCACAACAAATTGCTCGGCCGCGTCGCCGGCGTTGACGGGATTAAGACCGGCTACACCCGCGCCTCGGGCTTTAATCTTGTGACTTCCGTCAAACAGGGCAACCGGCTTGTCGTCGCTGTTGTGATGGGCGGCAAAACCGGTCGTGCCCGCGATCAGCACATGGCTGCCCTTGTGAAGAAATATGCGCCGAAAGCCTCAAACAACCGCCGTTCGGAGAGCTTCTTCGCCAAACTCATTGGCAAGCAGAAACCTGTTCCTGTCCCGGAGAAGGCGCCGGTTGTGGAAGAAGAAGTCGCGATGGCTGAGCCAGACGCTGCGGACGCCGCCTCTGAGGAAGAAGAAGTGGCTGCCGCCGAGCCGGAAACAGTTGCCATCCCCGCCAATCGAAAGGCCGTTCCAGCAGAGCCGCAGGTTCTTGCCTACACTGCCCCTTCGCCCGTCAAACGCCCGAAGGCCTTGGTCGCCATCGAACAGGAAGCCGCTCCCGTCGATCCAATCACCACCGCCTCGAACGATCCTAAAGGCTGGGTTATTCAAATCGCCGCCGCTGACAGCAAGTCCGGCGCGCACAAGCTCCTTTCCGACGCCAAGTTCAAGGCCGGCAAGGCGCTCTCCGCAGCGGAGCCCTTCACGCAGGAAGTGGAGAAGGGCGCGGCCAAGCTCTACCGCGCCCGATTCTCGGGCTTTGAGACAAAAACGGCGGCCTGGAACGCCTGCGCCGCTTTGAAGAAGCAGAAAATCAGCTGCTTTGCGCTGAACAACTAGACAAACGAATTGTGCGCCAAATGGAGAGTTCAGTGATGGCGGGCCAACAGGACACGACAAGCCTCATCGATCCGGTCGCGGACAAGCGCAGCCGCGCCTTCTCCGCTCACCCGTTGCGACAGGCGGCGATGCGCCTTGCGGATGTCCGCCGCTCCGGCTCCCGGCTGAAGACCAAGGATTTGATAGGCCTCCTCGTCAGCCATGGCGCCCGCGCCTGGCGCGCCTCCCTCCCCGCTGTCAATGTGCGTGTCCGCGCATTGACGCCAGCCGGGCGCTCGGCCGTCAAGATACGTTTCCAATAGGGCCCGGCTCTCAGCGTCCGAACCAAGCTGGGCATGAATTGCCAGAAGCTGCTCTTCACTGAGTGATGACAGAAGGCTTCCCTCAAACTCTCCCGCCAAAATCGTTCCGTCAGTGGTTCCGGGATTTTTTCCCAGCCGCAGTTCCAGCCACGCGCTGCGCATTGCCGGTGCCTTTGCATGCTGCGCTGATTGCGCCTTTCGCCGCTGCCGCCAGATCAACATTCCGGCCAGCACCGCGAAAATAAGCCCGAACCCCGGCCGCTCAAGCGCCGCAGACACAACAGCTGCCGCACAAAGCACCCCAATCAGCAAAGTCTTCAGCCCCCGGCTCAAATCCCCCGCATCCGCCCGGGCGAACGCCGAGAGGAAGAGGTAGAGAGCGCCGAGCGCCAGAAGCATTGCGAGAAAATAAGGCATTGGTCCGCGCGTTCTCCAGTGGAAAAAGTTCTGAAAGAGAAATGCGCCTGTTTCCCGGTCTATTCAAGGGGAAGCGCTAACGCGCATTGGCGCCGAGGCAGGAGGTTGGTCTCCGGGGTGTTTAGTTTACCGTGAGCCGCAACCGCACCCTGACCAGTTAATGGGATAGCCCGAAGTGATTTTTTTGGACCCCGGAATTATCCATCATTTCAAACATTCGGTCATATTTGCTGACCCTTTTTTCATACTTGGCATTTTCTGCGTCCCCGCCGCCTTGGCCGGGCAGCTTCTTTCCGCAGGCGGAGATTGTTTTGTTGGGGCAGTCCATGAGTGGACTGGCCGTCAGCGTCGACGATGAGATTGAGAAAAAGACTGATGCGACGGAGAAAGCTGAAGCAAGTGTTTTCATGATCTGACCTTCCTTTTTCATTTATTGCGCGGCGGGCATTCATTTGCCCACCATGGATTAGCCGCCGCAACGTGCGAAAAAGTTCACAGGGAGTTTCGCGATGAGTTCAATGCGCGAAAATGTCCGGCATCTGCAGCGGCGTGTTGGACGCTTCCAGCCAGTTCCGCCGCAGATCGGCGCGCTTGCGGCCGAGTTCGTCGATGGGCAGACGCAGCGTGGTGATCAGCTGGCGGATTTCCTGGCGGGCGGCCAGATGCGACAATGTCGGTCTCGTGCCAAGCACATGCTCGTCAAAATCGTCCAGCGCCGTCAGGCCGATGGGAAAGAATTCACGGAACACAACGCGTTCGGAAATGCCGTCCGCCGTGCGGAAACCGAGCTTCATGGCGAGGCTGCGCAGGCAGGTCTCGACCTTGGCCTCGTTGCGCGAGGCGATGCTGGACAGCCGGTTGCGCACCACGATCCAGTCCAAAATCCTGTTATCCACCAGCCGCCGCTCGCGCCGCGCGTCGCGCACCGCCGAAGCATATTGCGAGATTTCCGAAATTTCGTAGCTGACCGGATCGACCCGCGCCAGAACGTCAAAATCCACGAATGAATCATTGATCGGCGTGATAAGTGTGTCAGCCATCAAGTGCGCCAGCCTTTGCAGGAAAGTGTCTGCGCCCGGCGTGTCAATGACGATGAAATCGTGGGTGTGCTCCACCTCCGCCAAATTGTCAGCAAAGCGCTGGTATTCATGGCCTTCAATTTCGGAAACCCGCTCTCCTTGCGCCTTCTCGACGGCATAAGTGCTGCGGCAGACCGAGAGTGTGTCCGGATTCCCGCATCCAGCGCTGGCGGTTTTCGATGTAGCGCGTCAGGGTCTTCTGGCGGCTGTCGAGATCAATGGACGCCACTTTGAAGCCGGAGCGCAACAGTGCGACGATCACATGCATGGAGAGCGTTGACTTGCCGGAGCCGCCTTTTTCGTTGCCGCAGACAACGACATGCGCATTGGCGCGCGCGCCCGTCCGCTCATTGCCGCTGGCATTTCTCACTCGCATGCACGCACCCTTTGTGGAGCAAGCTTAGCAAAATCAAGCTGTAATCTAAAGCCGGTTTCCGCCCGCCGGTTGAAAGCCTGCATTCATGGTAAAGTGGCGTCGCAACCCTTAAAGAAGCCCCAGTTCCAGCAGCTCCTTGCGCATCGCGTCCGGCATCTCTGCCAAAGCGTCGTGTCCCATGCCAAGATCGCGTGGTGCATCCTCCGGCCTGAGATAACGCCAGCCCTGAAACGGTCGCCTTGGCTGCCATTGGGTCGGGACGAGATCGTCGCCCAAAAGGATTTTGCAGCGCGCAATGCCATCGTGACCGGTCACTGGAACCAAACCGATGATCGCCTGACGGCACTGAACGTTGCCCTTGATGATCCAATAAAGCGAGCCGCCGTCCAGCACAGCCCCGGCCCGCTGCGGCATCATGCGCGTGACATGGTAGTGATCCAACGCCTGCCCCGCCGCGCGTTTCTCGCGCTTGCGCTGCGCCATCCAGTCAAGCTGGTCCTGAATGGAATCGCAGCCGACGCAGAGTTTGATGAGGTGAAGGGGCATGAGATCGTTCTAGCGCCCTTAGCGCTTTTGGCAAGAAAGCGCGGCTAACACTCCACCACATTCACCGCCAGCCCGCCCTGGCTGGTCTCCTTATAGCGCTCGTCCATGTCGCGGCCGGTCTGGCGCATGGTTTCTATCGCGGCGTCCAGCGGCACGAAATGTGAACCATCGCCTTTCAGCGCCAGCGAGGCCGCCGTCACCGCCTTGACCGCGCCCAGCGCGTTGCGCTCGATGCACGGCACCTGCACCAGCCCGCCGACCGGATCGCATGTCATTCCCAGATGATGCTCCAGCGCGATTTCGGCGGCATTCTCGATCTGCTCCGGCGTTCCGCCCATTACAGCCGCCAGCCCCGCCGCCGCCATCGCAGACGCCGAGCCCACTTCGCCCTGGCAGCCAACTTCCGCGCCGGAGATGGAAGCGTTGCTTTTAATGATGCCGCCGACTGCCGCCGCCGTCAGGAGAAAATTGCGGATGCCCGCCACATCGTCCGCGTCGTGGAAGCGCAGATAATATTTCATCACCGCCGGGATGACGCCCGCCGCGCCATTGGTCGGCGCGGTGACGATGCGCCCGCCGACGGCGTTTTCCTCGTTCACCGCCATGGCGTACACCGAGAGCCAATCATTGGCGGCGAGCGGATTGGGACGGTTGGTCTGCCAGTCTTCCTGCATCTTATCATGCAGCGCCTGCGCGCGGCGGCGCACTTTCAGGCCGCCCGGCATGATGCCCGAGCCGCGCAGCCCGCGCCCAATGCAGCCGTCCATCGCTTGCCAGATGCCGTCAATTCCTGCGTCCAGCGCAGCGCGGTCCATGAATATCTCTTCATTGGCCCGTTTCATCCCAGCAATCGAAAGCCCGGACTTTTTCGCCATCAAAAGCATTTCCGCCGCCGACTTGAACGGGTAAGGCACCTCGTCCCGCGCTGCTCGCCCTGAAGTCGACTTGGAAGCGGCCAGCTCATCTGCCGTCAGCACAAATCCGCCGCCGACCGAGAAATAGCTCACCTTCAAGAGCATTCTCTCGTCGCGGTCATAGGCCGAGAACGACATGCCGTTGGCATGGCCCGGAAGCGGCGTCTTTTTGTCAAAGACCAAATCAGCAGCGGGGTCGAAATCATAGGAAGGATGCCCTTCCGGCGTCACCCGCTTCGTCCGCTTCACAGTTTCGAGAACCAAGTCCACTTGATCTGGATCGATGACATTCGGCGAATAGCCCATCAGGCCAAGGATGACAGCCCGGTCAGAGCCATGCCCAATGCCTGTGTAGGCGAGCGAGCCGTGCAGACTGACCTTGATCCGCGACGCCTTCGCGCCATACGGGCGCGGCCAGTCGCCGTTCAGGATTTCGTCGAGAAACCGGTTCGCCGCCGTCATCGGCCCCATCGTGTGGGAGCTCGACGGGCCGATGCCGATTTTGAACAGGTCAAACACGGACAGAAACATGCGCAACATCCCCAGAGCGCCGCATTGTGCCGGGCAGGCAGGAGAAAACCGCCACTGCGCGCGGCTTTCAATACCATTGCCGCGACAAAGCGGAACAACTTTCAGCTTCGACAAGCGCACTGAATCGGTTTAGCTGCGCCACTCAGTCAAAGTGGGGTGCAAACACATGGATTCGGCAATGGCATTCAGCCGGGTTGACCTGTTCGCCTGTCTGTTTTTTCTGACGGTGTGGATTGGATTTTCTTACGTCTCGCATGGGCGCAAGCTTTCCCGTGCCTCGCTAAACTGGCTGATGAACCGCGAGCGCGCCCGTTGGATGGACACGATGATGACGCGCGAGCTGCGCGTCATCGACACGTCGGTGCTGGCCGGATTGCAGCAAGGCACGGCCTTCTTCGCGTCAACGACGGTGTTTGCCATCGGCGGCTGTTTCGCGCTGATGAACGCCTCAGATCAGGTCATCTCGGTCTTCCGCAGCCTGCCGGTCTCGCTCCCCTCCTCGCGCTCCATGTTTGAATTGAAGGCGGCGGGGCTGCTGCTGATCTATTCCTACGCCTTCTTCAAATTCGGCTGGTCCTACCGGCTGCAGAACTATTGCTCCATTCTCGTCGGCGCCGTGCCGCTGGTCCTGAACGGCGAGGCAATATCGGATGAAGTCCGAAAGGCGGCGAAAAAGGCGCTGATCTTCAATCAGCTGGCCGGCCGCCATTTCAACGCGGGGCTCCGCGCGGTGTTCTTTTCCATCGGTTTCATGGGCTGGTTCGCCGGACCCTATGTGTTTTTCGGATCAACTTTTTTCATTTTGGCCGTCCTTGCCCGCCGCCAGTTTTTCTCAAAGTCACGCGCCGCGCTTCTGGAGCCGGGCGACGATTCCTGAAATCACATAGCCTTTGGGAGGTGACGCCAGACGAGCGCGGCGCTGACGAACATCAGGAAGGAAAGGCAGGCGAACACGCTGCCCAGTCCGAAAAAGCCCAGCGCGATGGAGTAGACGAATGAAGGGGCGAGTTCGGCGAAATCAATATAGGTCCGGTAGACGGATGTCATTGCGGGCCGCTCCCTTGGTTTCACCGCGCGCAGAAACGGCGTCGAGCCGATCGCGTCAAGCCCCGCCGCCCCGACTGTTCCCGCAAGCAGCAGCGCTGCTGTCAATAATGGGAATTCCGCACCGGAAGCGCCAGCCGCCATCAATAGCAGCCCGCAGCTGAGGAAGCAGGCGAAAATCGAACGCCGCAGCGAGAACCTGTAGGCCGCCCGCGCCCATAACAGGCCGGTGATCAGCATCACATTGCCCAACGAGGAAAACAGCCCGCCCGCCAGTTTGCCCTGCCCCGTCGCAACCATCAGGATCGGGCCGTATACGAAGAAGGCCGACCAATAGGCGGATCGGGCAAAAGCGATGAACCATGCCAGCCGAAGCCTTGGCTGCGCGAAGAAGCGCCGGAAATTAACGATCGGATTGGCAGGCGCCGCTTTTGCGGCGCGGATCGGGGTGCCTTCGGTGAGGCGGAAGTACCAGAACAGCGCCGCCAGCAGCGCCGCGGACGCCGAGGACACCGCGCCCGATGTCCACAGGCCATATGTCTGGTAGAGCCAGACACCCAGGAACGGGCCGATTGACCAAGCCAGCGTGGACGAGGCCATGCGCAGCGATTCCGTGCGCACCAATTCGCTCTTGGCGACATTGTCCATGATATAAAGACTCAGAACGATGGAGAGGCACGAACTTCCGAACACCCGGAAGAACATCGCCGCGACCTGTCCGGTCAGCGTGAAGGACGCCAGCGCGCCCGCCGCAAAGAGCAAGCTGACTGCCCCAATCGTGTAAACCCAGCGGCGCGACAGGTTTGCAATCAGCGCCGGGATCATCAGCGAGGCGCTGAGCCCCGCCAGCGACACGCAGGTGTAAAGCACGCTGACGCTCTGCTCATCTTTCAGCAGTTCGTAGGCGGTGATCGGTATGACCGACGACATCAGCCCGCGCGAAAAAGATTCCAGCGAATACAGCAGCGCGAACACCCTGCCCCCGCCATGGTTTTGCGGCGCTGTTTCACTGGCTTGTTTGTGCGACAATGCGATTCGATCCTTTCAGGGGCATCATCCATGCCAGCGCGCGGAACCGCCATGCTTAAAGCGACGGAAAAGATGAGACATTTGACCGGCATGCGGCACACAGAGGCTCAAGCAAGTTGAGCAGCGCCGGAACAGTTTTTCCGGGCAAGAAGCCGCGCATCGAGTTGATCGATGCCCTGCGCGGCTTGGCGCTTGTCGCCATGGCGACCTATCACTTTACATGGGACCTAGATTTTTTCGGCTACCTTCAATCCGGCACCGCCCAGACCGGCATGATGAAATGGTATGCGCGCGGCATAGCTTCGACATTCCTCATGCTGGCCGGGTTCAGCCTGGTTCTGGCTCATCAATCCGGGGTTAACTGGCCATCCTTCCGCAAACGCTTTGCCATGGTGGCCGGCGCGGCGCTGCTGATTACGTTCGGCACTTACTTCGCGATGCCGCGTGGCTTCATTTTCTTCGGCATTTTGCACCAGATTGCGCTCGGCTCGCTGATCGGCCTCGCGTTCCTGCGCCTGCCGCCAATACTCACTCTCGCCGCCGCCGCCGCCATGATCGCCGCACCGCACTTTCTGCGCGGCGCTGTTTTCGATGCGCCGGCGCTCTGGTGGGTTGGCCTTTCCAGCATTGACCCGCCGAGCAATGATTATGTGCCGGTGCTGCCTTGGACGGGCATGCTGCTGATGGGCATTGCTCTGGCAAAACTGACCACAGCGTCAGGTCTTCTAAACTCCCTGCGGCAGTTTCAACCCGGGGAATCACGTCCCGGCAAAGCGCTGTCATTTCTCGGGCGGCACAGCCTTCCTGTCTACTTGATCCACCAGCCGCTGATCATCTCTTCGATCTATCTGTTCTCGCTTCTCAGCCCGCCGCCCTCTGTCGATCTTGCCGCCGGTTACCAGCGCGCCTGCATCCAAAACTGCGCTCTCACTCAGTCCAAGCCCTTTTGTGAATCCTTCTGTCCCTGTGTGAAAACTAAGATGGAGGCGCTGGGTGAATTTGACAAACTCCTGTCCGGCGCGCTTGATCCCACGACGGACACCAACGTTCTGAATTCGGCGCAGATTTGTTCGGCGGAGGCGCAAGGCAATGCCAATTGACATCAAGGAGAGACCCAACAAGCTGCCCTGGCCGCCGCTGGTCTATGGCGGCGCAATCCTCATCGGCGCGCTGTCAGGCTACGTCCTGCCGACGCCGTGGGTCGGCTCTCCAACGTCAGACTTTCTGTTGGCGATAGGCGGCCTCATGATCGCTGGTGCGCTGTTCATCGATTATTCTGCAATGAAGACGATGTCGAAAGCCAAAACGACTATCATGCCAAACAAGGGTTCCGACCATCTCGTCGCCAGCGGACCGTTCTCGTTTTCGCGCAACCCGATCTATCTCTCCAACACGATGATCACCATCGGCCTCGGCTTCATGTCCGGCATCATCTGGTTCCTGCCGCTGGCCGTGATCGCCGCGATGCTGACGCAGTATCTGGCCATCAAGCGCGAGGAGGCGCATCTGGAGGCGCGGTTTGGCAAGGCGTTCCGGGACTATGCGAAGAAGGTGCGGCGCTGGATTTAGTCTCGAATTTGCCCGGAGATTCGCATCGGACAAGAGTGTGTTCCAGCTTACGTTGCGTAATCAACTTTTTTCGTTCATGGTGCGAGTGAGGACGGCGAAAACGCTGTCAATTGCCGCATGTGCAAAATGGTTGTGGGCTTCATGGATACCAAGTCGGCGCTCGTAATTTCATTTACGATCTACAAAATCGCGGGACTTGGTGTCGGCGTTGTGTTCCTCTACTTCGGGTACCGCTTGTTCATGGCCGGGATTTGGGGGGCGGCGGGCGATGTTGAGGCGCAGTTCCGCGACTTGAAAATACTTGTGCGGCAGGCGGCCCCCGGCACTTTTTTCGCTTTGCTGGGCGCAGCGATTGTCATCATGACCTTATTCAAAGGCTTTGACTTCTACTATAACGCGCAGGCAGAAGTTTTAACCTCAACAAAACCGGAGTTGCCATGAAATGTTTCAAGCTGACAGCTGCAGTTTTCCTTCTTGATTTTATAGTTTTTCAGGGAGCAGCGATGGCCGGACTGGACAATGAGTTTTATATTAAGGCAAAACAATACTACATTGAATCAAACTATAAGCTTACTATAAAGTTCATGAACAGATACAAAAAGGTGGACAAAACATTTTTGAAAGAAAATCCGGATGTTTTGTTCGCGATCAATGAAGTTTTGAAATATTGCAAAAATTTGGAAAATACCACGTTATCCCTTCGTGGCCTAGATAAGCCGCCATTGCTTCCAGAATAAAATTCGAGACTTGTTGATATTAGTCGCGGTTTGACACAATTCGTGATGTCAAGTGTTCACCCCCAACTCAGCCAGTCGCCCGATGCAGGCCTCATCGACTGAATCAAGCTCTGACAGCGTCTCCTCCAGATCCTTGCGCTTCTGCCTGAGCTCCGCGCGCTTTTCCTCGACGCGCTTCATCATCAGCCTCAGCTGACCCGCCTCTCCCGGCGGTTCCTTGTACATCTGAATGATCTCGCCGATCTCGGAAATGGAAAATCCAAGCCGCTTGCCGCGCAATATCTGCTTCAAAAGGTGCCGGTCGCCGGGCCGGAACAGCCGCGTGCGGCCGCGCCTCACGGGGTGGATCAGACCCTCGTCCTCATAGAACCGGATTGTCCGCGTCGAGATGCCGAATTCGCGGGTCAGGTCCGTGATCGAATAAAATTCCCGCATTCTGTCCCGAATCCTTGTTTTTCTTATTTTTTTCTTGAACTCAGGCTTACGTAAAAGTCAATTCTTACATCGCGTCAAAGCCCAAACCACCAAGTGGCTATGCCGAGAAAGCCGAGGAAACCCACAACATCCGTCACCATGGTGACGAAAACGCTGGAGGCCAGCGCCGGGTCCGCCCCTGCCCGGTCAAGCAGCAGCGGGATCAAAATACCGGCCAAAGCCGCCGAGAAAAGATTGACCATCATCGCCGCGCCAATGACGACGCCAAGGTCAGGCTGTCCGAACCAGAACGCGGCGACGCAGCCGATAATCAGCGCAAACATGACGCCGTTGGCAAGCCCGATCAGAGCCTCTCGCCTGATGACGCGCGCCGCGTTGTAAATATCGAGATCGCGCGTCGCGAGCGCCCGCACCGTCACCGTCATGGTCTGCGTCCCGGCATTGCCGCCCATCGAGGCGACAATGGGCATCAGCACGGCGAGTGCCACCATCTTCTCAATCGACGCATCAAACATGCCGATCACCGAGGAGGAAATCAGCGCGGTGAAAGTGTTGACCAAAAGCCAGGGCCAGCGCGATTTTGCGGTCTCGAGAAACTTGTCCGACAGCTCTTCGTCGCCGACGCCCGCCAGCCGTTTGATGTCTTCGTCCGCCTCTTCCTGGATGACGTCGACCACATCATCGATGGTCAAAACGCCGACAAGCCGCTCGCTTTCGTCCACCACGGCGGCGGAGAGCAGATTATACTGCTGAAACAGCTGCGCCGCCTCTTCCTGGTCCATTGTGGCCGGTATGGCGTGCCGCGTCTCGTGCATGATATCGGCGATTTTGACGTCGCGCTTGGTGCGCAGCAGCCGGTCAAGATCGACGGCGCCGGTCAGTTTGAAGGACGGATCGATGACATGGATCTGCGAAAACCGGTCCGGCAGGTCATTGTCGTCACGCATATAGTCAATCGTCTGGCCGATGGTCCAATAAGCGGGAACGGCGACAAACTCCGACTGCATCCGCCTTCCGGCTGAGTCCTCAGGATAGTCCAGCGCCCGGCGCAGCCGCACCCGTTCGGTGAACGGCAGCTGGGCCAGAATGGCTTCCTGCTCGTCCTCGTCCAGATCTTCAAGAATATAGACCGCGTCGTCCGAATCCAGCTCCTGCACGGCGTCGGCCAGCTGGTCGGCGGGCAGGCTGTCGACAATGTCCATGCGGATGGCTTCGTCGAGTTCGGTCAGCGCGGAGAAATCGAACTCCTTGCCGAGCAGCTGCACCAGCGCGTTGCGCTGATCCGGCTGCAGCGCCTCCAGAAGGTCGGCAAGCTCGGTCTCGTGCAGGCCTGTGACGTCCGAGCGCAGGGTCAACGTGTCCCGGTCGGCTATCGCTGCGCCGATATGGGCGAGATAGGCGGGCAGAACCGTGTTGTTCTCGTCATAGATTGACGGGCTCTGCGCATTTTCAGAAAGAGTGTCCGGAGCGCTTTCGTCTGTCATCCGTGGCGCTCCCTTGTTGTCCGGGTTCACTTCTGGCGCAGCCCGCAACAGCTTGCAAGACAAAAGCTTTTTGACCCGCGGGGCGGCGGGCAAAAATGCTGATGTCAGAAGCGAGGGTTTGATCCCGGATGGTTTGGTGCGGTCGAGAAGACTCGAACTTCCACGAGTTGCCCCACAGCGACCTCAACGCTGCGCGTCTACCAATTCCGCCACGACCGCACGCACCGGATGCCGCTTGCGCGGCTCGCGGCATGTAGCAAATAGGTTTTGGCGAAACAAGCGGCTGGGGGAAGAAATGTTTGGGCGTCCCAATTTCGGCTTCGGGTCATTCTATCGCTCCACGCCAATCAAACTGTCACGGTCCCCCGGACAGGCCGCCGGGAGCATTATGGTCAATCAGCCCGCTTTTTCCAAACGGAAATCATGTCAGGCATGCGGCTGACGCTGTCCAGAGACGGTTTGTCAGCGGCAAGCGCGCCCAAGAATGCGTCATATTCCGCTTCGGTCCTCAACCCCAGCTTCACTGCCGGTACTTTCAGGCTCGAGACGACGGCCAACAACGCGGGACGCGCATGCGCGCCTGGAATGGATGCACACCCGAAGAGTATTCCATCATGCGGCCCGATGTCGGCGCGCTGGAAATAATGGGGCATTGACGCGCCGGCGCGATAGTCCTTTCCAGCTCTTGCAAAACAGTGTTGGACTATCTCAAATCCTTCCTCGACCAGGGGATTAGGCGGAGTCGCTTTCATAACCCCCATATCGTAGTCCTGAATGAGCAGAACCCCGCCCGGCGCCACCCAATTCCACAAATTCTTGAGAGCTCCGACCGGGTCTGTCATGTGGCAGATCAGCAGACGTGCAAAAACCAGATTGAAGGGCGCCCCGCGCGGGGAACCAACCCCGGTCGCGTCAAATTGCTCGGTGCTGAAAATATCCGGGCCATCGGCTCTCAGCTTTTCGACTGTGGCGTCAACATGTCTGATATCAACGATCAATGGCATGCACCGACCCCGACGCGCCGACCACTTCGCCAAGCATCCGGGTCACCGCCCCGGTGCCGCACGCGACATCAAGGCAGCGCCAACCCGCTCCCACGCCTGCGGCTTTCAAAGCCTCGCGCGTGAACGGTTCGAGCGCCTTTGCCTGCATCTCAAGGCGGGCATATTCCGCCTCATCATAGCCCAGGACGTAGTTTGACTTTGATGTAGTGGCCGACATGATTGGCTCTCCACGCATGAGAATTTTTCAAATCAACAAGCCATCACCGACCCGACCGGCGCGCGCTTGCCTCTTTTCGATCAGTCACCCCACATTGCCCCTTAAGGCTGGCGTCGAAACATACATCGCAATTCCAACCATGTCTGCCTCCGGTCAAAGAATTAATTCTAAGCGGCACGTTGCCCGCCGCCCGAAAAACTGGACCAACGGCCAGCGCAGGTCCATAATGCGCCATGGACCAATCCACCCTCCCCGTCCCGCGCCATTCGCTGGAAATCAGCTTTCATCCCGCGCCCGGCTCGCCGCCTGTCGAGTGGCGCGTCACGGAAGGATTGACGGATTACGCCAGCGCCGTCGCGTTCATGGACGCGCGCGCCGCCGCAATCCGCGAAGGCTTGGAAAACGAGCTTGTCTGGCTCCTCGAACACCCGCCGCTCTACACGGCCGGAACCAGCGCCAGCGACAAGGACCTCATCATCCCAAGCCGCTTTCCCGTTCATCAAACAGGACGCGGCGGCGAATACACCTATCACGGCCCCGGCCAGCGCGTTGCCTATGTGATGCTGGACCTCAAACGCCGCCGCGAGGATGTGCGCGCCTTTGTCGCTGCTCTGGAGGCCTGGATCATCGGCGCGCTGGAAGCTTTCAATGTCAGGGGCGAGCGGCGCGAAGACCGTGTCGGCGTCTGGGTGAAAAGACCTGACAAGACCGCTCTGCCGGACGGGTCCATGGCCGAGGACAAGATCGCCGCCATCGGCATCCGTCTGAAGCGCTGGGTTTCGCTGCATGGCATATCACTGAATGTTGAACCTGATCTGAGCCATTTTGACGGAATAGTGCCTTGCGGGATATCGCAATATGGCGTCACAAGCCTTGCAGATTTGGGCCTGACCGCAGACATGCAAGATGCCGATTTGGCGCTGCGGCGAGCCTTTGAAGTGATTTTCGGGCAAACGCGGATTACAGCTGAAACTTAAACTTTCGGCGCTGCGTTTACCCAAGGACAGGCCCACAGGGCCGGGACAAGGGGAACGGAAATGTCCGACGCAGCGATTGATGCCAAACCGGCCAAAGGGCCGCTGTCTACCGCCAGACGCGCTGGACGCGGGTCACGCACTGGACTCTGGGCCATCAGCCTGTTTTTCCTGATGCTGACCGGCCTGCAGATCTTCAACGCCCATCCCAAACTGTATTTCGGCCATCAGTCTGGGTTTTGAATATGAGAACGCTGTTTCTGGACATTGGCGCCAAGACCGTCGGCAATGATGTCGTCGGTTACACGAAAATCTTCGGCAACGAGTTCGACACGACGGGCTATCTCGGCGTTTCCGGCCCCTCCTCGCTGACGCTGACATTACCAGGCCTTCCCGCCCGCGCTGACCATCCCGTCCAACCGCAGCCTCGCCACTGGCCGCATCATCCACTTCTTCTTTGCATGGATTTTGGTCGGCACGCTTCTGGTCTGGGCCGTCGCCAGCATCATCAGCGGCCATCTGCGCCGCGATCTGGTCATCACCGGCACGGACCTGAAGAACCTGCCGCAGGACGTGAAGGACCATGCGCGGCTGAGATTCCACCACACCAAGGAATACAACACGCTGCAGAAGCTCGCCTATGCCAGCGTGCTGTTCGTCGCCTTCCCGCTGATGATCCTGACGGGCCTGTCCATGTCGCCCAATTTCAACGCCTCCGCGCCATGGCTTCTCGACATTTTCGGCGGCAGGCAGTCGGCGCGCACCATTCATTTTCTCACCATGATTTTCCTGATCGGCTTCTTCATCATCCACATGCTGATGATCCTCGCCGCAGGTCCCATCAACGAACTGCGCTCGATCATCACCGGCTGGTACCGGGTCGATGCTGAAACCGGAAAGGACCATTGACATGTCCAAATTCCAACTGAACCGCCGCAAGTTTCTGACCCATGCAGGCCTCGGCGCATCGGCGCTGTCGCTCGCGGGCTGCGATGTTCTTGACGGGCTGAACAAGGGCGACAGCGCGGCGCGCGGCATTGTCGAAAAGGCCAATGACCTGACCTACCGCGTCCAGCGCCTTCTCGGCGGCGGCCACACGCTTGCGCCTGAATACACGCAGGCCGACATCAAACAGTCGCAGCATCCGAACGGCGTCACCGCGCCGGACGATGAGGATTACAAGGAGATGGCGGCCGCCAACTTTGCCGATTACAAGCTGAGCGTCACCGGCCTCGTCGAAAAGCCGCTGGAGCTTTCCCGCGAAAACCTGATGGCCATGCCGGCGCAGACGCAGATCACCCGCCATGACTGCGTCGAAGGCTGGAGCTGCATCGCCAAATGGACCGGCCCGCGCCTGTCAAAGGTTCTGGATGAGGCCAAGCCCAAGCTTGAGGCGCGCTTTGTCGTGTTCCACTGCTTCGACACAATCGAGAAGAGCCTGTCCGGCGTCGTTCAAATATTACGAAAGCATCGACCTGATCGACGCCTATCACCCGCAGACGATTCTCGCCTACGGCCTCAACGACAAGCCGCTGCCCGTCGAAAACGGCGCGCCGCTCAGGGTGCGGGTCGAGCGCCAGCTCGGCTACAAGATGGCCAAATATGTCCACACGATTGAGCTGGTCTCCTCATTTGCCGATATTGAAGGCGGCAAGGGCGGCTATTGGGAGGACAATGGCTACGACTGGTATGGCGGGATTTAGACGCCGCCGTTCCAACGTCACGCAGGACAGTTTTCTCCCTAGCTTGCGTCTGCGCCGCCGGGGATTCACGCCTCGCGCGGATGGCAGCGGATTCAGATTAATTCTTGCGCGGGCAATGACTTGGGCTTAATCTATTGGACGCGTCATATTCAGCACCCGGCCATTGGTTGAAGGTGATTTTCCAACCGACAAGCGGGCTTCAGCGCATGTGCCACATTGCGGATTGCCGCTGAGACAAGGCTGAGAGGAAGCGCAGCGCTTCCGTTCAATGCTTGTTCAGGAGTGCGAAATGAGCATAGAATTTGCAGAGACCATCACAAGCCGCGAGAGACTGCGAGAACTCGTCCCCGTATCGCCCCATGCCCCGGTCCTGGACAAGCAGGTCGCATATCTCAATGATCCAGCGCGGCGGTTCATCGCCTCATGCCCCTTCCTCATCTTGGCGACGGTCGATGCTCATGGGCGTATGGATGTTTCACCCAAGGGCGATCCGTCCGGGTTTGTCGAAGTGCTTGATGAGCACACGCTACTCATCCCTGACCGGCTCGGCAATCACCGCATGGATTCATATGAGAACATTTTGGCCAATCCGGCTGTGGGGCTGATCTTCATCATTCCAGGGCACACTGAAACTTTGCGCGTCTCCGGCCGCGGCAGGATCATACTTGATCCCGAAGCGCAGGCCCGGCATGCCGTCAACGGCAAAAGGCCTGTGCTGGCGCTGGCCGTCGATGTGGAGGAAGTGTTCATGCACTGCTCCAAGTCGTTTGTGCGCGGGCGGATGTGGATGCCCGGAAATTGGCCAGACCGCACGAACGTCCCCTCGCTGGCGGAATGGGTGGTGTCCACAGTCCTTCACGAAGAAACCGTGGAGGAAGTGCAAAGCTGGCACGACGGGGACGCCCGGACGCGCATGTACTGAATTGCGGCAGCTAACCGGCCCGGCGCGAGGCAACCCGCGGCCGCGGGCAATTGTGCGGGGTTTTAGACCAGCCCCTGCGGATGCAGCATCTATTTCGGACGGAAATGTTTTCCCTTGTCATCCAAACACATGACGCGCGCCCGCTCGGCGGGGCGTATTCTGCTTCCATGGGCGCCAAAGGAGGCAGAAATGGACCACACTTTGTTGACAGCCGTTCATCCGCGCATATTTGCGCCCGTCAAAATGAACGCCAGGCAAGAGCAGGAATATTACGACCGCGCAGCGCAGAGCCTGGCGCCGCTGGAGGAAGCGCATGCGCTTGTCACCCGCGCCCGGCGTCTGGGCGGCGCGCTCGCCGCGCTGATCCAAGCAATGCGCGGGAACTTCGGCCATGGCATGACCTCCCGCAAAGCGTTACACTGACGCTGCGTTAAGGCGGGCGCGGTTATCATGAGCGAAGACGAAGACAAGGCTGCAATCCTCGCGGTTCTCGAAGCTGATACCGCAGCTTACCTGAGGCGGGACCCGGATGCCATTGCGGAACTCTGGGTCCACTCGCCGCAGGCGCGGCGTATGTTTTCGTATGCGCATCTCGGGGTCAAGGTTTATGAGGGCTGGGACGCCATCGACGCGCATCACAGGAGCGTAATCAAACAGCTCCCGGAATCCTATGCCGCAACCCGCGTGCACCGGGAACGGATGAATGTCGTCGTCAACGGCGACATGGCGTGGGTTACCCATGACCAAATTGGCGACAAAACCGGCGACAGTTGCGAGTTGGCCGGCACCCAGCACGAACTCAAGATTTTCCAGCGCATGGAAGGCCAATGGAAGATAATCTGCATTGTCGTCCTTCAGCGCGCCATGGACCATGAAACCTGCCCGCTGATCGAAGTCGCCCCGGACAAAACGGTCATCTGGATGAATGCTCATGCCCATGAGCAAATCGCCAGCCATCCTGCTCTGATCATCAGCGGCGGACGGCTTGCGGGCGCGCAGCCGCAGCCACGAAGCCGCCTTCAGGATGCCATCGACTGGGCAGGCCGCCAATGGCAGACGCATTTGCCGCCGTCGCCGCCCAGCCGCCCGGCGCGCGCCGTGATCCTCGGCGAAGACGGCGATGCCGCTCCCGTCTTCTGCTGGGTCCTGGTCGAAGACGGGAAGATTCTGGTGTCCTTCAATGACGAGCAGCTGCTGAAACGCCGCATCGCCATCGCCCAAGGCATTTATGGCCTTTCAGCGGCGCAGGCGCAGCTTGCCACCCTGGTCGCCCAAGGGATTGACCTTGCCGCTGCCGCCGAAAAGCTCGGCGTGACCGTCAACACCGTCCGCACGCATCTGAAGCGCATGTTCGACCGGACCGGAGCGCACAGCCAGTCGGCGCTGGTCAGCATACTCCTCAGCGCCGAGGCGCCGACGGGAAGATGATATGGGTATTGCCATGAGCACAGACGAAGACAAGGCAGCGGTCCTTGCGGTTCTGGTTGCTGAGAACGCGGCCTTTATGCGGCGGGACCTCGATGCCTGGGCAGAGTATTGGGTCCACTCGCCGCAGTCGCGGTTCATGATTTCGCACGCCCTTCACGGAAGCCGGGTTCTTGAGGGTTGGGACGCTATCAAAACCTTCTTCGAACTTGGCCTCCGCGAGATCACGGAAACCTATGACGAAACCCGTGTCCACCTGGAGCGGATGAATGTCGTCGTTAGCGGCGATATGGCTTGGGCCACCTATGATCAGGTCGGCGACGGAACCGGAGACAAATTTTACTTGGTCGGCACCTATCACCAACTCCAGATTTTTCAACGCATCGCCGGACAATGGAAGATTTCCTGCATCGTCGTCATGCAGCGCGCAACGGACCATGAAATCTGTCCGCTGATCGAAGTCGCTTCGGACAAGAGAGTGCTCTGGATGAATACCGCCGCCGATGAGCAGATCGCCAATCACCCTGCGCTGGTCATAACCGGCGGACGGTTGCGGGCCAGAAACCGGAGCCAAGAAGCCAGTCTTCAGGAAGCGGTCGACTGGGCAAGCCAGCTCATCGCAGCGCGCAGTGGTGCCGACGCTCGCCGCCCAGCCGCCCCGCGCGCGCCGTCGATCCTCGGAGAAGACGAAGACCGCCGCTCCCGTCTTCTGCTGGGTCTTGGTCGAAGACGGCGAAGATTCTGGTGTCCTTCAATGATGAGCAGCTGCTCAACCGCCGCATTGCCATCGCCCAAGGCATTTATGGCCTCACAGCGGCGCAGGCCCAAGTGGCCCAGCTGCTTGCCCAAGGCCATGACCCGTCACTTGCTGCGGAAAAGCTCGGGGTCAGCGTCAACACCGTCCGCACGCATGTGCAGCGCATGTTTGACCGGACCGGAGCGCACAGCCAGTCGGCCTTGGTAGGACTTCTCCTCAGCGCCGAGGCGCCGACGGCGAGATGAATTGCATGTGCGATTGACGCAACGGCATATCGGCTCCACTATCGACGTTTCGGCAGAGAGGGAGCTTAAAATGCGCAGTGTTAACGATGCGACGTTCCAACGCCCTTCTGAAGAAAGCCTTCTGAAGCGCCTCCGGCTCGGCGCGGCTGTTTTTTTGCTTGGCTTTGGGCTGGCTGCGGCGAACGCCCAGACCGTGGCGCCAGCGCCAGAGGCGGGCACCGGCCGGCTGCTCAAGACCGCAGAGACGGCCAAACTGGACATGGTCGCGGCCGCCAATCCGCTGGCGGCGAAGGCCGGCAAGGATATTCTGGCCGCGGGCGGCAGCGCCGTTGACGCGGCGATTGCGGTGCAGCTGGTGCTCAATCTTGTCGAGCCGCAAAGCTCGGGCCTTGGCGGCGGCGCATTGCTTGTGCATTGGGACGGCAAGGAGATGGCAACGCTCGACGGGCGCGAAACGGCGCCCGCCGCCGCGATCCCGGAGCGTTTCTTGTGGGCTGACGGCAAGCCGGTGGAGTTCTACGCAGCCGTCATCGGCGGACGCTCGGTCGGCGTGCCCGGAACGCCGCGCCTTCTGGAGGCCGCGCACAAGAAATGGGGACGCTTGCCATGGGCGCGCCTGTTCGAGCCGGCCATCGGCATTGCCGAGAACGGTTTCAACATATCGCCGCGTCTGGCAGGCCTCATCGCCAAAGACAGGTTCCTCAGCCGCGACCCAAATGCCAAGGCGCTTTATTTCAACGAGGATGGATCCCCGAAAGCGGCAGGCACGGCGCTGAAGAACCCGGCAATGGCGGCAACGCTGCGCGCGCTGGCGCAAAATGGCATGGATGCATTTTACTCCGGCGAGATCGCGCAGGACATTGTCACCTCTGTCACGACCCATCCTTCCAATCCCGGCGACATGTCGCTGGATGATCTGAAGAACTACAAGGCCGTAGGGCGACCGGCTGTCTGCGGTCCGTACCGGGGCAAGAAGGTCTGCGGCATGGGGCCGCCAAGCTCCGGAGCGGTGGCCGTTCTGCAGACGCTCAGCGTGCTCGAGGGTCAGAACATGGCCGCGATGGCGGCAGGGCCTGATGCCGCGCACTGGGTTTCCGAGGGTGAGCGTCTGGCCTTTGCCGACCGGGCGCAATATCTGGCCGATCCGGATTTTATCTCTGTTCCTGTCGAGGGATTGCTTGACAAAGACTATCTGAAATCACGGGCGGCGCTGGTCGATCCGGCCAAATCCATGGGAACGGCCAAAGGCAGGCGAGCCGCCGCGCAAAAAGGCGGAACTGTTTGCGCCGTTCGATGGCGTGGAGTTCGGCACCAGCCACATTTCCATCGTCGACCGCTTTGGCGCAGCCATTTCCATGACGACGACCATCGAGGACGGATTCGGCGCGCGCTTGATGACGAAAAGCGGATTCCTGCTCAACAATGAGCTGACGGATTTCTCGTTCATTCCAGCCAAAGACGGGCTGCCGGTGGCAAACCGCGTCGAGCCCGGCAAGCGCCCGCGCAGCTCAATGGCGCCGGCCATCGTCCTTGATGAAACGGGGAAAGTCTATGCGGTCGTCGGCTCGCCGGGCGGCAGCCTCATCATCAATTATGTGGTCAAAACGCTGGTTGCCCTGATTGACTGGAAACTTGACCCGCAGGTCGCCGTGGATCTGCCCAATTTCGGCAGCCGCAATGGTCCCACTGAACTTGAGGCGGGGACGGAGGCCGAAGCGTGGAAGCCCGCGCTGGAGGCTAAGGGCCATGCGGTCAAGCTCATCGAAATGACCTCCGGTATCCAGGCGATTGTGATCACTGCAGACGGTTTCACCGGCGGCGCGGACTCAAGACGCGAAGGCGTCGCGATCGGGAATTAAGGAACAAAGGTGCATTGCGCGCCCCGCGCCAGCGGCGCAAATCGCGTTCAGCTGAACTGCGCAAGCCCCCAGATTGTCCCGGAAGCATGGGCGATGAACGTCGCCGCCAGACCTGCCAATATCGCCGCCCGCTCCCGCCCTGTCATTGGCTCAAGCGCGTGCCTTGGTTTGAACGACGGGCCGTTGGTCATCAGGCTCATCAGCGCGAACACAACGCCAACCGGCAGCAGAACGGAGGCCGAAAAACCCGCATACAGGCCGATCAAAAGAAGCGCCCCCAAAAGCGTGAATGAAGAAAGCGCCTGCGCCCATTTGCTGGTGAATACCTGCCGGACCACCTGCCCGCCATCAAATTTCCACACCGGCACTAAATTGGCGAGATTGAACACAGCCCCTATCATGCCAAAGGCTGCGAGACAGGCCGCAAGCCCGTTCCAGCCGTGTGACACGGCAACCGGATAGAAAGAAATCGCCGCCATCACCGGAAACACCGAGAAGCCAGCGCCAAGCAGCGCTGAGAAACCAACCTCAAAATGCCGGTCATAGGGCCGCCCGCCCAGCGCGATGCCGCCGAGGATCGGGATGAAAATCATCCGCGCCGATTTGTGTCCCATGATGCGGAAGGCGAACATGTGGCCGAACTCGTGCATGGCCACGACCAGCGTCAGCATCGAAGACAGAATGAGGCCCGTCGGCGTCAGCCCGAAGAACGGCCATAGGATCATGGCGGAAATGAACGCCATGCCGACCTGCGTCAGCGGGCGCTCAAACATGCCGATATCGCGGTATTTGCCGCTCTCAGCCCAGATTTTCAAACCCATCAGCTGGCGGCGGATTTTGAAGTAGCGGAAGCCGAGGAAAGCGAAGCCGCGGTATCTGTCTGTCTCAGATGCTGTGATGGCGCAGCCGGTGTCGGTGTCCGCAATCGACACCTGCTCATGATAATGCTGCCAAAACGCCGGATCGAGCGTCGTGTCATCGACGATGCGCAGCCGGTAGCTCACTTCCGGTGTCAATTCCTCAAGGCAGACTTTGCGCTCAATCGGCTCGCCGTAGCGGTCGTCATAGGAAATCCGGATTTTGCCGAATTTCTGCGTTCCAGGCTCAAGCTCTGAAGATATGATCGTTCCGTTCCACGCGGCGTTGGTTCCAAACGGATAAAGCGCGCTCCACAGCTTGCCGCGCGCCGCCGATATGTGGATGGTCCGCGTCACGGTGCGCACGCCCAGCGGTATCGCCAGCAGCAGCCAGATCAGGCCGAGGTTGAGCATCGTGAGGGCCACGATCATAACCAGACTGGAAAATTGCATGACGCCTCGGTTTTTTGTTGTTCTGCAGGCAGTTTAGGAAGGAAAGTTCAGGCCACCTTGTCAAGCAGCGGCTGCAGGATCGGGTGGATGCCGGTCAATTCTTTTTTCAGGAAGCGCAGCAGCGAGACTTCGTTCTCGTGCAGAACGCCATCCCGACCGATGCGTTCGGAAACCCACTTCGCCTCATTGGCGTCCACCAGCTCAGATTCCTTCATCGCGACGTCATAGGCTTCGTTCTTTTCGCCGTAAGCGTCTTCCAGTGTGCGGTCATTTTTGTACGCCTCGATGACGCCCGACAGCCCGCCGGAAACCATGCGCCCGAAGAACCCATCCACATTGACGCTCGTGTCCTCGACCCACTTTTCCTGCCGCAGCGCGTCCTCGCGCGACGGCGCACGGTAGCCGGACGCGCACAGGATGAAGCTGGCGATGGCCTTTGTGAACAGCTCGTTCCATGCCGGATCATTCAAAGCTTCGGCGGTCTGGTCGTTGAGGTCAAACAAAACTTCCACTTCGGCGCGGCTCAGCGCAGCATTGTCCTGCCCGCCAAAAGCGTAGAGCACCCGGCGCAGCATATTCACATCGTCCTGCGATATTTTGGCCGTGCCCGCATCATTGGCCAGCACCTGCCGCGCCACCGCCTTCAGGCCCATGGCTGAAAGGCTCTCCGGCGCGGACCTGGCTTTCTCCAGCACGTGCACCAGCAGCCCGGTTGTCGTTTCGGCGCTGTCATTGGCCAGCGTGTTCTGCAGCCAGACCGCATTGTCCTGAGATATGTATCCCGCCGGACGCTCCTGATGCACGATATAGTCCGAGACTGCCTCGTAGAGGAACGGCGCCCAATCGGCGCATTTGTCTTTGGATGCGCGGTCTATGTCGAGCAGCATCTGCGCCTCGCCGCGCGTCATCACGCCGTCTTCAAACACATTGCGTCGAAGCTCCAGCACGTTTTCGCTCGTCACGCGCGCCGAATTCATCAGCTGCGCCATGAATGCATCCAGAATCAGTTCAGGCATATCGGTCCCCTTGACGAAAATTGAATCCCACTGACGTCAAGGATATCAGCGCGGCTTTGCCAAACGGCTAAGTTTTATGGTTAACGCCCGGTAAACGCCTGTTTTCCGGGCAGGTGACAAGCCTCCCGCCATGCGCTAGAACCCGGTCATGCCGTGGGTGAAACCCAACTGGTTTGCGGGAGAGCGCCGGGTTGCCGGACGCCGAAGGGGAACTAGCCCATAATCTCTCAGGCAAACGTACCGTGGACTGGTCAAGGCACTCTGGAAAGTCGGGTTCAGGCGTCAAGCTTTCCCGCGCCGAAGGTGTAAGTGCTGCCGACAGGGTTCCGGCTGCGCGAGTCTCTCAGGCTTCAGACAGAGGGGCAGGAAGGGTGCGATGGTGCGCCCGGCTTGCGCTTGGTCTGGAGGACACATGACGGACACGCTTTTAAGAGAACTGCCCCTCAAACATCTGCATGACGCGGCGGGCGCCAAGTCCGGCGGTTTCGCCGGTTGGAACATGCCCCTCACCTATCCGCTCGGCGTGATGAAGGAGCATCTGCACTGCCGCGCGTCAGCGGGGCTGTTCGACATTTCGCATATGAAGCTTTTTATGGCCGAGGGCGAAAATGCCGACACAATGATCGCCCGCGCCTGCCCGCTCGATCCGATGGCAATTGAGGCGGGCGAATCGAAATATACTTTCCTGCTCAATCAGAATGCCGGGATGATCGATGATCTCATCATCACCCGCTTCTCCCCGACCCGCTTCCTCATCGTCGCCAACGCCTCGCGCGCCGACGTGGATTTTTCGGAGCTGAACGGATTTGCCAAAGCGCTGGAATGCAGGCTCACGCCGCTCGACCGTGTGCTGCTGGCGCTGCAAGGGCCGAAGGCGGCGGAAGTGCTGACTGATGCAGGCATCGAAGGCGCTTCGCTCACCTTTATGCGCGGAGTGGAGCTTCCCGGCTCCATCATCGTCACCCGCTCCGGCTACACGGGCGAAGACGGTTTCGAAATCTCGCTGCCCTTGAACAAGGCCGGTGAAATCGCCGCTAAACTCGCCGCCGATCCGCGCGTTGAATGGATCGGCCTCGCCGCCCGCGACTCGCTGCGGCTTGAAGCCGGTCTGTGCCTCTATGGCAGCGACATGAACGAAGAGGTTGACCCCGCCAGCGCGGCGCTGACCTGGGCTATTCCCAAGACAATCCGCCAGAACGGCCAATATCGAGGCGCGAAGGCGTTGGAGAAAATCATGGCTTCCGGCGCGGAACTCAAGCGCGTCGGCCTCAAACCCGAAGGCCGCCAGCCGGTGCGCGGCGGGGCGGAGCTTTTCTCCGAAAACGGCGAAAAGATCGGCCGCGTCACCTCCGGCGGATTCGGCCCTTCCGCCAATCATCCGGTCGCCATGGGTTATGTTCCAAAGCCCCTTTCAACCCCCGGAACCGTCGTCTTTGCTGACGTGCGCGGAACAAAAATCCCGGTCGCCGTCCACTCCCTTCCCTTCGTTCCCCACACCTATTTCAGAGGATAAATCATGGCTAAGACCTACTTCACCGACGAACATGAATGGATCCGCGTCGACGGATCGACCGCCACTGTCGGCATCACCCAGCACGCGCAGGAGCAGCTCGGCGATCTCGTCTTTGTTGATCTGCCGAAAGTCGGCGCGGCGCTGAAAAAGGGTGGCGCGTCGGTTGTTGTCGAATCCGTCAAGGCAGCGTCGGACGTCTACGCCCCTGCGGATGGCACCGTGACGGAAGTCAACGCCGCCACAGCCGCCGATCCGCAGCTGGTCAATTCCGCGCCGCAAAGTGACGGCTGGCTCTGGAAAATGACGCTCGCTGACCCATCTCAGCTCGAGGCCATGATGGACGAGGCCGCTTACTTGAAGATGGTGGGTTAAAGCATGACGCAGGCAGCAAAATTTTCCACCCGCCATATCGGGCCGCAGGAAGCCGACCAGCGCGAAATGCTGAAAACGCTGGGCACTCCGTCGCTGGAGACCCTCATCTCGCAGACCATCCCCGCCCCCATCCGCTTCCACGGTCCGTTGAACCTGCCTGAGGCGCTGAGCGAGGCCGACGCGCTCGATGAGCTGCGTCACAAGCTTGACCAGAACAAGCCGCTGAAGAGCTTTATCGGCCAAGGCTACCACGGCACAAACGTGCCGCCGGTCATCCTGCGCAACCTGTTCGAAAACCCCGCCTGGTACACCGCCTACACGCCCTATCAGGCCGAGATCAGCCAGGGCCGTCTGGAAATGCTGTTTCATTTCCAGACGTTGGTCTGCGAACTTACCGGCCTCGACGTCGCCTCCGCCTCGTTGCTGGACGAAGCCACCGCCGTCGCAGAAGCTGCCGCGCTTGCCGTGCGGCATGGCACAAGAGCGAGCGCAGCCGGATCGTCATCCTCGGCGCGCTGCATCCGCAGACGATTGACGTGCTCAACACCCGCGCCGAGCCGATGGGCCTGACCATTGACTGCGAGAATATCGACGGGAACACCGCCGCCGTGATCGTGCCGTGGCCGGACACGCACGGAATTTATCACGACCATTCCCAAGCCATTGAACTTGCTAAGAAACATGGCGCGTTGGTCATAGCCGCCGCCGACCCGCTGGCGCTGGTCCTCCTCGAAGCCCCGGCCAAATGGGGCGCAGACATGGCGGCGGGGTCAATGCAGCGCTTTGGCGTGCCCATGGCCTTCGGCGGCCCGCATGCCGCCTATCTCGCCGTCACCAACGCCTTGACCCGACTGATGCCCGGCCGCCTTGTCGGCCAGTCGCTCGACGCTGCCGGACGCCCCGGTTACCGTCTCGCGCTGCAGACCCGCGAGCAGCATATCCGCCGCGACAAAGCCACATCCAACATCTGCACCGCGCAGGCGCTGCTTGCCAACATGGCGGCGGCCTACTCGGTCTGGCATGGACCTGAGGGCCTTTCCTCCATCGCAAGCCAAGTACACGATCTTGCATCCCGCTTCGCCGCCGCTGTGAAGGATGTGGGTTATGCTATTGAAAATAATACTTTCTTCGATTGTGTCACTGTTGTCGCGCCCGGCAAGGCCGCCGAGCTTGCCTCCCAGGCCGAAAAGACAGGCCGCTTCATCCGCGTTATCGATAACAACCGCGTCAGCGTCAATTTCGACGAGGCCTCCAGCGAAGTTGACGCATTCGAACTGGCCGAGCTGTTCGGCGCTTCAACGCTGCCCGCCAGACGGCATCGCCAAGCTCCCTGCCCGCCGCTCCGGCTCCTTCATGAGCCAGCCGGTCTTCCATGCCCACCGCTCGGAAACCGAAATGATGCGCTTCCTGCGCAAGCTCGCCGACAAGGACCTGGCGCTCGACCGGGCCATGATCCCGCTCGGCTCCTGCACGATGAAGCTCAACGCCGCCGCCGAAATGATCCCGGTCTCATGGCCAAGCATCGCCCACCTGCACCCGTTCGCCCCCGACAAAAACTCCAAGGGCATCCGCGAGATGATCGCCGAGCTTGAGGCGTGGCTGTGCGAAATCACCGGCTTCGCCGCCGTCTCCCTGCAGCCGAACGCCGGCAGCCAGGGCGAATATGCAGGGCTGCTCGCCATCCGCGCCTATCATGCGTCCACGCAAACAGGCGCACCGCACCATCTGCCTCATCCCCTCCTCCGCCCACGGCACCAACCCCGCCAGCGCCATTATGGCCGGCCTGGACGTGGTCGTCGTGCGCTGCACCGACAGCGGCGACATCGACATGGAGGATCTGCGCGGAAAAGCCGCGCATCACGCCGCCAATCTCGCCGCGCTGATGGTCACTTATCCGTCCACGCACGGCGTCTTTGAGCCGACGATCAAAGACATCTGCGCCATCATCCACAGCCATGGCGGACAGGTCTATCTCGACGGCGCCAACCTCAACGCGCTGGTCGGCCTCGCCCGCCCCGGCGACATTGGCGCGGATGTCTGCCACATGAACCTGCACAAGACCTTCGCCATCCCGCATGGCGGCGGCGGCCCCGGCGTCGGCCCTATCGGCGTCGCGGCTCATTTGAAAAAGTTTCTGCCCGGCCACGTCACGCGCAAGACCCGCCATGCCGTCTCTGCCGCCCCCTGGGGCAGCGCCAGCATCCTTGCCATTTCATGGATGTATGTCCGCATGCTCGGCCCGGACGGCGTCAAGCGCGCCTCGGAAGTCGCGATCCTGTCGGCCAACTACATCGCCAAAAAGCTCGGCGGCCATTTCCCCATCGTCTACACAGGCGAAAATGGCCGCGTCGCGCATGAATGCATTCTTGACATCAGAGGCTTCAAGGAGACTGCCGGCATCAGCGTCGAAGACGTCGCCAAGCGCCTGATCGACTACGGCTTCCACGCACCGACCATGTCATGGCCGGTGACCGGCACACTCATGGTGGAGCCGACCGAGTCTGAGCCCAAGGAAGAGCTCGACCGCTTCATCGCAGCGATGACCGCCATTGCCGGCGAGATTGAGAAAGTGGCGAAAGGCGGGTGGCCGCGCGATGACAATCCGCTTGTCAACGCCCCGCATACAGCGGAAGAAGCCGTCGCGGACGATTGGGCGCATCCCTACTCCCGCAAAACCGCCGCCTTTCCCGGCGGCGCGGGACAGGCAGAAGCCAAATATTGGCCGCCCGTGGCGCGGATCGACAATGTCTATGGCGACCGCAATCTCGTCTGCTCCTGCCCGCCGCTGGAGCAGCTGGCGGGGTGAGGCAGCGGATTCCTAAGTCCCTTGCAACCGCGAAGGCAGGGAAACCGCTCATTGAGAAGATGAAACTTCCTGCGGAACCTGAAGCCCGTCAAATCCGAATCGAGACAAAAGGTGAAGTCGCTCTGGGCAACAAAACATTGGGGGCGAGAGCCAGGAGCTGTCAAATCCTCTTCAATGGCCGGAAGAAAATTTTGCCGGATGCGCGAAGGCAAAGGCTGTCATTGGCCCCCATAATGAACTCTTCGTTAACGCAGCTCAACAAATTTGAATCTTCTTTTATGTCATTTTTTGTAAAATTAAAATATAAATATAATATAGATTATATTTGATGCTTCCTTGTTCCTTTTTCTGAAGTAAAACTATCTGTGTCATTGTCTTTCCATCAGAGGAGAGGCAGCGATGTCTAATACAGGGATGAAGGGACTGATGGCCGCGCTGGTGAGCGTTATGCTTGCTTCGCCCGTGTTTGCCGGCGCGTCGATGAAGACCGGGGCGGCGACAACTCAGCCGGTGGGCCATTATGACCTGTGCCAACGCCTGCCCTCCGAGTGCATGCAGCTGGCAGGCTCGGCAAAGCCGATGGTATTGACGCCGAAGTCATGGGCGCTGCTCCAGTCGGTCAACAATGCGGCGAACGCCAATGTAGAGCCGATCACCGATCAGGATCTGTGGGGCGTGCCGGAGCTTTGGTCCTATCCGCAGAATCGCGGCGACTGCGAGGACTATGTCCTTTTGAAGCGCCGCCAGCTGATGGCGAAGGGCGTTTCCGGGCACAACCTTCTCATCACCGTTGTGCGCCAGCAGAATGGCGACGGCCATGCCGTGCTGACCGTGCGCACCGACCGTGGCGACTTTGTTCTCGACAATCTGGAGTCTTCCATCCGGCTCTGGACCAGGACACCCTACCGCTTTCTCAAGCGCCAATCCGTCGATGGGCCTGCAGACTGGGTGTCGATCAATGACGGGCGCGCACCGATGGTGGGCAGCGTGAATTGAGAGCTATTTTGAATTCCTGGCCGAGTCCCCACCCTCCTCGTCCCAACGGCCAGGTCTAGGAGCCAGCCCCGTCCCCGGGCTGGCTCCACCCCTTCTTCCACGCTAGATTTCTTTAAGACCTGTCATGAAGCGGCGGCCGTTCCTCACATAATGGTTTGCAGATTCCCTCAGCCGCGCAATCCCCGCCACATCCAGCTCTCTGACAAATTTTGCCGGAACACCGACGATAAGGCTGCCCGGCGGAAAGCTCTTGCCTTCCGTCACCAGCGATCCGGCCCCGACCAGCGAGTTTTCACCAATCCTGACGCCGTTCAACAGGATCGCGCCCATGCCAATCAGGCAATTTTCCCCAATCAAGCAGCCGTGCAGCAGCGCCCGGTGCCCGATCGTGCAGCCTTCACCGATAGTTAGCGGAAAGCCGGGATCGGTGTGCATCACGGTCTGTTCTTGCACATTGGAGCCCCCGCCGATCACAATCGGCTCATTGTCGCCCCTGAGCGAAACGCCGGGCCAAATGCTGACATCCCTGCCAATACGCACCTTGCCGGTCAAAACCGCGTCTTTGGCGATGAAATTGCTGTCCCGGTCCTCGAATTCGGGCGAAATGCCGTCCAGAGTATAAAGTGGCATTCTGTCTCCGCCTGACTTTCAAAGGGCTGATCTGATCTGTGCCATAAGCTCGACCAAAAGAATCCCCGTGGCAAGCGCCCAAATGGAGGCGAAGGCGATTCCCGCCAGAACAAGGGGCACGGAAGCCTCCCCCCTGCCGCGTGCCGTCCGCAGTTCAGAAACAAGCAGGTAAGAGCCTGCCGCGAGTGTCAGGCCAAGCGAACGTATAATGTGGCTCTGCGAAAGAAACGGCGGGCGCATTCCCGCCTCCGCGCCGGCCCGCAGCTCCACAGCCGCGCCGATCAGCGCGGAGAAAGCGCTTCCAACAAGATAGGCATATGCAAACAGTGCCGCATCGGACATTTACCCGTCCTTAACCATAAGTGCCCGAAACTGAGTCGTAAATCCGGTGCAAGCCTTGTGCCGCGCAATCTGTCCGGATTCCGGACACCTCAAAAGGCAGGCATTCCATGAGCCTTGGCGCCATTGAAACCGAACAGACGGTTGGCCTCAAATATGCGCAGCGGCTGTTTCTGATTTTTGCGGGTCTGGCGCTCATCGCGCTCCTCATAAGCCTCGGCGAGCGGATAATCGGCGGGCGCCTCGCGCTTGGCGGCCATTCCGACAGCACGGATTTGCACGAGATCATCATCGGCGATGACGTGCTCTCAGTTCCCGAAAACATGATCCGCCTGCCAGAGCAGCGGCGCGGCGGCTTGGCGGGGCGGCTGGACCTCTATCTGTCCTGGCCAAGCCTTTCCGGATTTAATCTGTCAGAAAAGGAAATTTTCAACGGCACGCATTCAAACGGCAGGCTGATCTTTTTGTCGCTCGAGGAACGGGTCATGTCGCGCGACATGTCGGGCAGGTTTGAACCGATCTACAAATTCCTGATCGAAGGCGCGGGTGCCACAGGACCTGCCGGCCTTACCCGTTATGTTCTGCCCGCCAAAGCGGGCTACCTGAACGAGGTGCTGTATGTCGGACAGCCTGAAGGCGTGGCGCGCTTTGTCGCCCGGTGTTCTGAGGAGGAAAAAGAGAACCTGATCGCTGCCTGCGAGCGGGATGTTCAAGTCGGCGGCAATTTGTCCGCCACTTTGCGCTTTCCTGTCGAACTGCTCGGCGAATGGCGTGAATTGCACGCCGCTTTTGGCCCGCTGGTTTCGCAGATGATCCGAACGTCTGCGAAAAACTAGGGCGTTTCAAGGATTGACGGCAGCGGATTGGGCGGAGGGATTTTTTGGCAGGACCAAGTTAAGCCCCGAAAGACTCATTCCATATGCATCCGAAAGGCTTCGCGCCGGGACTGACGAAAAAGCACCCGCCCGAACGATTTCATCAAGACTTGAACCGCTCTATTCTAAGTCGACGTCCAGGATTGCCATCGAAAAATTGTACGACAGGTCACCGTCCTCATCGTCGCGGTACACAAGTCCAAGAAAATCCTCGCCGAGAAACACTTCCGCCGAATCATCCTTGCGCGGACGCGCCTTGACCTGAATCGACTGATTGTTGAATGTTTTCTTGAAGTATGCGTCGAGTTTCTTCAGCTCTTCCGGTTTCACGCTGGTCTCCTGAATGGTATCGGCGGCCTTGTTACACGCCGCCCGGCAAGCCGCAAGCGCCGGAAACCGCCAGTTCACCGGCAGTTTCAGCCATCCATATCAAAAATCGTCTGGTCCATTGAGCGCGCGGGCTCGGCGCAGCCCGCCTCACCCACGACGCGCGCCGGAACTCCCGCCACGGTGACGCAGGGCGGTACGGGTTTCAGCACAACTGAACCTGCGGCGACGCGCGAGCAAGCGCCGATCTCAATATTGCCAAGCACCTTTGCCCCTGCCCCAATCATGACGCCATGGCGGATCTTCGGGTGCCGGTCGCCGGTCTCCTTGCCCGTGCCGCCGAGCGTGACACCTTGAAGGATGGACACATCGTCCTCGACCACGGCCGTCATGCCAATGACGACGCCAGTCGCATGGTCAAGGAAAATGCCTTTGCCAAAGGGAACCGCCGGGTGGATGTCGGTCTGGAACACGGCTGACGAGCGGCTTTGCAGATAAAGCGCGAAGTCCACTCTCCCCTCATTCCACAGCCAATGCGCCAGCCGGTGCGTCTGAATAGCGTGGAAGCCCTTGAAATACAGAACCGGCTGCAAGTAGCGGTCGCAGGCCGGGTCGCGGTCGTAGACGGCCTGAATGTCCACACGGACCTCGGCGCTCCAGGAAGGGTTGGCTTCGATCATCGCCTCGAATGCCTGGAGAATTTGGCTGGCAGGCATGTCCGCATGGTCGAGCCGCCCGGCAATTCGGTGCACCACCGCCGATTCAAGCGAATTTTGATTGAGTATGGTGCTGTAGAGAAAGGCGGCCACCATCGGGTCTCTATCCGCAGCGGCCCTCGCCTCCGCCAAAACGGAAGTCCAGACGGGGTCCAGCTTGCTGCGGCTTTTTTCGGCCAGATTGGATTGAATGGTCATGACATGCCTCGCTGCGCTGCCTCGTAATATAGTGCAGGCCGAAGCAAATTTGAACAGGCAAAGTGTATTGTGGAAGTCTGCTTCAAATCGGATGGCGGCGAAGAAAAACCAGCGCGGCCTTTTTGAAACTGCGGTCGCCGACGGCAAGCATGTGATCGCGGCCCTCTATGTCGAAGGCAGTGGCGTCGCGCATGACTTCGGCCAGCCCCTGCGCCGAGCCTCCGATGTCGTCCTTTGTGCCGACGCCAATGAGCGCCGGAGCCATTATGGATGCGAGCTGGCCTGTTGTGATGAGTTCTCTTGAGCGCGCGATGCAGGCCGCGAGCGCGAGCCTGTCGCTGCGCGTCTGGTCGGCGAACTTGCGGAAAGCCGCGCCGCGAGGGTCCGCAATCGTCTCCGGCGCATCGGACAGCAGCGCTGCTGCGATGGGGTCCCAGTTTCCGACGCCGTTGAACATGCCGTCGCCCAAGCCGCCAAATGTGACGGTTTGCACGAGTTCGGGCGCTTCAAGTGTCAGAAACGCTGAGATGCGCGCGCCCATCGAATAGCCGATGACATGCGCCCGTAAGATTCCAAGGTGATGAAGCAGGGCGGAAGCATCACCGGCCATTTTACCCGGCGCATAGTCTTCCTCGCGGTAGGATTTTGAGGTGTTTCCGTGACCCCTGTTGTCAAAGGTGACTACACGAAACCCGGATTCTTGCAGGAAACTGGTCCATCCCGTTGAAATCCAATTCACTTTTGCACTGGATGCGAATCCGTGGATAAGCAGAACCGGCTCGCCCATGCCTTCGTCAGTGAAGGCCATGTCAAAGCCGTCATGATGGAAGCGCCCGTTCACTTGGTCGGCGCCTTGGCAAGGCTGGCCGCTATCGCCGGATGCTGCACACTGTCGCCCACTTTCAGCCCGTCCCGCTGCGCAACGCCGGCGGCTAGCTCGAGCGCAAACCGCACCGGCTCGCCCGAACCGATAATGTCCAGCGACTGCGGCACAGCGTTGGCGTTTATCTTGACAATAAGCATGTCTTCGCCGATGAAAACGATATCGAGCGGCACAAATGTGTTGCGCATCCACATAGTGACGAGCCGGCTTTCGCCAAAGTCAAACAGCATGGCGTGGTCTGCCGGGGCGGACCGCCGAAACATCATGCCGACGGCGCGCTCTGAGGAATCATCGGCAACTTCAATGAAATAGGAGCGCCAGCCATTCTTTGTGGCGATGACTAGCTTTTGCGGATCGACGGGCAAGATTTGGGCTGCGCTTGTTTCCGCGATGGCTGTGGGCGGAATGAGGCCCACAAGGAAAAATGCGGCCATGACGGCCGCAATATTTCGGGAGGAACGCGCCCACCGCATTTTCTACACTAATGCGCGGTGGGTATTGGAGCGCCGAGATCGGGATGAATTTCCGACGCCATGAGCCCTTTGTCACCAGGCCCGAATCTCACAAGCACCACCTGCCCGGGCCGCAATTCGGTCAAGCCGTAGCGGCGCAGGGTTTCCATGTGCACAAATATGTCCTCAGTGCCCTCGCCGCGCGTCAAAAAGCCGAAGCCCTTGGTGCGGTTGAACCATTTTACCAGCGCCCGCTCCAGGCCGGACGTCGGCACCACAGTCACATGGGTGCGCTGTTGCTGCTGTTCGGCAGGGTGCACAGCGGTGGAATTATCGAGAGAGACAATGTGAAAAGCCTGAAGTCCGCGGTCTCCGTGCTTGGCAAGGCATTCAATGCGCGCGCCTTCCAGCGCAATCTGGTGCCCGTCGCGGCGAAGGCACGTCACATGCAGCAGCACATCCGTCTGTCCGCCGCCGTCTGGCACTATAAAACCGTAGCCTTTGGCCACGTCAAACCACTTGATCGCGCCGGAAATCTCGAAAACGCCGGTGGAATTGCCCGCAATCGGGAGCTCCCCAGCCTTTTCCGGCACTTTTTCGGTCATGATTTTCCTTTGATTATCACTGGATGAACTAAAATCCCCCATCCCGCGACACCTTCCGTGACGAACACCTGATTCTTGCCGTGACAATAACACTGCGGCAGCGCGATTGGGCAAGTCCCCTCGCCACAATTTAGACAGGCTTTTGCCCTGCTTATTTGGCTGCGCGAAAAAAGTTAGCGTGTATAACCTTTCCGCCACACCGGCTTTGCAGGCGAAGTTTCATCCGCCTGTGCCAAAACGAGAAGCGAAATCAAAAAGGGACGCACGAAATGCGCTATCTGCACACAATGGTCAGGGTCACAGACCTCGACGCGTCGCTGGATTTTTACTGCGGCAAACTCGGTTTCACAGAAACGCGCCGCATCGAAAATGAAAAAGGCCGCTTCACTCTGGTCTTCCTGGCTGCACGCGATGACATTGATGCCGCACGCGCAGGCGCTGCGCCCTTGATGGAGCTGACGTATAATTGGGACACGGAAAACTACACTGGCGGGCGCAACTTCGGGCATCTGGCTTTTGAAGTGGACAATATCCACGACTATTGCGCAAAACTGATGGCACAAGGCATCATTATCAACCGCCCGCCCCGCGACGGCCACATGGCCTTCATCCGATCGCCGGACGGGATCTCGTTTGAGCTGCTGCAGAAGGGCAAGGCGCTGGCGCCTTCGGAGCCCTGGGTGAGCATGGCGAACACCGGGGTTTGGTAACTACCACCAGCGCTTTGCCTCAAACCGTCCCGCCGCCCTCTCGATCACATGCGCCGTCTGAAACAGCGTCTCCTCGTCAAACGGCCGCCCGATCAGCTGCAGGCCGAGCGGCAGGCCCCCGCTTGAAAGTCCCGCCGGCACCGCGATTCCGGGGAGCCCGGCCATGTTGACGGTGACGGTGAATATGTCGTTCAGATACATCTGCACCGGATCATTGTTTAGCGCCTCATCGCCGATGCCGAATGCGGCGGAGGGCGTGGCTGGGGTGAGGATCGCATCGACGCCGGCGTGGAACACGGTGTCAAAGTCGCGCTTTATGAGCGTGCGGACCTTCTGCGCCTTGGTGTAATACGCGTCATAGTAGCCGGCCGACAGGACATAAGTGCCGATCATGATGCGCCGCTTCACCTCGCGGCCAAAGCCTTCGGCGCGGGTCTTTTCATACATGTCGGTGATGTCTTTACCGGGCACGCGCAGGCCATAGCGCACGCCGTCATAGCGGGCGAGATTGGACGAGGCCTCGGCGGGCGCGACGATGTAATAGGCCGGCAAGGCATACTTGGTGTGCGTCAGCGAAATATTGACGATTTCAGCGCCCGCATCGCGCAGCCAGGCGATGCCCTTCTGCCAGAGCTCGTCGATCTCATCCGGCATGCCGTCCATCCGGTATTCTTTCGGAATACCGATCTTCAGGCCTTTCAGCGATTTTCCCAGCGCCGCCTCATAGTCCGGCACTGGAAGGTCAACTGACGTCGTGTCCTTCTTGTCCACCGAGGCCATGCTCTTCAGCATAATCGCCGCATCGCGCACATCGCGGGCGATGGGTCCCGCCTGGTCGAGCGAGGAGGCGAAGGCGACAATGCCCCAGCGCGAGCAACGTCCATAGGTCGGCTTGATGCCGACGGTGCCGGTGAAGGCGGCGGGCTGGCGGATCGAGCCGCCTGTGTCGGTTGCGGTTGCGCCGGCGCACAGGAACGCCGAGACGGCGGCGGCGGAACCGCCCGACGAGCCGCCGGGAACGAGATTTGCGTTGGACCCATCGGCGCGCCACGGATTGACGACCGGGCCATAGTATGAGGATTCATTCGA
This sequence comes from uncultured Alphaproteobacteria bacterium, assembly GCA_963802455.1. GTDB lineage: Bacteria > Pseudomonadota > Alphaproteobacteria > Rhizobiales > Rhizobiaceae > JANOYJ01. The sequence goes on along the minus strand of CAWDIY010000021.1, from coordinate 72,386 downwards.
CGAGCCCATGGCGAACTCGTCCATGTTCAGCTTGCCCAGCTGCACCGCGCCGTCGGCCCACAGGTTTGCCGTCACAGTCGATTCATAGCGCGGCTTGAAACCGTCCAGCACATGCGAGCAGGCCTGGGTGTGGTCGCCTTCGGTGGCGTACAGGTCTTTGATGCCAAGCGGGATGCCGAGAAGCGCGCCCTCCCCGTCCTTGGCAAGTTTCGCGTCAGCATCCGCCGCCATGCGCCGCGCCTTGTCATGGGTGACGGACACATAGGCGTTGAGCGCGGGATTTGCCGCGTCGATGGCGGACAGGTAAGCCTCAGTCAGCTCTGAAGACGTGATTTCCTTGGCGCGCAGCTTTTTCCGAGCTTCAGAAATAGTGAGATGTGTCAGGTCGCTCATGCGCTCAGCTTCTTTTCGTAAAAACGGTAATAGCCGGAATCAGGATAATTGCGCTTAACTTCGCCAAGTTCCGGATTTTCAACCTTCAGCGAGCCGATACCGATTGCAGCTCCAGTCTCGTTTCGGGCAACAAAAACTGCCGTGTCGGTGCCCGCCATCGGTTCGGCGGTCATTTGGAACTGAAATTCGGGCGGCGACAGCGGTTGCAAATAGGCGTTCAGCGCCGCCACCATGGCGCGCACGTTATCCTGCAAAGGACTTTCAACAGAAACGGTCACTGACATGGCTTCTACTCGACAACTTTCGGCACCAGAAAGAAATTCTCTTCTGAAGCCGGTGCGTTTGCAACCACGTCGCCCGCCTTGCCGCCGTCCGTGATCTCATCCGTCCGCCGCCGCATGGCGGTCGGCACGACCGAGGTCAGCGGCTCAACGCCGTCCACATCCACTTCGTCGAGCTGTTCGACAAAGCCGAGAATGCCATTCAATTCGCCCACCATGCGCAGCGCCTCGTCCTCGCCGACCGCAATGCGGGCCAGCTTGGCGACGCGTATGACCGTGGCGAGATCAACAGACATGGCAAGGCTCCGGGATTATCTGGCGCCCGTATAGGGGCGTATGACGTCAAGCGCAACTTTCCGCTTCGCCAAGGATTTGCAGGAGAACGTCCTTACCGAAAAGAGGTCCAAAGCCTCCCTCCCCGCCTCCGGTGCCGCCCGTTCCGGATCGAGGGCAATCAGCAGACGGGTCTGGCATGGCGCAGCGCGTCACTTCTCCCGTCTCATCACGATATGCGCCGCCTTCGCAGATGGCACATACTCCGTGCATTCATAACCAAGCGCCTTCAAATTCATCCCGGCAAAAAGCGGCTCGCCCTTGCCGAGCAGCACCGGCGACATGGCGATGTGCAGCTCGTCGATCAAGCCGGCCTTGAGATATTGACGGACCGTCTCCGGACCGCCGCCAATGCGGATATCCTTGTCCCCTGCCACCGATTTGGCGCGGGACAGCGCCTCTTCGATGCCGCCGGTGACGAAATGAAAGACGTTGCCGCCCTCCATCTCGAGCGGCGAGCGGGCATGATGGGTCAGAACAAAAATCGGCACATGATATGGCGGATTCGGCCCCCACCAGCCTTTCCATTCGAAGTCCCAGGGGCCGCGCGCCGGGGTGAACATGTTACGCCCCATGATCCACGCGCCGACATTGTCCATGGCCTTTTCGGCAAAATCATTGTCGATGCCGGTCTCGCCATCGTCCTTGCCGACCATCTTTTGAAAGACGCGGGTCGGATAGAACCAGTTGCCCAGACCGCTGCCGCCGACGCCGAGCGGATTGTCGAGGCTCTGGTCCGGACCAGCGCCGAACCCGTCGGCGGAGATCATGAATGCGCTGACGCGGACTTTGGACATGGCAAGGGTTCCTGTTCCTGCAAACTGCCCGGTCAAGACTAAGTGGGATGGGAAGCGCGGGCAAGCGCCCTGCCCTCAAATCCCCGCCTCCACCCCCATCGCCGTCCGGTCCACCACGCCCCTCAGCGCAAAGCTCGAATTGATCCGCACCACATAGGGCATGGCGGACAGCCACTCCTTGTGGATGCGCTCATAGTCGGCCAGATCCTTGGCGGCGATGCGCAGCAGATAGTCGTATTCGCCGGACATGAGATAACAGACCAGCACGTTCGGGCAGCGCTTCACGGCGGCTTCGAACTCGGCGAGGATTTTCTCCGACTGGCCGGACAGGCTCATATGCACGATCACCGTGACCGAATGGCCGATGGCGGCGTTGGAGATGCGGGCGTGATAGCCTTGGATGACGCCGGACTTCTCCAGAATGTCGAGCCGGCGCGAGCAGGCGGACTGGGAGAGATTGACCTTTTCGGCCAAAGAGGCGTTCGACATGCGGCCATCGTTCTGCAGTGCCCGCAATATCGCGACATCCATCGCATCTAAATCCATTTAAGACGATTCCTTCGAAGAAAGACGGTTTGGAAGCAAGGATACACGATTATCCTTCTTTTTCCATACCCACTTTGCAAGGACATTCGAGGCCAATTCCGCTAAGTTCTTTCCATAACCCCATTTGGAGAATGAAATGCGCGTCGGCTGCCCGAAGGAAATCAAGAACCACGAATACCGTGTCGGCCTGACGCCGGGCGCGGTGCGCGAATATGTGGCGCATGGGCATCACAGTGATTGTCGAGAGCGGCGCGGGGCTGGGCATCGGCGCGGATGACGGGGCTTATGCGGCGGCTGGCGCGAAGGTGGTGAAGACCGCTGCGGAGGTTTTCGCTCAAGCCGACATGATCGTGAAGGTCAAGGAGCCGCAGCCGCAGGAATGGGCGCAGCTGCGCGACGGACAGATTCTCTATACTTACCTGCACCTTGCGCCGGACCCGGAGCAGACAAAGGGGCTTATGAAATCGGGCGTCACGGCTGTCGCCTATGAAACTGTCACAGACGAGCGCGGCGGGCTTCCTTTGCTTGCGCCGATGTCGGAAGTCGCCGGACGCCTGTCCATTCAGGCCGCCGCCACTTCCCTGCAAAAAGCCAATGGCGGTCGCGGTATTCTGCTTGGCGGCGTGCCCGGCGTTTTGCCTGCCAAAGTCACTGTGCTCGGCGGCGGCGTGGTCGGGCTGCATGCGGCGCGCATGGCGGTCGGGCTTGGCGCGGATGTGACCATCATTGACCGGTCCATTCCCCGGCTGCGCCAGCTGGACGATATTTTCAACGGCCGCGTCCACACGCGCTATTCGACGATTGAGGCGCTGGAAGACGAGGTTTTCTCCGCCGATGCCGTCATCGGCGCTGTTCTCATTCCAGGCGCTGCCGCGCCGAAGCTTGTCACCCGCGAAATGCTGTCGGGCATGAAGAAGGGCTCGGTGCTGGTCGATGTCGCCATCGATCAGGGCGGCTGCTTTGAGACCTCGCACGCCACCACCCATTCCGACCCGACTTTCGTTGTCGATGACATCATCCACTATTGCGTCGCCAACATGCCGGGCGCGGTGCCGATCACCTCGGCGCATGCCTTGAACAATGCGACGCTGCATTATGGCCTGCAGCTGGCGGACAAGGGCGTGAAGGCGATGATTGACGACCATCATCTGCGCAATGGTCTGAATGTGCACCGCGGCCGTATAACTAACAAAGCGGTGGCCGAATCACTCGGTCTTGATCTGTTTGAGGCCAAAACCGCGCTTGCCGCCTGAGTTTCCTCCCGGCGTTTCCTCCAAACGTCAAACTCCGCCCTTTGAGAGCATCAAAGGGCGGTCTTTTTTTGAGATTTACCGGTCAATCAGCTCAGTCACCACGCGGATAGTCACCCGCCGGTTGCGCCAGTTCTCCTCCTGCGTCGGCACCAAGAGGAAGTCCTCGCCATAGCCGACAGTTTCGAGATTATAGCCGGGAACGCCGAAATAGCGGCCGAGGTCGCGCTTGAGGGACAGGGCGCGGGCCTGCGACAGGGATTGGTTGCTGCGGCGCGAGCCCACCGCGTCAGTATGGCCCTCGATGAGAATGATCTCTTCCGGATTGCGGTCGATCAGCGTGTTGACCGCGATGGCGATGTTCTGGACTTTGCGGCGCTCCGAGCGCGGGATGGCGGCCGAGCCGAACTCAAAATTGATGCCCTGAATGTCGATGGACGGCGCGATGCGGCGCATCTGCGGCCGGCGCTTGAGCTGCTGGATGCTCATCCTGTCCTCCGGCGCAATCTCCACTTGCGGCGCGGCCTCAAGCTTGCGCAGGATCTGTCCGGCGGAGGGCGAGTCTTCGGCAAAAGAAGGCAGGCTTGGCAGCGAAACGATGGATGCGATGAGACCGGTGAGCAATAGGCGGCGGTTGAGCATGGAAGTCTCCTGTGACACGGACGGGCGAACCGGAGTCGAACCTATGTCATCCGCGATGAAACGGGAATGAACGGACCAGCAGGCGATTGTTCATTCCCAAGCCTGCACCGTTTCATCGCGCTGCAGCACAGGGGAAAAGCCCATGCGCTGATACATGATGACGGCCCGCGGGCTGTCGAGCGTGTTGGTTTCGATGACGATCTTTTCCGGCTTGTGCGCCCATGCGGCGAAGACGGCTTCGGAAAGGAAGAATTTTCCGAGCCCCCGGCCCTGATATTCCTGCATCAGGCCGAAATAGGTGATCTCCACGATTTTTGGCTTCATCTCGAGACCGAGCTCAATAAATCCGGCTGGGCAGCCGTCGACATAGAGCACGAAAATCTCGGTCTTTTCCGGCGCGATGTCCGCCAGCAGCGCCGCATCATCCATCTCGCGGCGGACAAACCAGTGATGCGGCTTGCCGACTTCGCGGTAGAGAAAACGGTAGAAGGCGGCGGTCATGCCCTGCGCGCGCATCAGCGCTATGCGCGGCCCGGAAGGCGCAGGCTGGCGGTGAGCCGGCATCAAATGCATTTCAAGTTCGGTGACCTTGACCGGCAAAAGGCGCGGCGCTTTGGCTTTCGCCATATCAGTCCTCACCAGTTGCTACCGGCGTGTCGCCCGGTATGCCCCATTCCGCCCATGAACCGTCATAGACCGCATGGTTCGGCGCGCCGATGGACGACAGGGCCAGATCAACGAGAGCCGCCGACACGCCGGAGCCGCAGGAGGCGACAACCGGGGCGGCCACATCGATGCCCCTTTCCTCAAACATCGCCTTTAACGCATTGACGTCTTTCAGCTTTCCGCCTTCCGAGAATGTCACGAAAGGCATCGATTTCGCGCCCGGAATGTGGCCTGAGCGAAGACCGGGGCGCGGTTCGGGCGCTGCGCCGGAAAACCGCTCGGCGGGTCTTGCATCCACCAGCTGGGCGGATTTGTCCGCCAGTATTTTCAACACGCCTTCCTTCGAGCGCACCGCTGCGGCGTTGAAAGAGGCCTTGAAGACTTTCGGGAGGGGGTTTGGCGTTTCAACGCTCACGGCATAGTTGGCCGCCTTCCACGCCGGAAAGCCGCCATCGAGAATAAATACACTGTCTGCGCCCATGATGCGGAAATTCCACCAGGCGCGGGCGGCGGAGAACAGGCCCATTCCGTCATAGACGACGATTGTGTCCGTGTCGGAAATGCCCATCGCGCCAATCACGGCGGCGAAGTCCTCCGCCGGCGCCAGCATGTGCGGCAAGGGCGACGAGGTGTCGGCGATCTTGTCTATGTCAAAGAAGACGGCGCCCGGAATGTGGGCGGCGGCATATTCGGCTTTGGAATCGCGGTTATGCGCAGGCAGGTACCAGGACGCGTCGACGACGGCGACATCGGGCTGACCATCCGCTTCGTGCAGCCATTCCGGCGAAACGACATATTTGCTTTTCATGATTTCCGCTCCACCGCCCGTCAAAACAAACTGTTACCATCAGCCTTGGTGAACGGTCATTCAAACGGCACAATAATCCCGCTCTTCGCCTCAAGCCATGCCGGAACCGGCAGCCCCTTTTCGCGCAGGAATGCCGGGTTGAACAGCTTTGACTGATAGCGCGTGCCGTAGTCGCAGAGGATGGTGACGATTGTGTGCCCCGGCCCGAGCTCCCGCGCCAACCGGATCGCCCCTGCAATGTTGATGCCGGACGAGCCGCCGAGGCATAGGCCTTCTTCTGCGAGAAGGTCAAAAACGATGGGAATGCCCTCCGCGTCGCTGATCTGGTACGAGAAATCCGGGGTGAAACCGTCGAGATTTGCGGTGATGCGGCCCTGACCGATGCCTTCGGTGATCGAAGAGCCCTCGGCTTTCAATTCGCCTGTCGTATAAAAGGAGTGCAGCGATGCGCCGAGCGGGTCGGCGAGTGCGGTCTTCACCGCTTGGCTGTGCGCCTTGAGGCCGATGCCGACGCCCGCCAGCGTGCCGCCTGTACCGACTGCGGAGACAAAACCGTCGACTTTGCCGCCGGTCTGATGCCAGATTTCCTGCGCAGTCGTTGCGATATGGCCATCGCGGTTGGCGAGGTTGTCGAATTGGTTGGCCCAGATGGCGCCTTTCGGTTCGCTTTTGGCCAGCTGTTCAGCGAGGCGGCCTGAGATTTTCACGTAATTGTTGGGGTTCTTGTAGGGCACTGCCGGAACTTCAATCAGCTCCGCGCCCAGAAGCCTCAGCGCGTCCTTCTTCTCCTGCGCCTGCGTGTCTGGAATGACGATCACCGTGCGGTAGCCGAGCGCTTTGGCGACGAGCGTCAGGCCGATGCCGGTGTTGCCCGCCGTGCCTTCGACGATGACGCCGCCGGGTTTCAACAGGCCGCGTTTTTCCGCGTCACGGATGATGAACAGGCCCGCCCGGTCTTTGACCGACTGGCCGGGATTCATGAACTCCGCCTTGCCGAGTATTTCGCAGCCCGTCATTTCCGAGGCGCGATTTAAGCGGATTAGCGGCGTGTTTCCAATGGCATCGAGGACAGTGAGCATGACAGTCTTTCAAAACAGAGCCGTGTGACGTTAGGAAGCGTGCGCAGCCGCTTCAAGGCGTAAAATTGCTTGGCGTTGCGGAAATTTCGTTGCAATGAACTAAGATCAGGTGGTGAATCAGAAATCCGCCGGAAAAACCAATCCGAAAGTACTATCTGCGCGTAGCGAGTGCAAAATGGGGTACAGCTAGGAACGGCTTGGAATCTATGGGCAAATCTGACTTTTCGACAATGGACAATCTTTTGGCGCGTTATGTGGCCGGAACCCTGCCGGCTCCAGTTGATCTGGCCGTCGGCGCGCACCTTGAACTGAAGGACGACAACCGGGCCTTCGTCGAAGGCCTTGAGACGTTGGCGGGCGAAGCGGTGGAAGTCATGGCGGGCACCGAAGTTTCCGACCGCGAGAAACGTCTTGAACAGATATTTTCTCAAGAGCAAGAACTGCAAGCCCACCTTTCCGACAAGAAGCCCGGAATGATACCGGCTTCTCTCGCTGCGCTTGTGCCGTATTCCATGGACACCATTCCATGGCGTTCAAAAATGCCGGGCTACAAGGAATGCGCTTTGGGCGTGATCGAAGGCTGTGAAGTCAACCTGCTCTGGATCCGTGCAGGCAGAAAAATGCCGGCCCACACGCATGAGGGCTCGGAAATCACGCTGGTGCTGGATGGCGCATTTTCGGACTCGCGCGGTCGCTACGCGCGCGGCGACATTGCTCTGGCTGACGAGGATGTGGATCACAGCCCCATCGCCGAAAGCGACCGGCCCTGCATCTGCCTCGCCATCACCGACGCGCCGCTGCGGCTGACCGGTTCCTACCGGCAGTTTTTCTCGGAATTCATCGGCAGATGAGCCTTTACCGCGCCAAGCCTGAAGATGGCGCAGTCTGGATCACCGGGGCATCGACGGGCATCGGGCGGGAGTTGGCTATCGCTATGGCCAAAGCTGGTTGGACGGTGGCTGCTACGGCGCGCAGCGCAGACAAATTGATTGAACTGGAAGAAGAGAGCAAATCGTTCAAAAGCCGCATCCATGCGTTTCCGTCTGATGTGACAGATGCGGCGCGGATGGTCTCGACGGTCGACGCCATTGAATTGAACGTCGGGAAGATTGCGCTCGCCATCTTCAACGCAGGCAATTACTGGCCGGCCAGCGGCGACCGTCTGGACGTGAAAAAGTTCTCCGACACTTATGCGCTTAACGTCATGGGCCATGTGAACGGCCTTGCGCCGGTCGTTGAAAAGTTCAAAGCACGCGGTTCCGGCCATGTGATGATGGTGGCCTCCGTATCCGGCTATTCGGGACTTCCCACCGCAGCCGCCTATGGTGCGTCGAAGGCGGCGGTGATCAACATGTGCGAGGCGTTGAAGTTTGACTTCGATCTGATGGATATCCGCATCCAAGTTGTCAATCCGGGTTTCATCGAAACACCGCTGACCCACAAGAATGAGTTCGCCATGCCCGCGCTGATGCCCGTGGAAAAGGCTGTTGCGCGGATTATCGCGGGCATTACCACAGGCGGGTTCGAACTGACTTTCCCAAGACGGTTCACTTGGACAGTAAAATTCATGCGGCTGCTTCCCTACTTTCTGTATTTTCCGCTGATGAAAAAAATGACGGGCGCTGGAAAGAAGTGATCAGCCCGCCGCGTCGATCTGGTGGCGCGTCGCCGACTGCACGGCGCGGGTGATCGGAAAATTCCACATCAAGGCGATAGCCGCCAGTTTCAAGGCGACCGGCGCCCAGGCGTAGAGCGCCGCGAGTGTGAAAAGCGCTGAGGGCGAGGCATCGCCCGCCACCTGTGGATCAAAACCCGCGTACTGCAGGATCGGAAAAACCATCCCGACGCCGAGCGCCAGCGACAGTTTCGTCGAAAGGCTCCATGCGGCGAAGTACAGGCCCGATCGCTGTTCGCCGCTCTTGGCGGTGTCCACATCGATAACATCGGCCTGCACCGCAGCAGGCAAAGAAAGGTCAAAGCCGAGCGCAAGACCTGTTGTCGCGGCGATTATGGCGAAGAGAACTGCATCCCCCGCCCCCAGCAGCGGCGCGAAGGCGAATGCCGCGCAGGTGGCGAGCATGGCCCAGCACCAGGCCCGGTGCTTGCCGATGCGCTTTGACATGAACAGCGCCAGCGGCACGCCGGCTATGCCGCAGGCGAAGTAGAAAAACAGCAATGGGCCGCGCAACGCCTCGGCTTTAAGAACGCTGGAGACAAAATACAGGAACAGCGTCGCGGGAATGCCATTGGCGAGGCCGTTGAGAAAGAAGGCGGCGATCAAGCGCATGAAGGGGCGGTTTGCGGTCAGCGCGCGCAGGCCGGGAAGGAAGGCGACGCGCTGGCGTGTGTGGTTTTTGGGCTCCGGCACTGTCCAGACGGCGATTGCGCCCAACAGCGGCAGGGCAATTGCTGTGAAAATTGCCATCGCGGCAAGGCCGTGCACGCCTTCGGAGGCGCTGATCCCAACGTAGAAGGGCAGACCAATGGCAATAAGCGTGCCAATCAGCGTAAGGCCCTCACGGTAGCCCGAAACCCGGGCGCGGGCGTCATAGCCGCTTTCAAGCTCCGCGCCCCAGGCCGAATATGAGATCAGCGCCATCGATTGTCCGATTGAAAGTGCCGATCCCCAGAGCACGAGATGCGCCGCGCTGACCGCGTCCGGCGGCCAGAACAGTTTCCATGCGGCAATGGCTGTGATCGGCAGCGAAAGCGCAAACATGGCGCGCCGGCGGCCGAACGGAGGATTCCAGCGGTCGGCGATGATACCGATGACGGGATCGTTCAACGCGTCGAAAATGCGGACAAACAGCAGGGCGGCACCGACTGAGGCGAGCGAGAGGCCGAGCGTTTCGGAGTAGAAAGTTGGGACGAGCACATAAAGCGGCAGCGTCAGCGCGGCGAGCGGCAGCGCCGGGAGAGCATAAGCGATCAGCGTGGCGCGGTTCATGGGCGGGTTCCGATGTTCACGCTGTTACGCACCGAACCCGCAAAAGGTTCACCGCCCAGTCACCATCATGGCCCGGTCCCGCGCCAGCCAGAACGGCGGCAGGAAAGCGGGAATGTTGGAGAAGGGCAGCACTTCCGGACGCAGCCTGATGCCCAGTGTGTCCATCATGAAGCGCCGCCGCGCCTGAATGCGGATCCATGCCTCGGGATATTCCTGCGCAATTTCATCGCGCAGCGCATGGTCGGCAATCGCGATGCCGTCTTCGATATTAGTGGTGAAATAAGGCGTGCCCGTCGCCGGGATGACGTCCACCTGCATCGCCATGCCGGAGCGCAGCGGAATGTCCGAGCCTTTGAATACCGGCGAGTGCATCCATTCGTCGATATGGATGAGGTGGCCTGGATTGAGCGTCACATTGAAGAACTTGCCGCCGACGCGGTCATGCACGGCGCTCCAAAGGCTGCCGCCCGTCGCGCCGATGGCCAAAGTCTCATACCAGTCCACGACCGCCGCGAAGTACGGCGCGACGAGTTTATCGACATAGCCGCTGATCTCGTCGGGAAGTTCTTTGGCGTCCTCAATCAGGAACCCTGCCCGCGAATTGAGTGCTCCCCAAGCGCCATAGGCCATGGTCACTGGATCACCGCGCTTGAGGACATTGAGGCTTGGGCTTGGCAGGCCATAGGCGGCGCGCCTGCCTGATGACAGCATCGGATGGCAGCAGAGCGGCAGACCGTTCATGCCAAGCAGACGCGCGGCGGCGAGCTCGGTCATGCCCGGCTCAATGGCGGCGAGCACGTTGCGGACACCTTGCGAGGTGAAGGTGGCCGAAAACTCGAACATCGCAAGCTGGTCGGCGTCATTGATGGCCCGCATTCCGTCGCGCGGGTTCACCAGGAGGCCGGCGGCGTTGACCATCGAGCCGGCGGTGCCAATCAGTTTGCGGATTTCAGCAGCAATGAATTCAGGAATGTCACTTGCGCCGTCGGGAAACCCATTATCCTCGGCCGTCACCGGTTTCCATCCGATTGCCGCGACCTTCGCTCCCTTTGCGATGCCGCACGCCGCAAGAATGTCAGGAAACGGGATCGCTTCGCCGCGCGGCTGGGCTGGAAGGCTGAATGTCTGGCACAGCACACGTTCATATGGCCCGGCGCAGAGCTCGGCGTAGCCCCAGCCTTCATTGCCAATGAGGAGCTGTGGCACCTCAGTTTTGCCGAAGATCAGCAGCGCTTCCTCAAAGCGCGGGTCATAGCCCGAGAGATAGGCGATGTTGGCGGCGTGCTCGCGGTCGCCATAGACGACGACTGTATCAAATTCCGACGCGCGGGCGCAGGCGAGGCACGCTTCTATGCGTTGCGCATAAAGCTGCTTTGGGATGGATGGCATGATTGTCGGCTCGCCAAACTCCGGCAGGGATATTTGCCGCAGACCCACTTCCCGAACCGCCATGCTGCGCACTCCATTGTGATTTGCCTCAGCATGGCGGGATTGGTGAGGTGAAGCAATTGCAATTGCAGCCATCGGCCCATACGAATGCGGCACATCAATTGGAGAATGGCGGTGCGACGGGTGCTTTACGGATTGATATTGCTGATTCTGGCGCTGGGCGGAGCTTTTCTGCTTGGCCCGCGCGAGCCGGTTGACACAAGGATCACCTTTGATCCTGCGGTGATCGGCAACGATCCCGACGCCTATCTTGCCAAGAGCGAGGCGGAAGTCGCGGGCATCCGAGACGGATTGCAGAAAGAAATCATCTGGGCGTTTCCCAACTCCAAGGCCAAAACCAAGATTGCCATCGTCTACATCCACGGCTTCTCCGCCTCGAAGGGTGAAATCCGCCCGGTGCCCGACAAGATCGCGGCGACATTGGGCGCGAACCTCTATTATGCGCGCCTGACCGGCCATGGGCAGAACGGCACCGCCATGGCGGTGGCGAGCGTCAATGCGTGGGTCAATGATTACGCCGAGGCAATGGCTATTGGCCGCGCCATTGGCGAAAAAATCGTCATCATCGCCACGTCCACAGGCGCGGGGCTTGCGACCTGGGCGGCGACGCAGCCGGAGCTTTCGAAAGACGTCGCGGCCATGGTGTTTGTCTCGCCAAACTACGGCGTGCAGGCGTCCGGCTCGTTTCTCCTGACCATGGCCTGGGGGCGGCAGCTGGCCAATCTGATCATCGGCCCGGAACGTGAGTTCACGCCCGTCAACGAGGCGCACGGCACATTCTGGACGCCGAAATATCCGACAAACGCCGTGCTGCCGATGGCGGCGCTGACCAAGCTGGCGCGGGAAGTGATGGTTGAGAACATCAGGATTCCAACCTTCTTCGTCTTTGCCATGACCGACAAAGTGGTACAGCCCAATCTCACCAAGGAACGGATCGCGCGCTGGGGGGCGAAGAGCGGCATTTTTATCGTCGAAAATCCGGGCGATCCGTATCAGCATGTCGTGGCGGGCGATGCGCTGTCTCCGAACAAGACGGAGGAAGTGTCGGCCAAGGCGCTGGAATTCATCCAGTCGCTGGGGCTTTGACCGCGTCTTTCGAAAAGGCGAATATGAGAAGCGCCAGCGCGAGCAGCGCCGCGTAGAACCAGAAAAGTGCTGAATAGGCGGCGGCAGGTTGTGCGGCATCGGTGGAAGCCGTGACAACGGCGCCCGTAGCAAGCTGCATCGTGCCGACGCCCATAATGTTGAAAAAGTTCATGAGCGTCACGCCGCGCCCGACAAGGTCCGCCGACATGAATGAGCGCGCATGCGCCATCTGCAGGCCGTAGCTGAGGCCGAATGAGCCGATGGCTGTCAACGCAATGGTGACAAAGGCGATGGAGGAAACTGGGAAGACGGCAAGCGCGGCGATGGCGGCGAGCGAGACGAGATTGCCGCCGAATATCACCCATTTCTGGCTGCCGAAAAACCGGTCCGCCGGGCCGTACAGGAAGCTGCCGGCGATCATGCCGAACGCCATCCACAGCGTGGCCGCGCCGATAGCGGCGGCGTCGGCGGCGTACACGTCGTGCAGATAGGGCCCGGCCCACAGGCCGCGAATGCCGACGACCGGCGCGTAGGAAATCACCATCATCGGGATCAGCGGCCAGAAGCGATTGTCCTTGAGCAGCGTCAGATAGCCGGACAGGCCGGGTTTTTCCTCGGCTTTCACCGCTACTGGATCGTCGGCAAGGAAAAACACGGCGGCTGCCAGTATCATGCTCACCACGCCAAGCCCCGCCATGACCCCTCGCCAGCCGAACGCGTCCGCCGCAGCCGCCAGCGGCGAGGCGCTGATGACATTTCCGAGCATGCCGAATGCGACGAGCCACGAGGTCATGATGGCAAATCTTGAAGCATGGAAATTGCGGGCGTAGATGAAATAGGACGCCATCAGCACCGGCGCGCAGGCCACGCCGATCAGCGCCATGGCGAAGATCAGCTGTCCCGGCCCCTGCGCCGAAGCGAAGACGAAGGCCCCTGCCCCGGCGAACACGCCGAACATCAGCGACGCGGTGCGGCGCGGTCCGTAATGGTCGAGCGCCACGCCGACGGCGAACTGCATCAGGCCGAAGGTGAGGAAAAAGGCGCCGGAGGCCAGCGCCAGATCAGATTTTGTCGCGCCAAGCTCTGAAATCAGAACGGGCGAGAGAACGGCGAGAAATGACCGGAAAAACTGCGACAGCACATAGGCGAGCGCCAGCGCGGCAATTCCGGGCATTTAAGGCCTACGCCGCAGCGCGGGCGCGGTTTGGCCGGAAGCGGCGCTTGCGCTTGGCGGGCGCATCACCCTTTGGCGCGTCGGCGCGGACGCTCGGCGCGAAGGCCGGATGCGCGCCAGCCGGCTTGTGGTCCGGCTTTTTGCGGTCGCCGTGAGGACGGTCGCCGCGAGGCTTGTTGTCCGGCCGCCCGCCCTTGGAGCGGAAACGGTGCGGCATGGAGTCGGAGCGCTCGCGCTCCTCCTTCTCCGCGCCGGGAGCCTTCGGCTTGACGACAAAGGCCGGCTTTTCAATCACTGTCAGCTTCAGCCGGGTCAGCCGCTCAACAGCGCGCAGTTTGTCATTCTCATCCGGCTCGCACAGCGTCACGGACACGCCGGACGCGCCGTTGCGGGCGGTGCGGCCGATCCGGTGGACATAGGACTCCGCCTCGTCCGGAAGGTCGAAATTGATGACATGCGAAATGCCGGTCACATCGATGCCGCGCGCCGCGATGTCGGTGGCGACGAGGATTTTGATCGCGCCTGATTTGAAGTCGTTCAGCGCCTTCTGGCGGGCGTTCTGCGACTTGTTGCCGTGGATGGCGGCGTTGTTAAACCCGTCCTTCTCCAGATAACGCGACACCGCGTCCGCGCCGTGTTTGGTGCGGGTGAAGACGAGAACATGCTCAAACGCCGACTGTTTCAACAGCGCCGACAGGCAGGCGCGCTTTTCGCCGCGCGCCAGATAGATCAGCTGTTGCTGGATCGTCGTCACCGAAGTGCCCGGACGGGCGACTTCAACGCGGACCGGGTCTTTCATCAGCGTCTTGGCCAAGTCCTCGATTTCCTCCGGCATGGTCGCCGAGAAGAGCGCGGTGCGGCGGTTCGGGCCAACTTTGGCGGCGACTTTGCGCACGTCCTTGATAAAGCCCATGTCGAGCATGCGGTCGGCTTCATCGAGCACGAGGAACTTGGTGTCATGCAGCTTCACTGCGCCCTCGTTCATCAGGTCGAGCAGTCGGCCGGGGGTTGCGATGAGGAAATCAACGCCGGGCAGCATTTTCTTGATCTGCAGGAAGCGCGACATGCCGCCTAGGACCAAAGCCGTTGAGATATGCGCACCCTTGGCGAACATGCGGATGCATTCCTCGATCTGCACGGCGAGCTCGCGCGTCGGCACCATGATGAGCGCCCGCGCCGTGTTGTGCTGGCGCTTGTCGCCCATGGCCATGATGTCCTTGAGGATCGGCAGCACAAAAGCCGCCGTCTTGCCGGAGCCGGTCTGGGCGACGCCCAGAATGTCGCGGCCCTTCATCTGCGGCGGAATCGCCTGCGCCTGGATCGGCGTCGGCGTGTCAAACCCTGCTGATTCCAGCGCCTTCAGCACAATGCCGGACAGGCCCATGGCAGCGAAGCCGTTTGTGGAAACGGCGGTATTTTCAATAGTTTCAGTCACTTAAAATTCATCTTTCAATCGCGCTGATGCAGCGCGAACTATCGGCGGTCCGCGCAAATGATCGCAGCCGTCTGTGTTATAGCAGCGAGGGCCGCAACATGCGGACCCCAGCGTGGCCGGGAAAGTGAGTTGCCTCAAAGACCCGTTCGCTTCTCGCCGTCATTTCGGAAAGGAGCGGGAAACGCGGCACGAACCTAAGTTCTCAACACGGGGACGAACCCCGCAAATCATCGCGTTGGGCGGCTTATGGCAGATGTGATGCTGCAATGCAACAGGAATGTCGGAGCGCAGTGCAAGCATCCCTGCGGGACCGCCGGTCCCGCAGGGAAAGTCGCAATCAGACCGCTGGCGGAACCACCGTCGGGCCGGACGGCACGAGGCCGGTGTCATATATATCCTGCGCGATTTTCCGCCCGAGCGGGACGCCGCCGATATTGTCGGTTGCCTCCAGCATCTTCTTCGCGGAGAGGGCAAGCGTGCTCTGCTCTTTTGCGGTTGTTCCGTCAAACCGCCAGT
Organism: uncultured Alphaproteobacteria bacterium; assembly: GCA_963802455.1. Taxonomy (GTDB): domain Bacteria; phylum Pseudomonadota; class Alphaproteobacteria; order Rhizobiales; family Rhizobiaceae; genus JANOYJ01. The sequence goes on along the minus strand of CAWDIY010000021.1, from coordinate 56,984 downwards.
GCACGCCGAGGAAAATCCGGCTGACTGAATTGTCATACATGGCTTCGGCCACCGAATTGTACCGGCGCTCGTGACGGACACGCAGCGAGCCGTCATTGTCCTTCGACTTCCCGTCAAGTTCGGCGGAGATAAAGTTAAACGCGATATTGTCCACGCCGTTTATCGTGAAGTTGTTGGTTGCTCCCGGCTTGTCGCGGTAGAAGCGCCGGACTATCTCAAAGGCTGCGGCGCCGAAGGTCGCGTGGCCCGACGGATAGGCCGGGAAAGGTGGCGTGAACGAGCGGGCGCCGGATTCTGTCACATTGGTTTTCGGCGCGCCAAGCGGACGCCAGAACGGATCACATCTTGGCAAAACTGCGCCTCCGGCAACTGCGTCCGGACCAAAATTGCTGTCAAACTCGCGGATGCCAATCACCGGCCGCCAGATATCCAGGCGATATTTCCAGTACCATGCAATGATGCCAGCGTCCCCCATGGCGACGTTGACTAAGGTAAACAGCCGCGCATTGTCCGCTACGCTGTTGCCCTTTGATTTCGCAATTTCCCGAACGATTTGATTGTAGAGCCGGGGCGGAGTGCCAAGTTCCTTTGCGCCATCATAGGCCCAATACATGCCAACGACCGTTTCGTCCTTGGTGCGCGTGGTTGTTGGCTGGGAGGCCGCGCCGCCCTTGGCAAGCACTTCATCGTGGTCGGCATTGTATGCTGCGGAATTGAAGGCGGGAGAGTTGGCAAGCGGATGGTAAGCTGAAACCGCGAAAGTCTTGACCCCGCCCCAATTGACGCCAAGCGGCTCCTGCGCCGGGTTGAGCGGGTCTTCCCTATGGTGGGGTTTCGCATAATTGTAGACATGGGTGGCGCTCAACTCCGCTCCATCCTTGTCGCGCAGCCGCAAAATCTCGCGGCCAATCCTGTAGCCATAGGCATGGGCCGCCCTGTTTGTTTCATTCAAGCCGGCGATCTCTTGCGCCTTGCTTGCGAACATCGCCGCTTGTTCAGGATAGAGCGCGGCAAGCGTCAGATGCGCCGCGGCCGAAACCGACGCGCTGACCTGCACCGCGAGCGGCGGAGTCCCGGTCACAGTATAGGGATTGACGGCAGCGCCGGTGTAAAGCGCAAATCCATCCGGATTGCTCACGCCGAAATGCGCGTCATGCATGGCAAGGTGCACAATGGCCGTGGCGCGTGAACTTCGTGTCGGCCCGCCCTGCGCGGCGCCTTTCATCGGCGCCGTATGGTCAAATCGATTGGCTTCATTGCAAACGTCATTCCAGAATAGGATCGGGTCTTCCATTCATTCGCTCCATTAAAGATCAGGAGCCCCACAATTTCTCATTGCGCAATCTAAAATGGACTGCGTCACCTATTTGGGTGATAGAGACAAATAAACTACTCAATTTCTGATTGCGTCATCGTCCGCAGCGCCAGAACCGTGCGCCAGTTGCGAAACGTCACCGGCACTTTCAGCGTCCGCTCAAGGCCCTCAAAGAATCTCGACTTGCCCACGCCTTCCGGCGAGTGGAGGTAAAATACCCTGCCCTCAATCTGATATTCTTCGCTGTCTCTCGGCTTTGCGGCAACCGCCCTTGCCGCCTCCCCATCCGGCGCGTCCGCCATAAACCCCAGATGCAGGCGCGCCGGATCGATGCCGGGGTCGGTGAAGGGATTGCCTGCGATGGCATCGGCAAAGTCTTCCGCCGTGACAAGCATCATTTTCGGGGCAAAGCCGAAGCGCGGCGCGAAAGCGTGTGAAATGAGAAGGTGAACGTCGCCGACGGATTTGGGTGAGGAAAACACAGCGTTGCCGCTTTGGATGTAGGTTTGAACACCTTCAAAACCGAGCTCGCTCAGGAACGCGCGCAGCCCGGCCATCTTGACGATGTTTGCGCCGGAGACATTGACGCTGCGCAGGAGGAGGATGTGTGTGTTCACAAATGCCACCCTGACTTTGTCCCGCAGCTGCAGGTCGAGCGCCATTGCGCCGCGCATGTACTAGACGCTCAAAGTTTGAGGCCAGACTCTTTATCAAGCCAGCCCGGCATTAAATCAATAACATACCGGGCTGGCCTGTTCGCTTATTTCGCTGTTGTCGTCAGATCAGCAAGAGCGCTCCGGCGATTTCACCGAAAGTGTCAACGCCTGCGCCAAAGGCGATGCCGTTGATCTCGATTGTGCCGTTTGGATGTGTGACCAGGAGGTCACCGTCGGCGCTTGCCGAAAGGTTCCACAGCAGGCTGGCGTCGAGGTCGGTTGTCTCGAAGGCGAGCGGATCGCCTGACAGAGCGAGCAGGCCCGGCGTTGAAGCAAGCACATCAGCAACCTTCAGCTCGATCTTGTCTGTTCCCAGCAAGAAGTCATAAATGACATCATTGCCCTCTTCGTGGCGGTTCGGGTTGAACGCAAACTTGTCCGCCCCCGCGCCGCCGACCAGAACATCATCGCCGCGCCCGCCTTCGAGCCGGTCGTCCCCCGCCAAGCCGAACAGCGCCTGATCGCCATCGCCGCCGGAGAGCAGGTCCGCCCCCGCGCCGCCGGCAACCACGCCGGTCAGTTCAAGTGCGGGCAGAATTTCAGCAAAACTGTCTGTCGAAGCGCCGAAGCGGATGCCATTGAGTTCGATCTTGCCATTGGGATGGACAACGAGCACATCGCCATCAGCGGATGCGATCACATCCCAGCTTGAATCGGCATCAAAGTCGGTCGCGTCAAGCAGCGCGGCGTCACCGGTCTTTGTCGTGATGTCGCTGTCCGAGCGCAAAATATCCGCCGCATTGAGGGAGACTTTGTCGGCGCCGAGAGCAAAGTCGGCAATGACGTCAGAACCCTCGCCTTTGTTGGACGGATCAAAAAGGAATTTGTCCGCGCCCGCGCCGCCCGACAGGAAATCATTGCCGGAGCCGCCGACAAGCGAGTCAAGTCCGCTGCCGCCGTACAGGTAGTCACGGTCCGCGCCGCCGGAGAGCGTGTCATCGCCTTTGCCGCCAAAAAGGAAATCCATCCCTCTGCCGCCGAAAAGCCGGTCGTTGCCGTCAAAGCCAAATAGATAATCACTTCCCGACCCGCCTCTCAGCGTATCATTGCCGTTGCTGCCAAAGCGGAACTTTGGAAGGCCTATGGAAACTTCAGAAAAATCAAAAGGCATGAGTGCCGTCTCCTATGACGTGTCAATGCCCTCCCACCCGTTCAGTAGAACGATGCTGTTTGGCGGAAAGTTTCAGAAGGTGGCGGAATTTCCTGAACGCGCCAGGTGCGCGCAGGAGGAGGATGAAACGGGCCAGGCGGCATCCTTCTGTTGAGTTGATATTTGTATCATCGTATCGCTGGCGGCGGACAAGAGGAAACATGTGAATGAAACGCCTGTGGCGCGCGCATCCCTATCTGACTTCGGCCTTTCTCGGCGCAAGCGCCGTCACGCTGTTTTTCGCCGTCCGGCTGATCGCCTCCATCATCTACTGGGCAAACCCCGCGCACCAGAATGTTCAGGTGCAGCCATGGATGACGGTCGGCTATATCGGGCGGTCCTGGGGGCTCAATCCGCGCGAGATCGACGCGATGGCCGGACTGCCGCTGCCGGAGGGCCGGGGGCCGAGGACGCTGGCGCAGACTGCGCAGGAGCGCGGCGTGCCGGTGGAGGAGCTGATCAGGAAAGTCGAGGAGACGATCAAGGTTCTGGAAGCCAAGAAGGAAGCCAAATGACCGACTGGCTTCTGGGGCTTGTGCCGCAATATGGCGTGTGGCTGATGTGCGCGGCGACGTTTCTCTCCTGCCTCGCCGTGCCTGCGCCGACCTCGATATTGATGCTGACCGCCGGCGGCTTTGTCGCTTCAGGCGACCTTTCCCTATGGCAGGTGATCGCAGCCGCCTTCGCCGGGGCCATTGCGGGCGACCAGACGGGCTATTTCATCGGCTGGCGCGGCGGGCATGAACTTCTGGGGCGGCTTGGCCGTGATCCGGCCCGCGGCAAACTGATCGAGCGCGCCAAATCGATCATGCAGACGCGCGGCGACATCGGCGTATTCCTGACGCGCTGGCTGTTCTCCCCGCTCGGCCCCTATGCCAACTTCGCGGGCGGGGCGATGCGCATCAACTGGCTCCGTTTCAGCCTTGTGGCGGCGCTCGGGCGAAGCGGTGTGGGTCGGGCTCTATATCGGACTTGGCATTTCATTTGGCGGCAATCTGGAGAAGGCCAATGATTATCTCGGATCGATCCTCGGCATTGTCGCGGCGGGGGTTGTGATGCTGGGGCTGGGGATGTGGCTGTATTCGCTGGCGAGGAGGGAGCGGGAGGCGGGAGTTTGAGCGGGGCCGCGCCCGCATGAGCGCCTCTGATTTGGAAACAGTTCATCGCCGATATGACAGGTTATCACAGGCCTGTTTTGTCAATAGATGACGGCCCGACAGTTCATGCGGGTTTCAGGAATCATCAAAATGCTGGTTGACGGAAAATGGACGGCGGACTGGCAGCCGGTGCAGGCGAAGGACGAGAAGGGCGGCTTTGTGCGCCAGACCTCGTCCTTCCGCCACTGGGTGACGCCGGACGGCGGCGCCGGGCCGACGGGCGATGCGGGCTTTGCCGCCGAGGCGGACCGCTATCATCTTTACGTGGCGCTGATCTGTCCCTGGGCCTCGCGCACGCTGATTGCCCGCAAGCTGAAAGGGCCTTGAAGACGCGATTTCACGTTTCGGTGGTCGAGCCTGCGCTTTCCAGCCAAGGCTGGCGCTTCGGCGACTATCCGGGATCGACACGCGACGAGGTGAACGGCGCGGCCTATATGCACGAACTCTACACGCGCGTTGACCCGCATTTCACCGGCCGCGCCACCGTGCCGGTTCTGTGGGACAAGAGGCTGAAGACCATCGTCAACAACGAGTCCGCCGATATTGTCCGCATGCTCAATTCCGGCTTCGGCGCGCTGGCGGACGGGCGGATCGACCTTTACCCGGAAGCGCTGCGGGAGGATATCGACGCGCTGAACGCGTGGGTCTATCCAATGCTCAACAACGGCGTCTACCGCGCCGGCTTCGCCACCACGCAGATCGGCCTATGAGGAAGCCTATCACGATGTGTTCGCCATGCTCGACGAACTGGAGCCCCGCCTCGCTTCCGGCCCCTACCTGTTCGGCGCGGCCTTCACCGAGGCGGACATCCGCCTGTTCGTCACCCTCGTCCGCTTCGACGCCGCCTATTTCGGCCTGTTCAAAACCAACAAGCGCCGCATCGCCGACTACCGCAATTCTGCAAGCCTATCTCGAGCGGGTGCTCGCCATCCCGGGCGTGCGGGAGACGGTGAGCATCGACCATATCAAGCGGGGGTATTATTCGGTGAAAGCGCTGAACCCGACGGGGATTGTGCCGGTGGGGCCGGAGCTGGGGTGGATTTCGCCTGCGTGATATTGGATGGGCAACGCATGAAGCATGTCCTTGCCCCCTCCGCTTCCTCAAACCGCGTCACATTTGCCGGCCCCAAGTCCTCAGACCAGTTCCACCCGCAGCTCCCGTCCGACAATCTTCGCCGCCCGCTGTAAAGTCTCCAGCGTCGTGTTGTTGCTCATCGGGTCGAGCATGCGGTCGAGCTGGGCCCGGCTGGTTTCCATCAGTTCGGCCATGCGCATTTTGGTGATCTTCTTCTTGCGCATTTCCTCGCTGAGCTGCCAGGCGATCACCTTCTTGGCGGCGGCAAGGGTCGATTCCTGCAGAATGCCCTCCTCCTCCAGCCAGTCCTCGAATGAAGTTTCGATATATTCCTTGTTGAATGTCATCCGGTCATCTCTTTTGTCTCGTCCGGTCTGGCGAGGGAGATGCCCTCGTCCGGATATATATCCGTGAACCGGGAGCAGCCTCGGCACCAATGTGCCGCTGCTGGCGAAAGCCATTCTGTCAGCTGCATTATTGCGCCGAAGTGCTTAGGCAAATTCCAGGTGATAACTGGCTCGTGGTGGGCAATTCGGTTGCGCAGCTCGCGGATCGGGGCAAGCGGCGCTGCAAACTGCTTTCTGGACAAATGCGCGCCCTCAGGGAGCTGAGTGACCTTGTGCAGTTCTTTGCGCCACTGATCTTCGTAGACGGTGCCGAAGAACGCGGTCCAATAACCAAATGTCTGCGCCGCGATGATGCGTCCCGGCGTCAATTCCTTGTTCTTCTCCAAGAGATCACGTTTGGCGTTTTCGAGCTGCTCCGGCTGAACACTGCCTTGTTGATAAAGGGGATTTTCATACCAGTTGTCGCCGGAAGCGGCGCTCAGGACGATGTGAATGCGGTTGCGCAACGCAATTTCGAGTGCTTGTAGCGGAATGTAGAAACTTTCTGAAATCAGGCTGTTGAGCGTGTAGAGTTTGATCGCCTGAACCCGGTCGCCCGCCGCCCATTCGACATAGCGGGCGAACCGCTCCTGCGACAGCGCAAGCTCAATTTGGTCCGGATCCAGGGTGTCCGGCTCAATGGTCTGGGCTTGCATTTTTTCCCACCCCTAGCTATATGGTTTGTGTAAACCCCGGTGCCGCCTCTGCTCACGCATGCGCCCGGGGTAATTTTTTAGGGTATGGCGCGACGGCCTTTTGGAGTTTCGGCCTTGCGTCGTTCCTCCTCCTTCTTCTTCTTTTCTTCGGCGAAATCCGGCTCGAGCTTTTGGATGCGGGCGACAAGGCCATCGAGATGGTAAGTGTTCGCGCCCCAGTCTCCAGCCGAAGTCTTGTGTTGCTCGCGGCGAACCAACCCAGCCGTTTCAAGCGCCCTCATGTTCTGCTGGATGGCTGTCTCAGAAAGCCCGATCCTGTCAGCGAGCTGTTTCTTCGTGGGGAACGGGGCTCGTTCCGGCAAGCGCCAATATTCCAACAGCTGCACAAGAATACAAAACTGGGTGGGATTGACTCCAAGGCGACGCTGCGCGCGCACCATTATCGTCGGTACGGCAGCAAAGCCATGACTGCGAACGGCCTTGCCCCATAATCTCTCGAATGGGTGAGGCTTTGCGGATTCATTCGCCGACGGGAATGGAATGACGATTTTGTTGGGCATAAAACAAGCTCTCAATGGTTGCGAAACTTGGATATAAGCTACCCAACTGCGCACATCAACGTGTGACCCCGATCACAGTGGGCTGGATTTCTACCCCACCCAACTTGAACTTATTCCGCTATTCACACGAATAGAGCTATACCTATCAATGCTTGGCTGTGAGGATTGCAAGCCCACCTAGCCAACAATCGCATCCCAGGGGTGGGGCGCATACTACATCCACCTCTACACAAACACCCCCACCCTCTCAAACCGCGTCACATCCACCAGCCCCAGATCCGAAATCCGCAGCTCCGGTATCACCACCAGCGCCAGCAGCGAGTGCTGCATGTAGGCGTTGTTGAGCGCGCAGCCGCAGGCGCGCATGGCGGCGACGAGCTTGTCGGCTTTGGCGGCGACAATCTCCGCGCGCTCGTCGGACATGAGGCCGGCGACGGGCAGTTCTACAAGGGCGAGTTCCTTGCCTTCGGAGAAGAGGACCACCCCTCCCCCGACCTCACCGAGGCGGTTGGCGGCCAGCGCCATGTCGGACTTGCTGGTGCCGACGACGATCATGTGGTGGCTGTCATGGGCGACGGTGGAGGCGAGCGCGCAGGGTTTTGTGTAGCCGAAGCCGGAGACGAAGGCGTTGACGACCTCTCCCGTGGCGCGGTGGCGCTCGACAAGGGCGATCTGGCAGATGTCATTGGCCGCGTCGCTATCGACGAGGCCGTTTTTGACGATGAGGTCCGCCGTCAGCGCTTTGGTCGGGGCCTGGTTTTCGACAACGCCGATGACGCGGGCAGTGACTTTGTTCGCGCCTTCTGGGGCGTGGATGTCGAAGTCGGCCGCGGCGAGCTTTTTGCCGAGATGGACGGTGTTTTTGGCTGAGGAAGGATAGGTGAAGGCCGGGATTTCCTTCAGGAGTTTGCCATTGGAGGCGAGGTGCTCCCCTCTTCCATACACTTCTTCCACGCGCATCTCAGCAAGGTTCGACACAATCAGAAAATCCGCCAGCCGCCCCGGCGTGATCGAGCCGATCTCCTTGTCGAGGCCGAAATGCTGGGCGGTGTTGAGCGTTGCCATCTGGATGGCGGTGACGGGCTTGAGGCCCTGCGCGATGGCGTGGCGCAGGACGCGGTCCATATGGCCCTCGCCAACGAGCGTGCCGGAATGGCTGTCATCGGTGCACAGGATGAAATGGCGCGGGTCGAGGCCGGATTCCGTCACCGCCTTGATCTGCTCGGCCACATCATACCAGGCGCTGCCGAGCCGCAGCATGGCGCGCATGCCCTGCCGCACCCGGGCGATGGCGTCTTCCGCACGTGTGCCTTCATGATCGTCTTCCGGTCCACCCGCCACATAGCCGTGAAACGGCAGGCCCAAATCCGGCGAGGCATAATGCCCGCCGACCGTCTTCCCGGCCTTCTTCGTCGCGGCGATTTCTCCGGACATTTTCGCGTCATTATTTGCGACGCCGGGAAAGTTCATCACCTCGCCAAGGCCGATAATATTCGGCCAGCCCATCGCCTCTTCGACATCAGCGACGGAAATCATTGCGCCCGGTGTCTCCAGTCCCGGCGCGGACGGCACGCAGCTGGGCATCTGCACATGCACATTGATGGGCATCGCCATCGCCTCGTCATGCATCAGCCGCACGCCGGGAAGGCCGAGGACGTTGGCGATCTCGTGCGGGTCGATGAACATGGAGGTCGTGCCGTGCGGGATGACGGCGCGGGTGAATTCGGTGACGGTGACCATGCCGGATTCCACATGCATGTGGCCGTCGCACAGGCCCGGAACGAGATAGCGATCATTGCGCATCGACGATTTTGGTGTCCGGACCGATGCAATGGGAGGCGTCAGGGCCGCAGTAGGCGAAACGGCCTTCGACGATGGCGAGGTCCGTGCCGGGAATGATCTCGCCGGAATGGACATTGACCCATTTGCCGTTTTTCACCACAAGGTCTGCCTTGGCGCGGCCCATGGCGACATCGACGAGTTTCGCCGCCACATCGGCCCAAGGCTTCACGGCGTTTTCATTTTCAGTCATGTTCCCGGCTTCCTGCTTTTTCAAAAGCAATTTATGTTGATTCAGCCGGGAAGGAAGCCACATTCTTCAAGAGCCGTTGGAAAGAACGCTTATGAAAAATGAAGTCCTGATCGTCATCGACATGCAAAACGATTTCTGCCCCGGCGGCGCGCTGGCGGTGAGCGGCGGCGATGAGATTGTGCCGCTGGTTAATCAGCTGATGCGGCGGTTTGAGCATGTGATCCTGACGCAGGACTGGCACCCGGCGGGGCATTCGAGCTTTGCTTCAGCAGCATCCCGGCAAATCCCCCTTCGAAACAATCCGGATGCCCTATGGGCCGCAGACGCTGTGGCCGGACCATTGCATGCAGGGAACTGCAGGGCGCGGAGTTTCACCCCGGCTTGGATGTGAACCGGGCTGAGATCATCATCCGCAAAGGTTTCCGGCGCGAGGTGGATTCCTATTCCGCGTTCTTCGAGAATGACCACGAGACGCCGACCGGCCTTGGCGGATATTTGAACGAAAGGGGCTTGGGAAAAGTCGCGCTCTGCGGCCTTGCGACCGATTTCTGCGTCGCATTTTCGGCGCTGGATGCGCGGAAGTCCGGGCTGGAAGTGACGGTGCTGCCCGACGCGTGCCGGGGGATTGATCTCGGCGGATCAATGACGGCGATGACGGAAAAGATGCGCGACGCGGGCGTTCGATTTGCCTGAAAGCGGCATTGCCAAGACCTTCAATGCCCGGCTAAGTCTCCCCTTCTTGCGGGGGATGCTCATAAATGGCCAAAAACGACATCGCCTCCCGCGTCTATGACCACACGTTCAAGCTCGACCCGATCATCCGCTCGCTGCTCGACACGGATTTCTACAAGCTGCTGATGCTGCAGATGATCTGGAAGCTTTATCCGGATGTCAAAACCACCTTCTCCCTCATCAACCGCACGACAAAAGTGCGCCTCGCCGACGAGATCGACATAGAGGAGCTGCGGGCGCAGCTGGACCATGCGCGGCAAGTGCGGCTGTCGAAAAAGGAGATGATCTGGCTGGCGGGTAACACGTTTTATGGCCGCAGGCAGATTTTCGAGCCGGAGTTTCTGGAATGGCTCAGCAATTTCCGCCTGCCGGATTATGAGCTTGCCGTCAAAAACGGCAATATGAGCTGACATTCCACGGCAAATGGATGGAGACGACGCTGTGGGAAATCCCGGCGCTCGCCATCATCAACGAACTGCGCTCGCGCGCGGCGATGAAGTCGCTGGGGCCGTTTGCGCTCGACGTGCTCTATGCGCGCGCCAAAGCGAAGATGTGGGCCAAGGTGGAGCGGCTGAAGGCCCTGCCCGACATCCGCATCTCGGACTTCGGCACGCGCCGCCGCCATTCGTTTCTGTGGCAGCGCTGGTGTGTGGCGGCGCTGAAGGAAGGCATCGGCGAGGCGTTTTCCGGCACGTCGAATGTGCTGCTTGCGATGGATAATGATCTGGAAGCGCTCGGCACCAATGCGCATGAGCTGCCGATGGTTGCCGCCGCTCTGGCAAACGGTGACGAAGAAATGCGTCAAGCGCCCTACAAAGTGCTGGCTGACTGGCAGAAGCTCTACTTTCGGCAATCTGCTGATCGTGCTTCCCGACACTTTCGGCACGGCCTCGTTTCTTGCCCACGCGCCAGACTGGGTGGCGGACTGGACCGGCTTCCGCCCGACAGCGCGCCGCCCATCGAGGGCGGGGAGATGGATTATTCAATGGTGGAAGGAAAAGGGCAAAGACCCGCGCGACAAGCTGCTGATTTTCTCCGATGGACTGGACGTGGATTCGATTGAGGACACCTATGCCCATTTCAAGGGCCGGGCGCGGATGAGCTTTGGCTGGGGAACGAATCTGACCAACGACTTTGAGGACTGCGCCGTCATTGACAATGATGCGCTGACAGCGATCTCGCTGGTCTGCAAGGTGACGGAGGCCAATGGCCGCCCGGCTGTGAAGCTTTCCGACAACCTTAATAAGGCAACCGGCAACCCTGATGAGATAAAGCGCTACCTGAGGGTGTTTGGGGCAGAAAACCTTGTCGCGGCAGCCGGTGAAGGTCTGATCCGGCCGCTACCTCAAATCTTACGGGGCAGATTGCGGGGATTGACATTCTTTGCCGGAAAACACCATTTACCGCGCATCGATATTTGGCCGAATGACTTAGGGCCGCGGAACACTGCGCTTGCTAAAGAACTCCCTTCAAAAATCGACATTACCTTCCACGCGCGCCTTTGCGTGTGGTTTATCTATCTAACACCTTGAAAGGTTTCGACATGGCCACTGGCACAGTAAAATGGTTCAACTCGCAAAAAGGCTTCGGCTTCATTCAGCCTGACAATGGCGGCGCAGACGCGTTCGTCCATATCAGCGCTGTTGAGCGCGCCGGCATCAACGATCTGAAGGAAGGCCAGAAGGTCTCCTTCGAACTCGTCGCCGACCGCCGCTCGGGCAAGATGTCAGCGGACCAGCTGCGTCTCGTATAAGCATTCGGCGCAAGCTGAAACAGAAAGGCCGGTGGAAACACCGGCCTTTTTTGTTGGACGCATTGCCGGTAAGGTTGGGAATGCCGCTTCCCGATCTCCTCGCCTCCATGCGCGCCTGCTCAGCGTGCGAAGGATTGCCGCTCGGGCCGAAACCCATATTCCAGATTGATCCGCGCGCGCCCATCCTGATTGTCGGCCAGGCTCCGGGAAGGCTGACCCACGCCAAAGGCGTTCCCTTCGACGACCCCAGCGGCAACCGGCTGCGCCAATGGCTCGGCGTGACGCGGGAGGAGTTCTACGACCCGGCCAAGTTCGCCATTTTCCCGATGGGCCTGTGCTTTCCCGGCACCGCCAAAGGCGGCGACCTGCCGCCGCGCCCCGAATGCGCGCCGCTGTGGCGGGAGCGGGTTTTGGCGCGGCTGCCGAACATTCAGCTGACGATCACGCTCGGAAAATATGCGCGGGACTGGCATCTCGGCAAAGGCCGGGGCGCAAGCCTTACGGATACGGTGCGGGACTGGCGGACGCACTGGCCGCATCTGCTTCCCCTGCCCCATCCCAGCCCGCGCAATATCAGCTGGTTCAAGAAGAATTCGTGGTTTGAAGCCGAAATCGTCCCGGCGCTGCGCGAAAAGGTGCGCGAACTTGATTGCGCGGCGCAGACCGTCTAGGCACGCAATCGCTGCGGTCGTGGCGAAACTGGTAGACGCAAGGGACTTAAAATCCCTCGGGCCATGCCCTTGCGGGTTCGATTCCCGCCGACCGCACCAGCCAATTTGAGTTGAAGGAACCGCCCATGTCCGACACCCGCATCACCGCCGCCATGCTCGCCATCGGCGATGAGCTTCTGTCCGGACGCACGCGCGACAAGAATATCGGGCATCTGGCCACCATGCTGACCGCCGTCGGCATTGAGCTTTTGGAAGTGCGGATCGTGCCGGATGACGAGGCGGAGATCGTCGCGGCGCTGAATGCGCTGCGGGCGCGCTACACTTATGTCTTCACCTCCGGCGGCATCGGGCCGACGCATGACGACATCACCGCGGATGCCATCGCCAAAGCTTTCGGCCTGCCCTGCGAGCACGATGCGGCAGCGATGAAGCTCTTGGGCGATTCGTATGCGGCGCGCGGCGTCGAGTTCAATGAGGCCCGCCAGCGCATGGCGCGGATGCCGCGCGGGGCGGCGCATATTCAAAACAAGGTCTCGGTCGCGCCGGGGTTCATCGTTGAAAATGTGCACGTGATGGCCGGTGTGCCAGCCGTTTTCGAGGCGATGGTCGATGCCGTGCTGCCGACGCTGCGCACCGGGCAGAAGCTCCTGTCCGCCTCCGTTCACTGCCCCTTTGGCGAGGGCAAGATCGGGACTGCGCTGACTGAAATTCAGAAGGCGCATCCGGACACGATCATCGGCTCTTATCCGCGCATGGCGGACGCGTCGTTCTGGGTGGAGATCGTCGTGCGCTCGAAGGATGAGGCGGCGCTGGAGGCGGCAAAGGCAGCTGTTGAAGCGATGATCGCCGGATTTTCCTGAGGGCGGTCAGTCTTCCGGCGCAATGCGGTAACCGACGCCCGGCTCGGTCAGAATCAATAGCTGGGCTGGCAGGGGTCCGCTTCCAGCTTTTGCCTGAGCTGGCCGATGAAAACCCGCAGATATTGAAAATCCCCGCCATGCGCCGGTCCCCAGACCTTGGTCAGCAGTTGCGGGTGTGTCAGCACCCTGCCCCGGTTCTGCGCCAGATAGAGGAGCAGATCAAATTCCTTCGGCGTCAGCCTGACCGGTTCGCCCGAGAGCGTTCCACTTGGTGCCGCGCGACATCAATGGTGACACTGCCAACCCTGTGCAGCGCGGGTTCGACCGCCTCCTGCCGCTCGCTTCTCAAGGCGGCGCGCACGCGGGCGAGCAGTTCGCCAATGCCAAACGGTTTTGCCACATAATCGTTGGCGCCCAGATCAAGCGCCTCGATCTTTTCACGCTCATCGTCGCGCGCCGACAGGACAATCACCGGCAGCGCTGACCATTGCCGCAGCCGCGCCAGAACCTGTTTGCCATCCATGTCCGGCAGACCGAGATCGAGCACCGCAAGGTCCGGCGCCATGGCCGCGCACAGGCGCAGCGCCTCCGCGCCGTCGCCGGCCTGCAGGGTCTCATACCCGGACGCTTCAAGGCCGAGCTGCAGAAACCGCCTGATCTGCGGCTCATCGTCAACGATCAGGATGCGCTTTGCCCTGCTCACGCGCCAGCTTCCTTCGCTGCGGTGCCATCCAAGGGCAGCACGATGACAAATTCGGAGCCGATGCCGCTCGACCCGGGGCTGATGGCTGTCAGCGTCCCGCCCAGTTGCACAATAATGCCCCTGGCGATGGCAAGGCCCAGTCCCGCTCCCTCTCTGCCAGCCGGGCCTTGGCCGCTTGTGAAGAACTTGTCGAAAATGCGCGTCAAATCCTCAGGTTTGATGCCCTCCGCCCTGATCCACGACCCTGATTTCAGCCGAATTGCCGCGCGCCGCACGCAGACACGCTGACAGCGCTTTCCGGAGGCGAGAACTTCATGGCGTTCTCCAGCAGGTTATAAATGACCTGGCCGAGAAGCGATGCGTCAGAGCGCAGCCTCGGCGCGTTTTCAATTTTCAGATCAATCCGGCGCTCCGGGAAACTTGCGGCAATGGCCACCACACCGGAGCGGATGATTTCCTTCAAATCCACCCAGTCTCGGCGCAGCGTCAGACCTGACTCAAGCCTGGTCATGTCAAGTAGATTGGCGACCAGTCGCGACAGACGCCGCGTTTCTGTTTCTATGGCGGCGAGAAGCTCGTCACGCGCTGACTTTGACATTTTGCCGCCGAGCTCGCGCAGGCTGGTGATGGAGCCGAGAATGGTGGCGAGCGGCGTGCGCAGATCGTGCGACACAGAGGAAAGGAGCGTCGAGCGCAGCTTTTCTTCCTGAGCGGCCAGATTTGCCGCTTGTGTTTCGCGCGCAAGGCGAAACCGCTCAACGCCAAGCGAGGCCTGTTCCATCAACGCCGTCAGAACCTGTTCGGCATCCGGAGCGACTGGCATGTTGCCGCCGGACGGCGCGAGCGCGATCACCCTGTCCGGCAGCTTTGCCCTGTCGATGAAGCGGTATTCAAAGCGCCCTCCCGCCCAGCCGCGCGCGGCGGCCATCATCGGATGCCCCTTTCGGAACACCTTTTCGGCGTTCTGCGCTTCGCTGAGGTCAATGACCAGGTCCATTGGGGCAACCGCCTCGACAACATGCGTTTCACCATTGTGATGAAACAAAGCGGCTGGACCGCTGATGGCCTTCGAGCACTGTTCGGTCAGCGCGCGCAATATCTCCTCCTCGCTCTTGGCGGAAAAAAGCCGCGCGGAGAAATCCGACAGGATTTGCAGCATGTCGGCGCGGCGATGGGCATTGTCGGCCTGCTCGCGCATGCGGCCCGCAAGGCTGCCGGTTATGGCGGCGACGGCCAGAAACACACTGAGCGAAAACAGCTCCTTCTGGTCGGCGATCTGAAATGAGTGGCGCGGCTCGATGAAGAAGAAGTTCAGCGCCAAGAACGAAAAGACCGCGCTCAATATGCCTGAGGCGAAACCGAACCGGGACGCGCAGAGGACCACGGCAACTATGAACACCAGGGCGACGCCGCGTGTCGAGACCCACCTTTCCAGCTCCATCCCGATCAGCGCCGCAGCAGCCGTTGTCAGCGCGGCGACCGAAGCCGCGCGCAGAACCGCGCTGGTTTGATAGCTCGGGATGTTCGCTGTTCCCATGGCCAAGGCTAACATGAAACAGCCCGCGTCCTGCAAGCGCCAGGCCGCCATTTGCGGAAATCCTTATGGGTTCCTTACGACATTGCGGCAAATTCCGTCTCGTTTCCTTATGCGGAACGGCCGATCCTTGGACGATCAAACAAGGAGCTGATCAAACATGGCTGTTCAAGACGTTCTGGAGCAACCGGCTGACACTTCGGAGCATGCGCGCAAAACCAGCTTCTGGGCCCTCACCCTCGGGTCGGTCGGCGTTGTCTATGGCGACATCGGCACGAGCCCGCTCTACGCCTTCCGCGAAGCGGCGCTTGCTGCAAGCAGCGGCCATGGCGGCGTGCAGCGTGATGACATAATCGGGCTCCTCTCGTTGATGCTCTGGTCACTGACCGTCATCGTGACATTTAAGTATGTGTTTATTCTGCTGCGGGCCGACAACAATGGCGAAGGCGGCATACTTTCCCTCTACGCGCTCGCCCAGCGGGCGCTGGGGCGCGCCGTGCCAATTGTCTTCTTCTGCGCCGCTGCGGGGGCGGCGCTGTTTTACGGCGATGCGCTGATCACACCGGCGCTGTCCATTCTCTCGGCTGTCGAAGGTTTGAAACTCGTGACTTCGGCCTTTGACCCATACGTCCTGCCAATCACCGTTACGATCATACTTTGCCTCTTTTTCGTCCAAAGCAAAGGAACCGCCGCCGTTGCGCGATGGTTCGGTCCAATCACACTGATTTGGTTCGCCGCCATGGCCGTGGGCGGCTTCATGCACATTGCGGATGATCCGGGCGTGCTCGCTGCGGTCAATCCCTGGCATGCCATGCGTTTCGTGGCGTCTAACGGCATTATTGGCTTGATCGCGCTCGGTGCTGTGTTTCTGACGGTGACAGGCGCGGAAGCGCTTTATGCCGACCTTGGTCATTTTGGCCGCAAGCCGATCCAGTTTGCCTGGCTGGCGATCGTATTTCCGTCGTTGGCGCTTAACTATGCCGGCCAGGCGGCGCTTGTGGCTTCCAACCCGTCAGCCATCGAAAACCCGTTCTTCCTGCTGTATCCGGACTGGGCCTTGCTGCCTGTCGTCATTCTGGCAACGGCCGCCACGATCATTGCGAGCCAGGCGGTGATCACCGGCGCCTACTCGCTGACCCGCCAGGCCATCCAGCTGCGCATCCTGCCCCGGCTTGAGCTGCGCCACACGTCCGCAGACCTGAAGGGCCAGATTTACATGCCGCAGGTCAACATGATGCTGATGCTTGGCGTATTGGTTCTGGTGCTGCTGTTCGGCACGTCTTCGAGCCTTGCCACGGCCTACGGCATCGCCGTCACCGGCACGATGGTGGTCACCGCCACGCTCGCCTTCATCGTGGTCTGGCGGCACTGGCGCTGGCCTGTCTGGGCGGCGGCTCTTTTGATGCTGCCTTTCTTCCTCATCGATCTTGTCTTTTTGGGAGCAAACATGATGAAAGTGCTTCAGGGTGGATATGTGCCTTTGCTGATGGCCGCAGTCATTATGCTGATCATGTACACATGGGTGCGCGGCACGGCGATCCTTGCGAGAAAGTCGCGCCGTGATGACGTGCCGCTCGCGGACATGATTGAAATGCTGGAGAAAAAACCGCCGGCGCGGGTTCCCGGCACTGCGGTGTTCCTGACTGCCGACCCTGAGACAACGCCGGTTTCGCTTATGCATTCCCTCAAGCACTACAAAGTGCTTCATGAAGCCAATGTCATACTGACCGTGGTGACCGCCGACGTTCCGCGCGTTGCGGACAGTGAGCGGGTGGAGATCGCCAAGCTTTCGGAGAGCTTTTCGATGGTGACAATGACGTTTGGCTATATGGAAGAGCCCAACGTGCCGCGCGCGCTTGGCCAGTGCCGCCAGCTAGGCTGGAAGTTCGACATCATGTCCACCTCCTTCTTTGTCTCGCGCCGCTCGCTGCGGCCTTCGGCGAAGAGCGAGATGCCGTTATGGCAGGACAGGCTGTTCATCCTGCTCGCCCGCAATGCCAGCGATGCGACCGATTATTTCCACATTCCAACCGGGCGTGTTGTGGAGATCGGCACGCAGATTGTCATATGACTTGAACAGGCGGAGGCAATGCCGCTAAGGCGTGGCGCAACCCAGATTGTTTGCGGAGCGCCACTTATGTCCCTGCCTGAAAAAGCCTTCCCGGTCTCTTGGGACCAGTTCCACCGCGATGCCCGCGCGCTCGCATGGCGGCTGGCAGGAACCGGGATCAAGTGGCGCGCCATGGTGGCGATCACGCGCGGCGGTCTGGTGCCCGCGGCGATCATTGCGCGCGAGGTGAATATCAGGCTGATCGAAACCGTCTGCATCGCCTCCTATCATGACTATGCCGAACAGGGCGAATTGAAGGTGCTGAAGGACGTCACGCCCGAGCTATTGGAAAATGGCGGCGAAGGCGTGTTGATTGTTGATGATTTGACCGACACCGGCAAAACCGCCGCGATAGTGCGCGCCATGATGCCAAAGGCGCATTTTGCCACCGTCTACGCCAAGCCTACGGGCCGCCCGCTCGTCGACACATTTGTCACCGAAGTCAGCCAGGACACCTGGATCTATTTTCCCTGGGACATGGGTTTCACCTATCAGGCGCCGATCACGGACGGCCATAAGGGCTGACCCGTCACATTTCCGTTTCAAGAATTGGCTAAAGCAGCGCATAACCAGACATTAATTCGTTTGCCGGATAAGTTCCTTTGGGGACTATTTCGCAGCACGGGGATTGCGGTGAACATGCTTTTGAGGGCCGTCGCGGCCCGGGAAACAAACGCTTCGGATGCGGAGATCAAGCCGCGCCGCCAGGTCGCAGCGCTTCCCTTTGTCAGGCAGAAAGACGGACTGCAGGTGCTTCTTGTCACCAGCCGCGAGACCGGACGCCTCGTCCTTCCCAAGGGCTGGACTGAAAAGGGGATGAAGGATTCGGCGGCGGCGGCGCTGGAGGCTTTTGAAGAGGCGGGCGTCAAGGGAAATGTGTCAGGCAAGCCAATTGGAAGTTACAACTACACCAAGATCATTGGTCCCGGCTTTGCGCTTCCATGCATGGTGGAAGTCTATCCGCTTGAAGTGAAAAAACATATGAAGGACTGGCCGGAGAAATCGCAGCGGGAGCGGCTGTGGATGTCACCGTCGGAAGCGGCGAACCGTGTGGCGGAGCCGGCGCTCGCTGAAATCCTGCGGCGCTTCAAGCCGAATTGAAACAAACTGCCCCAGAACAAGGGACCGGCCTTTCAATTGCGCCGCACATCGCCCATATCCGGCTCTGACCTCACCCTTCCGGAGAATCTCATGACGATCAATCTGCACGCCGCCGCCACCCAGACCTTTCTCGTGTCACTGGCCGGACTTTCACAGGTTCTGAAGAAAGGCGAGGCAAATGCGACAGAGCGCAAGATCGACCCGTCCGTGTTCCTGAACGCACGGCTGGCCCCGGACATGTTTCATCTGACACGGCAGGTTCAGATTGCCACCGACACGGTCAAAGGCGCAGTGCACCGGCTGGCGGGACTCGAAATTCCGAAGTTTGAAGACAATGAAACGACGTTTGCGGAACTGCAGGCGCGCATTGAAAAAACCATTGCGCTGGTCAAAAGCATACCGGCGGATTTGATCAGCGGACATGAGGACCGCGAGGTCATAATGCGCAGACCGTCGGGCGACATGGCCTTCAAGGGGCAGGACTTTCTGCTAAGCTACGCGCTGGCAAACTTTCTATTCCACGTGGTGACGGCCTACAACATTTTGCGCCAGAATGGCGTGCCGCTCGGCAAGGACGATTACTTTGGGCGCGCCTGAGCTTAACCTGCCAGGACCAAGGCCCAATAGCCGTTCTTGAAGGCGATGCCGAAGGCTGACATTTTCGGGTCCAGCATGTTGCGCCGATGGCCGCGCGAATTCATCCATGCCTGCATGACGTCAGCGACGCTGCGCTGACCGCGCGCGACATTTTCGGCTTGGTATCCGGGACCGATGCCTGCGCGCCGCATGCGTTCGCCGAAAGATGTGCCGGGGCCGAACGAATGGCCGATCCTTCCATGTGCGATCATTATGGCGCATTGGGCGCTGGCGGCGTCAACAAGAGGACGCACCGAGGAAACCGGCCTCAGACCAGCCTTGGTCCTGTGCCCGTTGAGATAACGCGCCGCCTCTGATTGGAGAGTGGCCGCATCACTCTCGCCAGCAGACAGCAGGAAACATGAGGGAAGCAGCATTGCCGCCGAAGCGAGCTGCAAAAACCGGCGGCGCTCTTGAATTAATGGATGCAACTGGAGACCTCCCGACACACGTCAATCCATTGTGACAAACACAGGTTTCCAGAACCTTACTCGCAAGCGCCCAATGGCGGTCCCTTCAGAAGCGGCTATTGCCTGCGGCTGAGGCCAGCTTTCTCAAGGTATTTCACCCGCCCCTTGATCCCGCTTTTCACGAACATTGGCGTGACCTTTTCGAGATAGCGGGGAAAGAAAAGCAGAATCCGCGACGTCAGGGAATCGCCGTAAGGCAAATAAGATTCCAGTTTCGGCTTGTCGAGATTTTTCAGCGCATGGGCGGCAACCTCGTCGGCGGTGGAGATCTTGCCCATGAAGTTAAGCGGCGTTCCGTGCTCATGCTGCGCCTCATAGCGCAGCATCGGCGTGTCGACGGCGGATGAATACATGCCGCAAAGCTGGACACCTGTGCCCTTCAGTTCATTGGACAGAGCCCACAGAAAGCCGCGCATCCCGAACTTTCCGGCGGAATAGGCCGCATAGTTCTGCAGCGCGATGATGGCGCCCATGGAGACGTTGGCGAGGATCATGCCCTGCCCCCGCGCCACCATTTTCGGCAGTGCCGCCTGGATGATGAACATGCCGCCGCGCAGATTGACATTGAGATGCTTGTCGAGTTCCTCGGGATCAATAATTGCAGTGGGTGAGGGCATCACGTAACCGGCATTGGTGACGACAAGGTCAAAGGCGTCATGTGCGGAGATGGCCGCGCGCGCGGCGCGGAAAGCCTTTTCATCATTGAAATCGCAGGCGATGACGTCCGGCTTGCGGGTGAGCTGGCCCGCCAGTTTTGCCACTTTGGATTCGTCGCGGGTGAGAAGCGTCAGATGATAGCCTTTGGCATCCAGCTGTCGCGCGAAAGCGCTGCCCACGCCGCCTCCGGCGCCTGTGATGATTGCCGTCTTTATTCCCGCTGTCATTTCCGCTCCCAGTCTTTGAATCGTAACCGCAAGTTTAGCGTTACACACGCCCTATGCGCGCCTCATCCACAGAAAGCGCAGCCAAAACCGACATTTGGAGCAATCTGCGCTTCAAATTTCGCCATCGGCTCTTAACAGCGAGCGGAGTGAGGAGCCGTGCGTATTGACTTCGCCATTGTGTCATCGTTGAAAAGATCATGCCTTCGATACCCCGCCAAGTGTGCCTTGACCTCGACGCCGCCGATCCGCTGGCGCACAAGCGGGCGGAGTTTGTGCTGCCCGAAGGCAAAATTTATCTTGACGGCAATTCGCTCGGCTGCCTGCCTGCCCATGCCGCCGCGCGCATCGGCAAGGCGGTGACGGAGGAATGGGGTCAGTCGCTCATCACGTCGTGGAACCGGCACGGCTGGATTGACCTGGCGCGGAAATCAGGGGACCGGATCGCGCGGCTTGTCGGCGCGGAACCGGAAAGCGTTCTCATCGGCGACACGATTTCTGTCAATCTTTTCAAGCTGATGTCAGCCGCTCTTGAGCTGAAGCCGGGGAGAAGGGCCATTGTCTCCGATACTGGCAATTTCCCCGGCGATCTCTACATTGCCGAAGGCGTCATCCGGCAGGTCGGCGGAGGCCATGTTCTCCAGCTGCCCGCGCCGGAAGGTGTGCTGAGTGCGATTGACGATAATACGGCGCTTGTCAGCGTCACCCATGTGGATTACCGCACCGCGCGGACGCATGATATTGCCGCGATTGTCGAGAAGGCCCATTTGCATGGCGCGCTGGTTCTCGCTGACCTGTCCCACACAACAGGGGCGCTGCCCTTTGACCTTTTCGGTTTCAATGTCGATTTCGCCGTCGGCTGCACCTACAAATATCTGAATGGCGGTCCGGGCGCGCCGGGATTTCTCTATGTGCGGCCCGATCTTCAGGAAAAAATCCAGTCGCCGCTGTCCGGCTGGCTCGGTCACGCCGCGCCGTTTGCGTTTGAGCTTTCCTACCGCCCCGCCCCCGGCATGATGCGCCATCAGTGTGGCACGCCGCCTGTTTTATCGCTGATTGCGCTGGATGCGGCGCTGGACGTGTTCGACGATGTGGACATGAATACGGTGAAGCAGAAAGCCCATGCGCTCTGCGGCCAGTTCATCGCCCATGTCGAGAGCTTCGGCGGCGAATTCGGATTGAAGCTCGCTGGTCCGCGCGCAATGACTGAACGCGGCTCCCACGTCTCATTCCATGCACCGGAGGGCTACGCCATCATGCAGGCGCTGATTTCGCGCGGCGTCATCGGTGATTTCCGCGCTCCTGATATGATCCGCTTCGGCTTCACGCCGCTTTACACCAGCTTTGCCGAAGTCTTTGATGCGGCGGAAACTTTGCGCGATATTCTGGAGACCGAAAGTTGGAACAGGCCGGAGTTTCTGGCGCAGAAGGCGGTGACCTGAGCCATGATGCAGATTCTTCAAGTCAGGCTGGACAGCATCTACATCCCGACAGAGCGGCGCAAGACGCTCGATGCGGCCAAGGCGGAGGCGCTCGCCGAGGATATCCTGGAAAACGGCATGAAAATCCCGATACAGGTCCGCTTTGACGGCAAGCGGCATGTGCTGATTGAGGGATTGCACCGGCTGGAGGCGTCACGGCTGCTGGGGCGATGTGACGATCAGCGCGTATCTGGTGCAGGCGAGGAAGCATTGAAAGTTTACCCCCTCACCCGCTCCGACCTCGGATCATAAAGCGCCTCAAGCGACACTTTCGCTGGATAGAGCCTGCAGGCGATCTCCAGCTGGTATTCGCCGCTCAGCACATAGTCAGCCGTCACGCCCTCCGCCTTGTTCCGCACATAGCCGATGCCGATATTCGTCCCCAAAGTGTAGCCGTACCCGCCCGACGCCAGCCAGCCCGCCTGTTTCCCATTGCGGAAAATCGTCTCGCGCCCGAGGAGGACGATGGAGGGATCATCGACGGTGAAGCAGGCTAGAAGCTTGGGAAGAGTTTCCTGCTTCTGCTTCAGAAGCGCCTCGCGGCCAAGAAACGGCTTCCCGCCCTTCAGCTTCACCGCCCAGCCCAGCCCCGCCTCCAGTGGAGAATGATCGGGGGAAATGTCGGAGCCCCAGGCGCGGTAGAATTTCTCCAGCCGCAGCGATTCAATGGCGCGGTAGCCGGCGTTGGCGATGCCGTGCGCTTCGCCCGCCTGCATGAGCGCCTCATAGACCGCGCCCATGCTTTCGGTTGGAATGTGCAGCTCATAGCCTAACTCGCCGACATAGGTGATGCGCAGAGCCCTGACGAGTGCCCCGGCGATTGTGACTTCCTTCATACGGGCAAAGGGCAAAGAGGCATGGCAAACATCGTCTTTCGTCACTGCTTGAAGCACATCGCGCGACTTTGGCCCCATCAGCGACAGCACGCCGAACGATGACGTCAAATCCGTCAGCCGCGCGTCGCATCCCTCTGGAATGTTTGACGAAATCCAATGAAAATCATGCGTGGCAAAGCCGGTTCCGGTGACGACGTAATAGGCGTCTTCCGAAAGCCGCGTCACCGTCAAATCGCATTCAATGCCGCCGCGCCGGTTGAGCATCTGGGTATAGGTGACTTTTCCCGGAGGCCCGCAAACATCGTTGGCGCATATCCATGACAGCGCCTTTTCGGCGTCTTTGCCGGTCAGCATGAACTTGGCAAACGAGGTCTGGTCGAAGACGCCGACCCGTTCCCGCACGGCCTTATGTTCCCGGCCCACCGCGTCAAACCAGTTCTGCCGCCCATAGGTGTAAATGTCATGTCGCGCCTCGCCCGCACCCGCGAACCAATTCGGCCGTTCCCAGCCGAGTTTGGAACCGAACACCGCGCCTTGGTTCTTGAGCCTTTCATAGAGCGGCGACTTGAGCACAGGCCGTGCCGAGACAAATTCCTCATGAGGCCAGGCCATCGTATAATGATGGGCGTAAGCTTCCTGCGTGCGCTCGCGCACCCATTTCTGTTCGCGGTGCACCGCGCCGAAGCGCCTGATATCCACCGGCCACAAGTCCATCGGCGCCTCGCCGCCCGCCACCCATTCGGCCAGCGCCTTGCCCGCGCCGCCGCCGGAGGCGATGCCGAAAGCGTTGAAACCGGCACCGACATAAAAGTCCTTCACCTCCGGCGCTTCGCCGAGGATGAAATTGCCGTCCGGGGTGAAGCTTTCGGGGCCGTTGATCATCTTCTTGACGCCGGTGTGCTCCAGCGCCGGAACGCGGGCCAGCGCCTGTTCCATGAGGGGCATGAAATGATCCTGATCGTCGGGCAGAAGCTGGAAGGCGAAGTCCTGCGGCAAGCCATCATCAGCCCAAGGCTTGGGGTTCGGCTCATAGCCGCCAAAGGACAGCCCGCCGACCTCCTCCTTGAAATAGATCAAACGGTCTGGGTCTCGCAGCGTTGGCAGGCTTTTCTCAACGCCCTTGATTGGTTCAGTCAGCACATATTGGTGCTGGATCGAGACCAAGGGCACATTGACGCCCGCCAGCGCGCCGACCTCGCGTGCCCATTGGCCCGCGCAGTTGACGACTTTTTCGCACACCACGGTGCCTTGATCTGTCACGACGCCGCTGACCCTGCCATTTTCGAGCACAAAGCCGGTGACGCGCACCCCTTCGAAAAACTTGACTCCGCCCATGCGCGCACCCTTGGCCAAGGACTGTGCGATGTCGGCCGGGTTGGCTTGACCGTCGGTCGGCAGGAAGGCCGCCCCATGCAGGTCCGATACATCCATCACCGGCCAGAGGTCCTGCGCCTCTTTCGGCGAAAGCAGATGCATTTCCAGGCCAAACGAATGCGCCGTCGTCGCCTGCCGCTGGATTTCGGTCATGCGTTCGGCGTTGCAGGCAAGACGCAGTCCGCCGTTCATTTTCCAGCCGGTGGCGAGGCCGGTTTCCTCTTCGAGGCGGTCATAGAGATCGACGGAGTGCTTCAGAAGCTGTGTGACGTTTGCCGAGGTCCGCAGCTGCCCGACAAGTCCCGCCGCATGCCATGTGGAACCGCTGGTGAGCTGGGCGCGTTCGAGGACGATGACATCCTTCTCGCCGAGCTGCGCCAGATGGTAGGCAGTGGAGCAGCCGATAATGCCGCCGCCGATGATGACAATGCGGGCATGCGAAGGAATGCTGGCCATTCACTTGTTCCTGAATTCAGTAAAAATCGTGTCTTAGAAACGCCATCTCAAATCGCTGGCGGTTTTCCGCCGTGTAGGCGGCAAAGTCGGTGTCGCTGTCGGAAAACAGCTCTTGCACCATGCTCCAGAGCGTTTCGCGCAAGGTGGACGCGGCGGCCATGGCAAGAAAGTGCTGTTTCATCGGACGGTCAGGTTTCCTGCCGAAATAGAGCTCAAGCAGCAGATTTTCCTCCGCCTCGTCAAATCCGGCATTGCTGGCAAGGTTGGCCAAGTCAAAGAGCGGCGAATTAAAGCCCGCATAGTCCCAGTCCACCAGCCAAAGCCGGCTCCCGTCGTCCAGAATGTTCGCAGGCAGAAGATCGTTTTGACAAAAGGACATCCTCGATTCGCCGACAGCCTTCTCCAGCTCGTCAGCAATCATCAAATATCTATATAAATCATCCGTATATGGACTTTTGTTTACTCTAAGTGTGGCAACATAGTCCCTGATGATATGAAAGACCCAGAACGCCAGAACCGGGCCGCGCAGATGGTTGGCGAGCTCAGTGTGGCACATTTTCAAAAGCGGAACGACCCGGCCGATCATATCCATGTCTTTGAGATCGGCGGCGGTCAGCGTCTTTCGCGTCAATCCATTGAAAAATCATCACTCCCGGCCCGGAGTGCAGCAGCGGCGGCGACAGGCCGCAGGCGGCGGCGGCTTGGCTCGCGGCAAACTCGTTGAAACGCAGCACGCCATGCACTGGGATATCCTCGCCCAGACGGACAAAATATTTGCCTGACGCGTCTGTGACGGCAAAGTTGACATTGGTCATGCCGCCGGACACCGGTGCGACTTCCGGATTGCCGGTCCAAAATGAAAGCGCGGCCACACGCCGCATCATTTGTTCGCGGGTCTCACCCATCTGCCCTGCCCATGCCCATCTTCGTGCAATAGTTGCTTCGGACACGCAGGCTTGTCAATTGCGCAGCGACGCCGCCTCGCTTTACTCAGCGCCCGCCGCTATGGGTATCGAAGCGCTTGGCGCGCAAAGAGAAGGAATTGCGATGGCGGTCGCCGCCCTGGAGGAGATTTTCCGAGATTATGCAGGCGCACTCATCGGACTTGATCTCGGGACCAAGACGATCGGCGTTGCGCTCAGCGATCCGGGAAGACGTTTCGCAGTGCCGCGGCTTGTCATTTCCAGGGCCAAGTTCACCGGCGACGCGGCGAAACTTTTGGAGATTGCCGCAGCGAATGCCGCCGCAGGCTTTGTCATCGGCCTGCCGCTTAACATGGATGGCTCCGAAGGTCCGCGCGCGCAGGCGACGCGGGCCTTTGTGCGCAATATGGAACGGCTGACCGCCCTGCCCTTTGTGTTCTGGGATGAGCGGCTGTCAACCGTTGCGGCGGAGCGGGCGCTGATCAGCATGGATGTGAGCCGCGCCAAACGGGCGGAGCGCATCGACGCCGCGGCGGCCGCTTTTATCCTGCAGGGGGCCTTGGACCGGCTCTATGCGATTTCGGCTGGCGCGGCAGGATCCTGAGCGCCGGAGCGGGCGGCCTTAACCCATTGAATTATGGCGGAGCGCTTGCGGAACGCATAGATTGCGGCGATGAGCAGCGTATCGACGACGCAGGCTTTGGCGACAAGCGCCGGAATCAGCTGCGGGTCAATGCCGAGAACATTGCCATAGATCGTGAAGACGAGATCATGCAGTTTGCGGCTGAAAAAGCTCGTGCCCATGCTGATATCGTTCAGCGACAGAAAGTACCAGCCCCAGAAGAAGCCCAGCGGCGCGGCCCAGAACAAGAGGATGTAGCGCATCTAACGGGTCTCCTTTCGTCCCGAAATCCGTGAAAGACCCGCCTGCCAGCCAGCGGCTCCGGCACGCATGCGGGCATGGCGCGAGCCTTCGGTTTCTGACAATCTCATCGCCCTGGCGGACAAAAGTTCCCATTCGACGGAAGCCACCGCCCAGGAGACTAGAAGCGCGGCGAAATATGCGGAAGCCGATAGCAGCGCGCGTTCGTCGGCGTGCACAATGGAAATGAGCGACAGACACGAGAAAATGAAGGCGGAACTGGCAAAAGCCGTTCTTTCAAGATCAAGGTCCGAGGCACTCGAGCTTTCACGCCGCGCCAGCGCTGAAAGGAACGCCCAGCTGAAGAGAACAGCTGCCAGTATGGAAACAATGCCCATGCCCGATTCCACCAAGGGCAAAGCTTGCGGCGCGTCCGCAGAAAGCAGAAAACCGAACACCGAGCTGCCGGCGAGCGCCATGACGGCGTGCAGGGCGAAAAACATCATCCAGTGAAACAGGATGGCAAATGTCAAAAATCGCTTCATATGGCCGGTGTTCTTTATGGCTGGATTGTGGCGTTAACCTTTCGTCAAGAGCAATCTAAACCATTTGTTAAGGTTAACGCGATGGCAATTCATGCGTGGAAAACCGCTTCTGAAACGCCAACGCGGATTGGCTCTGCCGCGCGGCGTCTTGCGGGCTCGGAGCAAGACGCCTATAGCCCCAACTTGACATGAGCGAGAGCGACACTTTCCCCCTTTTCCCGCACCGGCATCTGCTCGGCATCAAAGGGCTTTCGCATCTCGACATCGAACTCCTGCTGGACCGCGCCGAGGCTGCTGTTCCGGTCTCACGGCAGGCCGAGAAAAAGCGCCCTACCCTTCGCGGCCGCACACAGATCAATCTGTTCTTCGAAGCCTCCACCCGCACGCAGTCCTCGTTTGAACTGGCCGGTAAGCGGCTCGGCGCGGATGTGATGAACATGTCGGTTGGCAATTCTTCGGTGAAAAAGGGCGAAACGCTGATCGACACGGCGATGACGCTGAACGCCATGCATCCGGACATTCTGATCATCCGCCACTCCTCTGCGGGCGCGGCGGCGCTTCTGGCGCAGAAAGTCGCCTGCGCTGTTGTCAATGCCGGTGACGGCGCACACGAGCACCCGACGCAGGCGCTGCTCGACGCGTTGACCATCCGGCGCAAGATGGGCGGCATCACCGGGCTGACGGTGGCGATCTGCGGCGATGTTCTTCATTCACGCGTTGCCCGCTCGAACATTATTCTGCTCAACGCCATGGGCGCGCGGGTGCGGGTTGTCGCTCCGTCAACGCTTCTCCCGTCCGGCATCGCCGATATGAGCGTTGAGGTTCACCGCACAATGGAGGACGGCTTGCGCGGCGCCGATGTCATCATGATGCTGCGCCTGCAGCGCGAGCGGATGGCGGGATCTTATGTGCCGTCGGTGCGGGAATATTTTCATTTCTTCGGTCTCGACAGACAGAAGCTCAGCCTTGCCAACGAAGGCGCGCTGGTCATGCATCCCGGCCCGATGAACCGGGGCGTTGAGATTGCCTCAGAAGTCGCCGATGGCGCACAGAGCGTTATTCAGGAACAGGTGGAGATGGGCGTCGCCGTTCGCATGGCGGTGATGGAAGCGCTGCTCGACCCCCGCCGCAACCAGCCGGACGCTCGTGCATGACGGTCACGCTCTTTCAAAACGCCCGCATCATCGACCCGTCGCGCGGCATGGATGAGCTCGGCTCGGTGCTGGTCAAGGACGGGCTGATCGCAGGCGCGGGCGCGTCAGCGCATAATCAAGGCGCGCCGGAGGGGGCGAAGACTGTTGACTGCTCGGGAAATTTGATCGTTCCCGGCCTGATCGACGCGCGGGTCTTCATCGGCGAACCCGGCAATGAATACCGGGAAACCATCGAATCCGCCGGGCTGGCGGCGGCGGCGGGCGGCATCACCTCGATGATTATGATGCCGGACACCGATCCGGTGATCGACAGCGTCGCGCTGGTCGAATTTGTCCGGCGCACGGCGCGCGAGACCTGCTGTGTGCGGGTCTATCCCTCGTCCGCCATTACTAAAGGTCTTGCGGGCACGGAAATGACCGAGTTCGGCCTGTTGCGTCAAGCGGGCGCGGTGGCCTTCACCGAGGGGCGCAGGACCATTTCCAACGCGCTCGTCATGCGCCGCGCCATGACCTATGCGCGGGATTTTGAATCGCTGCTGTTCTGCGAAACCGAAGATGCGGATCTTGGCCGGATCCGGCGTGATGAATGAGGGGCTTTACGCCAGCTGGCTGGGGCTTTCGGGCATTCCGCGCGAAGCGGAGGTGATACCGCTGGAGCGCGATCTGCGCCTCGCCGCGCTGACGGGCTGCAACTATCACGCGGCGAAAATCTCAACCGGCCTTTCCGCCGCCTGCATCGCGCGCGCCAAGAATGAGGGTGCGAAAGTCAGCGCCGGCGCGGCGATCCACAATCTGTCGCTCAACGAAATCGATGTCGGCGAATACCGCACCTATTTCCGCCTTGCTCCGCCGCTGCGCTCGGAGGATGACCGCGAGGCGGTGATTGACGCGCTGCGCGACGGGACGATTGACATCATCGTCTCCTCGCATGACCCGCAGGATGTGGACACCAAACGTCTGCCCTTCGCCGACGCCGCCGTCGGCGCAATCGGATTGGAAACACTGCTGGGGGCGGCGCTGCGGCTGCATCATAATGGCGAAGTGCCGCTGATGCGGCTCATCGACGCCATTTCATCGGCCCCTGCCCGCCTGTTCGGCCTGCCCGGCGGCACGCTGCGCCCCGGAAAACACGCTGATTTGACGCTGATCGACCTCGACGCGCCATGGGTGGTTGACGAGGGCGGGATCAAGTCGCGCTCGAAAAATTCCTGCTTTGAGGGCGCGCGGTTTCAGGGCCGGGTCTTGCAAACCATGGTTGCCGGACGCACAGTGTATTCGGGCATCTGAGGGGATGGATATTTGATGTTGGACCAGCTGGGCATCAGTCTGCCCCTCCTGAGCATTCTTGCGGCGCTTGCGTTTGGCTACGCGCTGGGCTCCGTGCCGTTCGGCCTCCTCCTCACCCGCGCCGCCGGCCTCGGCGATGTGCGCGCCATCGGCTCCGGAAATATCGGCGCGACCAATGTGCTGCGCACCGGCAACAAAGGTCTGGCTGCGGCAACGCTGGTTCTGGATATGCTGAAAGGCACTCTGGCGGTGTGGCTGGCTGGGCGGTTTGGCACAGAGGCTGGATTGTTCGCCGGGCTGGGCGCGTTTTTCGGCCATATCTATCCAGTCTGGCTGAGATTCAAAGGCGGCAAGGGCGTGGCGACGTATCTGGGTGTCCTTCTGGGCCTTTCGTGGAAGATCGCGCTTCTGTTCGCCGCTGTCTGGATCATCATCGCCTACCTTTTCCGCTATTCCTCACTTTCGGCCCTCACCGCCGCGCTGGTGGCGCTTGCGGCTCTCCTGGTGTCCGCACCTTGGCTTTTTGCTTCGCTCTGTGGTCTGATCACGCTGATCATCTTCTTCAAACACCGGGCCAATATTGAGCGCCTGATCGCCGGGACGGAGTCCAAAATCGGGGCAAAAGGTTGAGCGGGCAGCTGCCGCTGAACTTGGACGCGCCGCGCGCGCGGCGCGGCGTTGACCTGTCTGATCGCCAGCGCCTGAGCTGGCTGCGGCTGATCCGCAGCGACAATGTCGGCCCGGCGACGTTCCGGCAGCTGATTAATGTCTATGGCTCCGCCGAGACGGCGCTCGAAGCGCTGCCCGAACTCGCCCGGCGCGGCGGCGCGCGTCAGTCGGTGCGCATCACGCCGCTTTCCGAAGCCGAGCGCGAAATTGAAGCGACTGCAAAGCTCGGCGCGCGCATTATCGGCATCGGCGAACCGGATTTCCCGGCGTTCTTGCGCCAAAGCGACAATCCGCCGCCCATGGTGACGATCAAAGGCAGCACAGCGGTGTTTGACCTGCCCGCCGTGTCTGTAGTGGGCGCGCGCAACGCCTCGCTGGCGGGAATCAAATTCACGCGCAAAATCGCGTCGGATCTCGGCGCAGAGGGCTATGCCATTGTCTCCGGCATGGCGCGCGGCATTGACGCCGCAGCTCACCAAGCGTCGCTGTCCACTGGAACAATTGCGGTTCTGGCCGGCGGCCTCGACCACCCCTACCCGCGGGAAAATCTCGAGCTGTTCAACGAAATCCCAGCGCGCGGCGGCGCGGTCATCTGCGAGATGCCGATCGGCTGGGAGCCGAGGGCGCGCGATTTCCCGCGGCGCAACCGCATTATCGCCGCGCTGGGGCTTGGACTTGTGGTGGTGGAAGCGGCAAAGCGGTCTGGTTCGCTGATCAGCGCCCGCTTTGCCGGCGAACTGGGCAGGCTGGTGTTCGCGGTTCCCGGCTCGCCGCTCGACCCGCGCTCGGAAGGAACCAATGGCCTTATTAGAAATGGCGCAACCCTCATCACCAGCGCAGCCGATGTGGTGGAAGCGCTTGCCCCGATGATCGGAAAACCGCCCCCACCCGAGGGTATTAAAGAGCCTTCAATCGAGAGCGGACCGGCTCAGGCAACCGAAGGCGAGCGTGAAACGGTGGTGGAAGCGCTGGGCCCAACGCCGGTGAGCATTGACGAAATCATCGCGCATACGGGATTGAAGACCCAGCAGGTTCTGCTCATCCTGCTGGAGCTCGACCTTGCCGGCCGATTGGAACGCCATTCAGGCGGCAGAGTAGCGCTTCTGTTCCTGGATGCGTAGCGGCCGGTCGCCGCGCACAATGTCGCTGCATTCAACATAGGCCATTTCGATGAGGTAACTCAGCATGTCGCAGCGCTCGGATTCCGCCATCTGGCGCAGCTGGCCGAGCATGGATTGGATAAACTGCAGGGTTTCCGTCCGTCGTGTCTGCATCGCGTTCATTTTCAGGCCCTCCCGGTGATTGCTTCAGGCAAAAATCACTCTGTGACTTATATTTAAGAACTAAATTAAAAATTGCAATACACTGTGTAGCTAGTTAAGGTTGCAATATCGTGATTTTGCCGCCGTTTGGCTCCCAACCACTTGACCCCAACCCATTCCCTGTCCATGTGACGGGCGGATTCAGTCGAAATTGAACGATGCTAGGGCCGTTCTCCCCAAAACGCCGGAAAATTGATGGAAGTCGTCATCGTCGAGTTGCCCGCCAAGGCGAAAACTATCAACAAGTATCTTGGCTCGGGCTACAAAGTTTATGCCTCGTTCGGCCATGTGCGCGATCTGCCGCCCAAGGACGGCTCGGTTTTGCCCGACAATGATTTTTCCATGTCATGGGAAATGGATGGCGCCTCCGCCAAGCGGCTTTCGGAAATTGCCAAATCCGTCAAGGAATTTGACGGCCTGATCCTTGCAACCGACCCTGACCGGGAAGGCGAAGCGATTTCCTGGCATGTGCTGGAAGTGCTGAAGCAGAAGAAGGCAATCGGGACAAAGCCGGTCAGCCGCGTTGTGTTCAACGCCATCACCAAGAAAGCCGTGACGGATGCGATGGCGAGCCCGCGCCAGATCGACGAGCCGCTGGTTGACGCCTACCTCGCGCGCCGGGCGCTCGACTATTTGGTCGGCTTCACGCTCTCCCCCGTTCTATGGCGCAAACTGCCGGGCGCGCGCTCGGCGGGGCGTGTGCAGTCGGTGACACTGCGGCTGGTCTGCGACCGCGAGGCGGAGATTGAGCGCTTCATCCGCGAGGAATATTGGCAAATTGCCGCGCTGCTAAAAACACCGCGCAATGAGGGATTTGAAGCGCGGCTGGTGTCCTTTGCCGGGAAAAAGCTTGGCAGGCTCGACATCAAGAATGGCGTGCAGGCCGGCGAGATCAAGACCATGCTGGACGGCGCGGCCTACCGCGTCGAAAGCGTTGAGGCAAAGCCCGTCAAGCGCAGTCCCGGCCCGCCCTTCACCACCTCCACTTTGCAGCAGGCGGCGTCCGGCAAGCTTGGCTATTCAGCGACGCGCACCATGCAGATCGCGCAGAAACTTTATGAAGGCGTTGACATTGGCGGCGAGACGGCCGGTCTCATCACCTATATGCGCACGGATGGCGTGCAGATGGCGCCGGAAGCCATTGACGCGGCGCGCAAGATGATCGGCTCGGACTTCGGACCGCAATATGTGCCGGAAAAGCCGCGCTTTTACACAGCCAAGGCCAAGAACGCGCAGGAAGCGCACGAGGCGATCCGCCCCACCGATTTCTCGCGTCATCCCAAGGAGATGCGGCGGTTTCTTGATGATGACCAGGCCAAGCTCTATGACATGATATGGAAGCGCGCGGTGGCGAGCCAGATGCAGAGCGCCGACATTGAGCGCACGACTGCCGAGATTGAAGCCCGCAACGGGTCGCTGGTCGCGGGCCTGCGCGCCGTCGGCTCCGTCACCCGCTTTGACGGCTTCCTCGCCGCTTATACCGACCACCGCGAGGAAGAGGACGAGGACGAGGAAAACCGCAAACTCCCCGAGCTGAAATCCGGCGAGACCGTCACCAAAGAGACGATCACCGCCACCCAGCACTCCACTGAGCCGCCGCCGCGCTATTCGGAAGCGTCTCTCATCAAGAAGATGGAAGAGCTGGGCATCGGCCGTCCCTCCACCTATGCCGCGACGCTGAAGACGCTTGTCGAGCGCGACTATGTGAAGGTGGACAAGCGCAAGCTGATCCCGGAGGCAAAGGGCCGTCTGGTCGTCAGTTTCCTTGAGAGCTTCTTCAAGAAATATGTCGAATATGACTTTACTGCGGACCTCGAAGAAAAGCTCGACGAGATTTCCGACGGCAAGCTTGAATATAAGGTTGTGCTGCGTGAATTCTGGAAGGACTTCTTCGCCAGCGTTGACGGCATCAAAGAGCTGCGTGTCACCGACGTGCTGGACAAGCTAAACGAAGAGCTCGCACCCCTCGCCTTCCCGGCGCGCGCCGACGGCGGCGATCCGCGCATCTGTCAGAAATGCGGCACCGGCCAACTGTCGCTGAAAGTCGGCAAGTTCGGCGCTTTTGTCGGCTGCTCAAACTATCCTGAATGCTCCTTCACCCGCCAGCTCACCAGCGAAGGCGGCGAGGAGAACGGCGCGGCGGAAGGGCCAAAAGTGCTCGGAACCGATCCGTTCACCAGCGAAGAAATCACCGTGCGAACCGGCCGGTTCGGCCCCTATATCCAGCGCGGCGACGGCAAGGAAGCCAAGCGCGCCTCGCTGCCAAAAGGCTGGACGGTTGAAACGACCGACCACGAGAAAGCGCTGGCGCTGCTTTCCCTGCCGCGCGACATCGGCCAGCATCCCGAGACCGGCAAGATGATCGCGGCGGGCATCGGCAAATACGGACCCTACATCACGCATGACGGCGTCTACGCCAATATCGAGAGCGCCGAGGACGTGTTCTCCATCGGCCTCAACCGAGCCGTGACTGTCATCGCCGAGAAGATTGCCAAGGGACCCGGGAGAGGCCGCACCGGCACGCCTGCCGCGCTGAAAACACTCGGCAATCACCCCGCCGATGGCCAGCCGATCACCGTGCGCGACGGAAAATACGGGCCCTATGTGAACCACGGCAAGACCAATGCCACCCTGCCCAAAGGCAAGGACCCGCAGAGCGTGACGCTTGAGGAGGCGGTGGAGTTCATCACCGCCAAGGCTGGCAAGGCGCCGGTGAAGAAGGGGTTTGCGAAGAAGGCTGCGGCTCCGAAGGCCACGGCGGCAAAGAAGGCTCCGGCCAAGAAGACCGCTGCCAAGAAACCTGCGGCGAAGAAGGCTTAAAGCAATGGCGCGCCGCATCAGCGCACCATCCGGCGCTAAGCGCCCTGCCCGCCACGGCGAAATTCCCGACCGCGAGACTTTGCTCGCCTTCATGAAGGAAAACCCCGATCTCGCGTCAAAGAACGAGATTGCCCGCGCTTTCGGCGTCAAGGGCGACGACCGGGTGATCCTGAAAGCGCTTTTGCGCGAAATGGCGGGAGACGGAACGATTGAAAAGAAGGGCAAGCGCCTCGCCACGTCTGGCTCGCTGCCCTCGATCGCCGCGCTCGACATTTTCTCACGCGACAAGGACGGCGATCTGCTCGCCAAGCCCGTGGAGTGGAACGAAGAGTTCGGCGCGCCGCCAAATGTGCTCCTCCGCTCCAGCCGCAGCGACAAAGGCCCTGCCCCCGGCGTCGGCGACCGGATTCTCGCCCGCGTCTTCGCCAACAAGGCCGAAGGCCCGCCCTATACGGCGCGGCTGATCAAAAAGCTCGACAAGCGCGCTGGCGCGGTGCTCGGCATATTCCGGGAACTGCCATCCGGCGAGTTCCGGCTTGACCCGGTGGAGAAGCGCCAGCCGGAGATGATCATCGCCGCCAGTGACAAAGGCCCCGCCAAAGACGGCGACCTCGTCGAGGCGGAAGTCATCAAATCACTGGCCTACGGCCTGCCGAAAGCCAAAGTTCTGTCCGTCGCCGGTTCGCTTGCCAGCGAAAAAGCCGTGTCGATGATCGCGCTGCATATGCACGACATCCCGCACATTTTCCCGCCGCGCGTCATTGAAGAATCGGAGGCCGCCAAGCCTGCGTCCATGGAAGGCCGCGAAGACTGGCGGTCGCTGCCGCTCATCACAATTGATCCCGCCGACGCCAAGGACCATGACGACGCCGTGCACGGCGGGGACGATCCCGATTCAGCCAACCCCGGCGGCCAGATCGTCACCGTCGCCATCGCCGATGTCGCCGCCTATATCCGCCCCGGCTCGGCGCTTGACCGCGAAGCGCTGAAGCGCGGCAATTCGGTGTATTTCCCCGACCGCGTCGTGCCGATGCTCCCCGAGCGGATTTCCAATGATCTCTGCTCGCTGCGGGAAAACGAGGACCGGCCGGCGCTTGCCGTGCGCATGACATTCTCCGCCAGCGGCAAGAAGACTCAAGCACACTTTCCACCGCATCATGATGCGCTCGCACGCCAAGCTCTCGTATCAGCAGGCGCAGGCGGCCATCGACGGCGCGCCGGATGAGAAGACCGCGCCGATCCTCGCCACTATTCTAAAGCCGCTTTGGAAGTCCTATGCAGCCCTGAAACGGGGCCGCGATGCGCGCGAGCCGCTGGAGCTTGATCTGCCGGAGCGCAAAATCGTTCTGAAGGCCGACGGCACCGTGGATCGCGTCATCATCCCAGAGCGGCTCGACGCGCACAAGCTGATCGAAGAGTGCATGATCCAGGCTAATGTCGCCGCCGCTGAAACATTGGAGCTACGCCAGCAGGCTCTGGTTTACCGGGTGCATGACGTGCCCTCGCTCGCCAAGCAGGAATCCTTGCGCGATTTTCTCAAGACGCTCGAAATTTCCCTGTCGCGCGGCGCGGCGATGAAGCCGGGCGATTTCAACGGCATTCTGTCGCGCGTGCGCGGCACGGAGAACGAGGAGCTGGTCAACGAGGTCGTGCTGCGCTCGCAGTCGCAGGCGGTGTATGATCCGGTCAATATCGGCCATTTCGGCCTGCATTTGCGCAAATATGCGCATTTCACCTCGCCTATCCGCCGCTATGCCGATCTCATCGTGCACCGCGCGCTGGTCCGGGCGCTCAGCTTGGGCGACGACGGACTGACCAACGAGGAAGCCGCGCAGCTGCCGGAGACCGCCGCCTATATCTCCACCTGCGAACGCCGCGCCATGGCTGCCGAGCGCGACACGATCGACCGGCTGATCGCGCATCACCTGCATGGACAAATCGGCGGCACTTTTCCCGGCCGCATCACGGGCGTGACGAAATCGGGACTATTTGTCATACTCCCGGCCTATGGCGCGGACGGGTTCGTTCCTATATCGACGCTGAAAGACGATTATTACCATTTCGACGAAACATCGCGCGTCCTTGTCGGCGAACGGTCAGGCGAAGGCTACCGGCTTGGAGACAGTGTCGATGTCAAGCTGATGGAAGTCGCGGTGTTTGCAGGCGCGATGCGCTATGAAATGGTGACCGAGCCGCGCAAACTGCCGGGCGTCGCGCGCTCGTTTCACAAGGCCAAAGGCCTGTCGCGGCGGACAGGCGGCAAACCGGCGGGAGGCCGCCGCAAGTTTGGAAAATGACATGACCGTTCCTGCGCTTCAGTTTCAGTCTTCCCCCGCCAATGACCGCCCGCTTGGCCGTTCGATCAAGCGCGGCCTTGCCGGTAAATGTCCGCATTGCGGATCAGGGCGCCTCTTTGGAAAATTCATTAAGCCAGTCGATAATTGCGCCGCCTGCGGCGAAGACTACACACCGCAGCGCGCCGATGATCTTCCGGCCTACCTCGTCGTCCTGCTGGTTGGCCATGTGGTGGTTGCCGGGTTTCTGGCGACGGAGCTGCTGCTTAATGTTCCCGGCTGGGCCCATCTGGCCATTTGGATGCCGGTGACGATCCTCGCCTCCCTCGCCCTTCTGCAGCCGATGAAGGGAGCTGTCATCGGGCTGCAATGGGCATTGAGGATGCATGGTTTCAGCGGGACCGAGGACGGTCCGGAAGATGTGCTGCCCGCTGCAAGCGCTGGCGGCTGAGCGGCGGCCATGAGGCAAGCGTCCGTTCGGCCCAAACGCTCCGCCTCGCTAATACTAATCGACCGAAGCGGTCCTGAGCCCCGTCTCCTGCTCGGAAGGCGCGGCGCGGACCAGAAATTCATGCCGAACAAATATGTCTTTCCAGGCGGCAGGACCGACCGGAGCGACCACCGCGCGGAACTGACGGCGCAGCTTCGGGAGCAGGACAGAGAGCGGGTGCTCAGGGCGCTTGGGAAAAGGGCGTCTCCATCAAGCGCCCGCGCCATCGCCGTAAGCGCAATCCGTGAGACGCGGGAGGAAACCGGTCTTGCGCTGCATGCCGATCTGTCCCTGCTGCGCCTTGTCGCGCGCGCAGTGACGCCGCCAATCTATCCGCACCGCTACGACACGCATTTCTTTGCCGCTTTTCGCGATGAGGCCTTGGAGCAGTCTTCTGCGGCGGCGGCATCTTCAGAAGAGCTTCTGGATCTGGACTGGCATTCGTTCAGCGCAGCCAAAAGTCTGGCGCTGCCGGACATCACCCGCATCATTCTCGAAGAAACCGAAGCGCGGCTTCTCGCCAGACCCGCTGCTCGAGACTGATCTTCCCATCCCCTTCTTCGCCATGCAGCGCGGCATAATGGTCCGCCTGACCTATTAGCCAGCCATTGTTCTGCGGCGGGGTTGACTTTCAAACGCCGATACGCGACATCCGGCCAACTTTCGCCGGGCGGACGCTTGGCGGGCAAATTTTACACACGGGTAAGAAAAATGGCCAAAGCCGCCTCCATCAAAATCAAGCTCCTGTCGACCGCCGACACCGGCTTCTTCTATGTCACCAAGAAGAACAGCCGCACGATGACTGAAAAGATGAGCATGAAGAAGTACGACCCAGTCGTGCGCAAGCATGTTGATTTCAAGGAAACAAAGATCAAGTGAGGCGCAAGTCAGCTTGAGCCGTGAAGCCGCCTCCGGGCGGCTTTTTTGTTGGATGAGTCGCAGGCTCTTACCGGAGAAACCGGTTGAGCGCGCCTAATTGCCAAGCAGCAGGAAAAGCGAAAGCGGGACCAAGGGAGACGGCTTGAAACCATTTCGCAGATAAAACTCGGCCGCGCGGTCGTCGAGCGCATGAACGAGCATGGCCCTTATCCCGCCAATTTCGGCAGCCTGCATTGTCCGCAGCACAGCGTCGCGCAGCATATCAGCGCCAAGCCCTTTGCGCTGCCAAGCGCCATCAATTGCCAACCTCGCCAATATCATCACGGGAACCGGGTCAGGCATGTTTCGCCTGATATTGCCTGGCGCTTCCGCAGCGACCGCGCTGCCGCTCGCGAGCGCATAGTATCCGATCACGCGACCGTCTTCGGCCACAACATAGGTGCGGCTGGCCCCATTGTCCTGATTTTTGAGCGCCCGTTTACGCAGCCACATATCAAGGCTTGCCGTGCCGCATGAAAAGCCCGTCACATCATGCGCTGATGCGAGCAGCGCAGGAGACGAAATCATTGTTCCCAAGCGGGCTTCCGCGCAAGCAGAGCGGCAAGACGCTCATTTGGCTGCGCAGGCGCGTCAAGAGCAAGCATGAATGCGTTCCAGCTTTCCGGGCCTAGAATGAACATGCGCTGGTCGAGAACCGCGTCTTCAGCAGCCAGCCTGACGGTATCGACGATAAAGTCCGTCCGTGTCTTGCCCGCCGCCCGCGCCGCGCGGTCGACGACGCCAAGCGTCTCTGGGGTAACGCGGATATTGATGTTATTGCTGCGCAAACTTGCGGTGCCGGTCGCCATGAGAAACTCCTTGGCAAAGCATCTCAAAAAAATACTCACTTGTCAACACAACGTGCGCACGCGTCAAAAGTGAGGTTCCGCGCGAAACCAATGCTCCCCGCTCGCCGTGAAACGCGTAAAATAAAACTGCGGAAAATTGGGGTCGGTCGGCGCATTCATTGCGTCAGGACGAGGTGACCTGAGCTAAGAATTCGCCGACCGACAGTCCCCATGACCCAGGAGATGCGGCGGACCTGAGCACCATGGGGGCAAGCTGTCAGTGGCTGAACGCTACGCGCCGCCGACGCTGGCAGGAATGTTGCGCAAAATTGAAAACGAATCAACCCCTGCAATTAAGGGCGATTGAAAATTACACCGCGTCAGGCCGCTTTTTGAACGACGCGGTTGCGTCCGGCAGCCTTCGCCTCATAGAGAGCCGTGTCGGCGCGCTTGGCAAGGTTGGCAATTGAGTCAGCACGCCCTTGCAGCGTCGCGACGCCAACAGAGACCGTCACCGGAACGCTCCGGCCATTCGGAAGACTAAATGAACTCTCCGCCACGGCGGCGCGCACGCGTTCTGCGACCTTGGCGGCCAGTTCGGCATCAGTGTCGGGCATGGCCACAACAAACTCCTCGCCGCCATAGCGGCTGACAAGGTCCGCGCCGCGCACCTGACGGCGCAAAAGGTTGGCAAATTCCCGCAGCACATCATCGCCGCCGTCATGGCCGAACGCATCGTTAATGGACTTGAACCGGTCAATGTCGGTGATGAGGTAGGACAGAGGCCGCCCGCGTGAGACGGCGCGTTCGAATAGAATGTCGAGATGCGTTTCAAGATAGCGCCGGTTATGCAGACCGGTAAGTCCGTCAGTCACGGCCATTTCAATTGTCTGAACCACGCTCTGGCGCAAGGCGTCGTTGAAACGCTTGCGCCGCACCTGCGTTCGAATGCGTGCGGTCAGCTCCTGGGCATCGACCGGGCGCACGACGTAGTCGTTGACGCCAAGTTCCAGCGCGCGGGATATCCGCTCGTCCTCGCCCTGCTCCGCCACCAAAAGAATCGGCAGGAAGCGGGTGCGGTCGAGCGAGCGCAGCTGCGAACATATCCGCAGCGGGTCAAAATTCGCAAAGCCGGTCGCGAGAAGCACGCAGTCGAAATCCCTCTCCACCGCCTGGAAAGAAACCCAGCTGCGGGTCAGTTGCGACTTCGAGATCACATTCATTGCGCAGCGTCTTCTGCAGTCGCTCGATCGAGCTCGCCCGCTCGTCAATCAGCAATATCCGGGCGCGGTCATGGCTGACCACGGCGCGCTCGTTGAGCAGCTCGTCAATGCCGATGGAGCGCGTCGTTTCGGCACGCAGCCGCAACTCGTCCGTCAGCGTCTTCAGCCGCACCAGACTCTTGACCCGCGACATGAGCTGAATGTCCTTCACCGGCTTGGTCAGGAAATCATCGGCGCCCGCCTCAAGCCCGCGGATGCGGTCGGAGGGCTGGTCCAGCGCGGTGACGATGACGACCGGAATATGCACGGTGGCAGGATTGGCCTTCAGCTTGGCGCAGACTTCAAAACCGTCCATGCCCGGCATCATGATATCGAGCAGGATGAGGTCAATGCCCCCCTCTGCGCAGATTGCCAGCGCGTCCGGGCCGTTCAGCGCCGTGACGACCTGAAAATACTCCGCCTGCAAACGTGCCTCTAAGAGCTTCACGTTTGCCGGGATATCGTCAACAACCAAAATGCGCGCTGTCACTTATGTTCTCCCGGCCTCTAGGCGTCGCCCAAATAGGATTTTATCGTTTCAATGAAGCTCTTCACCGAAATTGGTTTGGAAATGTAGGCCTCGCAGCCGCCGGAGCGGATGCGCTCCTCATCACCCTTCATGGCGAAGGCGGTGACGGCGATGACGGGTATGGAACGCAGCTTGTCGTC
The DNA here is from genome assembly GCA_963802455.1 of uncultured Alphaproteobacteria bacterium. Lineage (GTDB taxonomy): Bacteria > Pseudomonadota > Alphaproteobacteria > Rhizobiales > Rhizobiaceae > JANOYJ01. The sequence continues at coordinate 16,336 of CAWDIY010000021.1, read as the reverse complement.
TTCCTTGAGCCATTTGGTCACTTCAAGTCCGGAAACCTCCGGCAGTTGAATATCCATCAGGATAAGGTCAGGCTGGTGCGCGCGGGCCAGATCCAGCGCCTCCAAACCGTTGCGGGTGCGAATTGTCTCATAGCCCGACCCTTCGATCAGGTCGCGGAAGAGCTTCATGTTCAGCTCATTGTCCTCGACGATCAAGACACGTTTAGCCATGTCACTTTCCTGAAATGCGCGTTCCGGACTCACATCCGGAAGCGCGCGTTGGATTTCTGTTACGCCGATATGATTGACAAAAGGCAAAGACGCCGCGCAAAACAAGACGCAATTTCCGAACCCAAATCACAATTAAGAGACTAAAATGCCGCTGCGCGACCCAAGGCCGACCGAGAAGATGTCACTTGAGGCGGCACAGTCTCTGGCCATTGACGCGCTTGGCTATCTTTCCAACACGCCCGACCTCATGCAGCGGTTTCTAGCTTTGACCGGCATCGACGCCGCGCAAATCCGCGAAGCTGCCAGGGAACCGCACTTTTTCGCGGGTGTTCTCAAGTTTTTCACCGCGCATGAACCGACACTGTTAGCCTTCTGCGAAGCGACAGATACGCCGCCGCAATCGCTTCAAGCCGCCATTACCGCCCTGCCCGGCGGCAATGACTTTTCTCAGTAAATCCTCGCAACTGCTTGAAATAGTTCAATTTACAGAACAAGCCGCATCAGCGGACGCCCCTCCTTTCTTGTTGCCAGGGTCTTGAAACCGGCCTTTTCGAACACGCGCGTCGACCCCACGAACAGCCCAATTGATTTCGACTGCTTGGCCTTGTCCATCGGCGAGGCCTCAAGAAACCGCGCGCCGCTTGAGCGGGCAAGTTCAATGCCGGCCGCGAGCATTGGATGCGACAGTCCGTTGCCGCGCTCTTTGGAGGCGAAGAAGAAGCAGGAGACAGCCCATATGCCGGGGTCATACGCTGGCCCGTCTTCCATCGGCGACGACGAACGCCCCGGATTGTTCCACTCAGGAACATCGGCGCGCGGGCCGATCTGCATCCAGCCGATGGCCAAATCACCCGTCAGCGCCAGCAGGCCGGGCGGCGGGCCGGTATCAACCCGCTTATGCATCACTTCGCGTTTGTCACCATTGCTGAATTCCTGCCGCTGCTTTGGCCTGAGGCGGAAATAGGTGCACCAGCATCCGTAACAGGCGCCGCTTGGGCCGAACAGCGCTTCGAACAGTGGCCAGAGCGTCGGCGTCAGGGGTTCAAAGCGAATATCTGTGACAGTCATCCGCGCCTCCGGTAAAACAACTGGAATCCTGCATTTGTTCCATATATGTTCCATCCATGACCGAAGAAGTCAACCGCCTGCCCTTCGGATTCTGCCGCGATTGTCTCACCAAGCAGACGAGCGCGCAGAAGCGGTGCACTTCTTGTGGCAGCCCCCGCCTTGCGGCGCACGCCGAGCTGGATCAGCTTTCCATCGCCCATATCGACTGTGACGCGTTCTACGCCTCGGTGGAAAAGCGCGACAATCCGGCGCTCTTGCACCAGCCGGTTATTATCGGCGGAGGCAAGCGCGGAGTGGTTTCCACCGCCTGTTATGTCGCGCGCATCCACGGCGTCAAATCCGCCATGCCGATGTTCAAGGCGCTGAAGCTGTGTCCTGAGGCGATTGTGATTCGGCCAAACATGGAAAAATATGTCAAGGTTGGCCGGGAAATCCGCAATCTGATGCTTTCCCTCACCCCTTTGGTCGAGCCGGTCTCCATCGATGAGGCGTTTCTGGATCTTTCCGGCACTGAGCGGCTGCATCACGACGCGCCGGCCATGGTGCTGGGCCGTTTTGCCAAGCGCATTGAAGGTGAGTTGGGCGTTTCGGTTTCGGTCGGCCTGTCCTATTGCAAATTCCTCGCCAAAATGGCGTCAGACATGGAAAAGCCGCGCGGCTTTTCGGTAATCGGCCAGGGCGAGGCGGTGGAGTTTCTGGCGCGCCAGCCGGTGTCGAAAATCTGGGGCGTCGGCAAAGCGTTCAACGAGACGCTGGCGCGCGACAATATCCAGACCATCGGTCAGTTGCAGAGCATGGACGAGGCGCGGCTGATGAAGGCCTACGGCACGATGGGCCAGCGCCTTTACCGCCTGTCACGCGGCCTCGACACGCGCCGCGTCAACCCGGAAAGCGAATTGAAAACAGTGTCTTCCGAGACGACGTTCTTTGAAGACCTGTCACATTTGGAAGAGCTTGCGCCCATTCTCCGTAATCTCTCGGAGAAGGTTTCAAGGCGCTTGAAAAAGGGCGGACATGCGGGGCGCACCCTGGTTCTGAAGCTCAAATCGCATGATTTCAAGCTGCGCACCCGCAACCGCGCGCTGGCCGATCCAACGCAGCTCGCCGACCGGATTTTCCGCACGGGCCTTGCCCTCTTGGAGAAGGAAATCGACGGGACGAAATACCGGCTGATCGGCATCGGCGTTGCCGACCTGTCAGATCCCGGCCGCGCTGACCCGATGGACCTGATCGACGTTCAGGCCACAAAACGCGCCAAGGCGGAAGGGGCGATGGACAAGGTGCGGGAGAAGTTCGGCCTAAAGGCGGTGGAGACTGGTTACACCTTCCATCCACCCACTGCAAAGCCCGGAAAGCAGACTGAGGAAGAAGACTAACCCTTCGTCCGCGCCCGCGACCTGCCGCCGTCAATGGCAATCACCTGCCCGGTGATCCAGCTCCCCGCGTCCGTCAGCAAGACTTCCGCCATCCCGGCCATGTCCTCCCCCGCTCCGATGCGCGGCAGGGCGTGCAGCGCGGCGACGGCTTGGGAAAGGGCTTGATTTGACGTGATCGCCTTGGCGATTTCGCTTTCTGTCAGACTTGGCGCGATGGCGTTGACGCGGATTTTTGGGGCGAGTTCGGCGGCGAGCGCCCGCGTTAAGCCTTCCACGGCGCCTTTGGCCATGGAGATTGAGCCATGCATTGCAAAGCCCTGCGCCACCGCGATTGAGGAAAACAAGAGCACGGAGCCTGTTCCCGAGCCTGCTTTCAAGGCGGGCAGCGCCGCTTGGACCGCCTTCGCAGCTGACAAAGCGTTCAGTCTGAAATCATTGAGAAAGTCGGCATCCGACAGCCGCGCCAATGGCTTCAGGTTGATCGAGCCCACGGCAAAGGCCAGCCCGTCAATTACGCCTGCCTCCTGCGTGACTTTCTCGATTGCGCCGGGTTCCAGCACATCAGCACTGGTGAAGCCGCAACCCAGCTCCCCCGCCAGCGTTTCAAGCTTGCCCGCATCTCGCCCGCTCAGATGCAGCTGATGGCCGCTTTTCGCCAAGCGCCGCGCAATGGCCGAGCCAATGCCGCCCGCGCCGCCATAGATCAGGTATTTTCCCATTCTTCACCTCGCTTCGAAGTGAAACTAGCGCCGAAAGCCGCCGCGAAAAGGCTGGGAAAGACAAAAAAGCCGCCCGGAGGCGGCTGATTTTTTGTTTTTTTCATAAGCCGTATTATTCAGCGGCGGCCTTTTTGGCTTTCGCCTTGGCCTTGGGCTTCTCGGCCTTGGGCGCTTCCGCCTCCTCATCGTCCGCCATCAAAACTTCCTTGGTGACCACGACATCGGTGACGCTCACCTGTCCGAGCAGCTGGTCAACGACCTTCTCCTCGAAGATCGGGGCGCGCAGGCCCGCTACCGCGTCGGGATTGCCCTTGAAGAAGTCATAGATCTGCTGTTCCTGGCCCGGATAGCGGCGGACCTGATCGTAAAGCGCGCGCTGCAATTCCTGCTCGGAAACTTCAACGCCGGACTTCTGCCCGATCTCGGAAAGCACCAGCCCGAGGCGCACGCGGCGCTCGGCGAGTTTGCGGTAGTCTTCCTTGGCCGCCTCCTCCGTCGTCTCCTCGTCGGCGAAGGAACGGCCGGCCTGCTCCAGCTCGCGGGTGATCTGCGTCCAGATATTGTTGAACTCGGCGTCAATCAGCTTCGACGGCGATTCGAACTTGTAGGCGGCATCCAGCGCGTCGAGCAGCTGGCGCTTGACCTTCTGGCGCGTCTGCGTGCCGTACTGGCTCTCGATCTGCTCGCGGATGACGGTGCGCAGGCGCTCGGCGGACTCGATGCCAAGCTTCTTGGCCAGTTCGTCGTCAATCACCAGCTCATCGGCGGCGGCGACTTCCTTGACCTTGATGTCAAACGTCGCTTCCTTGCCGGCAAGATTGGCGGCGCCGTAATCCTTGGGGAACGTCACTTTGATCTGCGTCTCGTCGCCCGCCTTGACCCCGACCAGCTGCTCTTCAAAGCCGGGAATGAACTGGTTGGAGCCGAGCGTCAGCTTGGCGTCCTCGTCCTTGCCGCCGTCGAATGGCACGCCGTCCACCTTGCCGAGATAATCGAGCGTGACGCGGTCGCCATTGGCGGCTTTGCCCTTCTTCGTCTGAAAGGTGCGGGCAGAGTCTGCGACGACCTTGACCTGCGTTTCCACTTCCTCATCACTGATCTCAACGATGGGGCGGGTGACTTTAATAGCGGAAATGTCGGCGATTTCGATCTTGGGCAGCACTTCGTAATTGATCGAGAAGATGAAATCGGCTTTGCCTTCAAGAATCTCGCCAGCCTCTTTCTCGTCCTCGGTCATCTCGATGTCCGGCTGCATCGCGGCTTTTTCGCCGCGGTCCGCCGGGATGGACTTGGCCGAGGAATTGATGATTTCGTTGACCAGCTCGGCCATAAAAGATTTGCCGTAAAGCTTGCGCACATGCGAGACCGGCACTTTGCCCGGACGGAATCCGTTGATTTTGACCTTGCCGGTGGCGTCCGCCAGCTTTTCGGACAGGCGCTGCTCCATGTCCTTGACCGGGACGACAACCTTGATGCCGCGCTTGAGGCCTTCGTTCAATACTTCCGTGATCTGCATTTTTAAAACCTTCAATTCACTGCTTCGCGCCTGCCCTTAATTCAGGGCGCAAGGCGAACCCGCGCTTTTCTTAAATTCTGGTGCGGGCGGAGGGACTCGAACCCCCACGCCTTACAGCGCTGGAACCTAAATCCAGTGCGTCTACCAATTCCGCCACGCCCGCACATCCGGCCGGGCCGAAAGTCGCGCGTCTATATCATTCAAAGTTGGGAGCGCAAAGGGAAAATGGGGGGTGCCGGTCCTGCTTCGCTCTTCGAGCTTCGCAGGATGGGGTGCTGAATTCTGCGACAGCAAAAACGATGGCGCAGACAAACACGACGGTGCAGAATGAGGCACCCCATCCTGCGAAGCTCCGAAGGAGCGAAGCAGGACCCTCACGCCGCCATCAGCCGCTCCCATTCCTCATCGAACTTTAGGCAATATTGCCGGGCCTCATCCTCCGGCAAAAGGTTCGCCATATCCGGAAAGACCTTCTTGAACAGCCTACCGCTTCGCCTCCTTCATCGCCTCCGTCACCGCCACCGTCTCCACACTCACCCGCGTCACCCGCATCAGCAGGTCCGCGACCTTCTCCTTGTAGTCAGCGAAGAGGTAGGTGTTGAACTTTTCGCGGATGGTCGGGTCTTTCGGCGTCTTCTCCTTGTATTGGTCGAGTATCCATTCCAGCCCCGAGCGGTTGCCGAGCTTATAGTCCCAGACTTCTTTCGGAATGCCGGAGAGCTGCGTCTCCGTATCGAGGCGGATGATGCCATTGTCCTTGTCCGCCTTCAGCATGGCTTTCGGCGAAACGCCCGCCGCCCGCGCTTTCATGTCGGGAATGTCGAGCCGCTGCAGCGGCCAAGGCTCGACGCTCTCATAGCCGATATGCAGCGCCATCAGCCTTTCGCCCCATTCCGCCCATTTCCAAAAGTCCGGATAAAACGGAATGCGCGGAAACTCGCGCTTCAGATTGATGGCGTATTTTTCGCGGTAGAGCGGGTCATGCAGCACGCCATAAACATAGTGGAAAATGGCGTCCTTGGTGATGGAGGAGTCCCCCTCCCCCTTGTGGGGAGGGGTTAGGGGTGGGGGCGCCTCGCTCCGAGCTTTCGACTTTTCGCCCGCCGCGCCATTGGAAGAGTCTTTCGTTGGCTCGCTCCGCTCGCGACCCCCACCCCTGCCCCTCCCCACAAGGGGGAGGGAGTCACCGCCATACGCCGCCTCAAACCGCTTCAGCGCCCAATCGGTGATATTGTCCACCCGCTCGCCCGACTTGGTGTAGCGGTAGCGGCCAAGACAAACTGTCCCTGCACCAGAGCCAACCAAATGCAAATCTGGGATTTGTATCGTTGCGATTGTCATCCATGGCTTTTGCGCCGATGGGTCCGTGAAGCAAATTACTTGATTCTGCTCGTCTCGAAAAAAGATAGGAATCGCACCCCTTTCGTCAACGTAGATATTTGAATTGTAGAGAAACTTGGCAACGAAAGGTCTATAAGACGCAACACGAATTGGGTTTTCGATTTTGTGGAACTCACCTGACGCACTTCGTCGTTTGAGGTTTCTTGACCACTTTATCGCAGTATCAAACCCCGCCGTATTGCTTGCCGCGGAGTAGTAATCTCCAAGAAAATCAATCCGCTCCTTCAGTTTGGTTTGACTGAAATCATATACCCATAAATCTCGGTTTGTAGACGCTCCCAGTGCGAAAGTTTGAAAAATTGCTTGACTCTTGATACCCTTTTTACGCGATTTTACCTGCTTTGACGCAATCGCAATTTCAGTGGAAAACTCGATATCTGGCAAGTCTACCCAAAAACCATGTTCATCTGGATCGATCTTTTGCCAACGGACTGCTCCCATTTGATACGATTGCAGCCAAGAAAGCTTGTCGTCCTTGTTTGCTGATGGTGGGAAGGCGTATCGTATCAAACCGGAAGGTTTCGCTTTTCCTTTTCGCTTTTTGACGCAAAAGCTAATTGCCACTCCCGTGCCAATGCCAAAGACGTTGCCGCCCCCACCGACATTCTTTAATTTGAAATCGCCGCCTAAATCGATGACGTATACCTCCTCAAACTCTTCGCGCAGACTTTTGCGGAATCCATCGAAGTTATGGCCATCTATAAACTTACGGTTCGTGATGAAAACCAATACACCGTCATCGTGCATCCGGTCAGTCGCCCATCGAAAAAACCGTACAAACATGTCATATTGTTTTGTTTTTTGTGCGTTTGACAGCCGAACGTAGCTGGATTTTATCAGCTCATCGATGCGCTTATATTCGCGGTTTTTGTTGTTGTCGTTCTCGTTGGCCTGATTGGCGTTATAAGGCGGATTGCCAATCACGACCGAAATCTTGCGCTTGTTCTGCCGCTTCACCCGCTCGATATTTTCCTCCGACAGGCCGGCGAACATGTCGGCCTGATAGCCGGCGCGGATGCCGAGGCCCGCGACATTATCCAGCGTGTCGACAAAACACAGGTTCGGAAACTCGGCATATTGCCCGCTCACCGCCGCATACGTCGCTTCAATATTCAGGTTCGCCACATAATAGGGCAGGATCGCCACTTCGTTGGCGTGCAGCTCGTTCTTGTATTTATGCGCCAGCTTGTCCGGCTGCCCCCGAAAGTGCTCGATCAGCTCGCAGATGAACGTGCCGGTGCCGGTGGCCGGGTCGAGGATTTCAACATCGCGGTCGATCAGCGATTTGTTGAAATGCTTGCTGCACAGCCAGTCCGCCCCTTCGATCATGAATTTCACAATCTCGTTCGGCGTATAGACCACGCCCAGCCGGTCGGCGGCTTTCGGGTTATAGACCTTGTAGAAATTCTCGTAGATCACCTTTAAAAAGGTCTGCTTTTCCGCATGGCTGGTGATCAGCGCGGCGTTGGAGCGGATGGTGGCGTAGTAGGTCTCCAGCCCTTTCAGCGTCTCGCGCTTCAACTGCCCCGTGAAGAACTTCGCCTCCAGCGCATAAAGCTCCTTGGCGATATTGTTGTCGCGGTGAAAGTCGCCCTGGTCAAAGACATGCGCGAAAATCTCCTCCGTCAGAATATGCTGGATCAGCATTTCGCGGATGTCGGCTTCCACGATTGACGGATTGATCGTGTCCTTCGCATGGGCAAGAAACTTGTCCGCCGCTTTCTTGAACTCCGCATTGCCGGAATAGGCCGCATCGATTTTCTCGCGCAGGGCCTCCAGCACCGCCGGAATATCCTGCTTGAACTGCGCGACGGCTTTGCGGAAATCCTCGATCTCCTTGCGCTCATAGCCAAAGAACCGCGTCACCAGCCGCAGCAGCTTGCCCGTGTCCAGCATCGAACAGCGCATGACTTCACTGCGGTTCTGAATAAGCACAGCGGTTTCGGAGTTTTCGAAAATGATATTGTCTTGCGGATAGCCCTTCAGGAACTTTTTGCGGATTTCCTCTTCCAGATCATCCTTGGTGTCCTTGGCCTCCCAATAGCCGAGCGGCACGCGCAGGTCATGCAGCACCGCGCCGTCCAGCCGGATCAGATTCTTCTGCGGGCTCTGCATGTCATACTGGTTGATGAAATGCAGGTTCGCCTGCCGCGCCCAGCCTTTGAGCAGGTCCTTGAACGCTTCGGAAATCACGCCTTCATTGAGCGAGCCGGAGAATTTCTTGTAGCGGTCAAGATCGTTCAAGAATTGATTGACGAGCAATTGGCTCATGCGATTCCCCCGGATGGCAGCAACTATGCCGCCCGCCACTCCCGGTGGCAAGCGCCGCCGGAGTCACCGGGGGCGGAAGGGTCCGATGGATACGGAGCGGCCGGGTGGGGGTGGCTTGTCCTGCTTCGCTCCTGCGGAGCTACGCAGGATCGGGTGCCTAATCCTGCAAGGAAGTAATTGGCGCAGCATAAGGCGCCCCATCCTGCGTAGCTCGCTCTTGCGAGCGAAGCAGGACAAGCCAGGTCAAACACCCGCTGCGCCTCCTTCGGACCTGTCTCCTCAGAAAAGCTTTTGAAAAATGGGGGAATGAATTTTCGCTTCAGAAAATAGTTTCATTTAAAATCAATGGCTTATAATTTTTCTCAGAAATAAAAACGTCATTTTATCCCCGCCCCTGAATGCTGGGTTACATTCTCCCCGCTGCCCTCATGGGACCGGGTGATCAACCGGCATTCGGGAGGGCGGGCGGCCTATGGCAGCCGGGTGTGGTTATCCCGGCGGGCGGAGTCCCTCAGCCATGTCCCTCCTGGCCTTCGCACGCTCTCACCGAAAGCGTTACATGCGCCAGCCCGGGCAAAAAGCCGTTTCAGGGCGTGTGGCGAGCCACACCCAAATAGGTAAGTTCCTTCGGCAGGACCACACGCCCTGGACTTCCCCTCAATGACCAGACCGGAAACGGGGCGTGGTGGCGGGGAAGGCCGCGTGCGCGCTCCACCGCGTCACCATAATATGCGGTCAGGCTGCGGCGCGCCTATAGCCGGGTCTGTCCTGTGCGGAGCCTTTTGTTTTTCCAGAACCTGACGTATAGTCAACCCGGGGTAAATATAACTTTGGAGGGAAGCCATGGCTGTGCCCAGCAATATGTTCACACCGGCGGAGAAAACCCAGCACCGGAACTCGCTCCCGGCATTTTCCGATGCGGCTGCGGGGTTTCTTGATTTCACCTTTGACGACCATATCAAGTTCTTCAAGCAGTGGGGCGTCTCGAAATATTACGGCAACCGCAAGCCGGAGCACAGCACCAAGGCGCTGCGCATCGAGCAGCTGAGGAAGTTTGGAAAGCCGGCCTTTCTGGCGGATCAGCAGGTGGCGACCGCCTGCGTGACACTTGCAATGCACGCTCTGGCGCGCGGCTTTGACGCCACGGGCATGCACAACACATGGGTGAAGATCAACAACCAGCTCAAAATCGGCCAAAAATATTACGGCACCGATCTGCAGAGCATGATGCGGCAGCTTGGGTGGAAGGTCTATTACTGGAACCCCGATCCCAGCAAGAATGCGGAATGGGACGCCGAGGACAAGCGGCTCAATCCGCCAAAGACGAGCGGCAGCTGGAGGCCCGAATGGGGAGGCCACGCGCTGCGCTATGCAAGCTCTATTAACAAGGGCATGTATTATGACGTGGTGGTGGATAACGCCACCAAGCTGGTGGGCTTCAACAAGACGCCGCCGGCGGCGTTCAAGAGCGTGCCGATCTGGGTTGCCACCGCGCACGCCGGCTATCACGTGTTTCCCGGCCGCAAGGGCGACGTCATAGAGGCGCATTCCATGCGGCAGATGAACTCGATCGAGAACATCGAATTCTCGAAGTTCAATCCGCTGGCCCCCGGCGGCGGCCCGCGCTGGACGGCATCGCTGAAATACCGCTCGGGACTGATCTGCGTTCCGTCGGATTTTTAAGCGGCGGGTGCTAAAATGCGGTCACTTTGGCGGACGCATTCACTCTTGCCGTCATCAACTCAGTTGACAGGCGGTGCCGTCTGGAAGGCGTCGCGCAGTTTTGCGTTGGCGATGACGATGAGTTTTCGCATCACTGCGGTGAGGGCGACCATGGGCTTTTTACCGTCTTTGATCAGGCGCTCGTAGGTTGGCCTGAGCTGCGGGTTGCATTTGCTGGCGCTCATGGCGGCGAGGAACAGTGCCTTTTTGACCTGCGGTCTCCCGCCGCGTGTGCGCTGGTAGCCGACTGTGGTGGCGCTTCGTTTTGGGTGCGGGGCAACGCCCGCCAGCGCGGCGGCCTTGCGCCGGTCGAGCGAGCCGAGTTCGGGCATGAGGGCAAGCAAGGTTGCGGCGGTTGTTGCGCCGATGCCTTGTATGTCGCTGAGCACCTGTTCGGCCTGACGCAGCTGCGCCGTGTCCTTGATGAGTGCGGCGATGGCGGCTTCGATGGCGGCGATCTGTTCCCTTATGCAGGTCAGGACCGCTTCGAAATGGGTTCCGGCGTGCCCGGCCCCCGGCGCATTGAGGCGGTTGGTCCAGGCGACCCGGTCAGCGACCATATCTTGGCGGGCCAGGACAAGCGCTTGAAGTTTCTGACTATTTTGACCGGGCTCCCGCCACAGGGGCAGGCTGGCGTGTCGCTCTTTGGCGTAGTTCCAGAGCTGGCGCGCATCAATGTCGTCGCTTTTGCCCAGAATGCCAAAGGAGCGGATGAAGGCCTTGACCTTGCGGGCGTCGGCGCGGTGGGCCGGTATTGCTTGATCCGACAGCACCGAAAGCAGGAGCGCTTCATGGCCGCCGGTCGCCTCGCACACGAGGAGACATTGAGCGTCGAGCGTGCCTGCGAACGCCTCGATGTCGGCCCTGCGGTTGGCAATGGTCTGCGTGCAATCATTGCCGGGTTCGAAAAAGACGAGGCTGGCCTTGCCAACATCGCAGCCGATAAAACGGCGGAATGGATTTGGATGATCGGGCATAATGGGTTATCCTCATGGAGCTTGGGATTGTCTGCGGGCGTTTGCGTGACGCAAAGTGGCCCCCTCAACTCAGCAAGCGTTGATGAAAAAGCGGCGGACGACCATGATGACGACGGGTGCAAGCCCAATTCCGGGACGGCCGGTCCGCCGCGTCACGGGCCGGGCGGCCGCCCGGCCCGTGACAAGCCTTTATGGCATAGTTTCATCAGACAATTCCGGGGCCGCGAAGCGGAACCCGGAATCCAGAGATGGGATGCTGGCAAGTGGACTGAAACGGGTGGTTTGGCTGGCTGAAACCCGGTCTGCGCAGGAGCGAAACTTCGCTCTTCGCCACTCTGGATTCCGGGTTCCGCTTCGCGGCCCCGGAATGACGTATTTGTGTCGGCGACCGCAAAAGTGATTCCATTTAAACAACTGGTGCTCTAACCGGCACAGCAGCCTGTTGATTTCGCCGTCTTCTTCTTTGCCTGGACCTGATCCAGCCGCGCCTGGCTGACCGTGAACGCCTTGGGCACGCTCACGGCAAACTCATCCGGCGCGAGGGACCGGGGCGCACTTGGAGCGGCCGGCTTGTCGAAATTGCCCGCCTGATAGTCGTTCAGGAGATTCTTGTTTTTCACGACGAAGGCCAGAAGCTCCTTGTAGGTGCCGCAGATGACATCCGGCTGCTTCTTCACATAGCGGGCGATGCGCTGCATGGCCCGCCAGTAGGCGCCGCCGTTCATCTGCGAGAAATGGTGCCCGATATGCACCGGCGCGCGGTTGCCATGGTAGTTGCTGTTGAAATACTGGACGTAGCTCTGGACCATCTGGTCCTCGTATTCCTTCCATTTCTCCTTGGGTCCGTCCTTGCCGCCCGACTGCGAGACAAGGAAATTATAGTCCATGCTGAGCGTTGTCTTGGCTGTTCCCGCCACCTTGATCATGGCGAGCGGAAAGTTCCAGACGCCGTCGATCTGCCGCGGCCAATAGTTCATGTTGTTGACGAGGCTCGTGTCATAATCCATGCCGTGCTTGGCGAATGTCTTCCACAGCGCCTTGCGGTCACCGACCGCCAGGTACGGCGCGCGGAAGCCCGACACCTCCTTGGCGAAATAGTTTTTCCATCCGGCGGGCTCGGCCGCCTTGTTGTATCTTTGCCAGACGTTCGACAGGATGTGCGTGAACTGTGCGAACTCCTTGTCCCATTGGGCAAAGGTGTATTTCGCGCCGTCGAAGTGCCCGATGGCGTGAGAGCCGATCTCATGGCCCTCCTTCATCGCCAGCCGCACCTGCTCGAGCCGCTGTTTCATCATGTCCAGCGTGCCGCCGAAGCCGATATTGCTCTTGCCGGGCCGGCCGAGGGCATCGATGTAATCGTTCTTGTCGGCGGTGAGCAGGAAATAGACGCCGCTGACGAAATAGGTGAAGCGCACGCCCGCGCTTGCCGCGAACGTCCGGGTTGTGTTCCAGAATTCGGGCTCATTGGAACCATCGAATGCAAGACAGACAAATTGCGGAGGGGTTGGGACTTTGGCCATGAACGAACTCCCTGAAGGGGTTGCAATGAACATCAAATCTCTGCGCCCGAATTGAGTTTACGCACAACCGGGCAAATGGAGCAAGGGTGCAAATTCAACTGCGGCATCGCCGAGGCAGTGGGAAGAAGTTGCCATTGGGCATTCATCAAGCGTCCGGGCCTGCAGAAGCCTTGACTGCACTCCGCGGCGGGACGAATATTCGGCGCGCATATCCATTGGTCGCACCATCCTTTAGCAATCAGCGGCAAGGCCGGCGTCGGGCAGGCCTCCTCAGTAAAGCGGTTCCTCATATAGAGAAACGCCCGCATCCAGCAGCCGCTTCATCTGCGCCTTGCCGCTGGCATTGACCATGATGACGGCGTCGATGCGTCTTTCGTTGCGCTCCACTTCAATGGCCCCGCCCTCGCCTTCCGGCACATAGAAGCGCTCTATGCCGTAGTTAACCCGCAGTCCGTCGGTGCTCCCCCTCGAGAACCGTAACTGTGTGCGTCCCTTGATCAAAACTTCATCCGCCCGCAAATCAGTGAATGGCGCGGCTGAGATGCGGCTCTTGCCCCAGATGCCGTCCGCACCTTTTTTCAACGCAACGTAAACCTGCGCTGATTTGTCCAGTTCAGAGCTGATGCCCGCTCCAAGTTCAGCCGCCGTAAAGCTGGAAATCGAATAGCCAAGCGTCACATAGTCGCCGCGCAAAAGGTCGCGCGGGTCGACGGGTTCGGTTTTCAGAACCACCTCCGTGCCGCTGCGCAGGATCGAGGCGCGGCTCTGGATCATATAGACAAGGACGCCGCATTGAATCAGTGCTGCAAGAATTGCCGCCGACATTTTATGAGCGCGCAGGAAGTCAATCATGACGCTTCTCCCGTCGGCGGCGCATTGAACCGCTTTTCGAGCTGCACCACGAGAAAGGCGATGATGATGACAAAAATGCCGATCAAGAGGAAGAACAACGCTGTATCCATGATCGAGCCGATGGTGACAAAGGCAAGGAAAAGCACCTGACCGGCAAAAGCGAGATAGGCGATCGCGCGCACTTGCCCGTTCTCGCGCCCCTTCAGGGCCAATGCTGCGATGGAAAGACAGATTACCGCGATGCCCAGAATGATCTTCAAACTCATGCTTTCTCCATAGGAATCGGCCTGCAGCGCGGCAAAACCGGCGAGCGCCACCAACAAGGCATAGAACTGCAGGGCGTGAACGAAATGGGTAAACTTCTCAACGAGATCGTCAAACCAGGCAAATGCCAGAAACAGCGCCGTGCCCGCGAGCGCAAACATCAGGTCCAGATCTTCAACATCTCTCTCAATGCGCAGCACCACGAACATGCCCAGGAACAGCCATGTCGCGGCATGAAGTCCAAACCGCGTATGTGTCAGCCGCGCAATGAGAGCCGCGCCAGCTGCAATCAGCGGCGTGATCCAGACATAGTGCGCGCTGTGAAATGACGCTTCGGAAAGCGCGGCAATCACATAGGTCAATCCGACAATGGCGGCCATGGCGGCAAGATTGCCGGACAGAAGCAGAAATCCCGCCGCAAGCGTCGCAGCGCTCCAGACCAGCGCCGCGCTCGCCATATCGCCGGACAAATGATACATCTGCCCGACCAGCGCGATGCCGCCGCCATAGGCAATGGCGGCGATAAGATAGAGCGTCGCTGAAAAGACCGTGTCGCCCCTGCCCGCCCGCCACGCGCCGCCGATATACCCGGCGACGATTGTGACAAGAATTAGAAACACGCGCGCCAGCCGAGGTATCTCCTGCCAGTTGGCGGCGACAAAGCTTAACAGCGCCGCGCCAAGCAGGATCGCGCCGAATACGCCAAGCACAGCGCCCAGTCCGAATCTGCCAGGACGGTTCGCAAGTTCCATGCCGAGCCGGTCTGCGGTTGCGCGGTCAATCAGTCCCCCTGCCACCCAGCGCTCAATATCCTTGTTCACAGAGACGAAGAGCCCCATCTCACCGCACTCCAAAGATGCTCGCCTGCACATTCTGCGCCGGCATCCGGCGTGTTGCAACGGTGAACAGCGCGAAAGCGAGTTCGTGGCCCGGGCAAGTTGACGACCATCCTGGCGTCAACACCAAATGCGAATCAGGGTTGCAACTGAGTATGCTGCGTAGCGAAAGAACCCTAATGACCCAAAGGAAACCACACTTGCCTAAAAATTTAGCAAAAACAATGCGTAATTGGGCAACACGAAGGCGAATCGCGCCGAATTGGGGCACTTGTGCGGCGCAATAATTAACAGCCGTTAATTGTGCGTTGCACAATTCGCATTGCAGCCATGCAAAATCTCACCCTGCAAAATTCGAGGTATTTGTCTTACGTATTGGTCAACGGTCGATGCAGGCCGAAACAGATTCGAAGTCAAAGGAAAACCAAAGTGAACATCGTACGTGCATACAATAACTGGCGCCGCTACCGTGAAACAGTCGCTGAGCTCGGACGCCTTAACTCTCGTGAGCTGAACGATCTCGGCATCAGCCGCGGCGACATCCCCTTCATCGCCATGAAGTCGGCCGCCCGCTAAGCTCACACATCACGGCGGTTCAAAATCCGCCAAAGTCCAGCCCGCTGAAATCCTCCCATTTCAAAAGGCGCCCTCGAAAGGAAAAACAAAATGAACATTGCACGCAGCTACAAGAATTGGCGCACATACCGCAACACGCTGTCCGAACTCGACCGTCTGTCGAACCGCGACCTCGCCGACCTCGGCATCAATCGCGCCGACATCCGCAGCGTAGCCCGCTCAGCGGTCAAGTAAGAATTCGCAGGGACGTCCTCCTCCCAGGTTCCCCGCGTCTAACGGCTGAAAACACTCCTCCTCCCAGTTTTCAGCCAAAGCATAAAGCGCCTGCAGCCCCTCCCGCTGCAGGCGTTTTTTTTCGCCTCGCGGGTCTGTCACGGCGGGCTCACGGCTAATTGACAGAACTTGCCTCAGAATCGACGCGTACAGCATGATCATGGCCGGGCAGCCATTGGAGGTTTGACATGCACAAGTTCATTCTCGCCACACTTTTCACACTTGCTTCCCACTCTGCCATCGCCGGCGACTGGATCGTCAAAGAGAGTGCGAATGACGCAAGCAAGACCGCCGACCAGCTGGTCGCCGCCATAGAAAAGGCAGGCGCAAAGGTTTTTGCGCGGGTGGACCATGCCGCAGGCGCCAAGGCGGCAGGCATGGCGCTTGAGCCAACCATTCTTGTGATGTTTGGCAACCCAAAGATCGGCACGCCGATTATCGCTGCGGACCGCCGGGCCGGTCTCGACCTGCCGATCCGGGTTCTGATTTGGGAAGAAGCCGGCAAAACCAAACTTGGATATGAGGACCCCGCCGACCTCAAGTCCCGTTATGCCGTTGCTGGCGCGGACGAGGCTTTTGCAGCCATGACCGGCGCGCTCGATAAACTCACCGGAATGGCGGCTGCAAAGTAGGCGCTCAACGCCAGTTTTCTTAATGTATGCCGGAGAGTTGCGCGCCGTCTCTATCCGGCAGGATGCTTGGTTGCTATAGCGCGCGCATGACACTCGAACCCCTACACATTATCGGCGGCGGCT